>NZ_MSXV01000058.1:30223-78130 GCF_001945395.1 Pseudomonas sp. PA15(2017) | reverse complement strand
CTCAAGCTGACAGGCAGGTGGAAATGATCAGCATAAAACTGTCGCCTTTCCGTGGTGATCAGCCGGCGCCCAGTGTTTCAACGAACGGCTTTGCGCTGACCATCAATGGGGAGGTGTTTGACTTCTCGCCGCTTCAAGCTGGCCAGGCCTTGCCCGCTACCGCTGTGAATTCCGAGTGGTTCACCGACGAGATAACCAGGGCGGGCGATACGCTGTTCGTCACCCTGAGGCTGCCCTACGGGCTCAACCCATCGGATGCTGTGGCATTCCCCGACCCGATCCGCGTGACGAAGGCAGGCACTGTGAAACTGCCGCTCGACGCCGGGCCGGATCTCGCGGAATTGCCTTGGGCCGCTGCTAGTGTGGAGGCGCCATGAACATCGATTTCAGCAAGATGATCACCGCCGCCGACAAGCAGGCCGTGCAAGAACAGGCGTTGCGTGATGCCTTCAAGCTCGCCCGCGCCGCTGCCGTGAAAGCCATCACAGTGACGACCGCCAGCGGCCAGGTCTTTGACGGCGACGAGATCAGCCAGGGCCGCATGGCTCGCGCCATCCTCGGCCTGGAGTCAGCCGGTGACGGCGCGACTGTGCGCTGGGTGCTGCACGACAACACCGCCGTCGACGTCGGCGCGCCTGAGCTGCGTGAAGCGCTCGCGCTGGCCGGCCAGGCGCAGGCCGATCTATGGGTGCAGCCGCAAGGCTGATCGCCGGTCATTTCAATGCAGCCCGCCACTGCGCGGGCTTTTTCGTGCCTGGAGAAACCCATGGTCAGAATCTCTGTTGCCTTGATGGAGCAGAGACCGCTGATCGGGATTTTTGCGCGGCCGGAGAGTTGATAACCCGCTCAACTCGGGCGCCGAGCAGTTCGTAGGTGCTGGGAGCGGCTGCCGTTCGGGAATTGCCTTTTGCCATGATGTGAATGCCTCGATTACTGTATGTACATACAGTAATCGAGATTTACCCCATGTCACTTACCATTCTGGGCCGCAACCAGCGGCTCACCCACCTGTTGCCCGAAGCCAAGGAACTGCGCATCACGGGCTTCCAGTCCCCCGCCGAAGACGAGAAGGAAGAGGGGCTTTCGCTCGACGCGCTGACCAGCCTGGGGGCGCCCCACGTATGGGTGGTGCGGGTGGAGGATGACAGCCTGATCGGCTTCGGCATGTACCCCGGCGACCGGCTGGTGGTGGACCGCGGCACCATGACCAAGCGTGAGCAGTACGTGGTGGTGGATCTCGAGGACGACGGCCTCTACCGCGTGCGCCTGATGATCGATGACGGCGACGGCCGCCTGGTGCTGCGCGCGCCCAGCCGTTTCACGCCCGACATCAACCTGGAGTACGAAGAGTGCGTGCAGATCTGGGGCGTGGTGCGTTGGGTGATCAGTTACGTGGGGCGCTGAGCATGAGCCAGGTATTCGCGTTGATCGACTGCAACAGCTTCTACTGCAGCTGCGAGCGCATCTGCCAGCCGGCCCTAAAGCACAAGCCGGTGGTGGTGCTCTCGAATAACGACGGCTGCGTGATCGCCCGTACCGCTGAGGTGAAGGCCCTCGGCATTCCCATGGGCGCGCCGTACTTCAAGGTGCGCGACCAGCTGCGCGCTGGCGGCGTGGTGGTTCGCTCCAGCAATTACACGCTGTACGCGGACATCAGCAACCGGGTAATGCGCACCATCCGTGACATGGTGCCCGGCATCGAGGTGTACAGCGTGGACGAATGCTGGGCTGACCTCACCGGCATCGCCGACCGGGATGGCCTCGGCCGCCAGGTGCGGGCACGCCTGCTGCGCGATATCGGCATGCCCGTGGGCGTGGGCATCAGCACCACCAAGACGCTGGCCAAGCTGGCCAACTGGGCCGCGAAGAAGTGGCCGGCCACCGGCGGCGTGGTCGATCTGACCGACCCGGCCCGCCAGGCCAAGCTGCTGCGCATCGCGCCGGTGGGCGAGGTGTGGGGCATCGGCCGGCGCCTGGCGCCGCAGTTGGAGGCGTTGAAGATTCACACCGCGTGGGATCTGGCGCACTTCGACGTGGCCACGCTACGCAAGCAATTCGGCGTGACCCTGGAGCGCACCGCACGCGAGCTGCGCGGCGTGAGCTGCCTGGATTTCAACGACGGCCCACCGCCGAAACAGGCGATCTGCTCCAGCAAGATGTTCGGCGAGAAGCTAGAAGACCTGGCGCCGATACGCGAGGCCCTGGCCACTTACGTGACGCGCGCCTGCGAGAAGCTGCGCAGCCAGCAGAGCCTGTGCGGTGCCATCCAGGTGAGCATCAAGACGCAGATCCACAACCCTGCGCTGCCGCGCTACGCGAACGCGCAAACGGTGGCGCTGCCAGTACCGACCGATGACACGCGGGACATTCTGGCACCGGCGCTGCGCGCCTTGGATGCGATCTACCGGCAGGGCTTCGCGTACTCGAAGTGCTCGATTCTGCTGATGGACTTGAGCCAGCGCGGCGAGGTGACGGCTGATCTATTCGCGCCCGCAGCGCGGGCCGGCAGTGACAAGGTGATGGCCGCGCTGGATGCAATCAACAGGCGGGAGGGTGCCGGCACCGTGCGTTTGGCGCGGGTGCCGGTCGATCCTTGGTGGGGCATGAAGCGGGAGATGAAGAGCCGGTGCTACACCACAAGGTGGGAAGAACTGATTGGTGTTAAAGGGTGAGATAGTTCTAGTTCTCCAATGTATTGGCTGCGCTGAATAATCAATGCCGATAGATAGAGAACTCTACGTTCTAGGAATGAAGTAGGGCATTGTAAAAGATCTCGCCTTAATTCCTACTGTTGTAGATAAGCTGATTTGTGCATGTGCGCGCTGTGGGTTTTCAGGTTTTTTTCTGCTGGGATTGCTAATTGTAAAGTGTCCTGGCTTCTTCTCTACGACCGTCGCGTAGTCTTTGTTAAATTCGTCAGGTAACAGCATTAGAGGGATTTCTGATACGGCGCGTAGGCAATCAAGAGCTATGTCTTTATGGCTTTCCATGGTCTCGGCAGGTTTAACATTCCGGTGTGCCCTTACAGTTGACTCTAGGCATGCGGCGACTTTATACAAGCTAAAAAGGTGAAACGATAATTGTTGGTTTAGGGAGAATCCAGTATATACATCTTCAAACCTCTGGTGAATCAGAGGGTCTGGGCCGGTACAGTTTTCTGCAACGATGCCTTCAATGTAGTATCCAATAATTACTCCTGCAGGGGATGAGAACGTAAAAGGGCGAATTACACGGTGCTTGTGTTTTATTTCGTTAACTATCGCGGACGTGTGTGCTCGTATATCTGAAGTGGCTGCGCTGAACGCACGGGATGCCTTAGTGAACTTAGATTTTTCATCCTCTGAGAAAATCGACCTGATAACTGATTGGCATGCCTCGATAAAGTTGTTTGTAAAAAAGAGCATGTTAAATATGTCTATACGGAAGTCATCAAGGTCGATCTTGTATTCAGGACTTTCGCACTTCTTTCGCGTCTCTATTTTGAGATTTATAGCTAGGCGTTCGATACTTTTTAAGGCATCCGTGAACGCAAAAAGGAAAATGTCTGCAGGATGATGCAACCCTAGCGCTGCGTGTCGGCTTGCGGCGTCTTCGACATTTACTAATGTTCTGACAACCTCTGGTTGGTAGCCATCGATTTTGCTGGGGAATTTGAATTCCATGCGTGAGCCTCTTCGAAGTTGAAGTCGTAAGTCGCCAGTGTAATAGCTGTGGTGGCACCAAGCTATTGCATGGTTGGTTGCCGCGACCCCCTGTAGGGTTCGCTAGCAGCACCTGCGCCGCCACAAACTCTCGGCATCCTTTACCGAGAGACAGCAATGCCAGCCCCGCCAATCCGTTTCGACGCCTGGCCACAAGGCGTCAACAACATCGCGAAGGCCAATCGGCTTCCCGAAGGGGCCGTCAGGGGCTTGGTCAACTTCGACCCTGCCGCTGACGGCATCCTTGCGTTGCGTGCTGGCTACAGCAATGTGCTGCCAGTAGCGGAAGGGCGGGCGCTTTACGCAGTAGGCAAGTACCTGGTGATTGTGGATGGCGCGGTGCTGCGATCCTACGACACCGACACCGGTGACAGCATCGAGCTTGGGGCAATCGCGGCGGATTCGTCTGTAGCTGCAGCCGAGCTCAACGGTGTGCTGTATCTCAATACGCCGGTCGACAGCGTTCGCACCGACGGAAAGTCGCTGAAGCCTTGGGCAGTGCCGGCGCCGGGTTGCCACTTGGAGGTGATACCAGGCGGCACTCTCTCTGGACGGTACTGGATCGCATTGGTTGCTGTAGGCGCCGACGGCGAAGAGTCGGGTGCAGACCCTGTTCTGTTGGATGTGCCGGAAGGATGCGGGATCCGGATCAGCAGCGCTGACGCGCGGCCTATGCGCATTTACGCGTCGGTGCCCAACGGCGCCACGCTGTTCTATCAGGGGCTGCTGTACGGCGGTGCCGTGGCGCTGACCTCGATAAAGGACAGCCAGGAATACCTGGGAACCGAAGGCCTGGGGCCGCTCCCCTACTGCGATGAATTGGTCGCCTACCACGGGGTGCTGGTGGGCCGGCACGATCGCTACGTGTTTTTTACCTCCCCTATGTACCCGCATCTCACCGATCCCGTTCGCGGGTTCTTCCAGTTTCCCGCGCCGGTCTCGCTGTTGGCCGCTACCGATGGCGGCGTCTACGTCGTCGCCGACAAGACCTATTTCATCACCGAGCTGGAAACCCCGGCGCCCAGCCGTCGCACGGTGCTTGAAATGGATGCGGTGGCCGGCTCGGCCGTGACCCTGCCTGATGGCCGTGCAGCCTGGTTCACCCGCTTTGGCCAGGCCATTGGCGATGCCATGGGCCAGGTGCAGTTGGTGAACCGCTCGCAATTCGCTCCCGAGATAGCGCGCAAGGGCGCTGCTGGCTACCTCGGCCACAACGGCAACGAGATGGTGGTCACCACCATGCGCGGTGCCACCGACACAAACAACCTGGCGACGGGCGACTTCGCCGATCTGGAGATAGGTTAATGAGCCACGACACCCTGAACATCCTGGGCTTCCGCCACGAGCTGCAGCTGTTTGATCGACGCACCGGCGAGCTGGTGCACAGAGAGGTCAAGCACAACCGTATCCCACAGGCTGGCCTGGACTTTCTGGCTCAGGCTCCTTTTGGAGATGTCGCGTCGATTCCCGCGTTCTACTGCGGCCTGTTCACCAAGAACTTTCTGGCGTCTGCCAATACCAGCGCCGCGGATATCCCCGCGATTATGGGCGAATTTCTCGACTATTCCGAGCCGACGCGGCCCGAGTGGCTGCGTAGCTACAACGACGGCACCTACGACAACCTGGCTTCGAAAGCCGTTTTCACGCCGACCAAAGATGCGACGGTGTACGGCTCATTCATCGTTTCGAACCAGACCAAGGGCGCCAACAGCGGCCTGTTGCTATCGGTTGTCCGGTTCTCCACCGCCAAGCAGTTGTCCGTGGATCTGGACGCCAAGCTGGTCTGCGGAATCACATACATCCCCACCAACTAGGAGAGCCCCATGGCTATCAAATTCAGCACTGCGCTGCGAGAAGGACTTGTGGTGTCCGGTCCGCTTCGCACCTTGCTAAACGAGTGCGTGGTTCGCATCTACAGCGGATCGGTGCCGGTGAGCCCTGACTCGGCAATTGGCAGTGCCGTACTGCTCGCCGAGATATCTGCAGGCGGGACAGGGACGCCCTTGACGTTCGAGTCGGCCGCGCCGAACGGCGTACTGTCGAAGTCGGTCGCGGAAAACTGGACGGGTACTGTGATCGCCAATGGGTCGCCGACATTCTTCCGACTGGTCAAGCCCGGCGACACCGGCAATGCCGGCACTACTGACGTGCGACTTCAAGGAACTGCTGGTTCACCTGGTAACGACATGGTGATTACAGAACTGCCGCTGATCACTGGAGCGCCTCAGTCGTTCGACTTCTTTCAGATCGCTATCCCGGAGCAGTGATCTGTGGCCAACCGCCTATTCAAGACCCCAACAGCCATTTATGTCGCCGAGGTAACCCCTATACCTACGCGACCTGCCTTTTGCGTTACGCAGGCGCAGAGGGTGGGGTATTCGAGGGCCTCAGGCAGTTCGTCTGGATCGTCTGGGAGATCTTCTGGGAGTATGGTGTACGCGCCTTCGAACCCGGCGAACAACCCATCGTATGGCGGTGCGATGACTGGCGGGTCTTGGGTATACATCCCACCACCAGGTAAAAGCTCGCCGGGATCGAGCTCGGGCAGTTCGCTTACCCCCCGATTTCAGAACATCACCACCTGTTATCCGGAACTGCCAGGACGCGCCGGATCACCCGCGCGCACCGATTACCAAGCCAATACGGGGTGGAACGCTGGCGCTCGATCGCGCAGCCCGGTGCCGAATTTCGGTGAGTTTTCGGGAACCTTGGCGGCATCTCTTGTAGCGACGCAGTTTGGATTCGGACGCCGCTCGTACAACCACACCTACGGCGCCATGACGCATTCAGTGGTGGCGCGCCAAGGTGAGTGGACGGTGGTGGAGCAGGGCGCCACCAAGGCCCGTGGCTCTCTGCCTGCGCAGGCTCGGGTAACGGTGAGGCGTGAGGCCGGAAAGGTCTCGTACTGGATCAATGGGAACCAGGTGTATATCTCGTCAGTGCCGATCGCTGGAGAAGTGTTCGGGGCGGCGCTGCTCTACAGCTTGGGCGATGCAGTGGATGCGCCAAGCATTAAGGCGCTGGCCCAGGTGATCAACGTCTACGCTGAGGCTCCGCGGTGGCGGATGCTTGCATCTGACGCGCCAGTAGCTGGTGTGATGGCGGATATTCCCAAACCCTTGCTGATTGCGGCGTTGCGGAGAATTCACGGGGTTTCCCGGTTCTCTGCCCTCGTGCCGCACCCGGCCATGCTAGCTGCAGATCGCCCCATCGCGATCATGTCCGGGGTGCTGCCTCGAGCAAGGATGCGGGCAACGCTTGGTTTTTTGGAGCGGGTACCGAACCAACTGGTGGCGATCATGCCACCCCCGATTGTGAGCATGAACCTGCGAAGCGGTGGAGTCTTGACCGTGAGAGCGAGGTTGCCGGCGATCGCTGCCTTGGCGACGGACCGGCCACTTGCTTACGTGCGCGCCGCGAAGCCGCTCGTTGCTTATATCCGAAGCGGTGCGCCGTACATGGCAGATGGCGAATATGACGGGATGGACAACGTCATAGCTGCCGACTCTAGCCAGCTGGATGCGGCGCTGCTGCTCCTCGGCATCGATAGGTTGGGCATCGCGTCTTCGGCCACGCTCACGATCGTGTTGGAACTCAGCACCATGGATGCTGTGCGGGTTGCATCGGCGAGTTCGTTCGGCCAGATGATGGAGCTGATGGCCATGGATAGCGTGGCGGTGTTCAGCTCCACGTCAACAGCACGGCATCAGGCGATCCAGTACGCGGTCAACGCCCTCACAGGTGCGCCAACAACTTACGAGGGGTTCGACTTCCAAGCCTTTGCGACTGTGGATGGCGTGACGTACGGGATTCGATCAGACGGCCTGTATCGCATCGGTGATGCCACAGACAACGGCGAGCTGATCAATGCGCTGATCGACTTTGGAACCTCGGATTTCGGCGACTCCCACGTCAAGCGCGCGGAAATGGCCTACCTGGGGCTTCGAACCGACGGACAGTGCTACCTGCGTGTGCGAGGCGATGACGGCGCGGAGAGGGTTTATCGTGTCAGCGGCGATGGAAGCGTGAAGAGATCAACGCTGGCCAAGGGGGTGGCGGCCAGAAACTGGTCCATCCAGCTGGAGGTCGCAGATGCGTCCTATGCAGAGGTGGACTCCTTCGAACTGCTCGTAGGCGCTACCCAGCGCCGCGGCTCTGGCTACAGGACACGTTGATGGCGACGATTGACGACAACATTCAGCAACTGATGGACTTCGCCCAGGGCGCGCTTACGAATGCCCGCGCAGCTGAAGGCCGTATCTCGTCATTCATTCCATCGGTGACTGGGGCGGATCTGGGCCATTCGATCAGCCAACCCAGCCTGCAGGCACCAGCAAGGCTGAGCGATCTGCTGAGCCCGGACAATTCCAGCTCGACGCTGCGCTTCCTGGACAACGAAAGCGAGAAGTGGATCGACAAGTACTTCCCTGAGATCAACGCGTCGCTGCGTACTTCGCCAGAGGAATGGTTGGTGGGCATCATCACCGGCCAGCAGCCGTTTGGCCTGAATAAAGAGGTGTTCGAAGCGATCTGGCATGAGA
Organism: Pseudomonas sp. PA15(2017); assembly: GCF_001945395.1. Classification (GTDB taxonomy): domain Bacteria; phylum Pseudomonadota; class Gammaproteobacteria; order Pseudomonadales; family Pseudomonadaceae; genus Aquipseudomonas. Next base: position 69,888 of record NZ_MSXV01000058.1, on the reverse strand, counting down.
GCCGGGATCGCGAGTATCGAGCCCGCAATAGTGCGGTTCGACAGATCCATACCGAATTCAGCGCGCGAGGATTCAGCGCACCGGTGGGCGCCCAGGTTGCCGCGCTCGTTCAGGTCGAGCGCGCAGCTGCAGACGCGATCGGTGACGTGAACCGCGCGCAAACGATCAAGGATGCCGAGCTCAAGCTCGACCTACTGAAGTTCGCTGGCGAGCAGGCGATCCGCCTGAAACAGGGCGTGCTTCATGCGATGGCGGACTTCTATCGCCAGTGGGTTGATTTGCCCAATCGAGATCTGGAAGCCAGCCGTATCAAGACACAGGCCTATGCGACTTTCCAGGGGGCGATGGCCAGCTATTACAACGTGCAACTCGGTTTCGAGGAGCTGCGCCTGCAGGCGGCAAACCTGCGCATGAACGGCCGCTTGGACAGCCAGCGCATACGAGTGGCTTCAGCATCAGGGGACACGCGCAATGCGGCGCTTGCCCAGGCCGCCCGGGCCTATGGTGATGTCGCTGCCGCTGCATCGAGTGCTGCGTCGACCCTCAATGCTGAAATTTCCTCTGGTGGTGCATGATTCGCAAGACGAACACCGCCAGCGGCTCGTACCTGCTGAGGCGAGCTGCGAAGCTCGCCAAATCAATCGTCAGCCGCTTTGGGATCAAGCACGAATTCTTCGACGGCTTCATTGTGCGCGGACGGCGGGTCGGTAAAAACTATTCGGCTGAAGTGTACGACCCTCCTGCTTGGCTGGTTGTGGTCGGCACGATGAAGGTAGCCGCCCCGACAGATCTGGCTGACTCTCTGGTGATCGAGCTGCCGCAGGGCAGGGATGCCCTCAACGGAAGGGTCAAGATTGAGCCCGTCACTATCACCGACGAGTTCTTAGTGGCCAGGCCTCAAGGATTGTACCGCCTCGGCGAGGCGTTGCTGCCTAGCTACAGTGCGCCAACTTTCACAGCAGAAACTGCTTTTACGGTTCGGAACTTGGGACACCTGAGAGGCTACAACCGGATGTATATGCCGGAGCCTTACCAGGTCAACTTGGCGGCGTTCGTAGATCGGAGTGCAGTGGTGCTGTATCAGATCCTGGTCCTGGCGCCGCAGCTCTACCGAGCAAGGTTTGCACTGCAGCCCAATGGGTGGAGTCGGCAGAACTCAGATCCGAGTACTTCGCCATTGGCTATGCTGACGATCCAGATCGATGACTCATTCCTAAGGCAGCTTGGCGCTTTGCCATTCAGCATGCGCCAGTCGCCACCGCCGTACGACCCAGCTGACAACACCCAAACCTATTACTCCTGGGCGCAGGTTCCGTGGCAGGAGCATGTAGCGGAGCGGTATGTCGAGTCGGTGGACGGCGAGGATAAGGCCTTCTACCGGGCGACGCTTTGGTCACAAGTGGTCGTCGACATGATCGATGACAATGACAGTTACGGCGCTCGTGGAATATGGGTGGTAACCGTCAGAGTGGCCATAGAGGAAAGAGCCGCTACGGTGACCGCTCAGTTTCTGATTGACCATCAGGAGGCAGACAATCCCTACCGTCGCCCGCGCAGGGTAGATAACGGCTACTTGTACAACGCCCATTTGAGAACTGGTGGCGAGGTATTGAATTCCGGAACCGCCGTATTTGTGGATGCGTTCATGGTAAGCACGGACGGCCGCGCTTACCCCGACCCGCTAGGAAACGTGCGCCGATATGCGTCGCTGGATATTCATTGGGTAGACCGCCAGGGGATTCGGCTGCGTTCGCAGGTCATACAGGACGCTTTCGATGTTAACACCGGCCCCCACGATATGAAGGCTCCCATCGGCATGGCCACGGATGGGCAGACTGCGGTCGTGATCGTATTCAGCACGCCGTATCTCAACCGCCCATCAAATTTCGACGTGATCCTCATTGGCGAGGATGTGGCGCGGGTGGTGTACAGCGACGACGTTTCGTTCTTTCAATGCCTTGGCGCCAGTTCCGCCTTCTACTACAGCACCGGCAGGCCAGGTGCCGTGGACAATTGGGGGGCGGAGGGAGCCGGTGGGAGCCAGGTTTGCTACATCGGCAACGGCAAGTATCTGTTTTACGTGAGCAGCAGGATGGGGTCGACGACCATCGCGGCCGGGGATTGGGCTGCTGCGGTATACGACATCAATGCCAACTCCGTTGCTGTAGTGGGTGTGATAGATCCAGAGATAGAGACCGTATTTTCCCCGCTGATTCTGGGACGGCCGGTTTGCCTCTCACCAGAAGACCCTGACTCGCAGGCGCTGGCGTCGATACTGGCGACAAGGGGAGGGTCTGCCCAAGCAGCAACTGAGCCCGGAACGGAGCAAGGGGACACCTGGATAAGCGCAGATTCAGGCGCGACGTGGACCAAGATTGCCGACTACGGCTCTCCAGCTGGCGTCATGCACGCTGGCAACATAATCCAATCACGAATTTAGGTGGGCTATGTCCAAATTATCGGTCGATTACCTGATCACCACCGCTGCCGGCGACATACAGCTCAATGCTGCGGGGCTCGAAGGAGCAGGTGTATCAAGAGTACGTCTCGCGGTAGGCGGGGAGACGCTGATCTTATCTGTCGACGGTGACGCGGCCCAAGGGCAGATAGATACCCCGTTCGTGGCTGACTCAACGTACGACATTTATCTTGAGGTGGACGGGCCAGGCGGGCTGTACTCCACCGATCTTATCCTGGTAGCTGGGGAGGCCGGAGATTATACGGGGTACATTTCGTTTGCCGGCCTGGGGTCACTCACCCCGAACACCATCGAAATCGCAGAGCAAAGTGCAACTGGTCCCGCTACAGAGTTCGGTCTGATTACAGTGCTTACATTCTTCTCAGACCAAGCATCAATGCCTCGCCACCCCAGCATCACCTATGACCCAATGTTTGATCCTTCGGTCGACCTTAGTTGGCTGTATCACAAAGAGCCGGATGGAACGGAGACGTTGAACTTGATACGAACGCCGAACCCGCCAGGCACTGTGACATTGGGGCCAGACAAGATGGCTTATTACATCGTGGCGGATCAGGAAGAAGACAGTGTAGAGGGATACAACATCGAGGTGCGTTTGATGCGCGCTGAGCCAGCGCCGTATGGCGTTGTACCTGCCCCTGCAGCGGTGTTTCGCAGCTATCAGATCCAGAAGGTGCCGCCTCTATCGTCGGCGAACATCGTGTGGAATAACGATGGGGAGCTGGTTTTCGTCACTACGCACCAAGAATACTACTCTTCCGACGCTGACCGTCTGGTTGTAGTCAAAGAGACAGAGGCCTTGATCAGCCCCTTCTACGGTTTGGAGGGCAGCATATCGAGGTCGCACGTTGGTATTGCGTTGATTGGCGATACCTTGCGCCTGGTGACTATGGGTGAGGAAGTATGAGCAAGGTCTTCATCCTGCAGCCCGCCATCAATCTGGAAACTGCTTCGGCATACTCATTTCAAATATCTGACTTTGACGCGGAAACGTTCACCGACCGTTCAGCGAACTATCCAGCTCAAATGATGGCGGGGTTCAGCGTGGCGCTGGGTGCCGAGAGCATTCAATGGGTAACACTCAGCGGTGTTTCCGGAAGCTCTACCTTGAGGTCTGAAATCGCGGGTTCAGGGTATCCGGTGGGCGACACCTTTAGCATGGTGGCAGACGCCAGCAGCTCAGGCGGCAAGCCCTACACCCTCGGAATTCGCGGAGACCAACCGTACCCCGAGTGGGAACAGAATACGCTTCCTGAAGTGTATGAAAGACTGCGATCAATTTTCGGGACGCGCGAGATGCTCCCTGTAGTAGCCGTCCAGGGCGGTGTGGCCCCTCCGGACCCAACGGCTTTTTGGACTCAGTTCGATAAGGCGGTCGAAGTCATATAGTCAATTCAGCCCTGGCCCCCTGTAGGGTTTGCCCCGCCTTTGATCTGGCAACAGCATGCTGATATTCCACCAGAGGATTCAGCCATGTACGGGCTTCGACCACTACCCCAGCGCCTAAACGAAGGCGGCAAAGTCACCGGGCCAGGTACCGGCACCTCCGATTCGATCAAGACGGAAGTGCCGGCCGGCAGCTACATCATGCCGGCGGACTCGACTGCCGCCATTGGCGAGCAGAATCTCGGCGGCCTGGGCATCAGCCGGGAAATGATCGAGCAGGTCCGCAGTCAGAAGGCGAATGGCCCAGGCCTCGGCATCAACCTGCAGATGCTTCAGGACTATAAGGCGGGCAAGTTCCGCCAGCAGCCTGACGTGCCGGTGGCCCTAAGCAATGGTGAGTACGAGATGCCGCCCGAGCAGGTGCATGCGCTGGGCGCCGCCGTCCTCGATCAGGTGAAGAACGCCACCCACACGCCAGCCGATGGCAGTAGCGAGGAGGGGCCGCGTCAGTTCTTCGCCGATGGCGGGGCGGTGAGTGGTGGCAAGGGCTTCGGGCTGACCAAGCCGCCAAAGCGCGAGGCGCCTGGCCTTGGTCTGCCGTACAAGCACGCAGCCCAGACGAAGCCGAGCGAGCCTGCTGGCAAAGGCTTCGGCCTGCCAGGATTCAACCCCAACTGGCCGAAAGCCGAGAAGCAGGAGGCGCCTCGCCTGGGTCTTGTTGGCCGGTCGCGTGAAATCGCCATCGAACGAGGTTTGATTCCACCTGACCCCCAGCCGCACCAAGCCCTGGCAGATGGCGGCTTGGTAGACGGTTGGAAGCGAGCTGTCGGGCTTACCCCGCCCCTTGAGCCGAAGGCCAGTACTGAAAAACCGTTAGGTTTGAGTGATGCGCCTGCTGGTCTTGGTAAGGCGGCCGTGGGGGCTCTCGGTATGCCAATAGCTGCAGGGCGTGATGCTCTCCGCAACACTGCTGCGAACCTCGTTGGGGGTGATCCTAATACCCTGCCTGGTGGAGCATCGCGCTACCGGGATGAGGCCAATGAAAGCATTAGATCCGGCCTTGGTCAGGCCGGTGGTGTGCTGGCCAATGTGCAGGAAGCAGGACGCGAAGCGTTGGGTGTCAAGCCGCTTGGCAGTGCAGCACCCAATGCTGCTGGGCCAGCTAAAACCGCTACGCCTTCACCTTTGCTTCCTGGGCCTTCGGCTGGTGGCCAGCCTGCAACGACACCCCAGCGAATTCAGGCCCTGACGCGTGAGGCTTTGCCAGCGGCAGCACCAGCGAGCGGCCCCAGCAAATCTGTCGCGCCATCGCCGATTGGCAACGGCTACACCCAGGCTGGCAACGATATCGCCATGCGCAAAGGCGCAGGCGGTGGCCTGGAGTTCAGCAATGACCCGGTCGACCTGAGCGGTGCGCGCACCATGCCCAAGGGTGGCATGGGCGGGGTTGGTGACGGGAAGGGCGGCACCCTGTCGTTTGGGGAGCCTGGCGACGCTGCTCGAGCCATCGAGAGCTTCGACCGTGCAAACGAGATCCGCCGGGAGATGATCGCCGAGAACCGGCGCGGTGAGATCGGTGAAGGTGGCGGCCGGGTAACCATCGTTCGCGACAGCTCCAAGTCGCCAAGCATGGCCGACATTCAGAATGCTCGCCTCGATGCGCGCCAGGCTGCGACCGAGGCTACGCGGCAGCAGGCCCAGCAGGCAGGCGCAGATGGCGTCGTTCGCCGTGAGGCCGAGCAGCAGCGCATGGGCACGGAAGGCCTTAACCAGCAGCGCCTGCAGCAGCAGATCGCGGAGGGCGACCTGGGCATGCAGGATCGCCAGCGCCTCGATCAGCTGCGGCAGCAGATCAACGACACCAGCCTTACCGAGCAGCAGCGCGCCCAGGCGCTCGATGCCTACAACGCGCTATCGGTGAACCCAGACGCCCGACTGAAAGCGCAACAGGAAGCCGGCAGCCAGCAGCAGCGGCTGATCGGCGACCTGTACAAGGCGTTCAGCGGGTTGCAGGAAAAGCCAATGACCGGGCCGGATGGCGGGCGACGCGAGATGTCATTCGAAGAGTGGCTGCAGCCAGCGTTGCAGGCGATACAGAGTGGTGGGCAGGCAGCTCAGCAGCCGCGGCGAGCGACAGTTACGCAAGCTGAGGTTGAGCAAACTGCTCGCGCCCGAGGGATCAGCACTGATGAGGTGATACGCCGCCTGCAAGGTGTTGGCGTGTCGGTTACTTGATTATCAAGGCTTGATGTTGAATTCGTCGAAAAGGTCAGGTTTGCGTGTTGGAGGCTGAGGCTGGTCATACAGCCGATGGCACGCGGAACTGATCAGCTGCACTGCCCTAACAAAGCGGGTGTCTCTGGACTTCTCCAGGGTGCACTCGCTGCCAGAGCGGTAGGAGGCGAACACTCCGCGGCTATCGCCCTGAGGTACCTTGGCCATTCCGCCAGGATAGTCTGCCTCGCACATCACCACCGCCGCGGTGGTGGCAGCCTGGTTCTCTACGCCGGGGAGCTTGTCGAGCAGGCAGGTGGCATAGTTGGCAGCAGAAGCCATTGCTGGGAGCAGTGCCAGCGAAGCTCCTATAACTACCGTTCGCACTAAACATCCCACGGCGTCCATAGCTGGTACTTCCCTTTATTGATGGCTGATGGCTATCCTACCTTCAGGCAAGGATTTCCGACAGCGATCACAGGGATGCATTTAGAGCATGACTATAAATATTGCCGTAGCCACCTACGATGCCATCGTTCTCGGCTGCGACAGCCTCTCGAGTGTTTCAGAGCAGGCCATCTTTCCCTTTCGTCCCGAGGTGGGTTTCGCAAGAGACGCGAACGGTAACGAACTGGTGGATGCCACCGGCAGCAAGGTCGTTTCTGCGGCGAACATGCGTAGCCTTGTAACCAACGTTTGGGGTGGGGCTCGGAAAATGTTTCTGCTTTATGAGGATGACGACACCTCAGTTGCTGCAGTAACAGCTGGGATAGCTACTCTGAGTGGCTCCACAATCGCTGAGCTAGCAGGGCGATTTAGACGCTCTAATGAGATCGCTTCACTAAGTTACAGCCGAACTGCGGATGTGGCGGAGGACTTCAGGCGCTACATGCGGGCAGAGTGGGAGCGGGCGGTTGGGTTCCATGAGATAGAGGATGAGGTAAAGCCATACCTGGACGATCTGCAGTTCATCATAGGCGGCCACGGGCGAGACGATGAGAGAGGCATGGTGTTAAAGGTCTCGATCCGTGATGATGCGCAGTACGATCAGTTCCCCGCTGCTCCGCACAAAGGCACTTGCTGGGGTGGCCAATCGGATTGGGTGGAAAGACTGCTCGTCGGTGTCGACGGACAGCTTGCACACGGTATTGGTAGAATGTTCTCGATGCATCTTGACGCTGAAGTCTCCCGTACAGCCGAGTCTTTGTTGGACGAGCTAGATGCTGCGGGGGGTACCATTCCGGATGATTTCTCTTTCGAGCTGCGGCCCGTTGATTTCGATGCGCCATGGCGTGTGGCGATCGGTGACATTGATTACGGGAACCTTCCCACCCAATACGCGATCGAGTTTGTAGAACTGCTGGTAAATACCCAGTCGGGAATGCAGCGTTTCGCGCGGGGAGTCCCCACTGTCGGGGGGCGCACCAATATTGGTGTTTTGCGTAGAGGGCAGAAGTTTGCCATGCTCAATGAACCAGATCTCGTCCATAAACATTTGGGTTACTCACATGACGCTTGAAGCGCGGATGGAAAGTGGTGCCGGCTGGGGTAATTCGACCGGTGACACTGAAAAGCGTAAGTATCCAAGGACCTACGACGATGCCGAGCGCAGCGGTTCCATTGCTTCCGCTTCTGGCCAGCAGGAAAAAACGGTTTTGGTGTTCAAAAAAAGAATAGTTAAAAGGGTTAATGGTCGCGTCGTCGTGACTGAGATCTGATCATAGGCCAGGTTATTGAAGGCCTGGCACGCTCAAACCCCCTGTAGGGTTAGGCCCCATTCGCGCTGCGCTTGTTGACGGCAACTGGCGGGAGCGATACCTTTAACCGTGCCGCTGCCAACTCAGTGGACGGGCTTGGTAACCCGGAATGATCGTAGGCGCACAGCGCCGTAAGGCGTTTTTTTGTGCCCGCTTTGTGGCGGGCCGTGCGTGGGAGCCCTTCGGGGCTGCCGGGTTCCTACGTCCCCGGTTTACCAACCCGCGTACGGTTCGCCTCCCTCTCGCTTGGTAACGAAGGTGGCGAACTCCAACTAGATCGTAGGAGTTCCATCATGACCAGCACAGCAACATTCGCAACAGTCGACTTCCACGGCCAGGCCCTGACCGTTATTACCGATGGCGACCAACACCTGGTTGCCATGAAGCCCATCAGCGATAACATTGGCCTCTCCTGGAGCGGCCAGTTCGAGCGAATCAAGCGTGATGAAGTTCTGGCGACCTGCGTTCGTGTCATACGAATTCAGCTCCCAGGTGACACCCAGGCCCGAGATAACATCTTCCTTCCCCTCGACATGCTCAACGGCTGGCTCTTCGGCATCGACGTATCCCGCTGTCGCAAGGAAACACAGCCGGCGCTGATCCAGTACAAGCGCGAATGCTATGCCGTGTTGGCAGCTCACTGGCAGAAGCGCGAGCCAGCCCAAAAAGCCGAAGTGCCATCCCTGGTGAATCGCCGCTGGCTGGTCAGCTACGACCACGATGGTCGCGAGCAAGTAATACCGGTACCGTCCGACGCGATGGTAATGAACCGCCAGCAGATGCTGGCGAACGTGGTGGACCCGAACATGCTCGGCATCACCAACGAAGAAATGTACCAACTCGCCATGGGCGCACTGGCCAACCTCAAGCGCAGGCTGGACCATCAGGCCTGGCTGGCCACACCTGATGGGCAGCGCAGCCGCTTCCCTGCCTGCCGCGCCTGAGATAGTGCAGCCAACCCCCTGTAGGGTTCGCCGCTACCGCCGCCACCTCTGAAACTCCCGTTATTGCGGGAGTTTTCTTTTTGGAGGGTGGTATGGCGGATCTATTCGACGAGTTCAGTCTGGGCGGGCAAGCGAGCAGCCGCAGAACGCCTGATCTACTGGACGAATTCGAAATTGGAGACGAAGGCCAAAAGCCGAAACAGAACACCTCCCTGCTCGGCGACCTTGGTACCGACCTGAAACGTGGTGTGCAGCAGATCCCTGGCGTGGCTACTGGCCTGGCGGATGTCGTCGCCGGCGCCGTGACCGGCCAGCGCTTCGTCGACGAGGCTGCTGACAGCCTGGGCGAGGCCACGGGCTTCCAGCCAAGCAAGTGGTCGGAGCAGGCGCGTGATGAGTACAGCCCTGCGCGCCAAGCTGGTACCGCCGAGATCGACCAGGCCTGGGAGGACGGCAGCGCCACGGATGTGGCGGGTGCCTATGCGAGCAACCCTGGGAACATCGCCGGCCTGGTCACCGAGTCCCTGCCGCAGATGCTGGTGGGCGGTGCTGTTGGCCGGGTGGGCCTCAGCGCTGCGCGCGGCGCCGGCATGGTGGCTGCGCCTGCAACGGCGGCCCAGGCTGCGCGCCAAGCTGTAACGGCTGGTGCTGCTGGTGAGGGTGCGGTGATCGCCGGCGGCACGATGGATCAGATCGACCGTGAGGTCGACCCTCGGCGAGCCGCGGCAGCAGCTGCCGGCGCTGGTGTGATCGGCGGTGCACTCAGTGGCTTCGGTGGACGGCTGGCGCAAAAGGCTGGACTGATCGACGTGGAGACGGCGCTTGCTGGCGGCGTGGGTGCGGTACCAGGGCAGGCGCCAGGGCTTGCGAAGCGGGTAGCCGGTGGCGCGCTGACCGAAGGCGTGCTCGAGGAGCTGCCGCAGTCGATCCAAGAGCAGATGCTGCAGAACTGGGCCGAGCAGAAGCCGTTGATGCAGGGCGTTGCCCGGGCAGGCGTGGAAGGTGCTCTCGCTGGCTCTGCGATTGGCGGGGCGGTGAACGTTGCCCGGCGCCGATCCGAAGAAATGGGCATTGACCCTGCTGCTGGGCCTTTGTCGTCGGCCGCGGCCACGGCAGTGGATAGCACGAGCACGCCGGTGCGCGATGCGACACGCTCCGGGCTGCTGGACGGTGCGCCCGAGCCGCAGGCCAGTGGCGGGTATCAGCCGCTCAGCCAGCAGCAGGCGCTGGCGCAGGAGATGTTCCCGACCGACGTGGATGCTGACGGCTCGATGCGTTACTTCCGCTACGACCGGGACCTGCAAACGATGGTGGAGGTGCCGGAGAAGGATGCGCTGGCGGCCGCCAAGCAGCAGCTGGACACCTGGGCAGCGGAGGGCTTCGATCCGCAGGATGGGCGAGCGCTCGACGAGCTGGTGCCCCAGGTGGACGAAGACACCGGCCCCGGTGAGGGCACCGGCATGGCCGCCGATGACCTCTCTCCCTATGAACGCAACCAACTCCGTGCGCTTGGTGTAACTGATGAACAGCTTGGCCGCATGACCACGGCTGAGGCACGCAGCATGCCGCTGCCGGAGGTTACCCAAGATTCCGGGCCGCTCCCGGTCGAGGACGTTAGCGAGCGCCCGCCACTGCCGACCGTAGAAATGGACACGGGCCCGCAGCAAACCGAGCAGGTGCAGGGAGTGCCCGTTGCTGGCGACCCCGAATACGACATTCGTGTGCAGAAGAATGGCCAGCCATTCCGCGGCGAGCGCGATGTGCGGCTGCAGCGGCTATTTAATCAGCTGAGCCGGGCCGGCGAGCGGCCGGTGGTGGTGCAGCACGAAGGCGGATGGGCCGTCGCTGTGCCACGGGCACCAGTGGAGCCGAAAGCCCCGCTGGCGCTGCCGGCGCCGAGCACGATGGTGGTCGATAGCGAGGGCACGGCCGAGCGGGGGCCGGCGGCTCCGTATGTGAACCCTGCCAACCAGGTGCGTCCGCTTGGCGGCCCAGGCATGGAGCGGCAGGCGCCTGTGCGCCAGGTCGACCAGCGTGCGCAGGAGGCGGCCACATCGCCGAGCAACAGTTTGCCCGAGCCCAGTGAAGCGCAAATCGAGGCAGGCAACTACCGCAAGGGGCATGTGCGTGTGGGCGGCTTGGACATCACCATCGAGAACCCGCGTGGTTCCGTGCGGCGCGGCAAGCGTCCGGACGGCAGTGAGTGGGCGCACGAGATGAGCGACCACTATGGCTACATTCGCCGTACTGAGGGCGCCGATGGTGAGCAGGTCGATGTGTATGTCGGCCCGCGGGATGATGCCGCTCAGGTGTTCGTGGTCGATCAGGTGAACCAGGGCGACGGCTCTTTCGATGAACACAAGGTGATGATCGGCTATCCGGATCGCGAAAGCGCGATCGCTGCCTACCGCTCGAACTTCGATGAAGGCTGGAAGGTTGGGCCGGTAACGCAGATGGCGCCCGATGCTTTCCGTGACTGGCTGCGCAATGGGGACTTGAAACGGCCATTGCAGCAGGATGACAGAGCCGCAGGCGACACACCTCCTGCAGCTGAGGGGGGCGACGGACAGCGGGCACTTAGCGGAAGGCTGGAAGGTGCAGTGGAGCCGGATACTTCAAACGAAGTGCCGCGTAGGCTGAATGAGCCAGCTCGGCAGTCTAAACCGACTAGAGCCGGTACCACTGCAACAGAAAATCTACGCGCGGATCCTCAAAAGGTCAATTCGACTGCGCCAGACGTGGCACCTAAGCAGGCTGCAGATCTGCCGGAAATACTCACGCTGCCGCGAAAGCGCTACATCGATCGTCAGGCCAAGGCTGCAGGCCTCAAGAAGGGTTCGCCGGGCTACGACCAGGCCATCCAACGGCTGCAGAGCCAGTACGAAGCCGATGTCGATCGCGCCTCTGCCGGGATCACGATCGAGCAGTTCAACGCCCTGAACAGCGACAGCCCGGAAAGCTTGAACCGCCAGGCATGGGAGGCGCTGCGTAAGGAGTTCGGGCAGGCGTACTCGCGCAACAGCTACCGCACGGCGCCGGAGAAACCCAAGGGCGCCCGCGCGGGCCAGCTTCGTATGGCAATCGCGCAGATCACCCGGGACTGGAAGAACGCGCCGGCCGTCACGGTGGTGCAGTCCATCAAGGATCTGCCGACCCGCCAGCGGCAGCGCGTCGAGCGTGACGGTGCTTTTGACGTCGAAGGCATCTTCGCCGATGGCAAGGTCTACCTGGTGGCGGACAACCTGACCGGCGCGCGACACGCTGCGTTCGTACTGCAGCACGAGGTACTTGGCCACGCAGGGCTGCAGGGCGCCTACGGTAACCGGCTGACCCCGCTGCTGATGAGCATCTACAGCAGCAATGCGCAGGTGAAGGCTCAGGCAGACGCGCTGGTGCAGCGCCTGGGTTACACCAAAGCCGTGGCCACCGAAGAAGTGCTGGCCGACATGGCGGGCGCCGGCACCATAGCCCGTCAGCCGTTCTGGCAACGCCTGGTCACGGCCATGCGCAACACCTTCAGGTCGCTCGGCCTGGGGATGAACTGGACGGAAGGCGATATCCAGGGGCTGCTTGCCAATGCCCGGGCCTATATCGAGAACGGCCGGCAACAGCGAGGCGCCCGCGCGGCTTTCTCCCGCAATGGTCAATCAGGCCGCGGGCCGGAGTTGGTGGACATCCAGGGCCGCCTGCTGGCGCCCAATGGGAAGCCCTCACTGTTGAACCAGCGGCAGTGGCACCAGGTGCGCAGCGATAACTTCAAGCGCTGGTTCGGCGATTGGAAAGCTGCGTCTGCGATGGAGCGTCTGGCGGGCATGGTGCCGGTGCGGGTGCGGATCCCTGAGGACTGGCGCGGGCTGAGCATCGGCCAGCTGCGGATGAAGGCCAAGCAGGCGATGCAGGACATCGCGCGCAGCAAAGAGCCGCTGGTCAACGACACGCTCGGCGAGGTGGAGGTCAGCAATAACACTGGTGTGCGGAAATTCATCAGTGGCGGGGCGGACCCGGCCAAATTGCACCTGGCGGCAGACCTGCGGGAGACTTTCCGCAAGGCGATTTACACCTCGTCCGAGGCGCCGTCTGATCGTGCAGCGGAGCCGAACGTCCAGGCTTACGAGAAGCTGATCGCTCGCGCGGAGATTGATGGCCAGGATCTGGCGGTGGTGTTCACGGTGCAGCGCACCCGTGACGGGCGACAGTTCTACAACGCGACGACCCTGGAATTCGGGCAAAAAGAAACCCCGGCAGTGTCTCCGAGGGATACCCCCATTGCTGGGGAACGCGCCACATCGGCCTATACCGGGGTTCCGTCCTCGGTGGATTCCACCGGGGTGCAGGCATTCTCACGCCGGGAGCTCGAACGCGTCAACCCGGACACGGTGTCCAAGGTGACAGACGGTAACGGCGAGCCGCTGGTTGTGTATCACGGTACTACCGGGGACTTCGACGCCTTCGCTCGGGAGACGATCGGCAGCAACATCGTGCTCCCGCTCGATGCGCCCCGCGGCTTCTATTTCGCGAAGGACCAGGCCACTGCCGACCGTTACGCCGCCGGCGAGGGCGCCAACGTGATGCCGGTATTCGTGGCCATCAAGAACCCCGCGCCGAGCTTCGCGGACTTCAACGCTGACACAAGCTACGACGGCTTCATCAATAGCAAGATGGTGGTGGCCCGCAACCCGGAGCAGGTGAAGAGCGCCACGGCCAACGTTGGCACCTTTGACCCGGCCGACTCGGACATCCGTTACTCGCGTGCGAGCCAGCGGGACACCGAGGCACTTCGCAAGCTCGGCCTGGCCAAGGTCGACGCCCAAAGCCTGCTGGACCAGGTGCGCAACATGACCCTCGGCGGCCTGCAGACCAAGATGCGCGAGTGGTCTGTGCGGTCGGAAGAGGGTGTGTTCGACGGCCTGGCTGGCATCCGCCGGGCCGAGGAGGCGGTAGGGGTGACGGACGTGAACCAGCAGGGGTACGTCTCGGCCCGGATGGCCAGCGGCATCGCTGACGTGATGCACGGCGTGCTGCACTACGCCGCGCCGGAGTGGCGCGACGGCGTTGTGTCCGGCAAGGCCAACACTCGCGGCGTGCTGGAGATCCTGGGTGACCTGGGACCGGACAACCTGACCCCATGGCTCGCCTGGCTGGGCGGCAAGCGTGCGCAGCTGCTGAAGGCGCAGGGCAGGGAGAACAACCTGACCGATGCCGAGATCAGCGAGCTGGTGGCCATGGGTAAGGGCAACGAGGCGCTATTCGAGAAGGTTTATCGCGAATACGCCCAGGTGAACGAGGCAGTGCTGGACCTGGCGCAGGAGGCGGGGCTTATCGATCAGGACGCCCGGGCGAAGTGGCTGACCGATTACTACGTGCCGTTCTACCGCCAGGACGAGAGCGAGGGCATCTTCAGCGCGCCGCGCAGTAAGCGCGGCCTGTCGCACCAGACGGCAGCCATCAAGGCGCTAAAGGGCGGCGACCTGCCGACCAATGACCTGCTGGCCAACATGCTGGCAGGCTGGACGAAGCGCATTGATGCGTCGATGAAGAACAAGGCGCTGCTCGAGGTGGTGGGCAACCTGCAGGGCAGCGAGTTCCTGACCGACGAAAGCCCGCGCTGGCAGCAGGTGTTGATTTCGCGCGACCAGATCGCTCAGCAGATCCGCAAGGACCGCAAAGCCCTGGCCCTGGCCGCCGACCTGCTCGACCTGCCGGCCGGCAGCAACCCGATCAAGGTGGTGAACCAGCTGATGAAGCCTGAAAACGAAGGCTTCGAGAAGGTGTGGACGCGCGTGGCACCCACCGACCCGGACATCATCCGGGTGCAGCGCGACGGCAAGGCCGAGTACTACCGTGTCAACGACGAGAGCCTGCTGCGCGGCCTGAAGTTCATGGAAGGCAGCATCTTCAACGACCCGATCACGAAGATCGGCCGAGCGTTCAAGCGAATCCTCACCACCGGCGTGACGGCATCGCCGGACTTCATCCTGCGCAACTTCATCCGTGACGCGGCGCATGCCTGGGTGATCAACAAGGACGGCTTCACCCTGGGCAAGGACTCGATCAAAGGCATGCGTGATGCCCTGCGCGAGGATGCCGACTACCGCGACCTGATGTTCGCCGGCGGCAGCTTCCAGGGCGGCTATGTGCATGGCGCCGACCCTGAGGCCTCGGCGCAGATCATCCGCCGGGCGCTGGAGAAGAAAGGCTTCACTCGCCGCCAGCAGGAAGCCTACTTGGGCAGCCTGGTGAACACACCCGCGAAGGCCGCAGCCATGCTGGGCAAGGGCTGGCAGCACTACCGCGAGCTGGGCGACAAGGTGGAGAACGCCAACCGGCTTAGCACCTACAAGGCCGCGATCGCCGCGGGCAAATCGCGCCGCCAGGCCTCCTACGAGGCCAAGGACTTGATGGACTACAGCCTGCGCGGCAACTTCGCCGCGGCGCAGTGGTTCACCGACGTGGTGCCGTTCCTCAACGCGCGGCTGCAGGGCCTGTACAAGCTCGGCCGTGCGGTGAAGGGCGACAAGACCTTGCTGGCCAAAGAGGTGGCCATGAAGGGTGGCTATATCGCGCTGTTCTCGCTGCTGCTGGCCGGTATCAATGACGATGACGAGCGTTACAAGGCCCTGATGGACTGGGACAAGGACATGCACTGGCACATCTTCCTGGGCGATGAGCACTTCCGCATTCCCAAGCCGTTCGAGCTGGGGCTGGTGTTCGGTACCGTGCCCGAGCGAATCCTTCACGCGATGACCGGCACCCAGGACGGCGGCGACCTGGCCAAGGCGGTATCGCATGGGGTGTTCGATACCCTGGCCTTCAACCCGGTACCGCAGTTCTATCAGCCCATCCGTGAGCTGCAGGCCAACCGCAACTTCTTCCGCGATTCGCCGATCGAGGACATGAGCGACGAGGGCAAGCTGCCCGAAGCACGCTACGACGAACGCACCAGCACCATTGGGCGGCTGGTTGGCCAGGTGACCGGACCAATTGCCGGCGTATCGCCCAAGCAGGTCGACCACCTGATCGCCGCCTACACAGGTACGCTGGGGCAATATGTCCTTGACGCATCAAGCCTGGTGACAAGCTGGTTCGATGATGCCGAGCGACCAGCGAGCCGCAGCGGTGACATCCCCATCCTGAAGGTGATCTATCAAGGAAATTCGCCGCGCTCGACCAAATACCAGTCCGAGTTCTACGACATGATGCGAGAAGCCGATCAGCTGAACCGCACCATCAAGTCATATCGGGAGGAGGGGCGCCTTGATGCTGCCGAGCAGCTGATGTCGCAGAACCGCGAGAAGCTGCGCCACCGGCCGGCGCTGGGACTGGCGCGCAAGCAGCTCGGCAACATCCGCAACCAGATGGATGCTGTGTACCGGGACACCGCGATGACGCCAGAGCAGAAGCGGCAGCGGCTGGATGCGCTGCAGGTGAGGGCAAACGGAGTGGCTGAGCGGATCGTCAACCTGGCAGGGGGTGACTTCTAGAACGCGCTGATCAGCGCAGCGATGCCGACTATGACACCGCAGAGCAGCGCGAATCCCCAGAAGGTGGATTCTGCTGCAGCGCGTGTGGCGCGATCGGTGCCCTTGTAGAGAAGGTAGCCGAAGGCGATGAGGATGCCGCCGATAATAGGGTTAGCCAGCAGGGCAACCATGCCTAGCACGAGAAGTATGCCGCCGATCCAGACCTGAAGCATGGGGAGTCTCCCGGAAATGTCAGGTCAGTTTCGAGCATCGCAGCTGTGATGGGGAAGGGCCTTTTCAGGCCCTCTTTGGGAGGCTGACCACGTTGCCGCGCTCGAGGGCGTCGAGGTGGTCGGCATACCACTGCATCATGGTGCGCCGCTGCTCCAGGTATTTCGCCTTGTTGTACACGCCGGCGACGCCTGCCTTGGCGTGGGAGAGCTGCGCCTCGATGTGGTTCTCGTCGAAGCCGTGCTCGTTCAGGATGGTGCTCGCGATGTGGCGGAAGCCATGCCCGGTCTGCTCGCCTTTATAGCCCATGCGGCGCAGAGCCATGTTGAAGACCATATTGCTGAGCGGCTTGGTGCGGTCGTTGCGGCCGGGGAACAGCCTGTCGTAGGCGCCAGAGTAGATCTTCAGTTCCTTCAGCAGGTTGAGTGACTGGGTGGACAGCGGGACGATGTGCTCGCGGCGCTTCTTCATGCGCTCGGCGGGAATCTCCCAGATGCCTTTCTCCAGATCGAACTCTTCCCACTTGGCTTCGCGCACTTCGCTCGGGCGCAGGCCATTGATGATCAGCAGCCGCAGGCCGATGCGAACCATCCGGTTCGAGTAGCTGGTGACCGCCTGCAGCAGCTTCGGCAGTTCGGCCTGGTCGACGTGGGCATAGTTCTCCGATTTCTGCTTCTGCAGGAACTTCTCTAGCCCGTCGACGGGATTGTTCACCGCGCGGCCGGTGACCCTGGCCAGGTCGTAGATCTCCTTGCAGTACCGGCGCACGTTGGCCATCTGCTCGAGGATCCCTTGCTTTTCCATGCGGCGGAACAGTTCCATCCATTCCATCGGGGTAATGTCGATGTAGGAGCGCTTGCCCATCTTCGGGAAGACGTGCAACTCCAAGGCGCCCATGACCCGCTTGGCGTAGCTCTTACCCCAGCCGGACACCCGGGCGGCATACCATTCACGTGCCAGGGGCTCGAAGGTGTTCTCGGCCTTGGCCTTTTCCTGCGCCTCTTCGGCCTTACGCTGAGTGGCTGGGTCGATGCCCTGGGCGAGCAGTGCGCGCGCTTCCTGCGCTTTTGCCCTGGCCTGTGCACCCGACACACTCGGGTACGGGCCGAGGCCCAGCCATGACCGGGCCTTTGTGCCGGGCTTAGTATATCGAAGCTCCCACAGTTTCTGGCCCGTAGGCTTCACTCGAAAGTACAGGCCCTGGCCGTCGTGTTCGCGGTACACAGCGGCTTCAGGTTCGAGGGTAGAAAGGGTGGTATCGGCCATGGGCCGACGCTTGATATCAGCGCGTTTCATCGATATTTGGTATGCCGGGTTCGATTGGGAAGCCAGCATACCAATCGGCATACCAATTGGGGAGAGATGAGGCGAGACAAAGAGAGACATGCTGAAACGACAAAACCGGCCACAGGGGCCGGTTTTGTTGGGGTTTCGAGACATGGTGAACCATGCTGAAACTTGAAGGTGGTCGGAGAGACAGGATTCGAACCTGCGACCTTCTCGTCCCGAACGAGACGCGCTACCAAGCTGCGCTACACTCCGAATTCGCCAAATTCTACTCAAAAACTTTTGCAACACAAGGGGTTAGCAAAAATTTTTAATCGGGGCGCTGCATCGGCATACGCCCCCGACCCGTAGAGCGCTTACAGCTCCTTGACGGTACGAACTTGGTCCTTGTTGACCTTGGTGCGCTTGCCATCCAGCTGTTCGAACTCGTAGAAGCCGGTGTCGCTGTCGAAATCAGGGCGATCTACAGTCTGGATTTCACGGCCATCATTGAGGGTGATCACCGATGGCGTGGAGCAACCGGCCAGGGTAACCAGGCCGAGGGCGAGTAGAAACGCAGCGGTCGTCCGTTGCTTCATGACGTGTCTCCTTAAGTCGAGGCAGATTGATTACCTTGGCTCAGACGAGTAGGCCGAGTCCAAGTTCCGCCTTATTTATCCACCTGCAGCCCCATGCCGCAAGCTTTTCAGCCGAGCAGATCGGGGGAATTGAGGTTGCTCAGGCGCGGATCGTCGGTCTCGCAATGCAGTACGGCGGGATCATGCGCGCGCAGCCAGCGCTGGGTGCTGCGCTCGCCCGCGTGCCAGGCTTCTTCCAATGAAGGCAGCAGGCAGCGCGGGATCACCGCGAACAGCGGCTCCCAGTAGCCGGCGCGCTGTGCCATTACCGGGCGCCCGTCCGCCAGGGCCAGCAGGCCCTCGATCAGCGCGCGATCGATCTTGGGGGCGTCGCACGGCAGTACCAGCAGCAGTGGGTGGCGGGCGACCTGCAAGGCCGCCCGGATGCCGGCAAGGGGCCCCGGATAATCGGCGCTGTCGTCGCCGACCAGGCGGTCGGCGTAGGCAGCATAAGCCTGCTGGTTGCGATTGCAGGAGATGATCAGGTCATCGGTAAGCGGGCGAACCACCTCGTGTAGCCATGCGATCATCGGTCGCGCCTGCCAGTGCACCAGGCCCTTGTCCAGGCCGCCCATGCGCTGGCCCCGGCCGCCTGCGAGCAGAACCACCGAGAAGGGCTGGGGCGTTGCGATGGCGGGCATGGCGGGGTCTCCGGAGGTGGCGCTGTGGTATAACACCGGCCTTTGTTCACGACAACTGGAAGCCTGCCATGAGCCACAAGGCCGATGCGCCATTCGTGCCCCTGAATATCGCCGTGCTGACGGTCAGCGACACCCGCACGCTGGAAACCGATACCTCCGGGCAATTTTTCGTCGACCGCCTCAAAGCGGCGGGCCACAGCCTTGCCGAGCGCGTGCTGCTCAAGGATGACCTGTACAAGATCCGTGCCCAGGTCGCCACCTGGATCGCCGAGGACGTGGTGCAGGTGGTGCTGATCACCGGCGGCACCGGCTTCACCGGTCGTGACAGCACGCCGGAAGCGGTGGCCTGCCTGCTGGACAAGCAGGTCGATGGCTTCGGCGAGCTGTTCCGGCAGATTTCCACTGCCGACATCGGCACCTCGACCATCCAGTCCCGGGCGCTGGCTGGTTTGGCCAACGGCACCCTGGTGTGCTGCCTGCCAGGCTCGACCAACGCCTGCCGCACCGGCTGGGACGGCATCCTGGCCGAACAGTTGGATGCGCGCCATCGACCCTGCAATTTCGTGCCACACCTCAAACTCGCCGCGCCGTGCGAGAGCCGCGGATGAGCGAGGCGCATTCCCCGCTGATGCCGGTGGAGCAGGCCCTGGCTCGGCTGCTGGACCTGGCCGAGGCGACGCCGATCGCCGAGCACGCGCTGGTCGACCTGGCCGAGGCCGATGGTCGCGTACTGGCCGAGCCCATGGTCGCCGGTCTGGATCTGCCACCCTGGCCGAACAGCGCCATGGACGGCTACGCATTGCGCTTGGCCGACTGGCAGGGCGAGCCGCTGTCGGTCAGCCAGCGCATCCTCGCCGGTATGGCGCCCGATGCGCTGCAGCCTGGCACCTGTGCGCGCATCTTTACCGGCGCGCCGGTTCCGCAGGGCGCCGATACAGTGGAAATGCAGGAGAACGTCAGCGTCGGTGACGACGGCCGCGTGCATTTCAATCAGGCCCTGAAAGTCGCGCAGAACATCCGCCCCCAGGGCCAGGAAAACCGCAAGGGCGAAACACTGCTGGCTGCCGGCACGCGGTTGGGGCCCATCGAGCTGGGGCTGGCCGCGTCCATCGGCCTGGCGCAACTGCCGGTACGGCGCCGGCCACGGGTGGCGGTGCTGTCCACCGGTGACGAACTGATCGAGCCCGGCAATGCGCTGGGCGCCGGGCAGATCTACAACAGCAACCGTTATCTGCTGGTCGCTTGGCTGAAGCGTATGGGGTGCGAGGTCGTCGATGGCGGCATTCTGCCGGATGATCTGGCCCGCACGCGTCAGGCGCTAGGTGAACTCGATGACGTCGACCTGATCCTGTCCACTGGCGGGGTGTCGGTCGGCGAGGCGGATTTTCTCGGCATCGCCCTGCGCGAAGCTGGCGAACTGGCCCTATGGAAACTGGCGATCAAACCCGGCAAACCGCTGACCGTCGGCGAGTTTCGCGGCCGCCCGGTGATCGGCCTGCCCGGTAACCCAGCCTCGACCCTGGTGACTTTCGGCCTGCTGGCGCGCCCGTATCTGCTGCGTCGCCTCGGCGTGCAGAAGGTCGAGCCTCTGGGCTTCAGCGTACCGGCCGGCTTCACCTGGCCCAAACCGGGCAAGCGCCGCGAGTTCCTGCGCGCCCGTCTGGAAAACGGCCGCGTGGTGCCGTACTTGAACCAGAGCTCGGGCGTGTTGCGCAGCGCCGCCTGGGCCGAGGGGCTGGCGCAGGTACCGGAGGGCAGCACCCTTGCCGAAGGCGATGCCGTGCGCTTCATCCCGATGAGCGAATTGCTCGGTTGACCCCGGCAAGCGGAGTGAGCGTGCGGTGGGCGTGATTATTTGCCCCGCACGCTGTCTGCATTAGGCAGCACAGTGTTCAATTCCCGTTTTCGGAGCCGTTATGCAAGAGCGTAAAGCGCTGTTGATCCTTCATGGTAAGCAGTCCCTCAACGAAGAGGTGCGCACGGCGGTCAGCAGCCAGCGCGACAAAGGCTGGAACCTTGCCGTGCGGCTGACCTGGGAGGCTGGCGATGCCCAGCGACTGGTCGCCGAGGCCTTGCAGGCAGGTTATCCGACCGTCATCGCCGGTGGCGGTGACGGCACGCTGCGGGATGTCGCCGAGGCCATGGCCAAAGCCCAAACCGACGCCAGCCTGGTGTTGTTGCCGCTGGGTACCGCCAACGATTTCGCCCATGCCGCGGGCATCCCGCTAACGCCAGGCGAGGCCCTGGCCCTGCTCGACACGCCTGCCCAGCCGATCGACCTGGGCGAGGTCGACGGCGAGCTGTTCCTCAACATGGCCACCGGTGGCTTCGGTTCCAACATCACGGCCAATACGTCCGAGGATCTCAAGCGCTTCCTGGGCGGTGCGGCTTACATGCTCACCGGCCTGTCTCGCTTTGCCGAAGTGCGTTCGGCCTTTGGTCGCTTCAAGGGCCCGGATTTCGCCTGGGAGGGCGAGTTTCTCGCCCTTGGTATCGGCAATGGCCGCCAGGCCGGTGGCGGGCATGTGCTGTGCCCCCATGCTCGGGTGAATGACGGCTTGCTGGACGTGTGCATCGTGCCAGCCGCTTCCGATGTGGTCGGTACCCTGGGCACACTGCTGTCTGGCGGCCTGAAAGGCATCGAAGGCGTCTCGATCAGCGCGCGCCTGCCGTGGCTGGAAATCGATGCACCGGAGGGCCTGGATCTGAATCTCGATGGCGAGCCCCGTGGCGGGCATCGTCTACGCTTTGCAGCGAGGCCCCAGGCGTTGCGCCTGCATTTGCCGGCGGGATCGCCCCTGCTGCACGACTGACCGGCGGGTACTGGTGCGGCGCCGCGCGCTGGTGCAAGATGGCGTTGCGCCATGCCGCCTACAGTAATTGCACGACTGGCCGATAGCTTCATACGAACACCACGCCTCACAGGAGCGAATAATGGCCGGTATTCTCGACACCGTTGATCAACGGACGCAGTTGGTGGGCGAGAACCGCCTGGAAATCCTGATGTTCCGTCTGGCGGGCCGGCAACTGTTCGCCATCAACGTGTTCAAGGTGCAGGAAGTGCTGCACATGCCCAAGCTGACGCTGATGCCACATCGTCATCGCTTCGTGTGCGGGGTGATCCACCTGCGTGGCCAGACGCTGCCGGTGATCGATCTGTCCCAGGCCATCGGTATGCGCCCGATCGTGCCGGATGAGCGCAGCACCATCATTGTCACCGAGTACAACCGTTCGATCCAGGCGTTCCTCGTCGGCGGCGTCGACCGCATTCTCAACCTCAACTGGGAATCCATCCTGCCGCCGCCCGGTGGTGCAGGGCGCCAGCATTACCTGACGGCCATCACCAAGGTCGACGACCAACTGGTGGAAATCATCGACGTCGAAAAGGTGCTGGCCGAGATCGTGCCTTACGACACGCGCATCTCCGGTGACCGACTGGCCGATCCGCTGCTGGAAAAAGCCCGCGGCCGTGAAGTGCTGCTGGTCGACGACTCCAGCGTGGCCCTGGCGCAACTGCGCGATACCTTGTCGCAACTGGGCATCAAGCTGCACGTCGCCACCGATGGCCTCAAAGGTCTGCGGATGCTCAAGGCCTGGGCCGATGCCGGTGAAATCATCACCGACAAGCTGCTGATGATGTTCACCGACGCCGAGATGCCGGAAATGGACGGCTATCGCCTGACCACCGAAATTCGCCAGGACCCGCGCCTGCGTGACCTGTACGTGGTGCTGCATACCTCGCTGTCCGGCAGTTTCAACGAGGCGATGGTCAAGAAGGTGGGGTGCGACAACTTCCTCTCCAAGTTCCAGCCGGACAAGCTGGTGGATGTAATACGCCAGCGCCTGGCGCTCGACGAAAAGTAGAGCGCTGCTGGCTTGAGCGCAGACGGCGGTTTGCGTATAACCGCCGTTTCGCTCAAGTCAGGACGCCGAGCCATGCACCTCTCCGCGCTATACCGCTTCCCCCTCAAATCCGCCATGGGCGAATCCCTTTCCAGCTTGCAGCTCGACGGCCTGGGCGTGGCCGGCGATCGTCGCTGGATGTTCGCGGATGCTGAAACCGGGCGGTTCATGACGCAGCGCACCTTTCCCCATATGAGTCAGTTGCAGGCACGCTGGAATGCCGCCGGTGGCCTTACCCTGCAAGCGCCCGGCATGCCGGTGTTGCAGGTGGCGTTGCCGGACCCCGACCAGGCGCTGCGCGGCGTGATCATCTGGCGCGATACCCTGCGGGTACCGGATGCCGGTGACGAGGCCGCGGCCTGGGCCAGCGAGTTCATGGGCAAGCGCTGCCGGCTGGTGCATGTGCCGGCAGAGCGGGCACGCTTTATCGAAGGCAACGTCGATGGCGACGAGAAGGTCGGTTTCGCCGACGGCTTTCCGTTGCTGCTGATCGGCCAGGCTTCACTGGATGATCTGGTGGCCCGGGTCGGCAGGCCGCTGGAGATGCTGCGCTTTCGCCCCAATCTGGTGGTGCACGGCAGTGAACCCTACGCCGAGGACGGCTGGAAACGCATCCGTATCGGTGACGTCGAGTTCACCCTCGCCAAACGCTGTTCGCGCTGCGTGATCACCACCATCGACCCCAACATCGGAGAGCGCAGCGCCGACCGTGAGCCGCTGACCACCTTGCGCAGCTATCGCCAGGGCGAGGACGGCATCCTGTTCGGACAGAACCTGATCAACCACGGCAACGGTGAGCTGCAGGTCGGTATGGCGGTCGAGGTATTGGCGTAATCGTCGCCTCGGTTTAGCTCGGGGCGACAATTACGCATGCCGCAGTACTACTGATCGAAGTAGCGCTCGTGCCAGCCCACCAGCGGCTGTGGAGCGTTGAGTTTGTCGCCGTAGATCACCGCGTAGGACAGCACGTTCTGCACGTACTGGCGGGTCTCGTTGAACGGAATGTTCTCCACCCAGACGTCGTAGGACAAGTGATCGGCGCCGCGCAGCCACTGGCGCACGCGGCCTGGCCCTGCGTTGTAGGCGGCCGAGGCCAACACCCGGTTGCCGTTGAACTGGCCGTAGATCTGACTCAGGTAGGCGGCGCCCAGCTGGATGTTGACGCTGGGCAGCAGCGCGTTGTTCGGGTTGCTCAGGGGGATGCCGAATTTGCGCGCGGTCTCCTTGGCAGTGGCCGGCATCACCTGCATCAGACCCAGGGCGCCGGCGTGGGACTTGGCATCGGCCATGAAGCCGCTCTCCTGGCGGGCGATGGCGAATACCCAGCTCGAATGCAGGCCGCGCTTCTTGGCTTCCGCGGTCAGCGGCTCGCGATGGGCCATGGGGAAGCGGATATCCAGGTCGTCCCAGTACTTGGCCTGGCTGATGGTGCGGATTGCCGGGAAATACCATTGCATGTCGTAGGCCAGGCGCGCCTGGGCGACCAGCTCGTCACGGTCTAAATGGCGGCTGGCGTGGTACCACTCGCGGCGACCTTCGACGACCTGGCCGCGGTCGTGGAACTCCATGGCGCGGCGGATGCCGGGCGCATTGCGCACCTTCTTCATCACGGCAGGGCTGAGCTGCAGCGGCGCGTTCTTCAGGTAGTAGGGTTCCTTGACCTGGTCGGCAGCCATGAAGCCATAGAAGTCGCGCTCCTTGGCCAGGTCGTGGAACAGCGGTTGGGCGGCCTTGCTGTTGGGCTGCGCCAGCTGCAGGCTGCGCGCCTGCCAATAGCGCCAGCGGTTGGTGCTGGCCAGGGACTCGGGCATGCGGCTGATCAGCTTGTGGGCTTCGTCCCAGCGGCCCAGGCGCAGCAGCAGGCGGGCGCGCCACTCGCTGACGGTGTCGTCGCGCAGGTTGGGGTCGTACTTGGCCATGATGTCGAGGGCGCGCGGGTCGAAACGGCGCGCCAGGGTCAGGCCGATCTCGTTGGCGATGGCGACCTTTTCCTGATCGGAAAAGCGCATGCGCTGCGAGTAACCTTCGAGCAGACCAAGGGCCTGTTCCGGGTCCTGGCGCGCGAGACGACGCAGGCCGAGGCTGACCACATCGCCCATGGCGTCGTCGGCCGGCGCGAAGCGGGCGGTCTGGGTGAGAATCTGCGGTTTCTGGCCGACTTCCACGAGCAGCTTGCCGTGGTTGCTCAAGGTCGGCAGGTCCTTGCTCAGGAAAGTTGCCAAGCTGTAGTTGCGCGCTTCGGCGGCCAGTTTGGCGCGCTGCCAGCGGCGTTGCTCGGTCAGCTGGCCTTCGGCGGCCCATCGGTCGAACAGGCGGTCACAGGCTTCGGGCTGAGATTTGCCCACCAGCCAGAGTTTTTCGGCGGTGGCGTAGCCTTCGGCGGTCTGGCCCTGGGCAAGCTGGCGCTGACCGTTCAGGCAGTCCAGTTCGGTGAAGTTGAGCCCCGGGTCGTAGTACTTGGCGAAGGTTTGCCATTCGCCGCGTTCGGCGAGCCAGCGCAGCCAGCGCAACTTCATCCAGTTGGCCTGGGGAAGGTCACCATGGGCGGCGAGAAAGGCTTCGATTTCCTGGTTGCTGGCCCATTTCAGCCGTGCGGTCAGCTCGTCGTAGGTCAGGTACGGCGTCAGCGGGTAGTCGCGCAGCGCGCTTGCGTAGCGCTCGTAAGGCCCCTTGTCGCCCTTGGCGAGAGCGGCCTTGGCCTCGTCGTAGTACTGGCGTTGCTGCTGCAGGCTCGCGGCCTGGCTCAGCGTGGATGTGGCGGCGCAAAGAATCAGGCAGGACAGCAGACTGGGCAAACGACAGCGCATGGCACTTCCGGGGTCATCTCGTGATCGGGCGCGACTGGCTGGTGCCGGTCGCCTGATGTGCCCTTGGGGCGGTTACCGGTGTGCGCCGCTGCGAAACGAGCATCGTCAGGCGCGGCGGCGGCAATGGTCGCTAGCTTAGCCTTTTGCCTGCGTGCCGCGAAAGGGCCGCCGGTACATGGCGCATGTCCGTTTATGTCACATCAATGCGGGCTCACAGACGCCGCCGGCCATCTCGGTTAGAATACGCGCCCGTTTTTGGCTGGCGTACGCGTCGGCCAGATCAGTTTCGTGGTTGGCAGCAACGAGGCCCTGGTCGCGCCCCAGGCTTTCATCCACCACTCCCGCGTATTGTCGAGGCAACCCTGATGACCCTGCTCAAGTTCACCGATGTTTCCCTGGCGTTTGGCGCCATGCCGCTGTTGGACAAGGTGTCTTGGCAGATCGCCCGCGGTGAGCGGGTGTGCATCATCGGCCGCAACGGCACCGGCAAGTCGAGCATGCTCAAGCTGGTCAACGACCAGCAGAAACCCGACGACGGTACCATCTGGCGGGCGCCGGGCCTGAAGATCGGCGAGTTGCCCCAGGAGTTGCCGGTCGCCGATGGTCGCACGGTATTCGACGTGGTGGCTCAGGGCCTCGACGGCGTGGGTGATCTGCTCGCCCAGTACCATCACCTGGCGCAGAACTGCGTGACCGAGGAAGACCTCAACAAGCTCATGCATGTGCAGCAGGAACTGGAGGCAAAGGACGGCTGGCGCCTGCAGCAACTGGTCGACAGCACCCTGAGCCGTCTGCAATTGCCGGCCGACAAGACCCTGGCCGAGCTCTCCGGCGGCTGGCGTCGTCGTGTGTTGCTGGCCCAGGCGCTGGTCAGCGAGCCGGATCTGTTGCTGCTCGACGAGCCGACCAACCACCTGGACATCGGCGCCATCGCCTGGCTCGAAGAGGCCGTCAAGGATTTCCAGGGCGCCGTGCTGTTCATCACCCACGACCGCGCCTTCTTGCAGAGCCTGGCCACGCGCATTCTCGAATTGGATCGCGGCGGGTTGATCGACTGGAACGGCGATTACGCCAGTTTCCTGGTGCACAAGGAGGCCGCGCTGGCCGCCGAAGAAACCGCCAACGCGCTGTTCGACAAGAAGTTGGCCCAGGAAGAGGTGTGGATTCGCCAGGGCATCAAGGCCCGCCGTACCCGTAACGAAGGCCGCGTGCGTGCCCTGAAAGCCTTGCGCGTGGAGCGCAGCGAGCGCCGCGAGCGCACCGGCAAGGCCAATATCCAGCTGGATGTGGCGGACAAGTCCGGCAAGCAGGTGATGGTGCTGGAGAACGTCAGCTTCGCCCATCCGGGCGGCCCGCTGCTGATCAAGGACTTTTCCATGGTGCTGCAGCGCGGTGATCGCATCGGCCTGCTCGGCGCCAACGGCACCGGCAAGACCACGCTGCTCAAGCTGATGCTCGACGGTCTGCAGCCGACCGCCGGCAAGGTGGAGCAGGGCACCAAGATCGAAGTGGCCTATTTCGATCAGCTGCGTCATCAGCTCGATATCGAAAAGACCGTGATCGACAATATTTCCGAGGGCCGCGACTTCATCGAGATCGATGGCCAGAACCGCCACGTGCTGAGCTACCTGGGCGACTTCCTGTTCAGCCCGCAGCGCGCACGTACGCCAGTCAAGGCGCTGTCCGGGGGCGAGCGCGCACGCCTGCTGCTGGCCAAGCTGTTCAGCAAGCCGGCCAACCTGCTGGTGCTCGACGAACCGACCAACGACCTCGACGTTGAAACCCTGGAGCTGCTCGAGGAGGTGCTCTCCAACTTCAAGGGCACCGTGCTGATGGTCAGCCACGACCGGGCCTTCCTCGACAACGTGGTGACCAGTACCCTGGTCTTCGAAGGCGAAGGGCGAGTCCGTGAGTACGTCGGCGGTTATCAGGACTGGCTGCGCCAGGGCGGCTCGCCGCGTCTGCTCGGCGTGGGCGAGAGCAAATCGGGTAAGGCCGAGCTGGGCTCGGCCATCGTCGAAACGCCAGTCGTCGAGGCGGCGGTCGCCGAGACTGCCGCATCTGCGCCGGCAGCCAAGAAGAAGCTCAGCTATAAGCACCAGCGTGAACTGGACGCCATGCCGGAGATGATCGATACCGCCGAGCAAGCGATTGCCGCGCTGGAAGCCAGGATCGCCGATCCGGCCTTCTATCAGCAGCCCGCCGAGCAGAGTGCTGCGGTGCTGGCGCAACTGCAGGCTCGACAGGAAGAGCTGGATCGCCTGGTCGAGCGTTGGGCTGAGCTGGAAGGCTGACAGGCGAGGACGGCGCAGCGCCGCGATCGGGAGGGACGCCGCCGGGCGGGTGCCCGGCGGCGTTCGCCAGGACTGATCAGGCCGCTGGTTTCTTCAGGCTGACTGCCAGTACGTCGCACGGCGCACCATGCAGCACGTCGTTGGCGGTGGAGCCGAGCAGTAGGGCCAGGCCGTGGCGGCCATGGCTGCCGACGATGATCAGGTCGCAGTGCTGTTCGGCGGCCAGGCGGTGGATTTCCTGACGCGGCTGGCCGTAGGCCAGGTGACGGTTTTCGGCGGTGAGCTGCGGATGCTTGATGGCGAAGGTGTCGAGGCGCTCCTTGGCCTGTTCGAACTGCTGCTGTTGCAGCATCGACAGGTCCATCGGTACGTCGCCACCGAAGGCCATGGCCATGGGTTCGACGATATGCACCACGGAGAGCTTGGCCTGGGTGCTGCTCGCCAGAGCCTGGGCGCGCTTCATTACCGGGTCGCACTCCTCGGTCAGATCGACGGCGACCAGAATGTGCTGGTAGGACATGGTGTTGTCTCCTTACAAGGGTGACCAGTGATTTCAAGTATGGCTGGTTTGAGCATTTACCACAGGTTGCGCAGTCGAGATAGAAATTATGACGGGATGGATCGTTCTCGCCCTACTGGTTTTCGCCCTCAGCCCGCTGGTCTGGCTGGTGCCGTCGCGTCGCCAGCGCGGCCAGATGGACATGCGCATGCAAGCCCGGCGTCTCGGTTTGGCGATGCAGTTGGCCCGCGAGGAGTGGCCGTACTGGCTGAGTAAAACGCCGCCCAACCCCTGCCCGCAGTACCACAGCCCTCGCCCCAGGGGGCGCCAGGACAGCTGGTGCTACTGGCAGAGCGAGCCGGGCAAGTGGTTGAACAAGTGGCAGGAACCCTGCGCGGATGCGTCGCTGAGCGAGCAGCTCGCCACCTTGCCCGCCGACGTCTACAAGGCTGAGGCCACGCCGCAGATGATCGCGCTGTTCTGGGGCGAGCGGGCGCAGCCGCAATCCCTGCCGGCGATTGCCGCCTTTCTCAAGGCCCGCGCCTGAGTCGCGGGCCGGTTCATGGCAACGGATCACGACGGGCTGCCTGACTTCGCGTAGATCGCGTCGACATCCGTCAGGCTGCGGATGATGCTGTCGGAGTACTTGTTGACCAGAAACGGCACGCTCTTTTCATTGTAGTTGCGCAGCGAGCCTTCGATGTAGCGCCATTTGGTCGCCACGCCGTCGAGCGTGGTATTGATCGCCACGCTGTTGCCCGGTTGCTTGCGCAGTGCGGTCAGGCGCGCGGAAAAGTCGGCCACCAGCTCCTCGATGGGGCGTTCGCTGCTGTCCCCCGAAAAACTCGCCCCCACCGAGGCGCTACGCGCGGCGTAGTTCACCGCAATGCTTTGCATGAGCACGCTGAGCTCGCGTGTAGCCGCCATCTGCGCGCTGATGGCGCTGTCATCCATCCGTTGCAGCGCGTCGTAAAGCGCCTGGGCGGTGGTCAGGAGCTGGCGGTTGCGTGCGGCCAGGTCCGCGACCGGCTGCAGGTCCGTGTAGCCCTGTTTCTGCAGTGCGGCCATCAGGGTCGTCAGCTCTCCGTCGTACAGCTGCCATTGCTGCTGCAGTTGCGTCTGCAGGCGTGCGGCGCCGACGTCGGCCAGGTTCGCCAGCTTGTTCAACCCGTCGCGCGCCTGTTGACGTGAAGCGTCGATCATTCGCGCGTAACGCTGATCGCCTTCCATGGCGTTGTACATGTAGAAGTCGCCCAGGCTTTTCTGGGGGGCGAGATGGAAGGTCTGCAGATGCTGGAAGTAGCCGGTGGTGTTGGCGTGCCCGGCGGCGCTCGATAGCAGCAGGGCGGTCAGCAGAAGGGTACGCAGAGAGAAGGCACGCAAGTGGGCTGGCATGCTGGCACCTCGGGGTTATTGCTCGTTCTTGTTGTTTTTGTATTCGGTGGCAGCCGAATGGGCGCGACTCTACCCGCGGTCGGACGTTTTGGCTAGCGCCTGGAAAGGGGTTGGCTGCGCCGCCCGAATGATGGGTTATCGACACCGGTGATCGGCTTTTCGCCCAGGCCGAAAGTGACTGTATGGTCTGCGTAGTGCCGACTTCATTCGGCTACATAACGCTAATTGACAATCGCAGGCTTTTCCGAGAAGGTGTGTTCACCCAAATCAAACGGGCGTATGAATTGAGCGTTTGCCTGCTTGGCAGTGCCCAATCCAGTCCGACTATCGCATCGGTGGGTAGCCCATTTTCGTCTACGTTGTCCGTAGCGTGAGTTGGCCGGTTGGCTCCGGTGTGTACTGTTCAGATTCCCTTAGCGTGGAGATCAGTTGATGATTTACGAAGGTAAAGCCATCACGGTTAAGGCTCTTGAAAGCGGCATCGTCGAACTCAAGTTCGACCTCAAGGGTGAGTCCGTCAACAAGTTCAATCGTCTGACCCTGAGCGAGCTGCGCCAGAGCGTCGATGCGATCAAGGCCGATGCCTCGATCAAGGGCGTTATCGTCAGCAGCGGCAAGGACGTGTTCATCGTCGGCGCCGACATCACCGAGTTCGTCGACAACTTCAAGCTGCCTGAAGAGCAACTGGTCTCCAGCGGCCTGGAAGCCAACCGGATCTTCAGCGACTTCGAAGACCTGAACGTGCCCACCGTGGTCGCCATCAATGGCATCGCCCTGGGTGGCGGCCTGGAAATGTGCCTGGCCGCCGACTACCGGATCATGGCCGAAGGCGCCAAGATCGGCCTGCCCGAAGTCAAGCTCGGCATCTACCCGGGCTTCGGTGGCACCGTACGCCTGCCACGTCTGATCGGTACCGACAACGCCGTCGAGTGGATCGCGTCCGGCAAGGAAAACCGTGCCGAGGAAGCCCTCAAGGTTGGCGCGGTCGATGCCGTGGTCGCCGCCGACAAGCTGCAGGCCGGTGCTCTGGACCTGATCAAGCGCGCCATCTCCGGTGAGATCGACTACAAGGCCAAGCGTCAGCCCAAGCTCGAGAAGCTCAAACTCAACGCCATCGAGCAGATGATGGCCTTCGAAACCGCCAAGGGCTTCGTTGCCGGCCAGGCTGGCCCGAACTACCCGGCGCCGGTCGAAGCGATCAAGACCATCCAGAAGGCCGCCAACTTCGGCCGTGACAAGGCTCTGGAGGTCGAAGCTGCCGGCTTCGCCAAGCTGGCCAAGACGTCCGTGGCGCAAAGCCTGATCGGCCTGTTCCTCAACGACCAGGAACTGAAGAAGAAGGCCAAGGCCCATGACGCCATTGCCCAGGACGTGAAACTGGCCGCCGTGCTCGGCGCCGGTATCATGGGCGGCGGCATCGCCTATCAGTCGGCGTCCAAGGGCACGCCGATCTTGATGAAGGACATCCGCGAAGAAGGCATCAAGATGGGCCTGAACGAGGCCTCCAAACTGCTCGGCAAGCGCGTCGAAAAAGGCCGCATGACCACTGCGCAGATGGCCGAATCGCTGAGTGCCATTCGCCCGACCATGTCCTATGGCGACTTCGGCCACGTCGACATCGTCGTCGAAGCCGTGGTCGAGAACCCCAAGGTCAAGCAGGCCGTGCTGGCCGAGGTCGAGGCGACGGTCAAGGAGGGCACCATCCTGGCGTCCAACACCTCGACCATCTCCATCAGCCTGCTGGCCAAGGCCCTCAAGCGTCCGGAAAACTTCGTCGGCATGCACTTCTTCAACCCGGTGCACATGATGCCGCTGGTCGAAGTCATCCGTGGCGAGAAGTCCAGTGACGAAGCGGTGGCCACTACCGTGGCGTACGCCAAGAAGATGGGCAAGAACCCGATCGTGGTCAACGACTGCCCGGGCTTCCTGGTCAACCGCGTACTGTTCCCATACTTCGGCGGCTTCTCCAAGTTGCTGAGCTTTGGCGTCGACTTCGCGCGCATCGACAAGCTCATGGAGAAGTTCGGCTGGCCCATGGGCCCGGCGTACCTGTCCGACGTGGTCGGTATCGACACCGGTCACCATGGCCGTGACGTGATGGCCGAAGGCTTCCCGGATCGCATGGCCGTGGAAGGGCGGACCGCGGTCGACGTGATGTACGAAGCCAACCGCCTGGGTCAGAAGAACGGCAAGGGTTTCTACGCCTATGAGACCGACAAGCGCGGCAAGCCGAAGAAGGTCAGCGACCCCGAGGCCTACGAGCTGCTCAAGTCGATCGTCGCCGAGCAGCGTGAGCTGAGCGACGAGGACATCGTCAACATCATGATGATCCCGCTGTGCCTGGAAACCGTACGTTGCCTGGAAGACGGCATCGTCGAGACCGCCGCCGAGGCCGACATGGGCCTGATCTACGGCATCGGCTTCCCACCGTTCCGCGGTGGCGCGCTGCGCTACATCGACAGCGTCGGGGTCGCCGAATTCGTGGCCCTGGCCGACAAGTACGCCGATCTGGGTGCGCTGTATAAGCCGACCGAGAAACTGCGTGAAATGGCCATAAACGGCCAGACCTTCTTTGGTTAATCGCGCAACGATTGGAGCGAGAGTGAATTTATGAGCCTGAATCCAAGAGATGCAGTCATCGTCGACTTCGGCCGGACCCCGATGGGTCGTTCCAAGGGCGGCATGCACCGTAACACCCGTGCCGAAACGATGTCGGCGCAGCTGATCAGCAAGCTGCTGGAGCGCAACGGCAAGGTCGATCCCAAGGAAGTCGAGGACGTCATCTGGGGTTGCGTCAACCAGACCCTGGAGCAGGGCTGGAACATCGCGCGCATGGCGTCGCTGATGACCCAGATCCCGCACACCAGCGCCGGGCAGACCGTCAGCCGCCTGTGCGGCTCGTCGATGAGTGCGCTGCACACCGCCGTGCAGGCGATCCAGACCGGCAACGGCGATGTATTCGTGGTCGGCGGCGTCGAGCACATGGGCCACGTTGGCATGATGCACGGCGTCGACCCGAACCCGCACCTGTCGCTGTACGCCGCCAAGGCGTCCGGCATGATGGGCCTGACCGCCGAGATGCTGGGCAAGATGCACAACATCAGCCGCGAGGCCCAGGACAAGTTCGGCGTGCGTTCGCACCAGCTGGCCCACAAGGCCACGGTGGAAGGCAAGTTCAAGGACGAGATCATCCCGATGCAGGGCTATGACGAGAACGGCTTCCTGAAGGTTTTCGACTACGACGAAACCATTCGCCCGGAAACCACCCTGGAAAGCCTGGCCAACCTCAAGCCAGCGTTCAACCCCAAGGGCGGCACCGTGACCGCGGGTACCTCCTCGCAGATCACCGATGGCGCTTCCTGCATGATCGTCATGAGCGCCCAGCGCGCTCAGGATCTGGGTATCCAGCCAATGGCCGTAGTGCGCGCCATGGCCGTGGCCGGTGTCGACCCGGCGATCATGGGCTACGGCCCGGTGCCATCTACCCAGAAGGCGCTCAAGCGCGCCGGCCTGACCATCGACGACATCGATTTCGTCG
Organism: Pseudomonas sp. PA15(2017); assembly: GCF_001945395.1. GTDB lineage: Bacteria > Pseudomonadota > Gammaproteobacteria > Pseudomonadales > Pseudomonadaceae > Aquipseudomonas. The sequence continues at coordinate 36,436 of NZ_MSXV01000058.1, read as the reverse complement.
AGCTCAACGAAGCCTTCGCGGCCCAGGCACTGCCTGTGCTCAAGGACCTCAAGCTGCTCGACAAGATGGAAGAGAAGGTCAACCTGCATGGCGGCGCCATTGCCCTGGGTCACCCGTTCGGTTGTTCCGGAGCGCGTATCTCCGGTACCCTGCTGAACGTGATGAAGCAGAACAACGGCACCTTTGGCGTGGCGACCATGTGCGTTGGCCTGGGCCAGGGCATCACCACGGTGTTCGAGCGCATCTGAGGGTTCGCCAGGGCTGCTGCGCCGAACGCATTTCGCGCAGCGGGCCTTGGCAAGATCCGCTGTAGGGGTTGCACGACCGGGGCTTCTGCCCCGGTTTTTGTTTTTTGGCGATGCGCCAATGCATGGCGGCCAATGGGCGCGGCCCAGGGTGAAAATCACGGTCGACCCTTTCTATCAGACGAAAAATATTTCCAGGAAATTGAATGATGTCGCTGCAAACCGGTCTCTACCGTCATTACAAAGGTCCCGAGTACCGCGTGCTGGGCGTCGCCAGGCATTCGGAGACCGAAGAGCAGGTCGTCGTCTATCAGGCGTTGTACGGCGAGTTCGGGCTCTGGGTAAGACCGCTGGCGATGTTCGCCGGTGAGGTCGAACTGGACGGCAAGCGGGTTCCACGCTTTGCTTTCGTCGAGGCCGAGGCGAGCGTTCTGTCCCGCCCCTGAGGGCACATCAGGACGCGGTCGCCCTTGACCTCGCCTTGACCGCCACTATATATAGCGGGGCCAAAGCTGATCGCAGGGCAGTCGGGATCGTGCAAAAGCGCGATATCGGTCCGGAACCTGCGGCAGCACCACGCTTTTTGCGTTCGCTTCATCGAGCGGGCGCCTTCATCGTCGACGTGGTTAGCGTCGACCCGATACGCCCAACAGTGTTTCCAGGCGTCCGTCGCCTTCACCTACCGAATTTCAGGAATTTTCCAATCCATGGGTAAATCGCTGGTCATCGTGGAATCCCCGGCCAAGGCCAAGACAATCAACAAGTACCTGGGCAGCCAGTACGTGGTGAAGTCGAGCATCGGCCATATCCGCGACCTGCCCACCAGCGGCGGGGCGGCTACCAAGGAACCTGCCAAGCGTGGCAAGGCAGCAGCAGGCGAAGCGCCGGCACTGTCGCCGAAGGAAAAGGCCAAGCGCCAGCTGTTCGCGCGCATGGGCGTCGACCCGGAGCACGGCTGGAAAGCCAAGTACGAAATCCTGCCCGGCAAGGAGAAGGTGGTCGACGAACTGCGCCGTCTGGCCAAGGAAGCCGACACCATCTATCTCGCGACCGACTTGGATAGAGAGGGGGAGGCCATCGCCTGGCACCTGCGCGAATCCATCGGTGGCGATGACAGCCGCTACAAGCGCGTGGTGTTCAACGAAATCACCAAGAAGGCCATCCAGGAGGCGTTTTCCGCCCCCGGCGAGCTGGATATCAACCGTGTGAACGCTCAGCAGGCGCGCCGCTTCCTGGACCGCGTGGTCGGCTACATGGTCTCGCCGCTGCTGTGGGCGAAGATCGCCCGTGGCCTGTCGGCCGGCCGCGTGCAGTCGGTTGCGGTGAAGCTGGTGGTCGAGCGCGAGAAGGAAATCCGCGCCTTCGTACCCGAAGAATACTGGGAAGTGCACGCCGATCTGGGGACCGCCAAGGACGCCCAGGTACGTTTCGAAGTGGTTCGTGAGAACGGCGCCGCCTTCAAGCCGCTGAACGAAACCCAGGCCATGGCCGCGCTGGCGACCCTCAAAGCGTCGAGCTACAGCATCGCCAAGCGCGAGGACAAGCCGACCAGCAGCAAACCGTCGGCACCGTTCATCACGTCCACCTTGCAGCAGGCGGCGAGCACGCGCCTGGGCTTCGGGGTGAAGAAAACCATGATGATGGCTCAGCGTCTTTACGAGGCCGGCTACATCACCTATATGCGTACCGATTCGACCAACTTGTCGGCCGACGCCATCGAGATGGTGCGCGGCTTCATCGACAGCGAGTACGGCAAGAAATACCTGCCGGAGAAGCCCAACTTCTACTCCAGCAAGGAAGGCGCCCAGGAGGCGCACGAAGCGATCCGACCTTCGGACGTCAACCTGCGGCCGACCCAGTTGTCCGGCATGGAGCGCGATGCCGAGCGCCTGTACGAGCTGATCTGGCGCCAGTTCGTGGCCTGCCAGATGCCGCCGGCCGAGTACCTGTCGACCACCGTGACCGTCACCGCGGCGCAATTCGAACTGCGTGCCAAGGGCCGTATCCTCAAGTTCGACGGTTACACCCGTGCCCAGCCGCAGATGAGCAAGCCAGGCGACGACGCCGTGCTGCCGGAAATGAAGGAAAGCGAGTCGCTCAAGCTGATCAAGCTCGACCCCAGCCAGCACTTCACCAAGCCGCCGGCGCGCTATTCGGAGGCCAGCCTGGTCAAGGAAATGGAAAAGCGTGGCATCGGCCGCCCGTCGACCTACGCGGCGATCATTTCCACCATCCAGGACCGCGGCTATGTGGCCCTGCACAATCGCCGCTTCTATTCCGAGAAGATGGGCGACATCGTCACCGAACGCCTCAGCGAGAGCTTTTCCGACCTGATGGACTACGGCTTCACCGCCGGCATGGAAGAAAACCTTGATGACGTCGCCCAGGGCGAGCGCGAGTGGAAGCACCTGCTCGACGAGTTCTACGGTGACTTCAAGAAGAAGCTCGAGGTGGCCGCCGACGGCGACAGCGGCATGCGTGCCAACACGCCGACGCTGACCGACATCCCGTGCCGCGAATGTGGCCGGCCGATGATGATCCGCACCGCGTCCACCGGGGTGTTCCTCGGTTGCTCGGGCTACGCTCTGCCGCCGAAAGAGCGTTGCAAAGCCACCATCAACTTGGTGCCGGGCGACGAGATCGCCGCTGACGACGAGGGCGAGTCGGAGTCACGCGTGCTGCTTGGCAAGCATCGCTGCCCGATCTGCGCCACCGCCATGGACGCCTATCTGCTGGATGAGACCCGCAAACTGCATATCTGCGGCAATAACCCGGATTGCGCGGGCTATGAAATCGAGCAGGGCCAGTTCCGCATCAAGGGCTACGAAGGCCCGAGCCTGGAATGCGACAAGTGCGGCAGCCAGATGCAGCTCAAGACCGGCCGCTTCGGCAAGTTCTTCGGCTGTACCAACAGCGAGTGCAAGAACACCCGTAAATTGCTGCGCAACGGCGAGCCTGCGCCACCCAAGATGGATGCGGTGAAGATGCCGGAGCTCAAGTGCGAGAAGGTCGACGACACTTACGTGTTGCGCGACGGCGCCTCGGGGCTGTTCCTGGCCGCCAGCCAGTTCCCGAAGAATCGCGAAACCCGCGCACCGCTGGTGCTGGAACTGATTCCGCACAAGGACGAGATCGATCCGAAGTACCACTTCCTGATCGACGCGCCGGCCAAGGACCCGGAAGGCCGTGCAGCGGTCATCCGCTACAGCCGCAAGACCAAGGAGCAGTACGTGCAGACCGAAGTGGACGGCAAACCCACCGGTTGGAAGGCGTTCTTCGACGGCGGCAAATGGAAGGTCGAAGACAAGCGTTAATCCGTGTCTGGTGCGCGCTCGATGGGCGCACCTGAAGGAGTGCAAATGGCTGGCGAACTGTATACCCGCACCAACCAGAAGATCTTCTACGCCGGGCTCTCCCTGGAGTCCTGGCGCAAGGCCGAGGAAGGGCGGGCGATGAATGCCCAGGCGCTGGTACAGGCCGAGCGCGAGGCTACGCTGTTCCACCTGTACGGCGCGTTGCTCGGGCTGTGCCATGAAATCGCCGGTTTCTACCGCCTGCCCAACAGCAGCGCGGCCCGAGCCGAGGTGCTGCTCGATCGTCAGAGTCTCGATGGGGCGCCGAGCCCGGAGCTGGCTGAACTGGTCGAGTTGGCCGAGAACCGGCAGACCTGGCTGGGGCAGCTTCTGGCCGCCCACGCCGAGCTGTTCAAACCGCCGCGTCCGTCGCGCGAGCCGAAGGGCGATCCCAGCGCTTCGACGTTGATCGAGGCGGTAAGCGTGGGCGACGAGCCGCCGTTGCTCGAGCGTGCAACCCTGGAGAGCTGGCGGCAGGAGCTCAAGGCGCTGGCCCAGCGTTTTCGTGTCGGCCTCAGTGAGTGGTAATCACGCCGCTTGCCATTGATTGAACGCCCGTTCGGCAATTAGCGGCTTTTTCGCCAAGCGATCGGGCGGGGTCGCTGTTACACTGGTCGGCCTTTCGTGGAGAACCCGAGTCATGCCTACGTCTTTCCTTGAAATCGTCGAACTGCCCGATGGGCGTATCGCCCTGCGTCGAGCCGACGATGAGGAAGCACTGGTGGTGCTGGACTTCTCGGAAGATGCCAAGGCATTCCTGCAGGGCCAGCATGTGGAGGTCGCCAAGGCGATGCTCAACGTTGGCGTGCAGATGGCCGGCCGAATGGCGGAAGGTGATTTCGAGCACGAAGAAGACGAGCAGCCGCGCGTTTTGCACTAATTACAGGCTGCAGCCCACAAGCTGCCGGCTACAAGCAATAGCGAAAAGCCCCTCCAACGTGAGGGGCTTTTTCATGGGTACACTGCCCCATGGGGCAGGTCATTTGACGAATCACCGTACGGCCGGACAAGCTTGCAGCTTCAGCCCAGGCTGATGTTCAGGCTTTGCGCCTTGCCGGTACGTGCGGCAGTTTCCAGTTGCTGGCGTGCATGCTGCGGCAGGGGATGCAGCCAACTGACCACGGTATGGCTACGGCCGAGCTTCAGTGCTTCCTGGGCCAGTTGCAGTGCGCTCTGATTATGGCGTGGTTGCAGCAGCAGAATGCGCTCGCGGTTCAGGCCTGCCTCGCGCAGCCAGCTCTGGGTCAGGCTGGCGGGCGGGGCGATCAGGGTCAACCAGCGCTCGTCATCTTTCTCACTCAGTTCCCGCAGCATGGGCGCCAGTAGCGTCAGGCAATGCCCCGCGGCACCACGCAGCGACACCTCGCTAAAGGAGGCTTCGTGGCTGGTTGGTTCCTCGACGACTGCGATGCTCGATGCCAGAAAGGCATCGAACAGGGGCAGCTGGTTACGGCTCAACGACTGGGGAAACTGCATGACGCCTCCAATTAGCGGCGGATGACGCCGACACTCAAACCTTCGATGACCAGATCCTGCTCTTCCAGATTCACTTCGATCGGGGCGAACTCCGGGTTTTCCGCCAGCAGCCACACGGTGTTGCCTTCACGCTTGAAGCGCTTGACCGTCACCTCATCGTCGATGCGCGCGACCACCACTTGGCCGTTGCGTGCCTCGCTGGTGGTATGCACCGCCAGCAGATCACCGTCGATGATGCCGATATCCTTCATGCTCATGCCCCGCACGCGCAGCAGGTAGTCGGCCTTGGGACGGAAGAAGTCCGGGTTGATCCGGCAGGCTTCCTCTATATGCTGCTGCGCCAGAATGGGTGCGCCGGCGGCGACCCGGCCGATCACCGGCAGGCCATCTTCCTCTTCCTGATTGGGTTCGAAACCCGGAATGCGGATTCCGCGGGAAGCGCCTGGGGTCATCTCGATGGCGCCCTTGCGCGCCAGGGCCTTGAGGTGTTCCTCGGCGGCATTCGGTGACTTGAAACCAAGCGCCTGGGCGATCTCCGCGCGGGTCGGCGGGTAGCCGTTGTCTTCCAGGCACTGCTTGATGAAGGCGAGAATTTCACCTTGGCGGGGCGTCAGCTTGATCATGTGAGGCGCTCTGGCTTTTTATACAGTGCCTGGGATTATATACAGTACGGCGTGCTTGGCAATCGGTTGATGAAGGTGCCGCCCATAGAGGGGCCCGTTCAAAGTTTTGTATGCGCATGAAGAAGCAACTACAAGGCAGAGGCGGACATCGTTGCTTCACCTGTGGGAACGGGCAGGGACGCCTAGTTGTGTAAACCCAGTACGTTGTTCAGTGGCAATGGAGCCCGACTGATTGGTGGTTTGTAGTTGAGACTGCTGTGCGGCCTGTGCCAGTTGTAGTGGTGCAGCCAGGCTGGCAAATGCTTGGCTCGTTGTTCGGAGCTGTCATAGCTGCGTGCATAGGCCCACTCACGTAGGCTCGTTTGGATGAAACGTTCGGCTTTGCCGTTCGTGCGCGGTGTATAGGGTTTAGTGCGCATGTGTTTCAGCCCTAGCCGAGCACATAAGCGCCGAAAAGAATGAGAGCGGTAGCAGGCACCATTGTCTGTCATGACGCGTTTGAAGCGGATGCCCAGC
>NZ_MSXV01000058.1:0-29784 GCF_001945395.1 Pseudomonas sp. PA15(2017) | reverse complement strand
GGCGTTGGGATATTCGTAGCGCACCACTGCAGGGGCGGGCTCCAGCTCGGCCAACCGATGAAAGCCCGCTTGTTTGAGACGGCGCGCAACGGTACTGACGGCCACGCCGAGTGCCAGCACGATCTGTCGGTAGGTATGGCGAGATTGGCGTAGTTGAATCAGTTGTGCGATGAGGTCGATTGCCGTCTCATGAGGGCATGAATGCGGACGTGACGAGCGATCCATCAGGCCGGCCTCGCCCTCCTCACGAAAGCGCCTGAGCCATTTGTAGGCGGTGCGGACACTGACTCCTGCGGCTTGTGCTGCATCTTCGACACGTAATCCATCGAGCATGCGCTGCACGAGAAGGGCTCGACCTCGAGGGGTAAGACGGGCATGTTTATGCAAGTTCATCCGGGGCTCCTGGAAGGCTGTGTTGGTCGCGCTTCCAGAATTCCGGGAACGCCCCGGATGAACAACCTACTGAGAGATCACACCTAGTCCATGCCCGTGATTTTTCGCGGGCATGGCCCGCTCCCACAGTTAGAGATCGCGCGGCCGTTCCCGCCACTTAGCCGCCAAAGTCGACGAACCTGGGCTTGAAGATTATGAACAGGTTCTACGGGCCGGGCAGCGGATGATCAGTAGCCTTCGAGGCGCCGGAGAGCGTGGTTGCGTGCGACGCTATCGCCAAATGATGACTGAGCATCCAGAATACGCCTTGCGCGACTTGACAGTGACACGCGCTGAAACGTATGTTTCAAACACTTGTTTGTCTGGTGGGTGTCATGGCGCAATCTGAAACCGTTGAACGCATTCTCGACGCTGCGGAGCAGTTGTTCGCGGAGAAGGGCTTCGCCGAAACGTCGCTGCGCCTGATCACCAGCAAGGCCGGGGTGAACCTGGCGGCCGTCAACTATCACTTCGGCTCCAAGAAGGCCCTGATTCAGGCGGTGTTCTCGCGTTTTCTCGGGCCATTCTGCACCAGCCTGGAGCGCGAGCTGGACAAGCGCCAGAGCAAACCTGGGGTCACCTTCAGCCTCGAGGAGCTGCTCGAACTCCTGGTCGAGCAGGCCCTGGCGGTCAAGCCGCGCAGTGGCAACGATCTGTCGATCTTCATGCGTCTGTTGGGCCTGGCATTCAGTCAGAGCCAGGGCCACCTGCGTAAATACCTCGAAGAGGTCTACGGCAAGGTGTTCCGCCGCTACATGTTCCTGGTGCATGAAGCTGCACCCGGTATTCCGCCTCTTGAGCTGTTCTGGCGTGTGCACTTCATGCTCGGTGCAGCGGCGTTCAGCATGTCCGGCATCAAGGCACTGCGGGCCATGGCCGAGAGCGACTTTGGCGTGGACACCTCCATCGAACAGGTGATGCGCCTGATGGTGCCCTTCCTGGCAGCCGGCATGCGTTCGGAGAGTGGTGTGACCGATCCGCGCCTTGCCGCTGCGCAGCTCATTCCTCGCCACAAAAGCCCGCCCATCATCAAACCTTGAGTCAGGGGCGTCGCTTGCTCACGGCTCCTGGCTGCCCCTAAGCTAGCGTCCTTCGAGATAACCGCCCCACGGCCCGGAACTCTGGCCGGCACCAATGTCCCATGGGCGTGAAGCTTCTATTCAAGGAATACGCGTTGTGACGACTCCTCTGTATGGCTCCCTGATGGTGGACATCGCCGGTACCTGGCTGACCGCCGAAGACCGCCAGTTGCTGCGCCAGCCCGAAGTGGGCGGCCTGATCATCTTTGCCCGTAATATCGAGAACCCGCGCCAGGTGCGTGAGCTGTGCGAGTCCATCCGTGCGGTGCGTCCCGATCTGCTGCTAGCGGTGGATCAGGAAGGCGGGCGCGTGCAGCGCTTGCGTCAGGGCTTCGTGAAGCTGCCGGCCATGCGGGCGATTGCCGGTTGTGCCGACGCTGAGCAACTGGCACGCCAGTGCGGTTGGTTGATGGCCACCGAAGTATTGGCGGTGGGGCTCGATCTGAGCTTTGCCCCGGTACTGGATCTGGACCACGCGCGCAGCGCGGTGGTCGGCCACCGCGCGTTCGAGAGCGATCCCGAGCGCGCCACCCAGCTTGCGGGGGCTTTCATCCGCGGCATGGCAGAGGCGGGCATGGCCGCTACAGGCAAGCATTTCCCCGGCCATGGCTGGGCCGAGGCCGATTCTCACGTGGCGATTCCTACCGATGAGCGCAGCTTGGAGGAAATCCGCCAGAACGATCTGCGGCCTTTCGCGGCGCTGAGTCGTGATTTGGCCGCGGTGATGCCGGCCCACGTCATCTATCCGCAGGTCGACAGTCAACCGGCCGGCTTCTCGCGTCGCTGGCTGCAGGACATCCTGCGCGGCGAGCTGGCTTTCGACGGGGTAATCTTCAGCGACGACCTGTCGATGGCCGGCGCTCACGTGGTCGGCGATGCGGCCAGCCGTATCGAGGCGGCGCTGACTGCTGGCTGCGACATGGGCCTGGTATGCAATGATCGGGCGGCGGCTGAGCTGGCCCTATCGGCCGCGCAGCGTCTCAATGTCGTTGCACCCAACGGGCTTGCACGCATGCGTCGGCGCGCCTTCCCTGGCATCGACTATCGCCAGGATCCGCGCTGGGCGCAGGCGCTTTCGGCGTTGCGGGCGGCGCAGTTGGTGGAGTGAGCTTGAGGCGAGTCGCCGCGAAGTGACAGGGTAGGCAGTCTGTGGGAACGGGCCATGCCCGTGATTTCTTTCGCGGGCATGACCCGCCCCACAGAGTATTACTTTCGGCTGTGTCTGCTTTAGCTCAACCACAAACGATCAGGGCCGCATGAGCGGCCCTGATCGTTTTCAGCTCTTCACCGTCGCCAGAAGCCGCTCCATCAGTGCTTCCAGGGTATTGAAGCGTTCTTCGGCGCGCTCCATCGGTACCGAGAAACGGAACAGCGTGGCGCCTTCGAACTTGTAGCGGTTCGGTGCGCTCTGGATCAGCTTGATCAGCGTCAGCGGATCGACCGGCGTCTCCGCCGCGAATTCGATGCGCCCGCCTTGCGGCCCTGCATCGATCTTCTTGATGCCCAGCCGCTCGGCCTGCAGCTTGAGCAGCGTGATGCGCACCAGGTTCTTGGTCGGCTCGGGCAGCAGGCCGAAGCGGTCGATCATCTCCACCTGCAGCTCCTTGAGGCCGTCCTCGTCGGTGGCGTTGGCGATGCGCTTGTAGAGGATCAGGCGGGCGTGCACGTCCGGCAGGTAATCCTCGGGGATCAACGCCGGCACCCGCAGGTTGATTTCCGGGCCGCCACCCAGGGGCTGGTCGAGGTTAGGCTGCTCGCCCTTGCGGATCGACTTGACCGCGCGCTCGAGCATTTCCATGTACAGGGTGAAGCCGACCGCCTGGATCTGACCGCTCTGGCCGTCGCCGAGCAGCTCGCCGGCGCCGCGGATTTCCAGGTCGTGGGTGGCGAGCACGAAGCCGGCACCCAGGTCCTGGGCGTTGGCGATGGCCTCCAGGCGCTTTTGCGCATCGTCGGTCATCTGCTTGCGTGGCGGGGTCAGCAGGTAGGCGTAGGCCTGGTGGTGGCTACGGCCGACGCGCCCGCGCAACTGGTGCAGCTGGGCCAGGCCGAACTTGTCGGCACGCTCGATGATGATGGTGTTGGCGCTCGGCACGTCGATGCCGGTCTCGATGATGGTCGAGGCGATCAGCACATTGAAGCGCTTGTGGTAGAAGTCGCCCATCACCTGTTCCAGCTCGCGCTCGTTCATCTGCCCGTGGCCGATGCCGATGCGTGCTTCTGGCACCAGTTCGGCCAGATCCGCGGCGCATTTCTCGATGGTCTTCACGTCGTTGTGCAGGTAATACACCTGGCCGCCACGCAGCAGCTCACGCAGCAAGGCTTCCTTGATGGTCGGCTTGTTCTGCTCCATGACGAAGGTGCGCACCGACAAGCGCCGCGCCGGCGGCGTGGCGATGATCGACAGGTCGCGCATGCCCGACACCGCCATGTTGAGGGTACGCGGGATCGGCGTGGCGGTCAGGGTGAGAATGTCCACCTCGCTGCGCAGGGCCTTGAGGGCTTCCTTCTGGCGCACGCCGAAACGGTGCTCCTCGTCGATGATCACCAGGCCGAGGTTCTTGATCTTGACGTCGTCCTGCAAGAGCTTGTGGGTGCCGATGATGATATCGATCTTGCCCTCGGCGAGCTGCTCGATGGCGGCGCTGACTTCCTTGGCGCTTTTGAAGCGGCTCATCACCTCGACGGTCACCGGCCAGTCGGCGAAGCGGTCGCGGAAGCTATTGTAGTGCTGCTGGGCGAGCAGGGTGGTGGGGACCAGAATCGCTACCTGACGCCCGCCGTGCACGGCGATGAACGCCGCGCGCATGGCCACTTCGGTCTTGCCGAAGCCGACGTCGCCGCAGACCAGGCGATCCATCGGCTTGGCGGCGAGCATGTCTTCGCGCACCGCCTCGATGGCGCTCTGCTGGTCCGGCGTCTCCTCGAACGGGAAGCCGGCGCTGAAGGTTTCGTAATCGGCCTTTGGGTCGCGGAATGCGTAGCCTTCACGGGCGGCGCGGCGTGCGTAGATGTCGAGCAGTTCGGCGGCGACGTCGCGCACCTGCTCGGCAGCCTTGCGCTTGGCCTTCTGCCAGGTTTCCGAACCCAGGCGGTGCAGCGGCGCCAGGGCGTCGTCGCTGCCGGTGTAGCGGGCGATCAGGTGCAGGCTGGCCACCGGCACGTAGAGCTTGGCTTCCTCGGCGTACATCAGCGCGAGAAATTCGGCGGCCTGGCCGTCGAATTCCATGGTCACCAGGCCCAGGTAGCGGCCCACACCGTGATCGATGTGCACCACCGGCGCGCCTTCGCGCAGCTCGGTGAGGTTCTTGATCACGTTGTCGCCGGCATCACGAGTCTTCTCGCGGCGCCGACGCTGCATGATGCGCTGGCCGAACAGCGGGCTCTCGGCGATCAGTGCGATGTCGGCGAGCTGCAGGCCTTCATCGAGCGGCGCGATGGTGATGCCCAAGCGCTCCTTGCTCGCGCAGAACTGCGGCCAGCCCTCGACTTCCTTGGGCTTGAGCTTGAGCCGGGCGAGCAGCTCGAGCAGCACCTCGCGGCGCCCGGCGGACTCGGCGCAGAACAGCACGCGGCCCGGATACTCCTCGATGAAGCGGCGCAGCGCCGCCAGCGGCTCGCTGGTCTTGGCCTGGATCGCCAGGTCGGGCAGGGCGGCGGCCTCGAAGCGCGTGCGGCCAACGCCCGGCTCGATATCGTCGGCGCTGACCACTACGCGCGGCCAGTCCTTCAGGCGCGCGAAGCAGTCCTCGACCGGCAGGAAGATATCGGCCGGCGGCAGCAGCGGGCGCTCAGGGTCGACACGGCGCTCGTCGTAGCGGTTGCGCGCATCCAGCCAGAACTGCTCGGCAGCCTTTTCGATACCGGGCAGCGAGAACACCTGGGTGTCCTGGGGCAGGTAGTCGAAGAGGGTGGCGGTTTCCTCGAAGAACAGCGGCAGGTAGTACTCGATGCCCGCCGGGGTGATGCCGGTGGACAGGTCCTGGTAGATCGGGCAGCGCCGGAAGTCGACATCGAAGCGCTCGCGGAAGCGGCCGCGGAAATCGGTGACGGCTTTCTTCTCCAGTGGAAATTCTCGGGCCGGCAGCAGCTTGATCGACTCGACCTTGTCGATCGAGCGCTGGGTTTCCGGGTCGAAGGTGCGCAGGGTTTCGATCTCGTCATCGAACAGGTCGATACGGAACGGCTGCTTGCTGCCCATGGGAAACAGGTCGATCAGCGCGCCGCGTACGGCGAACTCGCCATGCTCGTAGACGGTATCGACATAGCGGTAACCGGCCGCCTCCAGGCGCGCGCGCATGTCACCGACATCGATGCGCTGACCAACGTCCAGCACCAGGCTGCTGCCCAGCAGGAAACGCTTCGGCGGCAAGCGATGCAGGGCGGTGGTGATCGGCACCACCAGCACGCCATGGCTCAGCGATGGCAGGCGATAGAGCGCCGAAATGCGCTGGGAGATGATGTCCTGGTGCGGCGAGAACAGGTCGTAGGGCAGCGTTTCCCAGTCCGGGAAATGCAGCACGGGCAACTCTGGCGTGAAGAAGCTCAATTCCTGCTCCAGACTCTCGGCGCTCTGGCTGTCGGCGGTAAGCAGCAGGGTGAAGCGTTTGGCGGAGCTGGCCGCTTCGGCGATGGCCAGGCTCAGCGCGGCACCGGGCAGGTTGCCCCAGTGTTGTTTACCGGCGGTGGCCGGCAAGGACGGCAGACGCAGTACAGGCACGGGTGGCTCGCGATTGGAAACGATTTGGCCCCCGATTGTAACTATCCGCGAGGAAGGCTGTCAGTGTTTCGACCGCTGCAGATTGCCGACCCACAGCTGGGTCGTCATAATGTAGCCCCTTTTTTCAGCCCCTACATGTGGAAGGTATTGCCGTGACTCAGAAGCCCGACCAGTGTCTTGGTGAATGGATTGACCGTGAAGCCCTCGCCGAGGCGATGATTCCGCTGATTGGTCAGCTGTACCGCAACAACAACGTGGTGCTGTCGATCCATGGCCGCAGCCTGATCAACCGCTCGGTCATCGAGATTCTCAAGGCGCATCGCTTCGCCCGTCACCGTCAGGCTGATCAGAACGGCCTGGCCGTTCACGATTCCTACGCGGTGCTCAAGGCCATGAGCGAGCTCAAGCTGGGCGCTGCGTCCGTCGACCTGGGCAAGATGGTCGGCAAGTTCAAGGCCGAAGGTAATGGCCGCAGCATCGAGCAGTTCGTCAAGGACGAGCTGGCCGACGTAGCCAACCAGCAGAACGCTTCGCCGCGCAAGGGCACCGACGTGGTGCTGTACGGTTTCGGCCGTATCGGTCGTCTGCTGGCGCGCATCCTGATCGAACATACCGGCGGTGGCGACGGCCTGCGTCTGCGTGCCATCGTGGTGCGCAAGGGCGCCGAGAACGACCTGGTCAAGCGTGCCAGCCTGCTGCGCCGCGACTCGGTACACGGCAAGTTCGATGGCACCATCACCATCGACGAAGAGAACAGCACCCTGACCGCCAATGGCAACCTGATCCAGGTGATCTACGCCAAGGACCCGTCGGCCATCGATTACACCCAGTACGGCATCAAGGATGCCCTGCTGGTCGACAACACCGGCGTATGGCGTGACGCCGAGGGCCTGGGCCAGCACCTCAAGTGCCCGGGCATCGACCGCGTGATCCTCACCGCACCGGGCAAGGGTGCGCTGAAGAACATCGTGCATGGCATCAACCATGGTGAGATCACCGCTGACGACAAGATCGTTTCGGCCGCTTCCTGCACCACCAATGCCATCGTGCCGGTGCTCAAGGCCGTCAATGACCAGTACGGCATCGTCAATGGTCATGTCGAGACCGTTCACTCGTACACCAACGACCAGAACCTGATCGACAACTTCCACAAGGGTAGCCGTCGTGGTCGTAGCGCCGCGCTGAACATGGTCATCACCGAGACCGGTGCGGCCACCGCTGCTGCCAAGGCGCTGCCAGTGCTCAAGGGCAAGCTGACCGGCAACGCGATCCGCGTACCGACGCCGAACGTGTCCATGGCCATCCTCAACCTGAACCTGGAGAAGGCCACCAGCCGCGAAGAGATCAACGAGTACCTGCGCCAGATGGCCATGCACTCCGACCTGCAGAAGCAGATCGATTTCGTCAGCTCCCAGGAAGTGGTCTCCACCGACTTCGTCGGCTCGCGCCACGCTGGTGTGGTCGATGCCGAAGCCACCATCGCCAATGACAACCGCGTCGTGCTGTACGTGTGGTACGACAACGAGTTCGGCTACAGCTGCCAGGTGATTCGCGTCATGGAAGACATGGCTGGGGTCAACCCGCCTGCTTTCCCGCGCTGATCGCAGCGCATCGCGCGACACCAGATGGGAGCCCTCGGGCTCCCATTTTTTTGCCCGCCGTTTTTGCCCAGCCGCTCGATGTCGGAGTCGGAGGGCAGGGTGGTGCAGCGTTATGTCGCCGTATGGCGAGCCTGTCGGCGTTAAATTCCTGTTGCGTTCTGTAACGGAAATCCGAAAAAAGCCGGCCGCCCGGGTGGCTTCGCGTTGTCGCATAACTCTATAATCCCGGCGATTTATTACCTGCGTTCGACATTGATCCACACCAGTAGCGATACTGGGGTGCGTCTTGCTTTGTGACTGACGGTTTGTCGAGCGTCATTCAAAAATTTATAAGCTCAGTGGTTAGGCCAACCTATGATCAAAATAAAACGTGGGCTCGATTTGCCCATAGCGGGGGCGCCGGCTCAGCAGATCGATACCTCGAGACCGGTGCGCAGCGTGGCTGTCATAGGCTTCGATTATCACGGGATGAAGCCCACCATGGCGGTACAGGTGGGCGACCGGGTCAAGCTGGGCCAGATTCTGTTCTCCGACAAACGCTCGGAAGGCATCCACTACACGGCGCCAGGTGCCGGAGTGGTGAGCGCGATTCACCGCGGTGAAAAGCGCGTGCTGCAGTCGGTGGTCATCGACCTCGATGGCGACGAGCAGGAAACCTTCGCCCAGTATCCGGCCGCCCAACTGGGCAGCCTGGAGCCCTCGCAGGTGCGCGACAACCTGCAGCAGTCCGGCTTGTGGACGGCGCTGCGTACGCGGCCGTTCAGCAAGGTGCCGGCAGTCGATGCCGTGCCGAGCTCGATCTTCGTCACCGCAATCGATACCCACCCCCTGGCTGCAGACCCTGCCCCGATCATCGCCGAGCATGCCGGCGATTTCGAAAACGGCCTCAAGGTGCTGGCTCGCCTGAGCCCGGTCTTTCTGTGCAAGGCGCCAGGCGTGAGCTTGCCGGGCGAGCAGGCCGAAGGTGTGCGCAGCCAGGCCTTCGCCGGGCCGCATCCGGCTGGCTTGCCGGGTACCCACATTCATTACCTGGACCCGGTCAGCGCCAGCAAGAGCGCGTGGAGCATCAATTACCAGGACGTCATCGCCGTCGGCAAGCTGTTCACCAGCGGCCAGCTGTGGGTCGAGCGTGTGGTCGCCCTGGCCGGTCCCGTCGTTGAGCGTCCGCGTTTGCTGCGTACTCGTCTGGGCGCCAACCTCACCGAGCTGACGGCAGGTGAACTGGCTCCTGGCGAGAATCGGGTGATCTCCGGCTCGGTACTCGGCGGTCGCACTTCACGTGGCGCCTGTGCCTATCTGGGGCGCTACCACTTGCAGGTGTCGTGCCTGAGCGAAGGTACCGAGCGCGAAATGCTGCACTACCTGCGTGCCGGGGTGAACAAGCACTCGATCCTCAACATCTTCGTGTCCAAACTCAACGCCGCCAAGCGCTTCGCGTTTTCCACCAGCACCAACGGCAGCCCGCGCGCCATGGTGCCGGTGGGCAACTACGAGGAAGTGATGCCGCTGGACATCCTGCCAACGCAGCTGCTGCGTTCGCTGATCGTCGGCGACAGCGAGATGGCCCAGCAGCTCGGCTGCCTGGAACTCGACGAGGAAGACCTGGCGCTGTGCACTTACGTGTGTGCCGGCAAATACGAATACGGTCCGATCCTGCGTGATTGTCTGGCCCTCATCGAGAAGGAGGGTTGAACATGGGCGTTCGCCAGTTCCTCGACAAGATCGAGCACAACTTCGAAAAAGGTGGCAAATACGAAAAGTGGTACGCTCTCTACGAGGCCGTGGACACTTTCTTTTATCGCCCCGGCAGCGTGACCAAGACCACCGCTCACGTGCGTGACGGTATCGACCTCAAGCGCATGATGATCACCGTGTGGGCCTGTACCTTCCCGGCCATGTTCTTCGGCATGTGGAATACCGGTTACCAGGCCAACCTGGTCTATGCGCAGAGCCCCGATCTGCTGGCCGCCCAGGAGGGCTGGCGCTTCGCGCTGATCGGTGCGCTGGGCGGCTTCGACCCGACCAGCCTGTGGGACAACTTCATCCAGGGGGCGGCGTACTTCCTGCCCGTGTACCTCACGGCGTTCATTGTCGGTGGCTTCTGGGAAGTGCTGTTCGCGTCCATCCGCCGTCACGAAGTCAACGAAGGCTTCTTCGTCACCTCCGTGCTGTTCGCCCTGATCCTGCCGCCGAGCATCCCGCTCTGGCAGGTCGCCCTGGGCATCAGTTTCGGCGTGGTGATCGGCAAGGAAGTGTTCGGCGGTACCGGCAAGAACTTCCTCAACCCGGCCCTGGTCGGTCGTGCCTTCCTGTTCTTCGCCTACCCCGCGCAGATTTCCGGTGACGGCGTATGGACGGCCGTGGACGGCTACGCAGGCGCCACCGCGCTGACCGCCATCGCCGATGGCGGCGTCAATGGCCTGGTCAACGACGGCCTGACCTGGACCCATGCCTTCATCGGCCTGATGCCGGGCTCCATCGGTGAGACCGGCACCCTGGCGATTCTGCTCGGCGGTGCGGTGCTGCTGATCACCAAGATCGCCTCCTGGCGCATCGTCAGCGGCGTGATGATCGGCATGATCGCCACCGCCACGCTGTTCAATGCCATCGCCTCGGACAACAACCCGCTGTTCGCCATGCCCTGGTACTGGCACCTGGTCACCGGGGGCTTCGCCTTCGGCATGATCTTCATGGCCACCGACCCGGTGTCGGCCTCCATGACCAATACCGGCAAGTGGATCTTCGGCATTCTCATCGGCCTGTTGGTGACCATCATCCGTGTGGTCAACCCGGCGTTCCCGGAAGGCATGATGCTGGCGATCCTGTTCGGCAACCTGTGTGCGCCCCTGATCGACCACTATGTGGTGCGGGCCAACATCAAGCGGAGGCTGGCGCGTAATGTCTAAGCTCAAAGAAACTCCGACTCGCACGCTGGTCGTCACCCTGGTGATGTGCCTGGTGTGCTCCATCGCCGTCTCGGCCGCTGCACTGATTCTGCGTCCTACCCAGCAGGAGAACGCTCTGGTCGACCGCCAGCGCGCGGTGTTGGTGATTGCCGAGCTGTGGCAGCCCGGCATGTCCAGCGACGAAGTGCGCGAGGTGTTCGCCTCGCGCGTCACGCCGCGCCTGGTCGACCTGCGCACCGGTGATTACAGCGACGACTTCGACCCGCATACCTTCGATCAGAACAAGGCGGTGGCCGATGGCTCGCTGTCCAGCCCCATCCCTGAGGGCAAGGACATCGCCTCGATTCGTCGCCTGGAACATTACGCAGTGGTCTACCAGATCGAGCAGAACGGGCAGATGGATCGCCTGGTGCTGCCGGTACGCGGCTATGGCCTGTGGTCGACCATGTATGGCTTCATCGCGTTGCAGAGCGATCTTGAGACCGTCGCCGGCATCGGTTTCTACCAGCACGGCGAAACGCCGGGCCTGGGTGGCGAGATCGACAACCCCAACTGGCAGGCCAAGTGGGTCGGCAAGAAGGTTTACCAGAACGGTGAGCCGGTATTGCGCGTGATCAAAGGCAGTGTCAATGCCCAGACCCCGCAGGCCGATTACCAGGTGGACGCCATTGCCGGTGCGACCATCACCGCCAACGGCGTGACCCACATGATCCACTTCTGGCTCGGTGAGGATGGCTTCGCGCCGTTCCTCAAGAAGCTGTCCGCAGGGGAGGCTTGATCCATGTCCAAATCCACTATGAAAGAGCTGCTGCTCGATCCGATTCTCAACAAGAACCCGATCGGCCTGCAGATCCTCGGCATCTGTTCGGCACTGGCGGTCACCTCCAGCCTGAGCACCGCGCTGGTGCTGTCCATCGCACTGACCCTGACCACGGCGTTTTCCAGCTTCTTTATCTCGATGGTGCGCCATCAGATTCCGGGCTCCATTCGCATGATTGCCCAGGTGGTGATCATCGCCTCCCTGGTAATCGTCATCGATCAGTTCCTCAAGGCCTATGCCTACAGCCTCAGTCAGCGCCTGTCGGTGTTCGTCGGCCTGATCATCACCAACTGCATCGTCATGGGCCGCGCCGAAGCTTTTGCCATGTCCAACCCGCCGGTGGCGTCGTTCGTCGATGGACTGGGTAACGGGCTTGGTTACAGCGCCATGCTGGTCGCGCTGGGTATCGTGCGCGAGCTGTTCGGTGCCGGTTCGCTGATGGGCGTGCAGATCCTGCATACCGTCAACAACGGCGGCTGGTATCAGCCCAATGGCTTGCTGCTGTTGCCACCGTCGGCGTTCTTCCTGATCGGCTTGTTCATCTGGGCCCTGCGTAGCTACAAGAAGGAGCAGGTCGAGAAGGTCGAGTACCGTATGGCGCCGCAAGTGAAGAACGAGGAGGCTTACTGATATGGAACATTACATCAGCCTGTTCGTCCGCGCGGTGTTCATCGAGAACATGGCGCTGGCGTTCTTCCTGGGCATGTGTACCTTCCTGGCGATTTCCAAGAAGGTCGAAACCTCCCTGATGCTCGGCCTGACGGTCATCGTGGTGATGGTCATCACCGTGCCGTTGAACAACCTGTTGTACGTCTATCTGCTCAAGGACGGCGCGCTGGCCTGGGCCGGCCTGCCGGAAGTCGACCTGAGCTTCCTCGGCCTGATTTGCTACATCGGCCTGATTGCCGCGGTGGTGCAGATCATGGAGATGGTGCTCGACAAGTACCTGCCTGCGCTCTACAACGCGCTGGGCATCTTCCTGCCGCTGATCACCGTGCACTGCGCCATTTTCGGCGGCACGCTGTTCATGGTCGAGCGCGACTACAACTTCACCGAAAGCGTGGTCTACGGTGCCGGTGCCGGGGTGTCCTGGGCATTGGCGATCGTGCTGCTGGCCGCCATCCGCGAGAAGCTCAAGTACAGCGACCCACCCGCCGGTCTGCGCGGCCTGGGCCTGACCTTCATCACCGTTGGCCTGATGTCGCTGGGCTTCATGTCGTTCTCCGGCGTACAGCTGTAAGGGGTTGCCGATGGCTTTCGAGATTCTAGTAGCAGTCTCCATGTTCACCGTGGTGATCATCCTCCTCGTGGCGGTGATCCTCATGGCGCGTGCGCGCCTGGTTTCGGCCGGCGACGTGAACATCGAGATCAATGGTGAGCGCACCATCACCGTTCCGGCCGGCGGCAAGTTGCTGCAGACCCTGGCCGAAAACGAAATCTTCCTGTCGTCCGCTTGTGGTGGCGGCGGAACCTGTGCGCAGTGCAAGTGCGTCGTGGAAAGCGGCGGCGGTGAGATGCTGTCCACCGAGGAGTCGCATTTCAACAAGCGCGAGGCCCGCGAGGGCTGGCGGCTGTCCTGTCAGACCCCGGTCAAGCAGGACATGAAGATCGAGGTTCCCGAAGAAGTCTTCGGTGTGAAGAAATGGGAATGCACGGTCGAGTCCAACCCGAACGTGGCCACCTTCATCAAGGAGCTGACGCTCAAGCTGCCGGAAGGCGAGAACGTCGACTTCCGCGCCGGTGGCTACGTGCAGTTGGAGTGCCCGCCGCACACCGTGAATTACAAGGACTTCGACATCCAGGAGGAGTACCGGGGCGACTGGGACAAGTTCAACCAGTGGAAGTACGTGTCCAAGGTCGATGAGACGGTGATTCGTGCCTATTCCATGGCCAACTACCCGGAGGAGCGCGGGCTGGTTAAGTTCAACATCCGCATCGCCTCGCCGCCTCCTGGCAAGGACCACCTGCCGCCTGGACAGATGTCCTCGTACGTGTTCAGCCTCAAGCCGGGTGACAAGGTCACGGTGTACGGGCCGTTTGGCGAGTTCTTCGCCAAGGACACCGACGCCGAGATGGTCTTCATCGGTGGTGGTGCCGGCATGGCGCCGATGCGGTCGCACATCTTCGACCAGCTCAAGCGCCTCAAGTCGACGCGCAAGATCAGCTTCTGGTACGGCGCGCGCTCGATGCGCGAGGCGTTCTATACCGAAGAGTACGACCAGCTGCAGGCGGAGAACCCGAACTTCGAATGGCACCTGGCGCTGTCCGATCCGCAGCCGGAAGACAACTGGACGGGGCTCAAGGGCTTCATCCACAACGTGCTCTACGAGAACTACCTCAAGGATCACCCGGCGCCCGAGGATTGCGAGTTCTACATGTGCGGCCCGCCCATGATGAACGCCGCGGTCATCAAGATGCTCACCGACCTGGGTGTCGAACAGGACAACATCCTGCTTGACGACTTCGGCGGATGATGGCAGCCGCTCTGAAGCAGCCCGCCCTTGTCGCAGCCCTGGCTGCGACATTGGTGGGCTGCGGTTTTTCCGAGACCGTCGAGGAGTTCGGTGGGCCCGCCCAGGGCAGCACCTACTCGGTCAAGTACGTCAGCGGCGAGGGCGTGCCGGACAAGGCCACGCTCAAGGCCGGCGTGGAGGCGATCTTCGCCGAAGTCGACGAACAGATGTCCACTTACCGCGACGATTCGCTGATCGAGCAGTTCAATCGCGCTCCCGCTGGCGCCTGCATGCCGATGCCGGCGGGCGTGCTGCAACTGATCGAAACCGGCAATACCCTGCACCGCGACAGTGGCGGCGCTTTCGACCTGACCCTCGAGCCGTTGCTCGACCTGTGGGGCTTCGGTCCCCACGGCAACGGCGAACGTCAGGTGCCGGATGCCGAGGCGCTGCAGGAAGTGCGCGGGCGTATCGGTCAGGAGCACTTGCGTATCGATGGCGAGCGCCTGTGCAAGGATCGCGATCTGCAGGTCGACTTCAACAGTATCGCGGCCGGTTATACGGTTGATCGAATCATCGCGCGGCTGGTCGAACAGGGGGTGAGCAGTTACCTGGTCGAAGCCACCGGTGAACTCAAGGCAGTAGGGCGCAAGCCCGACGGCCAGCCCTGGCGCATCGCACTCGAGGCGCCTCGAGACGATCAGCGCGCCATCCAGCGGGTGATCGAACTGGACGGCTACGGCATTTCCACATCGGGTGACTACCGCAATTATTTCGAGCAGCAAGGCGTACGTTATTCCCACACCCTCGATCCGCAGACCGCCGCACCGATTCAGCACGCCCTGGCGGCGGTCACCGTGGCTGCGCCGACCACGCTGATGGCCGACGGCCTGTCCACCGTGCTGCTGGTGCTCGGCCCGGAGAAGGGCTTCGAGTACGCGGAACGCGAGGGTATCGCGGCGTTCTTCGTGACCCGTGAGGGTGACGGATTCGTCACACGCAGTACCGCCACTTTCGAGCAGCTGTTCGCTGCAGGAGGCAAGCAATGACATTCGTGATGGTTTTTTTGATCATGCTCACCGTGGTCGGCCTGATGGCCGTCGGGGTGATGATGGGCCGCAAACCCATCGCCGGCTCGTGCGGCGGTATCGCCAACCTGGGGATCGAGAAGAAGTGCTCGATCTGTGGTGACGACCGCGAGAAGTGCCCAGAAGTAGCGGGTGATGCCGGAGGCAATGACAAATCCGGCGTGCAAACCTACGACGCCAGCAAGCGCTGATCGCCAAGCGCTGCATAGGACGTTACCCTATGCAACGTTTTGCATGATGTTGCGTACCAGGCCGCCCGTTCGGCCTGGTTCTGTCGATAACGCGCGATAAGCGTTACGGCGTGATCAGAGGAGTGAACATGGCGGTCTACAACTACGATGTCGTGGTATTGGGCTCCGGCCCCGCAGGTGAAGGGGCAGCGATGAACGCGGCCAAGGCCGGTCGCAAGGTGGCCGTGGTCGACGACCGCCGTGAAGTGGGCGGCAACTGCACCCACCTGGGCACCATCCCGTCCAAGGCGCTGCGCCACTCGGTGCGGCAGATCATGCAGTTCAACACCAACCCCATGTTCCGCCAGATCGGCGAGCCGCGCTGGTTCTCCTTTCCTGACGTGCTGAAAAGCGCCGAGCGAGTGATCGCCAAACAGGTCACCTCGCGCACCGGTTACTACGCGCGCAATCGCATCGACGTGTTCTTCGGCACCGGCAGCTTCGCCGACGAGCAGACCATCGAAGTGGTCTGCCCCAACGGCGTGGTGGAGACCCTGTCCGCCAAGCAAGTGATCATCGCTACCGGCTCGCGTCCGTACCGCCCGGCGGATGTCGACTTCAACCACCCGCGCGTCTACGACAGCGACACCATCCTGACCCTCAGCCACACCCCACGCCGCCTGATCATCTATGGCGCCGGCGTGATCGGTAGCGAATACGCGTCGATCTTCAGCGGCCTGGGCGTACTGGTCGACCTGATCGACAACCGCGATCAGCTGCTGAGCTTCCTCGACTCGGAAATTTCCGATGCGCTGAGCTACCACCTGCGCACCAACAACGTGCTGATTCGTCACAACGAAGAGTACGAGCGCATCGAGGGCCTGGACAACGGCGTGATCCTGCACCTGAAGTCCGGCAAGAAGATCAAGGCCGATGCGCTGCTATGGTGTAACGGTCGTACGGGCAACACCGACAAGCTGGGCCTGGAAAATATCGGCATCAGCGTCAACAGCCGTGGCCAGGTGCAGGTCGACGAGCACTACCGCACCGAAGTCCCGAACATCTACGCCGCTGGCGACGTGATCGGCTGGCCGAGCCTGGCCAGCGCCGCCGCCGACCAGGGCCGTTCGGCGGCTGGCAGCATCGTCGACAACGGTAGCTGGCGGATCGTCGATGACATCCCAACCGGCATCTACACCATTCCCGAGATCAGCTCGATCGGCAAGAACGAGCATGAGCTGACCAAGGCCAAGATTCCCTACGAAGTTGGCAAGGCGTTCTTCAAGAGCATGGCGCGGGCGCAGATCTCCCACGAGCCGGTGGGCATGCTGAAGATCCTCTTCCACCGCGAAACCTTGGAGGTGCTCGGCGTGCACTGCTTCGGCTACCAGGCCTCGGAGATCGTGCACATTGGCCAGGCGATCATGAACCAGAAGGGCGAGGCGAATACCCTCAAGTATTTCGTCAACACCACCTTCAACTACCCGACCATGGCCGAAGCCTACCGCGTGGCGGCATTCGACGGGCTCAACCGGCTTTTTTGAGCGGCTCCGGCCGGCGGCCTGAGCCGGTCGGGGATCCGTTTGCCGACTCCCGCGACTGGCGCTGGCCAAACCGCGAGAGCGTCTGAGCAGGCCACAAGACCGATCCCCAGTGGATCGGTTTTTTATGGGCGATCCCTTGGCGTTTTCAGGTACGGGCTTACGGGTAGGCGGTTAGCTGCTCGATGAGCAGCGCCAGTGCTGCGTCCGTCGACAGCTGCGCGGTATCGACGGTCAGTGGCGTCTGCTGCCAGGGTTCGTACTCGTGGGCCATGACCGACTGCCAGTCTGGCACCGCCAGCCCCGGTACGTCGCTGATTCGGGACTCCACGCGCTGGCGATGTCGATCAAGATCGGAACAGATGATCTGCACGTTCAACAATGGGCATCCCGCTTCTGCGGCTGTATCAGCCCAGGCCTGGCGACTTTCCGCGACCGGATTGACGCAGTCGGCGACTACATGGCGTTCCGTCTTGAGATTGTCCAGTACGATGGCGTTGGCCACCTGATAGCCGCTGCTACCGACGTCCTGCCTGAGCGCGCCGCTATTGCGCAACGCCTGCTCGATGCTGTCGATGCGCAGGTAAAAACATTCGAGGTGGGCGGCCAGGGCCTTGGCGAGGGTGGTCTTGCCCGTACCAGGCAGGCCGCTGAAGACGATCAGCATATTTTCGATCCTTCTATGCCAGCGTCACCGACTTAGTCAGGAAGTGGGAGCGCGCCATGCGCGCGAAATCACGGGCATGTCCCGTTCCCACATCAGCAGCCGGATCGCTCAACCGCGCAGCGTATTGACGGCGATACCGGGAAAATCCGTGATGATGCTGTCGGCGCCGAAGTCGGCGAGGCGGCGCATCAGGGCGGGTTCGTTGACCGTCCAGACCGATACGTGCAGACCGGCTTTCTGTGCCTTGAGCAGGCGCTCCGGGGTGCACAGCGTCCAGTTCAGGGCCAGCAGGTCGCAGCCATAGTTGCGCGCCACCTTGATCGGGTCCAGCCAGGCGTATTCGGCGACCAGACCGCGGCCCAGGTGCGGCGTCAGGCGCTGGGCGGCGCCGAGCACTTCGCGGGAGCTGGAGGTGATGGTGATCTTGTCGTCCAGGCCGAAACGGCGGCTGAGCAGGGCGATGGCTTCCACGGTGCGGGCAGCGCGCACCTTGGAGGCGCTCTTGACCTCGAGCTGCCAGTGCTCGAAGTCGCATTGCTCGAACAGTTCGCTCAGCCGTGGAATGGGGCAGGGGTGCCGCCAGCCCGGGCCGCCGCGACGCGCGTCGTAGTGCACCAGCTCAGCGGCGTCGTGCTCGACCACCTTGCCACGCTGGCCGGTGGTGCGCTTGAGCGTCGGGTCGTGGATGACCATCAGTTCGCCGTCGCGCGACAGGTGCAGGTCCAGCTCACAACGGCGTACGCCGTGCTCCAGGCACTGCTGAAAGCTGACCAGGGTATTTTCCGGGGCTTCGCCCTTGGCGCCGCGATGGCCGTAGATCAGGGTCACGGTTGCTCCTTACTCGGTGGCGGTGGTGCGCGGTTGCAGGTGGCGCACGCTGTCGATCACATGATCGTATTCGAAATAGACGCTGAATTCGCGGTAGTCCCAGCGGGTGATCGGCGGTTTGCCGACCGCGGGGTGCTCTTCATCGGCGAGGCCGAAGCGTTCCAGCACCGAACGTTTCGACTGACCCTTTTGCGGCAGGTCGGTCAGGTCGGCGCCTTGCTGGCCAACGGGAATCGTCAGGGTCTCGGCCTGGGCTGCCAGGGGCAGCAGCAGAACCAGTGAAAGCAGCAGTCGGGACGGTATCACGTGAGTTCCTCGCGGGCCTGGCGGCGCTCCTGCGCCTGACGCTGCAGGATATGCCGGGCGAGCAATTGGCGTTGTGCGTCAGTCAGCGCTTCGAACTCGGCGCCGATCTCGAACTGGCCGTCACGCTCGGTGCAATGCAGCACCTTGGCCCGTAGCAGCAGGCCGAGTGCCTGGGGCATCAGGACCATCTTCATGGCCAGGTGGCTGTCGACTGTTACCGGTTGTGTGTTGAGAAAACTGATGCCGCCTTCGGACAACGTCACTCGCTTGGGCGGGCCGATATCGCGCAGCAGGCTCTGGGCCATGGCCTGGCCGAGCAGGTCTATGCGCTTGTTGACCACCTTGAGGTAGCCCGCCAGGGTGCGGTCGCGCTCGCTGATATTGCGCAGCAGGTGCTGGGATTCGAAATCCATCACGTGCAGTTCGCTGAGCAGGTTGAACAGCGGCGAGGCGTCATGAAGCTCGTCACTGGCCAGGGCTTCGGCGCCGGCCAGGGGGGTGAAATCCAGTGCGATCGTGTCCTCGATACGGTAGTATTCGCGGCGATCGTTTTCGTCTTGAGTCGACATGGCGAACCCATGGCAGCAGTGGTGGTCAGAGTGTAAGGCCGCTCGCCAGGCCCCGCCACAAGGACGTTTCTCTTTCCCTCGAACAAGCGCCCCACATGTTCAGACCCCTGTCCGTTTTTCTCGGTACGCGCTACACGCGGGCCAAGCGTCGCAACCACTTCGTTTCGTTCATTTCCCTGACCTCGATGATCGGGCTGGCACTCGGTGTGCTGGTGATGATCCTGGTGTTGTCGGTGATGAACGGCTTCGACCATGAAATGCGCACCCGGGTGCTGGGCATGGTGCCCCATGCGACCATCGAGAGCGCCACGCCGATCACCGATTGGCAGCGCCTGGCCGACCGCGCCTTGAAGAATCCGCAGGTGGTGGCGGTGGCGCCTTTCAGCCAGATGCAGGGCCTGCTGACCAACGACGGCAAGGTGCAGAAGGTGCTGATCAATGCCGTGGATCCCGTCAAGGAGCCCAAGGTGTCGATCATCGGCGACTTCTTCCGGGAAGGTCGCCTCGAGGATCTGCAACCCGGCACCTTCGGCATCGTCATCGGCGACAAGGCCGCCGCCAAGCTCGGCGTCGGCATGGGCGACAAGATCACGTTCGTGGCGCCGGAAGTCACCGTCACCCCGGGCGGCGTGTTCCCGCGCCTTAAGCGCTTCACCGTGGTCGGCATCTTCCATGTCGGTGCCGGTGAAATCGATGGTTTCATGGCCATGACCCATGTCCAGGATCTGGCCCGTCTGCAGCGTCAGCAGCCTGACCAGGTGCAGGGCATCCGCCTCAAGTTCGCCGATCTGTTCCAGGCGCCGCGTACTGCCTGGCAGCTGGCCCAGAGCTTCGGCCAGCAGGATTACCTGGCCCGCGACTGGACCCGCACCCACGGCAATCTCTACCAGGCCATCCGTATGGAAAAAGCCATGATCGGCCTGCTGCTGCTGCTGATCGTCGCCGTCGCCGCGTTCAACATCATTTCCACGCTGGTGATGGTGGTCACCGACAAGAAGGGCGACATCGCCATTCTGCGCACCCTGGGCGCCACGCCGATGCAGATCATGGCCACCTTCATGGTGCAGGGCACGGTGATCGGGGTGATCGGCACCATCATCGGTGCGGTGCTGGGCATTCTCGCCGCGCTGAACATCAGCGCCATCATCGCCGGCGTCGAGCGCCTGCTGGGCTTCAAGTTTCTCAATGCCGACGTGTATTTCATCGACTACCTGCCGTCGCAGCTGATGCTCGCCGACGTGGTGCAGATGTGCGGTGCGGCATTGGTTCTGAGTTTCCTCGCTACTCTTTATCCGGCCTGGCGCGCGGCGCGCACCCAGCCCGCGGAGGCATTACGTTATGAGTGAACCGGTCGTGCAGGCGCAAGGCGCCGTGCTCAGCTGCCGCAACCTGGGCAAGCGCTACGAAGAAGGCCCGCAATCGGTGGTGGTGCTCGACGATTTGCAGCTGGAGCTGTTTCCCGGCGAGCGCGTGGCCATCGTCGGCAGTTCCGGTTCGGGCAAGAGCACGCTACTCAACATGCTCGGCGGCCTGGATACGCCGAGCAGCGGCAGTGTCTGGCTGGCTGGCGAGGAGCTGTCGGCGCTCAACGAGAAGCAGCGCGGCCTGCTGCGCAACCGTGCGCTGGGTTTCGTCTACCAGTTTCACCATTTGCTTGCCGAGTTCACTGCGCTGGAAAACGTGTGCATGCCGCTGTTGATCGGCAAAACGCCGATTCCCGAAGCGCGCCAGCGCGCCACCGAGCTGCTCGAGCGGGTCGGCCTTGGCCATCGTCTGAGCCACAAGCCGGCCGAGCTGTCCGGCGGTGAGCGCCAGCGTGTGGCGATCGCCCGGGCGCTGGTCAACCGCCCCGGCCTGGTGCTGCTCGACGAGCCTACCGGCAATCTTGACTCCCATACTGCCCAGGGCATTCAGGAGTTGATGCGCGAGCTGAGCAGCCAGTCGCAGACCGCCTTCCTGATCGTCACTCACGATCTGCAACTGGCGCGGCAGATGGACCGGGTGCTGAGCCTGGAAGACGGCAAGCTGGTGCGCGCCTGATGTTTCGCCCGCTGAGTGTCTTCATCGGCCTGCGTTACACCCGCGCCAAGCGGCGCAATCACTTCATCTCGTTCATTTCCCTGACCTCGATGATCGGCCTGTCCCTGGGCGTGCTGGCGATGATCGTGGTGCTGTCGGTGATGAACGGCTTTCACCGGGAAATGAGCTCGCGCATCCTTGGCATGGTGCCCCACGCGACCATCGCCGGTGCACCGGCCCTGGCCGACTGGCAGGCGCCGGCCAAGGTGGCGCTGCAAAATCCGCAGGTCGAGGCCGCGGTGCCGTTCGCCGAGCTGGAGGGCATGCTTTCCTACCGCGGCGTGATGCAGCCGATCCAGCTGCATGGCATCGACCCGGCGCTGGAGCCGAAGGTCTCGATCATCGGTGACCACATGGTGCAGGGCCGGTTGAGCGATTTGCGCGAAGGCGAGTACGGGGTGATCATCGGTGAGATCACCGCACGGCGCTTCCAGCTGCAGATCGGCGACCGCCTGGCGCTGATCGTGCCGGAAGTCAGCTCGGTGCCTGGCGGCATCACGCCACGCATGCAGCGTTTGAACGTGGTCGGCATCTTCAAGGTCGGCGCCGACCTGGACAGCTCCCTGGCGCTGATCAACGTCGCTGATGCCGCGCAGATCCAGCGCCTGGAGCCGGGATCGGTGCAGAGCATTCGCCTCAAGCTCAAGGACCTGTACCAGTCGCCCCAGGTGGCGGCGGCGATTGCCGCGCAATTGGGCGAGGGCTACCACGCCAGCGACTGGACCCAGACCCAGGGCAGCCTGTTCAGCGCCATGAAGATGGAAAAGACCATGATCGGTCTGTTGCTGCTGCTGATCGTCGCGGTGGCGGCCTTCAACATTATCGCCACGCTGATCATGGTGGTCGCCGACAAGGGCGCCGATATCGCCATCCTGCGTACCCTGGGTGCCACGCCACGACAGATCATGGGCATCTTCATGGTGCAGGGCACGGTGATCGGCGTGATCGGCACACTGATCGGCGGCGTGCTGGGCGTGCTGGCGGCGCTCAACGTCAGCGAACTGGTGGGTTGGCTGGAGCGCGTCAGCGGCCAGCACGTGTTCAGCTCCGACGTTTACTTCATCAGTACCTTGCCGTCGGAGTTGCAGGTCGCCGACGTGGTGCTGATCTGCAGTGCCGCGCTGACCCTGAGCTTCCTCGCCACCTTGTATCCGTCCTGGCGCGCCTCGCGTACCCAGCCGGCCGAGGCATTGCGTTACGAGTGAGGCCCGTCGTCGCACCATCCGCCTGCTAGGCTCGCAAGGTCGCTATGAACGTAGCGGCCTTTGCGTTTCTATACCCTCTGCTCAGCGGGACGCCCATGGATGGCACTCGAACAGGTGATTTGCGCAGCGCTTTGCTGGCATTGGCAGCCGGCTTGCTGCTGCTGCGCTTCCTGCCGCAACTACCGCCCATTTCCCTGCTGTTGGCTGCGGCGCTGCTGGGGCTGGTGCTTCTGGCTTCTCGTGGCCATCTGGTCGGCCTGTTTCTGCTCGGTTTCAGCTGGGCATGTGCCTCTGCGCAATGGGCGCTGGATGATCGTCTGGAGGCGGAGCTGGACGGTCGCACGTTGTGGCTCGAGGGTAGGGTGGTCGACCTGCCGGACGTGCGCGAAGGCGTGGTGCGCTTTCATCTGGCCGAGCCATACTCGCGTCGTGCCGAGCTGCCACAGTTGCTGCGCCTGTCCTGGTATGGCGGGCCGGAGATTCGTGCTGGTGAGCGCTGGCGCGTGGCGGTGAACCTCAAACGACCCCATGGGCTGGTCAATCCGCAATCCTTCGATTACGAGGCCTGGCTGTTGACTCAGCGCATCGGCGGGGTGGGCACCATCAAGTCCGGCCAGCGCCTGAGCGAAGCCGGCGGCAGTTCGGCGTGGCGTGACGAGTTGCGTCAACACATGCTCGCCAAGGATCCCCATGGCCGCGCCGGTGGCCTGGCCGCCCTGGTGCTGGGAGACAGTTCCGGCCTGTCGGTGGCCGACTGGCGGGTGCTGCAGGACACCGGCACCGTGCACCTGCTGGTGATTTCCGGCCAGCACGTGACGCTGGTGGCCGGCATGTTCTACGGCCTGGTGTTCTGGCTGGCCCGCCTGGGCTGGTGGCCACGCGCGTTGCCCTGGTTGCCGGTGGCCTGCCTGCTGGGCTTCGCCTCGGCGCTGGGCTACAGCCTGCTGGCGGGCTTCGAAGTGCCGGTGCAGCGCGCCTGCGCAATGATCGGCCTGGTGCTGCTGTGGCGCTGGCGCTTTCGTCATCTGGGCATCACCTTGCCGCTGCTGGTGGCGTTGGTCGCGGTCCTGCTCCTCGAGCCGTTGGCGGTGCTGCAGCCGGGCTTCTGGCTGTCGTTCGGCGCGGTGGGGCTACTGATTCTGATCTTCGCCGCGCGCCTGGGCGCCTGGGCCTGGTGGCGCACCCTGGGGCGCGCGCAGTGGGCGATGACCGTCGGCCTGCTGCCGATGCTACTGGCCCTCGGCTTACCGGTGAGTGCCAGCAGCCCACTGGCCAACCTGATCGCCGTGCCCTGGGTCGGTTTCGCGGTGGTACCGCTGGCGCTGCTTGGCACCTTGCTGCTGCCGGTACCCTGGCTCGGCGATGGGCTGCTGTGGCTGGCCGGCTTCTCGCTGGAGTGGCTGTTTCGCGTGCTTGGGGCGATGGCCGAGTGGCTGCCGGCTTGGTTGCCCAGCGACCTGCCGTTGTGGGGCTGGTTGCTGGTGGCGCTGGGTGCCTTGTTCATTCTGCTGCCTAGCGGTGTGCCAATGCGCGGCCTGGGGCTGATCCTGTTGCTGCCTTTATTGTTCACGCCTGTACCGCGGCCCGCCGAGCAACGTGCCGAGGTGTGGATGCTGGACGTCGGCCAGGGTCTGTCGATGCTGGTGCTGACCCGCCATCACGCGTTGTTGTACGACGCCGGCCCCAGTTTCGGCGACTTCGACATGGGCGAGCGGGTGGTGCTGCCGTCGTTGCGGGCTCTGGATGTGCGCGAGCTGGACATCCTGTTGATCAGTCACTCGGACAACGATCATTCCGGTGGTGCCGAAGCGGTGGCGCGCGGGCTGCCAGTCAAGCGCGTGGTCAGTGGCGAAGCCCCCGAGCTACCTGGCGGGCTGGGTGCGGAGGATTGCGAAGAAACGAGCTGGTCGTGGGATGGCGTGCAATTCGACACCTGGCGCTGGACCGATGCGGCGAACAGCAATCAGTCATCCTGCGTGTTGATCATCGAGGCTGCGGGCGAACGCATCCTGCTGACTGGCGATATCGATGCCCGCGCCGAGCGCGCGCTGATCGACACGGGGCGTGACCTGCAGGCTCACTGGCTGGTGGCGCCGCACCACGGCAGCCGCAGCTCGTCGTCCTGGGCCTTGCTCAAGGCCGTGCAGCCCCAGGCGGTGCTGTATTCGCGGGGCAAGCACAACGCCTATGGGCATCCCCATCCGGCGATCGTCTCTCGCTATGAGGTCTTCGATGCCCGTGCCTACGACAGTGTCGAGACCGGTGCGCTGCGTATCGACCTCGGCGGCTTCGACGAGCCGCAGGCGTTGCGTGAAATACCGCGTTTCTGGCGGGAAAAATGAGAACCGCAGCCGTCGGCGACATCACGACCCTATGCTAGAGTGGCGCCACTTTTGCGAAGGGGATCTGCCACCGTGTGGGAACTGGTTAAAGCTGGCGGCTGGGTGATGCTGCCGATCATTCTGTGTTCAATCGCTGCCCTGGGCATCATTGCCGAACGTCTGTGGACGCTGCGCGTCAGCCGCGTCACGCCACCGCATCTGCTGGGGCAGGTCTGGCGCTGGATCAAGGACAAACAGCTGAACAGCCAGAAGCTCAAGGAGCTGCGCGCCGACTCGCCGCTCGGTGAGATCCTCGCGGCAGGCCTGGCCAACTCCAAGCATGGTCGCGAGATCATGAAAGAGTGCATCGAGGAGGCCGCCGCACGGGTGGTCCACGAAATGGAGCGCTACCTCAATGCGCTGGGCACCATCGCCGGCATCACGCCGCTGCTCGGTTTGCTCGGTACGGTGATCGCCATGATCGATATCTTCGGCTCGTTCATGGGCGGCAGCACCGCCAACCCGGCGCTGCTCGCCGGCGGTATCGCCAAGGCGCTGATCACCACCGCATCGGGCCTGACCGTGGCGATTCCGGCGCTGTTCTTCCACCGTTTCCTGCAGCGCCGCGTCGATGAGCTGGTGATCGGCATGGAGCAGGAGGCGATCAAGCTGGTGGAAATGGTGCAGGGCGAGCGCGACGTCGACCTGGCCGAGGAGCCCAAGCCGGCCAAGGGGAGCAAAAAGGCGTGAAGTTCAGACGTAGACGGCGCGAGCAGGTCGAGATCAATCTCGCCTCGCTGATCGACGTGGTGTTCATCCTCCTGCTGTTTTTCGTGGTAAGCACCACCTTCACCCGTGAAACCCGCATGCAGGTCGATCTGCCCGAGGCGGCCAGCGGCACGCCGCCGGAGCAGAGCGAACTCAAGCAACTGGAAGTGGTGATCTCCGCCGACGGCACCTTTTCGCTCAACGGCCAGGCGCTGATCAAGAACGACCTGGACACCCTGATGGCGGCATTGCAGAAGGAGTCCGGCGGCGACAACAGCCTGCCGCTGACCATCAGCGCCGACGCCAAGACCAGCCACCAGTCGGTGATCACTGCCATGGACGCAGCCGGCAAGCTGGGCTTCGCGCACCTGCGTATCACCACGGTCGAGACCCAGGCCGCACCCTGATGGCGAGCCTGTCCGACCGCCTGGTGCGGGCGTGGTATGCGGGGCACCCGGCGCTGACGCTGTTGCGCCCGCTGGAGACCTTGTATCGCGGTGTGGTAGAGCGCAAGCGCGCGCGTTTCCTGGCCGGTGATGGCGAGATCTATCGCGCGCCGGTGCCGCTGATCGTTGTAGGCAACATCACCGTTGGCGGTACCGGCAAAACCCCCTTGATTCTCTGGCTGGTCGAGCAGTGCCAGGCCCGCGGCCTGCGCGTTGGGGTGATCAGCCGCGGCTACGGCGCCAAGCCGCCGAGCCTGCCCTGGCGGGTTCGCGCCGAGCAGAGTGCCGAGCAGGCGGGGGACGAACCCTTGCTGATCGTGCAGCGCAGCGGCGTGCCGCTGATGATCGACCCGGATCGCAGTCGGGCGGCCCGGTCGCTGCTCGCCGAGGAGCCGCTGGATCTGTTGCTCAGCGACGACGGCCTGCAGCATTACCGCCTGGCCCGCGACGTGGAGCTGGTGCTGATCGACGCCGCCCGTGGCCTCGGCAATGGCCGCTGTCTGCCCGCCGGGCCGCTGCGCGAGCCGGCCGAGCGCCTGCAGAGCGTGGATGCCTGCCTCTACAACGGCGCAGCCGAGGATCCACCCGACGGCTACGCCTTCACCCTGGTGCCCAGCGCGCTGATCAACCTGCGCAGCGGCGAGCACCGCTCACTCGATCATTTTCCCCCCGGCCAGGCCGTGCACGCCGTGGCCGGCATCGGTAACCCGCAGCGTTTCTTCAAGACCCTCGAGGCGCTACACTGGCGGCCTGTCGCCCATGCCTTCGCCGACCATGCTGCCTACAGCGCCGAGCTGCTGAATTTCTCGCCGGCGCTGCCGCTGGTGATGACCGAGAAGGATGCGGTGAAATGCCGGGCCTTCGCGGCCGACGACTGGTGGTACCTGGCCGTCGAGGCCCAGCCGTCTGCGGCTTTCCGCGCCTGGTTCGACGCCCGGCTGGAACGTCTGCTCGGCGAACGGCACTAAGCCTGCGCGTCTACTCCCTCTCTATTCTCAAGGATTTCCCATGGACCCGAAACTGCTCGATATCCTGGCCTGCCCAATTACCAAGGGCCCGCTGAAGCTCAGCCAGGACAAGACCGAACTGATCAGCAAGGGCGCCGGTGTGGCTTATCCGATCCGCGACGGCATTCCGGTCATGCTGGAAAGCGAAGCCCGCACCCTCAACGATGACGAGCGCCTGGACAAGTAACATGAGCAACGCCTTTACCGTGGTTATTCCGGCGCGCTATGCGTCGACCCGACTGCCTGGCAAGCCGCTGCAGGACATCGCCGGCAAGCCAATGGTCCAGCATGTCTGGGAGCAAGCCTGCAAGAGCAGTGCGACCCAGGTGGTAGTGGCCACCGACGATGCGCGCATCGTCGAAGCCTGCAAAGGCTTTGGCGCCCAGGTGCTGCTGACCCGCGTCGACCATAACTCCGGTACTGATCGCCTGGCCGAAGTGGCCGCGGCGCTGGGCCTGGCGGCCGATGCCATCGTGGTCAACGTGCAGGGCGACGAGCCGCTGGTGCCGCCGTCGATCATCGACCAGGTGGCCGCCAACCTGGCCGGCAATCCCCAGGCGGGCATCGCCACCCTGGCCGAGCCGATCGAGGATGTCGCTGCGCTGTTCAATCCCAACGTGGTCAAGGTCACCAGCGACCTCAACGGCCTGGCGCTGACCTTCAGCCGAGCGCCGCTGCCCTGGGCGCGTGATGCCTTTGCCGCCGACCGTGACGCGTTGCCGGCGGACGTGCCGTACCGCCGGCATATCGGCATTTATGCCTACCGCGCCGGGTTCCTGCAGGATTTCGTCGCCTGGGGCCCGTGCTGGCTGGAGAACACCGAATGCCTGGAGCAGCTGCGCGCGCTCTGGCACGGCGTGCGTATCCATGTCGCTGACGCCCTGGAAGCGCCGCCTGCGGGCGTCGACACCAGGGAAGACCTGGATCGTGTCCGTCGTTTGCTGGGTGCCTGATGCGCGTCCTGTTCGTCTGCCTGGGTAACATCTGCCGTTCACCCACCGCCGAGGCGGTCGTGCGTCAGCGCCTGCAGCAGGCCGGTTTGGCCGAGCGTATCGAAGTCGACTCCGCCGGCACCGGCGACTGGCATGTGGGCAAGGCGCCGGATTCGCGCACCCAGCAGGCGGCCAGCCGCCGTGGCTACGACCTGTCCAGCCTGCGCGGCCGCCAGGTCTCGGTTGATGATTTCGCGCGTTTCGACCTGATCCTGGCCATGGACGGCGCCAACCTGCGCGATCTGCAGCGTTTGCGTCCGGCCCAGGCGCGGGGCGAGCTGGACCTCTACCTGCGCCGTTTCGAACTGGCCGAGGACGACGTGCCGGATCCGTATTACGGCGGCAGCGAAGGTTTCGAGCATGTGCTGGATCTGCTCGAGCAGGCCAGCGATGCCTTGCTGATCGAACTCAAGGGGCGGTTATGAGCCTGGTGGTGCAGTCGGGCGTATCGCTCAAAGCCTACAACACCTTCGGTGTGGATGTGGCGGCGCGCTACTGGGCTGAGGCGGGCGACGTGCCGCAGGTTCGCCAGGCGCTCGAGGCGGCACGCGAGCGTCAGGTGCCGCTGCTGGTGCTCGGCGGCGGTAGCAACCTGCTGTTGACCGCCGATATCGAGGCGCTGGTGCTGCGTATGGTCGGCCGCGGCATTCGCGTGCTGGCCGACGACGGCGAGCACGTGCAGATCGAAGCCGAAGCCGGTGAGCCCTGGCACGACTTCGTGCTGTGGACGCTGGCTCAGGGCCTGGTCGGTCTGGAGAATCTCAGCCTGATTCCCGGCACGGTCGGCGCTTCGCCGGTGCAGAACATCGGCGCCTACGGCGTCGAGCTCAAGGACTGTTTCCTCGGCCTCACGGCCCTGGATCGGCAGAGTGGCGAGGTTCGCGAGTTCAGCCTGCAGGACTGCGCCTTCGCCTACCGTGACAGCCTGTTCAAGCGCGAAAGCGGGCGCTGGATCATCCTGCGTGTGCGCTTCGCCCTGAGCCGCAATGCGGCGCTGCATCTGGATTACGGCCCGGTGCGCCAGCGCCTGGCGGAGCAGGGCATCGAGGCGCCAAGCGCTCTGGATGTCAGCCGCGCGATCTGCGCCATCCGCAGCGAGAAGCTGCCGGACCCGGCGCTGCTCGGCAATGCCGGCAGCTTCTTCAAGAATCCGCTGGTGCCCGCTGAACTGGCGCAGCGTCTGCAGTCCGAATGCGTCGACCTGGTGGCCTACCCGCAGGCCGATGGCCAGGTGAAACTGGCTGCCGGCTGGCTGATCGAGAAGGCCGGCTGGAAGGGCTACCGCGACGGCGACGCTGGCGTGCACCGCCTGCAGGCGCTGGTGCTGGTCAACCATGGCAACGCCACCGGGCAGCAATTGCTCGGCCTGGCGCAGCGCATTCAGGCGGATATCGCCGAGCGCTTTGGTGTCAGCTTGGAGATCGAGCCGAACGTGCTCTGATTGCGTAGCCTCGCCGCATTGGCGGGGCTGCGTAGGTCTCCTTATCCCATCTTTCTCGTTGCTCCCGGGTATCGCTGCGCTCAACCCAGGCTACGGAAAGCCTGCCCTGCACACGCGGGGGATATGCGCGATGTAGCCCGCGGTTGAGCGCAGCGATACCCGGGTTGGTCCAACCAATACTGGAGGCGATGAAGTCTCGAATCGCAGGCAATAAAAAAGGGATGCCGAACAGACTGTGTGAAAACCTAGCAGTCCGAGGGTGAGTTGAAGACAATGCCTCTATCGGTTGATAGGGGCATTGTCGTTTATGGGTTATATCCAGGGCGAAGGTCGCGGGCAAAGCAG
>NZ_MSXV01000018.1 GCF_001945395.1 Pseudomonas sp. PA15(2017) | reverse complement strand
GGAGCGGCGCCGGAGCGAGGGAAGTTTCGCGCAGCGAAACCCGGATGTCGGGGTGCCCTTCTTTGGCACACCTTTCTTGGGCAAGCAAGAAAGGTGTGGCGCCCGTAAGGGGCGCAACACAATGGGTCAGTAGATGCGGTGATGGATAGTGCCAGGCCAGTAAGTGACACGCACATAAACTTGCCAGTCCGGTATCAAGCGTATCTCCGCGCGAAAATGCGAAATATCTTTTTTAGGCTGTCATTGCCGGCAGTGACCCGACTTGCTGCGCGCCCTTTGTTATGACTATTGCGTCTGCGAGTACACTGCCAGGCCTTCTGCCCGTACCTGGAAAACCCGATGGATTTCGACGACCCCAGTTTTCGCGAGTTGCTCGACGCGCTGCACGACGGCGTCTACATCACCGACGCCGACGGTATCACCCTCAAGGTCAACGGCGCCTACGAGCGGTTGACCGGTCTGCGCAGCGAGGATGTGGTCGGCCAGCACATGCAGGCGCTGGTGGAGCAGGGCGTGATCTCCCAGTCGGTGTCCCTGCGGGTACTCAAGGAGGGGCGCGCGCTGTCACTGATGCAGAGCGTCAGCCAGGGCAAGCGCCTGCTGGTCAGCGGTACGCCAATTCTCGATGCGGCCGGCCACGTGCGCTACGTGGTCAGCACGGTGCGCGACATGACCGAACTGCTGCGCATCAAGCACGAACGTGATGAACTGCAGCAGCTCAAGCAGTTGCGCAACAGCACCGCGAAGCTGCACGCCGGCCAGCGTGACGATTTGCTCGACGCCTCGCCGGTGGCCAACCTGCCGGCTTCCGGGCGCCTGTTCGCCCAGGCCCGGCAGGTGGCCGCCAGCGACGTGAAGGTGCTGCTGCAGGGCGAAACCGGCGTCGGCAAGACGCTGATCGCCCAGTACATCCACAAGCGCAGCCCGCGCGCGGCCCAGCCGTTCCTGGCACTCAACTGCGGCGCGCTACCGGAGAACCTGATCGAGGCCGAGCTGTTCGGCTACGTGGCGGGTGCCTTCACCGGCGCCGGCAGCAAGGGCAAGCGCGGTCTGCTCGAACTGGCCCATCACGGTACGGTGTTTCTCGACGAGATCGGCGACCTGCCGCTGGCCCTGCAGGTCAAGCTGCTCAAGGTGATCGAGGAGAGCCGCTTCATCCCGGTGGGTGGTCTGGAGCTCAAGGAAGTGGACGTGCGCATCATCACCGCCACTCATCATGATCTGCGCCAGATGGTCGCCGAGGGACGCTTTCGTGCCGACCTCTATTACCGCCTCAACGTCGTGCCGATCCACATTCCTGCGCTGCGCGAGCGACCGGACGAGATCCAGCCGCTGCTCGATTTCTACCTGACCGAATTCAACGCTCGCTACCGGCGGGAACTGGCCTGGGGCCTGGAAGCCCTGGATGCGCTCACCGATTACGCGTGGCCCGGCAACATCCGCGAGCTGATCAACCTGGTCGAGCGGCTGGTGGTGACCTGTACCGGCGAGGCCGTAGAGCTGTTCGATCTGCCCGAGGAAATGCGTGTGTCTACGGCGGATGCGGGCAATGAAAGCCTGCCGCTGCGCAAGCAGGTCGAACAGCTCGAGCGGCGGATGATCCGCAAGGCTCTGGTGCAGCACAAGACCACCCGCGAGGCGGCCAAGGCGCTCGGGCTCAGCCAGGCGACGCTGGTGCAGAAGATGAAACGCTGGGAGCAAGGCTGATTGGAAAATGGATCAAATGGCAGTCTTTCGATCCATTTATTGATCGAAAGCCAGCGTCGCTAGCCTGTGACATATCGACGCAACCCTTCTGCGGCGAGGGTTTCGCGAAGCTGGCACAGGAATCGCTATGACAGGCCCGAACCCGTCCGCAAGACAACGCATAAAAGGGCCTGATGATGACTACTTCCGCCTTCAAGATCGCCAACAAGCTGCTCACCGGGCAAAGCGCCGTCGAGCAACTGACGCACGAACTACCCCGTCTGAAGATCACCAATCCGCTGATCGTCACCGACGCCATCCTGATCAAATCTGGCACTGTGGAGCATGTACTTCAACAGCTCGGCGAGCGTGCCTACGGCATTTTCGACGGCGTGGAGCCGGAGCCTGAAATCGCCATCGTCGAGGCCTGCGCCAAGGTCTACCGCGACGGCGGCCATGACGGCCTGATCGGCGTCGGCGGTGGCAGCGCCATCGACATCGCCAAGGCAGTGGCTGGTTACGTCGGTCATGACGGCGCGCTGGAAACGCTGTTCGGCGTCGATCAGGTCAAGCGCAAGGGCCCGCCGCTGATCGCCATCCCGACCACCGCCGGCACCGGCTCGGAAGTGACCAACGTGTCGATCCTGTCGGACAAGCAGGCGCAGCTGAAAAAGGGCATCGTCAGCGACTACCTGCTGCCCGACGTGGCCTTGGTCAGCCCGGTGATGACCCTGACCTGCCCGCGCAGCGTGACCGCCGCCAGCGGCGTCGATGCCTTGGTACATGCGGTGGAATCGTACCTGTCGGTGAATGCCTCGCCGATCACCGATGCCCTGGCCATCGGCGCCATCAAGCTGATCGCCAAGGCGCTGCCCAAGGCCTATGCCAATCCGACCGACATGAAGGCACGCGAAGACATGGCCACTGCCAGCCTGATGGCCGGCATGGCCTTCGGTAACGCTGGTGTCGGCGCCGTGCATGCGCTCGCTTACCCGCTAGGTGGGCGTTTCAACATCGCCCATGGGGTCAGCAACGCCTTGCTGCTGCCCTACGTGATGGCCTGGAACAAGCTGGCCTGCGTCGAGCGCATGGCCGAGATCGCCGCCGCCCTTGGCGTGCAGACCCATGGTCTGAGCGACAAGGCCGCCGCCGACCTGGCCGTCGAGGCCATGGCCGAGCTGTGCGCCAGCGTCGACATTCCCAAGGGCATGCGCAGCTTCAATGTGCCCGAGGACGCCATTGCGGCCATGGCCGAGGAGGCCAGCAAGATCGACCGCCTGATGCGCAACAACCCGCGGCGCCTGACCGCCGGCGACATCGAGCAGATCTACCGCGCCGCTTACTGAATCACCTGCTGCACCTGATGAAAGCGCCCCGGTTCTGCCGGGGCGTACTGGTTTACGTCCATACTAATAACACGGGTAATCCACATGTCCGAACTGCATCAACAAGGCCCGGAAGCGCCTTACACGCCCTTGGGGCCCTTCAAACTGCGCCTGCCTTTCATCCACTACCGCTTCGAGATCTCCGACTACATGCAGGGCCTGCTCATGTGTGCGGTGGACCTGGCGGCGATTCCGCTGATGACCGAGTTCCTCGGCATGCCCTTCGAGGTGGCGCTGGCGGTGGTCATGCTCAATGGCCTGCTGTACCTGGTGCATCACCTGCTCGGCGACCCCGTGGTACCAGGGTGGATCACCCCGGCCATCCCCATGCTCATGGCTTACTGCGCCCAGTTCCCGGAGGGCCCGGAGCGGGTGCATGCGCTGATCGCCTTCCAGCTGATGCTGGGGGTATTTTCCATCGGCCTGGGTATGACCGGTATGGCGCGCAAGGTGGTGTCGCTGGTGCCCTCGGCGCTAAAGGCGGGGATCATCATGGGGGCCGGCCTCAGCGCGGTGGTCACCGTGTTCAAGGAAGGCGGTCGTTTCGATGCTTTTCCGTGGACCATTTCCATCGCCATCGGCGTGGCCTTCTACCTGGTGTTTTCCATGCACTTCCAGGAGCTGAAGAAGCGCAGCCGTTTCTGGTGGAATTTCGCCAAACTGGGCATTTTCCCGATCATCCTGCTGGCGGTGATCGTCGCGCCGATCTTTGGCGAGGCGCCGTGGCCGAGCATCGAGTGGGGCATCAGCAAGCCGGACTTCGTCACCCTGTGGCAGGAATACACCGTATTCGGCCTTGGCATGCCGCCGTTGATGATGTTCCTCACCGCGCTGCCTACGGTGTTGGCCGCCTATCTGGTGGTGTTCGGCGACGTGATCAGCAACAAGGCGATCCTCGAGGAAGGCGGCAAGGTGCGCACCGACGAGAAGATCGACTTCAACCCCAACCGTTCGCACCTGATCTTTGGCGGGCGCAATGCCTTCATGAGCATGTTCGGCCCGGACGTGGCCATGTGCGGACCGCAGTGGGCGGCCATGCAGGTGGTGATCACCGAACGCTTCAAGGGCGGCCCCAAGGCGATGAAGTCCATCTACGGCGGCGTCGGCTCGTTCCGCTGGGGCACCAATACCGGCCTGCTGCTGTTGCCGGTGGTCACCCTGGTGCAGCCGATCCTCGGCGTGGCGCTGGCGCTGACCCTGTTGATCCAGGGCTACGTCAGCGTGCGCCTGGGCATCATGGAAGCGCGCAGCCAGCGTGATCTGGGTATCGCCGGGGTGATCGGTGCGGTGCTGGCTATCAAGGGCGCCGCCTGGGCGTTCGCCATCGGCCTGGGCCTGTGCGTGCTGATCTACGGCACCCGCTTCTTCCGTGGTGAGAACGACCAGACCTTCAGCAAGGACCTGCCGCCGGCAG
Organism: Pseudomonas sp. PA15(2017); assembly: GCF_001945395.1. GTDB lineage: Bacteria > Pseudomonadota > Gammaproteobacteria > Pseudomonadales > Pseudomonadaceae > Aquipseudomonas. Next base: position 20,231 of record NZ_MSXV01000018.1, on the reverse strand, counting down.
AGTGACCGCTCTCCCTCTCATCAATACCGCCAGGGCTTCAGGCCCTGGCCGGAGGAGTCAACCATGCAACTCAACGATCCCCATCTGCTGCGTCACCAGGCTTACATCGACGGCCAGTGGTGCGATGCCACCGATGGCCGTGCCACGGAGATCTTCAATCCGGCCAATGGCCAATCCCTGGGCCTGGTGCCCAACCTGGGCGCTGGCGAAACCCGCCGTGCCATCGAAGCTGCCCAGGCGGCGCAGCCGGCCTGGCGCGCGCTGACCGCCAAGGAGCGCGCCGCGCGCCTGCGCACCTGGTACGAGCTGATGCTCGCCAACCAGGACGACCTGGCGCAGATCATGACCGCCGAACAGGGCAAGCCGCTGGCCGAAGCGCGGGGCGAAGTGCTCTACGCCGCTTCGTTCATCGAATGGTTCGCCGAGGAAGCCAAACGCGTCTACGGCGACACCATCCCGGGCCATCAGGCCGACAAGCGGCTGATCGTCACCAAGGAGCCGATCGGCGTGGCCGCGGCGGTCACCCCGTGGAATTTTCCGGCGGCGATGATCACCCGCAAGGCCGGCCCAGCCCTCGCCGCCGGCTGCGCCATGGTGCTCAAGCCGGCGCCGCAGACCCCCTTCAGCGCCCTGGCTCTGGCCGTACTGGCAGAGCGCGCCGGCATTCCGGCCGGCCTGTTCAGTGTGTTGCCGGCCGATGCCGAGCGCTCCCGCGAAGTGGGCGGTGAGCTGTGCGCCAACCCCATCGTGCGCAAGCTGTCGTTCACCGGCTCCACCGGTGTCGGCATCAAGTTGATGGAGCAGTGCGCGCCGACCCTGAAAAAACTGTCCCTGGAACTGGGCGGTAATGCGCCCTTCATCGTCTTCGACGATGCCGACCTGGACGCCGCGGTCGAGGGCGCCATGGTCGCCAAGTACCGCAACGCCGGGCAGACCTGTGTGTGCGCCAACCGTCTCTACGTGCATGACGGCGTGTACGATGCCTTCGCCGAGAAGCTCGCGGCGGCGGTGGCAAAACTCAAGGTCGGGTCGGGCACCGAGGCCGGCGTGACCACCGGCCCGCTGATCGACGCCAACGCCGTGGCCAAGGTGCAGAGCCATATGGCCGACGCGCTGGAGAAGGGCGCCAGGGTGCTGCAGGGCGGTCAGGCGCTGGGCGGCAATTTCTTCGCGCCCACCGTGCTGGCCGATGTGACCAGCGCCATGCGCTTGGCCCGCGAGGAGACCTTCGGCCCGTTGGCGCCGCTGTTCCGCTTCAGCGACGAAGCCGAAGTGGTGCGCCAGGCCAACGATACCGAGTTCGGCCTCGCCGGCTATTTCTACACCCGTGACCTGGCCCGCGCCTTCCGTGTCGGCGAGGCGCTGGAGTACGGCATGGTCGGCATCAACACCGGACTGATCTCCAATGAAGTGGCGCCGTTCGGCGGCATCAAGGCGTCCGGCCTGGGGCGTGAAGGCTCCAAGTACGGGTTGGACGAGTACCTGGAGATCAAATACCTCTGCCTGGGTATCTAAGGCGTCGGTACAGGCTATGGGACGTGCTTTAGCCGCGACTGGCTGGGCCTATGGCTGAAACTCGCCGCTAGGGCGCCTTCCACGTAGGACGGGCAGCCCGGGTCGAGCGCTGCGACACGCGGGGTCGACCTGGGTATCGCTGCGCTCAAACGCAGGCTACTGGCCGCCTGTCTAGGGAGTAGGCCGAGCTTTTACTTCTGGCACCCGAGAGAACGGTACGACCATCGGCCACGCTGGCAGCCATTCGCTCAGCGAGTACAATGCGCGCCACCGTGACCCAGCACTCAGAGGTGCGCCATGCAACCCTTCGCCATCGCCCCGTCGATCCTTTCCGCCGACTTCGCCCGCCTGGGTGAGGAAGTGGACAACGTACTCGCCGCCGGGGCGGACATCGTGCATTTCGATGTCATGGACAACCATTACGTGCCCAACCTGACCATCGGCCCGATGGTCTGCTCGGCGCTGCGCAAGTACGGCATCACCGCGCCCATCGATGCGCACCTGATGGTCAAGCCGGTGGATCGCATCATCGGCGACTTCATCGAAGCCGGCGCCTCGTACATCACCTTCCACCCGGAAGCCAGCGAGCACGTCGACCGCTCCCTGCAACTGATCAAGAGCGGCGGCGCCAAGGCTGGCCTGGTGTTCAACCCGGCCACTCCGCTGGACGTGCTCAAGTACGTGATGGACAAGGTCGACATGATCCTGCTGATGAGCGTCAACCCCGGCTTCGGCGGGCAGAAGTTCATCCCCGGCACCCTCGACAAGCTGCGTGAAGCCCGCGCGCTGATCGACGCCAGCGGTCGCGAGATCCGCCTGGAAATCGACGGCGGCGTGAACGTGCAGAACATTCGCGAGATCGCCGAAGCGGGCGCCGATACCTTCGTCGCCGGCTCGGCGATCTTCAACCAGCCGGACTACAAGGCGGTGATCGACGCCATGCGCGCCGAACTGGCCCAGGTGCGTGGATGAAACCGCTGCGCGCATTGTGCGCCGGTGAGCTGCCGCGCCTGGTGATGTTCGACCTGGACGGCACCCTGGTCGACTCGGTGCCGGACCTGGCCACCGCTGTCGACCGTATGCTGGTCGAACTGGGTCGCGAGCCTGCCGGTGTCGAGCGCGTGCGCCAATGGGTCGGCAATGGCGCTCGCGTGCTGGTGCGCCGCGCCCTGGCCGCTGGCATGGATGATTCGACGGTGGGCGAGGCTGAAAGCGAAGAAGCGCTGGCGCGCTTTCTCGACATCTATGCCGACTGCCACGAACTGACCACCCTGTATCCGGGCGTGCACGAACTGCTCGAAGCCCTGAGCACCGCCGCCGTCGAACTGGCGGTGGTCACCAACAAGCCGGAGCTTTTCGTCGCGCCGCTGCTGGAACAGGTCGGCCTGGGCGGTTATTTCCGCTGGATCATCGGCGGCGATACCTTGCCGCAACAGAAGCCCGACCCGGCTGCCTTGCTGCAGGTGATGCGCCTGGCGGGCGTCAACCAGTCGCAGTCGCTGTTCGTCGGTGATTCGCGCAGCGACGTGCTGGCCGCCCGTGCGGCCGGCGTGCCCTGTGTGGCGGTCAGTTACGGCTACAACCATGGCCGCCCGGTAGCCGAGGAAGAACCGCAGCTGGTGGTCGATAGCCTCGCTGAGCTGCTGTAGCGGCATTGGGTTGCTTGCGTCGAGCGGCTGCGCTACCTTGGCCGCTCGTTGTTTCCCCCTCTTCGAGATGCTCCCGTGGCGGTCACCTGCAAACTCTGGATGAAAGTCATCAAGGCCCTGGCCCGTTGGCGCTGGCGCGCCTGACATTCCCTGCCGCTGCGCGCGGCCCGTTTGCACCCGACCGATTTCTCATGCCACGAGGCTGATCATGATCCACGAAGAATTCCTGCGTTTGGCCGCCGAAGGCTACAACCGCATTCCGCTCGCCTGCGAAACCATCGCCGACTTCGACACCCCGCTGTCGATCTATCTGAAGCTCGCCGACGCGCCCAACTCCTACCTGCTCGAATCGGTGCAGGGCGGTGAGAAATGGGGCCGGTACTCGATCATTGGCCTGCCGGCGCGCACCGTGCTGCGCGTGCACGGTCACGAGGTCGTGATTACCACCGACGGCGTCGAAGTCGAGCGTCACCAATGTGCCGACCCGCTGGCTTTCGTCGAGGATTTCAAGGCCCGTTACCGGGTGCCGAGCATCGCCGGCTTGCCGCGCTTCAATGGCGGCCTCGTCGGTTACTTCGCCTACGACAGCGTGCGTTACGTCGAGCCCAAGCTGGCCGCCGGGGTGAACCCTGACGCGCTGGGCACGCCGGACATCCTGCTCAACGTCTCCGATGCCGTGGTGGTGTTCGATAACCTGGCCGGCAAGATGCACGCCATCGTCCTGGCCGACCCGGCCGAAGCCGATGCGTTCGCCCGCGGCCAGCAGCAGTTGCAGGATATCCTGCACAAGCTGCGTCAGCCGTTCACGCCGCGCCTGGGCGTGGATCTGAACAAGCCGGCGGGTGCGGAGCCGGCGTTCCGTTCCAGCTTCAGCCGCGAGGATTACGAGCGCTCGGTGGATGCCATCAAGGATTACATCCTGGCCGGCGACTGCATGCAGGTGGTGATTTCCCAGCGCATGTCGATCCCTTTCAAGGCCGCACCCATCGACCTGTACCGCGCGCTGCGCTGCATCAACCCGACGCCGTACATGTACTTCTTCAACTTCGGCGATTTCCACGTGGTGGGCTCGTCGCCGGAAGTGCTGGTGCGTGTCGAGGACAACCTGGTCACCGTGCGTCCCATCGCCGGCACCCGCCCGCGGGGTGCCACCGAGGAGCAGGATCTGGCGCTGGAAGAAGACCTGCTGGCCGATGCCAAGGAAGTCGCCGAGCACCTGATGCTGATCGACCTGGGCCGCAACGATACCGGCCGCGTCTCGGAAATCGGCTCGGTGAAGCTGACCGAGAAAATGGTCATCGAGCGCTATTCCAACGTCATGCACATCGTTTCCAACGTCACCGGCGAGCTGAAACAGGGCCTGACCTCGATGGACGCCCTGCGCGCCATCCTGCCGGCCGGTACGCTGTCAGGGGCGCCGAAGATCCGCGCCATGGAAATCATCGACGAGCTGGAGCCGGTCAAGCGCGGCGTCTACGGCGGTGCGGTCGGTTACTACGCCTGGAACGGCAACATGGACACCGCCATCGCCATCCGCACCGCGGTGATCAAGGACGGCGAGCTGCATGTGCAGGCCGGTGCCGGCATCGTCGCCGACTCGGTGCCCGCGCTGGAATGGGAAGAAACCCTAAACAAGCGCCGCGCCATGTTCAAGGCTGTGGCCTTGGCGGAGCAGGGCTCGTTTTGATCCGAGCGTTATCAGTACGTAGGGCGGACTCAGGGGCCTAAGCGAACAGTCCGCCAAACCATGCTGACCCTGGCACAAGGGCAACGGCGTACTGCTTCGCGAGTACGCCCTAACGCGCTAGGCCCCCCGATCCACCCTACGGCTGGCCTTTCTTTTGAGCACCAAACGCGAGTGGCCTCCATCCTGTGGGAGCGCGCCATGCGCGCGAAATCAAGGGCATGGCCCGTTCCCACGGGTGTAGCCCGGGTGGAGCGCAGCGACACCCGGGGCCGATCTCAGCCTTCCAGCTTGGCCAGGGCCGCCCCGGCGTCCAGATAGGCCCCGGCCTGTTCACGGAGGCGCAGGGTGCCGTCCGCCGGGGCGGTGACCTGGGTTTCCATCTTCATGGCTTCCATCACCGCGATCACCTCACCGGCTTTGACCTGGGCGCCGTCCTCGACCAACCAGGCGTGCAGGTTGCCGGAGATCGGTGCGCTGACCAGGCCTTCTTCGGCACCAGGCGCTGCGGCTTGAGGCGTGGGCTGAGTGTTACCGCCCAATGGCGCCAGACCTTGCAGCAGGGCGCCGGGCAGGCCCAGTTCGTGGCGTTTACCGTCGATCTCGATGAAGGTGCGCAGCAGCGCCTCGCCGGCCACCGGTAAGGTGCGCGGCGCCAGGGTTATTTGCTCGGCGAAGTCGGTTTCGATCCAGCGGGTGTGCACGGCGAAGTGCCCGCCGGTGAAATCGGCGTGGTCCATCACAGCGCGGTGGAAGGGCAGCACCGAGGCGATGCCGTCGATCTGGAACTCGGCCAGGGCGCGGCGCGCGCGGGCAATGGCCTGTTCGCGGGTGGCGCCGGTGACGATCAGCTTGGCCATCATCGAGTCGAAGCTGCCGGGTACGCTGGAGCCGCTTTCCACGCCGGTATCCAGGCGCACGCCTGGGCCGCTTGGGGCGCGGAATTCGCTGATCTTGCCGGGGGTGGGCAGGAAGCCCTTGCCGGCATCCTCGGCGTTGATGCGGAATTCGAAGCTGTGGCCCCGCGGCGTCGGTGTTTCGCTGAACGACAGCGGCAGGCCGTCGGCGACGCGCAGTTGCTCGATCACCAGGTCGACGCCTGCGGTTTCCTCGGTCACCGGGTGCTCGACCTGCAGGCGGGTGTTCACCTCCAGGAACGACAGGGTGCCATCGGCGCTGAGCAGGTATTCCACGGTGCCGGCGCCGACATAGCCGGCCTTCGCACAGATGGCGTGGGCGGACTGGTGAATGCGCTGGCGCTGCTCATCGGTGATGAAGGGCGCTGGCGCCTCCTCCACCAGCTTCTGGTTGCGGCGTTGCAGCGAGCAATCGCGGGTGCCGACCACCACCACGTTGCCGTGGCTATCGGCGATCACCTGGGCTTCGATGTGGCGCGGGCGGTCGAGGAACTGCTCGACGAAGCATTCGCCGCGGCCGAAGGCGGCTTCGGCTTCACGCACCGCCGAGGCGTACAGTTCGGCGACTTCGTCCATGCGCCAGGCGACCTTCATGCCGCGCCCGCCGCCGCCGAACGCGGCCTTGATGGCGATCGGCAGGCCGTGCTGTTCGGCGAAGGCCAGCACCTCGGCGGCGCTCTGCACCGGGCCGGGGGTGCCGGCCACCAGGGGCGCGCCAACCTGTTGGGCGAGCTTGCGAGCTTCGACCTTGTCGCCGAGCACGTCGATGGTTTCCGGGTTCGGGCCGATCCAGATCAGCCCGGCGCCCTGTACGGCGCGGGCGAAGTCGGCGCGTTCGGAGAGAAAACCGTAGCCGGGATGCACGGCATCGGCGCCAGCGCGCTTGGCGATAGCCAGCAGCTTGTCGATATTCAGGTAGCTGTCGGCCGGGCGCTCGCCGTCCAGCCCATAGGCCTCGTCGGCGTGGCGTACGTGCAGGGCGTCGATATCGGCATTGGCGTACACGGCCACGGAGGCCACACCGTGGTCGCGGCAGGCGCGGGCGATGCGCACGGCGATTTCACCGCGGTTGGCGATCAGGACTTTTTTCATGGTTGGTTCTTCGCATCGGCAGTAGGAAGGGAGGCGTCGGGCTCGAGCTCGACGAACGCCTCGATCGGGTTGAAGCGGATCTGCGCGTTGATGGGAATTTGCCCGGCCAGATCCAGATGATGGCTGGCCACGGCGGCGATCACTGGATAGCCGCCGGTCAGCGGGTGGTCGGCGAGGAACAGTACCGGCTGGCCGCTGGCGGGCACCTGGATGGCGCCCAGTGAGGTGCCTTCGCTGGGCAGCTCGTCAGGGTTGCAGCGCTCCAGCGGCACCTCGCCCTCGAGGCGAATGCCGACCCGGTTGGATTGCGGCGTGACGCGCCACAGCTGGCTGCTCAGGCGCTCGATGGCCGCCCCGGTGAACCAGTCGCTGCGCGGGCCCATGACCACATCCAGGGTGATCACGTCCTTGGCGGTGGGCAGCGGGAAAGCCGGGCCTTCACTCGACGATACGCTGCTGCCGGCGCTGATCGCGGCGAAACCCAAACGGTCTCCAGCCTTGAGCGGCGGCGGGCCGACCTGGGCCAGGCTGTCGTAGGACAAACTGCCCAGCACCGGCGCGACCTGAAAGCCGCCGCGAATCGCCAGGTAGCTGCGCAGCCCGGCCTGGGGCGCACCGAGGCTGACGCGGTCGCCGTCATCCAGCTCGATGGGCTGGTAATTGCCGGGCTGCCACTGCAGGCCGCTGGCGGTGGTGACGGTGATGGGCGTCTGCGCACCGCTGACGGCGATGAGCGTGCGGCCATGACAAACGAAGCTCAGGCCGCCGAGCACCACTTCCAGGCAGGCACAGGCTGAGTCGTTGCCCACTGCGCGGTTGGCGGCACGCAGGGCACCGCGATCCAGCGCGCCGGACATCGACACGCCCTGGTCGGTATGGCCGGCGCGACCGAGGTCCTGTAGCACCGTTTGCAGGCCGGGGCTGAGGATTTCCAGGTGCGCACCGGTAGGTGGCTCGCTGGCCGTCGTTTGCTGATGGGCTGGCAGGCCACCGGCCGGCAGTGGGCCGGCATCCTGGAAGCGCACCTTGTAGCCGGGGCGCAGCAGGGCCGGCTCGTCGCGGCCCAAATCCCACATCTGCAAGGGCGTGACGCCGATGATCTGCCAGCCACCGGGGCTGGCCTTGGGGTAGATACCGCTGAAATTACCGGCCAGGGCCACGGCGCCGGCAGGAATACGCGTGCGCGGAGTCTGCCGGCGCGGCACCTGGAAGTCGGCGCCGCCGGCCAGGTAGCCGAAGCCGGGGGCGAAGCCGCAGAAGGCCACTTCGTAATCGGCGCCGGTGTGGCGGCGCACCACTTCTTCACGGCTGATGCCGAGCAGCCCGGCGACCTCGTCGAGGTCCTCGCCGTTGTAGTGCACGGGGATTTCCACGCGGCGGCTCTCGCGGGTACTGCGCTGGCTCAGGTCGCGGCCGGCGAGATCGTCGATCAACGCCTGGCGGCCGACGGCGCTGGGCCGGTACTGGATCAGCAGGGTACGGGCCGCCGGAACGATTTCCTCAATCCCGGTGATCGGCTCGGCCTGCAGCGCGTCGAACAGCGCCAGGGTCTCATCCAGATCCTGCAGTTCGACGAGCAGCGTATCGAGGTTGGCTGGGAGAAAACGCACGGGCTTGTCCTATACGTGGTACGTGCTGTCAGGCACGTCGGTGATGAACATATGGCCGGGCGAATGGGTGATCGCGAAGGGCACGCCGGAGGCCATGACCGCCGCCTGAGGCGTCACGCCGCAGGCCCAGAACACCGGCACTTCGCCGGGCTCGATGCGCACCGCATCGCCGAAATCCGGCTTCTGCAGGTCTTTGATGCCGAGCCGCTGCGCCTCGCCGATATGCACCGGGGCGCCGTGCACCGAGGGATAGCGCCCGGAAATCCCGGCTGACTCGGCGACGCGATCCGCCGGGATCGGCCGCATCGACACCACCATCTCGCCATGCAGGCGGCCTGCCGGGCGGCAGGCGCGGTTGGTGCGGTACATCGGCACGTTGCAGCCGTCGGCAATGTGCCGCACTTCGATGCCGGCTTCCTGCAGGCCGGTCTCGAAGGTGAAGCTGCAGCCGATCAGGAAGGTCACCATGTCGGCGTGCTCCGCCCAGGCGGCGGTGGCGTCGCTGACTTCCTCGGCCAGCTTGCCATCACGCCAGATGCGGTACAGCGGCAGGTCGGTGCGCAGGTCGGCGCCTTCGGCCAGCAGCGTGTGCGGGCTGCCGGCGTCGCTCACGTCGAGCACCGGGCAGGCCTTGGGGTTGCGCTGGGCGTAGAGCAGAAAGTCATAGGCCCAGTCACGGGGCAGGGCGATCAGGTTGGCCTGGGTCATGCCCGGTGCGATGCCGGCCGTGGGTGCGACGCGGCCGTTGCGGTACTCGGTGCGGGCCTGGCGGGCGGCGGCGATGGCGGCCTGTTGGGCGCGTTGGATGGCGTTCATCGGGCGGCTCCGGCGAAGGATTGCAGGGACACGCCGGACTGCTCCAGCAGCTGGCGCACCTCGCGGGCCATCTGGATGGCGCCGGGGCTGTCGCCGTGCACGCAGATGGAATCGGCTTCGATGTGGGTGACGCTGCCGTCGATGGCTTCGACCTCGCCGGTTTGTACCAGGCGCAGCATGCGTTGGGCGACCTGCGCGGCGTCGTGCAGTACGGCGCCTGCCTCGCGGCGCGACACCAGGGTGCCTTGCGGCGTGTAGGCGCGGTCAGCGAAGGCTTCGGCGATGCAGGTCAGGCCTTCGCGGCGGGCCAGTTCGATCAGCGGCGAGCCGGCCAGGGCGACCAGCACCAGGCGTGCATCGACCGCGCGGATCGCCTCGATCACCGCCAGGGCCTGGCGCGTGTCGTGGGCGATGGTGTTGTACAGCGCGCCGTGGGGCTTCACGTAGCGCACCGATGTACCGGCGGCAGTGGCCAGGGCCTGCAGGGCGCCGATCTGGTAGATCACGTCGGCGGTCAGATCAAAGCTGGCCACATCCATGTTGCGGCGGCCGAAACCGACCAGATCCGGGTAGGCGACGTGGGCGCCGATGGTCACGCCTTTGGCCGCAGCGGCCTTGAGGGTACGCAGGATGCCGGCCGGGTCGCCGGCGTGGAAGCCACAGGCGACGTTGGCGCTGCTGACGATGTCGAGCATCGCGGCATCGTCGCCCATGGACCATTGGCCGAAGCTTTCGCCCAGGTCGCTGTTGAGGTCGATGGTTGGCATGTCGGGTCTCCTAGAGTCAGGCGATGAAGGCGAAGATCGGGCCGATGGATTTGGCGGCCATGTACCAGGTCAGCACGCAGGTGAGGGCACCGAGGGCCAACAGCCAGCGTGGGTAGTGGTAGCCCTCCATGAGGTCGGCGCGGCGCCAGCCCACGTAGATGAAGATGGTCAGGCCGATCGGCAGGATCAGGCCGTTGAAACCGCCGGCGAACAGCAGCAGGCCGGCCGGCGGGGTGCCGAGCATCAGGTAAACGCCCAGGGATATGGCGATGAACACCACGGTCGCCAGGTTGCGGCCGCGCTCGGTAATCGATTTGTTGAACACGGTGATGAACGACATTGAGGTGTAGGCCGCGCCGATCACGCTGGTGATGCCCGCTGCCCAGAGAATCAGGCCGAAGGCGCGCAGGCCGAGTTCACCTGCCGCGGCCTGGAACGCCTGGCCGGCAGGGTTGGCGCCCTGGCCCGAGGTGTCGATCACCACACCGCTGGCGACCACGCCAAGAATGGCCAGGAACAGGATGTAGCGCATCACGCCGGTGACCATGATGCCGCTCAGCGCTGCCTTGGAAACCTCGTCGATGTTCTCGACGCCGACCGTGCCGCGGTCCAGCAGGCGATGGGCGCCAGCGTAAGTGATGTAGCCGCCGACTGTGCCGCCGACGATGGTGGTGATGGTCGCGAAGTTGATCTCGTCCGGCCATACGGTCTGGCGCAGCGCTTCGCCAAGCGGTGGGTTGGAGGCGAAGGTCACGAACAGCGTGAGGCCGATCATCATCAGGCCCAGAACCACCATGATGCGATCCACCGCGATACCGGCGCGATGCGACATGAAGATGCCGATGGCCACCAGGGCGCTGAGTGCGCCGCCCCATTTGGTGTCCAGCCCCATCAGCGCATTCAGGCCCAGGCCGGAGCCAGCGATGTTGCCGATGTTGAACACCAGCCCGCCGAAGATCACCAGCACCGCCAGCAGATAACCACTGCCGGGAATCGCCGCGTTGGCGATGTCCGATGCACGCATGCGGGTCAGGGTGACGATGCGCCAGACGTTCAACTGCACCACGAAGTCGATCAGGATCGACGCCAGGATGCCGAACGCGAATGCCGCGCCCATGGTGGCCGTGAAGGTAGCGGTCTGGGTAATGAAACCAGGGCCGATGGCCGAGGTGGCCATCAGGAAAATGGCCGCGATCAGCGATGATCGGCGTGAGCGGGCGAAGTCGCCGGTGGTCTGGGCCTGCATGGAACACTCCTGGGACGGGGTAACGGGTGCAGGTGTGTAAGGCAATCAACATGCCATATAGCAATAAAAAAGCTCGAACTGTTGATTCTAGACGGTTTTATTGTTCAACAATCTAATTTGAATTGATGATCTATCTGCACTGTTTTGTTACTTCGATACCCAGCGGTGTTTCACCATGGTGCGTGCGGTGACAGCCTGGCCACTTGCCTGAAGCGTGCCGCTCGGTGACCATCGCTGCATTCGGCTCTGTGCAGAGCCCGGCCCTGGCCTGGTGGATCGATGATGAACAACGACGTATCTGAAAACCCGCGCACGCTCGGCGAGACCGTGACAGCGGAAATCCGCCGCAAGCTGGTGGAGGGCGAACTGGTGCCGGGGCAGCGGCTGTCCGAGGCGGCGCTCAGCGAAAGCCTGGATATCTCGCGCAATACCCTGCGCGAAGCTTTTCGCGTGCTGACCCAGGAGGGGTTGCTCAAGCACGAACCCAACCGCGGTGTGTTCGTATCGGTGCCGGACATGGCCTCGATCATCGAAATCTACCGGGCGCGGCGCTTCGTCGAATGCCAGGCGCTGGTCCAGGCTTATCCCAAGCACCCTGGGGTCAAGCGCATGCGTGAAGCGGTCAAGGCGGCGCAGCGCAGTGCCGGGGTGCCCGACTGGGGGGCGGTGGGTACGGCCAACATGGCCTTCCACGCGGCCATCGTCGAGCTGGCCGACAGCCAGCGCCTGAATACCTTCTACCGGCACCTGTCGGCCGAGCTGCGTCTGGTATTCGGCTTGCTCAATGACGCGGAATTCCTGCATGCGCCCTATATCGACATGAACGCGGCGATTCTCGAGCACCTCGAAGCCGGGCGCCCGCACGACGCTGCCAAGGCGCTGGACGCCTATCTGGTGCAGTCCGAACGCACCATCCTGGCCGCCTATGCGCGGCGCGATTCCTGAGCCTGCTCCAGCGAATAACTGCCCTGGGGTTCGGCGCACAGGCTGCTCTCGCCACTGGCATCGGCGGCTTTGGCGCAGCTGTCGATGTAAGCGGCCAGGTGGTGCAGCTCGATGAACTTGGGCGCCTTGGCACTGCTGTCCAGGGTGGTGATGGGCAGGTTCAGGCGGCCCGTGGCGATGGCGCGGATGAAGTTGTCGGCGCTCAGGTGACGGAAATACACCGTGCGCACGCGGTCGATGGGCACCAGCACGTCGCCGTGGGTGCGAAATAGAAGCTCCAGCGTCTGGAGCGGCAGGTGCGGCTCAGGCTGAGTGTTCATGGTCGGGCTCGGTATGGGGTCAGGTCTCGCTGTCCGGGTTGATGGGGCGCGTCATCATTCTTCGGTGAAGCGCGAGGATTTGAGAATGCCGCCCACCAGGTGAATCTTGGTGACGTTGTCCTGGTGGATGTGAATGGGCGGGTGGTTCTGGTTGACGCTGTCAAAGCGGTACATGCCGTCGCGCAGGTAGATGTATTCCTTGATCATCGCCTGGCCGTCCAGCGTACGGACCATTACCTCGTCGCCGGCATGAAACGGCTTGTTCGGCTCGATCAGCACGTATTCGCCGTTCTTGATCCGCGGGTGCATGCTGTCGCCGTTCACCCGGAGCCCGTAGGCATTGGGGTCGTCGCTGTGAATGCGCAGGTAGCCGTCACCATGCCCGACGGGAAAGTCGATCTCCTCGAAGTAGCCCTGGGTGCCCAGTTGCGCATGCCCCACCACAGGTACCGCGCCGCCACGGGCGTGGCCGACGGCCAGGGTGTCGCCCGACGATAGCTCCGGCAGGTCATCGGTACCGGCCAGTTCGGCGAGGCTGACGCTGAGCGCTGGTGCCAGCAGCAGCAAATCGGATAGAGCAGGCTCGCGCAGGTCGCTCTCGTAGTTGCCGATGCGCGACTGGGATGACCAGCCACAGGTTTCGGCCAGCGACTGCTGACTCAGGCCCTTGCTCTTGCGCAGGCGTTTGATGCGTTGCCCCAGAGTTTCCATTGCAGCCTTCCATTAATCACGGTGTGAAATATTTATAGCGCAAATCTTGGCTTGAATAAACCACGATTCGTGATTATTTTTGAAGTGGCGATAATCGGTAAGGCGCGTGGCGCGACTTGCCGACCGGTCATATCAACCGCCATCGGGGATGGCAGGAGGCAGGCAATGATTTCTTATATAGACGAGGCGCTGCAGCGGTGGGGCGATGCGCAGCAGGCCGGCGAAACGGAGCGGGGCTCGACTATGGGCAGCAGCTTGATCGCTTCGCTGATGGCATCACAAGGCGTGCTTAATCGCGCCGCCCGTGGCAGTCGCGTGCTGGTGGACAGGACGACGGAGATCGACTGGATCGTCAGCAAACACCTCTCCCCGGAGCAGCGCCAGGTGGTCGTCGAGCAGTACTGCGGCGGCGAGCACCAGCGCGAAAAGTGGATGGCCTGCGGGTGCAGCCGGGCGCAATTCTATCGGCGATTGGGGCAGGCCCACCGGGCCATCGAATCACAGCTTCTGAAGCGCGCCGCCTGAGCGCGCTTTTCATTTCTGCCGGCGGCGGTTCTCGCCGCTTGGCCCGTTTCCCGCCCTGCAAGCACCGCCTGCGAGAACCCGCGTCGGGCACTATCGTGTATGGGCGGCTGTAGCAGGGGCACCTGAACAGGGTGTGTGTCCGCTTTTTTTCGGTATGTCGGCGCTGATTCCCGGCGTGCCCTTGAGAGGGTGAGAATTGGGGGTTATACAGTCATCACCGTCACAGAGGTGGGCAAGCAGTCAGCCTGCCTGGTGACTTCATCCATTCATTGATACCGAATGCGCTCAACGGCGCGCAGCAACAACCCGACCTTCCTTTAACAGAGCCCCGCCATATGCGGGGCTCTGTCGTTTCAGGGGGCGGCATAACCTCATGTCGTCGGGGCCATCGGCCTCGGGGAGTACGATAACAATGACTGAATTCAGCAGCGCCGTGCTGTTCGGCGTGCTCGGCGAGCATCTCGCCGCGCTGATCGCTCCAATCAATGGCGAGGCTGCACTCGGCGCCTTGTGCGGGGCTCTGGTGTATTTCACCACTACGCAGAACCTGCCCATGTGGAACCGGCTGGCGTTTTTCCTGACGTCGGCCGTGATGGGGTACCTGTGTGCCCCGGCCATCACCGACTTCCAGCTGCACGGCATCCACCCCTTCGCCTATCCGGGACCTGCCGGTTTCGCCGGTGCCGGGTTGGTGGTGACGTTGATGCTGGCCGCCATTCGCCGCCGTGACGGCAACACGCACGACAAGCCACCTGGCGACCGGGATATTTGACCCGTCACCCACGGCATCGTGCACCGACCGCTACCTGAACCCGTACGACGCCACACCCGTGTCGTCGTACTCACCCTGGCCCGCCACCGTGCGGGCTTTTTCATGTCTGGAGGAAACACCATGGCTATCAAAACCTTTGACCAAATGGCCGCTGCAGGCGAATTCCCGCTGATCGGCTTCAACGCCGCGGGGCTCGGCAACAACCCCTATGTCGACGCCATCGCCACCGCGCGGCTGGACACCCACTACTTCACCGTCGCCCCCCGCGGCCACCAGCCGGACTACATCAAGTCCTATGCGGGTAGCATCGGCGGCAAGCCCTTTGCCGTACGCTTGCCGTTCGCCGGCGAGCGCATCGCCATTCTCGATGGCGCCGGCGGCTTCACCTTGCGCCAGAGCTATGTGGAGGAGATCCGCCGCGCCATCCGCCATATCCACAGCTGGGGCGGCTTCTCGCTGCTCGACATGCACAACTATTGCCGTTGGTACGTGCGCGCCAGCGGGCCGGTAAGCGGCCGCGTGGTGCAGGCGTGGAACGGCGGCTTCGCCTTGTGGACGGCCATCGGTGCGCCCGATTGCCCGGTCAACTACGCCCTGCTGGCGCGCATCTGGGCGGCCATCGCCCGTGAGTTTCGCGACGAGCCCGGCGTGTTCGGCTACGGCCTGATGAACGAGCCGCACAATATGGGCAGCGTGCCCGATGGCGGCGTCAACGTCGAAAACCTGTGGACCACCAACGTGCAGCGGCTGATCACCGCCGTGCGCGAGGTCGACCCGCGACACTTCATCACCGTGGCCGGCAATTCGTTTGCCTCGGCCCTGTATTGGCCGCGTAGTTCGGACGCGCTCAAGAACCTGCAGGATCCTGGAGGCCGCCTGCTCTACGAGGCGCACCAGTATGCGGACAAGGACGGTCAGGGCGGTGGCAAATGGACCCAGGCCACCGACTCGGTCGACTATCGGGATCGGGTGGCGGACTGGGCGCCCTTCATCGACTGGCTCAAGGCCAACGGCAAGCGCGGTATCGCGGGCGAGTTCGGCGGGCCCGATCATTTGCCCGGGATGCGCACCTACTTCACCGAGCTGCACAAGTACTTCGATGCCAACCACCTCTTGCGCTTCCAGTGGCTGGCCGGCCCCGGCGATGACGATGACGACCCGAATGGCATGGACCGCAACGATGGCACGCTCAAACCCAACACGCGCTCGTTGATGGCTCGCATCGGCAATACCACCACGGCCTACGGCCCACGTTGATCCACCTCGCTGGCCCGCTTCGGCGGGTCAGCGCCTTTCGATATCCGGAGAATTCCCATGGCTCGACTTACTGCCACCCAGGCGGGTGGCCAAAACGTACTCGCCTTCCTCGACATGCTGGCCTGGAGCGAAGGCACGTCGACCATTACCAGCAGCGACGACGGCTACAACGTGCTGGTCGGTGGCCAGCTGTTCACCGACTACAGCGCGCATCCGCGCCGGCTGGTCGAACTGCCGCGCTATGACATCCAGTCCACGGCGGCTGGCCGCTACCAGTTCCTGGCCCGCACCTGGGACGCCATCGTCGAACTCTACAACTTTCGTGGGCGCTTCACGCCGCAGGCTCAGGACCTGGCTGCGGTGAAGCTGCTCGAAGAGTGCGGCGCACTCGCGCCCATTCAGGCCGGCCAGGTGGCCGAGGCGATCAGCGCCGCCGCGCCAATCTGGGCCAGCCTGCCGGGCGCCGGTTACGGCCAGCGTGAGCACGATCTCGCTGCGTTGCTGCGCATCTATTGGCAAGAGCTGGCCGGCCAGGCACGTGACCGGGATGACCTGCTGGCCATGTTCATCGCCTGCGGCGGACAGGTGGCGGCATGAGCCTGCTCACGCTGATTCCCACCCGCTATCGATGGCTGGTTGGCGGCGGCCTGGCTCTCGCGCTGCTGCTCGGCGCCATCAGCCTCGGCTGGGTGGTGCAAGGCTGGCGCCTGGGCCAGGCGCTGGCCGCGCGCGACCAGTCCCACGCCGAGGTCATGGCGCGCCTGCACGACGCGGCCGCTCGTGAAATCCAGCGCGCCCAGAACAAGCGCCTTGCACTCGAGCAACAGCTGCAGGCGTCCTCGCAAACCCATTACAGGAGACTTGGCGATGCTGAACAAAAGGCTGCGCGTCTTCGTGATCGTCTTGCCACTGCTGAGCTACGGCTGTCGGTCCTTACCGCCGACACCGACGCTGCCGGCGCCGATCACCATCCCCAACTGCCGACCACCACCCGCGCCGGACGCCTGGTGGATGGCGCCCCACGAGCCGACATTGACCGAGGAGCTGCTCGACGAATTGTCGACATCACCGGGCGCGGCGACCGCGCCGTCATCGCCCTAGGGATGTGCCAGGCCTACGTGCGAGCCATCGGTGAAACGCCTTGAGAAGCTGTTGACGATCTTCATGTGCATAAAGCGGGAACTACAAGGCAGAAGCGGCCGGTGAGACGGTAGGGCCTTAGCCCCGAGCTTTATGAGGGCGTAATAGAGCTCGGGGCTAAAGCTCCTCCTACACGTTTACGTGACTGACCGCTCCCGCTGTTGCCAAAACCGACGAACCTGAACTGAAGGGTTATGAATAGTTTCCTGGTGCGGTGCTCACGCGACGTTGACAGCGACTAGCCCGAGCCGAAGAGTGCCCGCTCTGCGGCTCACTCGCGTTGCCTGCGCATCACGTGCTCCGGGTGCTCGGTGGATGGATCGATCTGCTTGCTCATCATGGCGGCGTTTGCCCATGATGCCGGGTGTCGCAATGCCAGTTGCACGCCATGGCTCTGCTGGGCTACTGTGCCGCAAGACAAACGCGAGACCTCCTTTGTGAACGCCAGCAGCACCCTTCTGATGCGCCTCATCAAAGCCCACGCCCGTTGGCGTTGGCGCGCCTGATCCCTTCTCCGGCCAAGCCGGACGATTTCTCTCTGCCTTGCTCGAACCCTGATAGCCATTCTTCCAGCACGCAAAATTGCGGGTACGAATGGGGGTTATCGAAACCAGGGCGACTGGCTGAAAAGCAGTACATCAAAGGGTTGAAGCTAAAATGCTGCTGATGATCGACAACTACGATTCCTTTACCTACAACGTGGTGCAGTACCTGGGCGAGCTGGGGGCCGATGTGCACGTCATTCGCAACGACGAGCTGACCATCGCCGAGATCGAGGCGCTCAAGGCCGAGCGCATCGTCGTCTCGCCCGGCCCGTGCACGCCGACCGAAGCGGGCGTGTCCATCGAGGCCATCCTGCATTTCGCCGGCAAGCTGCCGATTCTCGGCGTCTGCCTGGGTCACCAGAGCATCGGCCAGGCGTACGGCGGCGACGTGGTGCGCGCTCGCCAGGTGATGCACGGCAAGACCAGCCCGGTTTTCCATCAGAACAAAGGCGTGTTCGCCGGCCTGGCGATGCCGGTAACCGTGACCCGTTACCACTCGCTGGTGGTCAAGCGCGAGACTCTGCCGGACTGCCTCGAGATCACCGCCTGGACGCAACACGAAGACGGCGCCGTCGACGAGATCATGGGCCTACGTCACAAGACCCTGAACGTCGAGGGCGTGCAGTTCCACCCTGAATCGATCCTGACCGAGCAGGGCCACGAACTGTTCGCCAACTTCCTCAAGCAGACCGGAGGCGTGCGCGCATGAATATCAAGGAAGCCCTCAACCGCATCGTCGCCCAGCTCGACCTGAGCACCGAGGAAATGCGCAATGTCATGCGCGAAATCATGACCGGCCAGTGCACCGACGCGCAGATCGGCGCGTTCCTGATGGGCATGCGCATGAAGAGCGAGACCATCGACGAGATCGTCGGCGCCGCCAGCGTGATGCGTGAACTGGCCTCGCCGGTGGAGATCGCTGCCGAGCGTCTGGTCGACACCTGCGGCACCGGCGGCGACGGCATGAACATCTTCAACGTCTCCACCGCGGCGGCGTTCGTTGTGGCCGCGGCGGGTGGCAAGGTGGCCAAGCACGGTAATCGCGCAGTGTCGGGCAAGAGCGGCAGCGCCGACCTGCTCGAAGCCGCCGGCATTTATCTGGGCCTGACGCCGGTGCAGGTGGCACGCTGCGTCGAAACCGTCGGCGTCGGCTTCATGTTCGCACCGTCCCATCATGGCGCCATGAAGCATGCCATCGGCCCGCGTCGCGAGCTGGGTCTGCGCACGTTGTTCAACATGCTCGGCCCGATGACCAATCCCGCTGGTGCCAAACACCAGGTGGTCGGCGTATTCAGCCAGGCACTGTGCCGGCCAATGGCAGAAGTGCTGCAACGCCTGGGCAGCGAGCACGTGCTGGTGGTGCATGCCCAGGACGGTCTCGACGAGATCAGCCTGGCGGCGCCAACGTTCGTCGCCGAGCTGAACAATGGTGTGGTCAGCGAGTACCGCATCCAGCCCGAGGATTTTGGCATCAAGAGCCAGAGCCTGATCGGCCTGACCGTCGAAGGCGCCGGGCAATCGCTGGAGCTGATCCGCGATGCTCTGGGGCGCCGCAAGAGCGAGGCCGGCCAGAAAGCTGCCGACATC
Source organism: Pseudomonas sp. PA15(2017) (assembly GCF_001945395.1). GTDB lineage: Bacteria > Pseudomonadota > Gammaproteobacteria > Pseudomonadales > Pseudomonadaceae > Aquipseudomonas. Next base: position 1,133 of record NZ_MSXV01000018.1, on the reverse strand, counting down.
ATCGTGCTCAATGCCGGCGCGGCACTCTATGCAGCCGACCACGCCGACAACCTGCGTGACGGCATGAGTCTGGCTCACGACGCCCTGCACACCGGTCTGGCCCGGGAGAAGATGGAAGAGTTGGTATCCTTTACCGCGGTATTCAAACAGGAGAATGAAGGGTGAGCATTCCCACCGTTCTGGAAAAGATCCTTGCCCGCAAGGCCGAAGAAGTGGCAGCGCGCCGCGCCGTCGCCAGCCTCGCCGAGGTCGAGCGCGAGGCCCGCGCTGCCGATCCGGTGCGTGGCTTCGCAAACGCGCTGATCGAAAAGGCCAAGAGCAAACAGCCGGCGGTGATCGCCGAAATCAAGAAGGCTTCGCCGAGCAAGGGCGTGCTGCGCGAGAACTTCGTGCCGGCGGACATCGCCCAGAGCTATCAGGATGGTGGCGCGACCTGCCTGTCGATCCTCACCGACATCGACTTCTTCCAGGGCGCCGACCGCTACCTGCAGGAAGCGCGCAGCGCCTGTTCGCTGCCGGTGATCCGCAAGGATTTCATGATCGACCCGTACCAGATCGTCGAAGCCCGGGCCCTGGGCGCCGACTGCGTGCTGCTGATCGTCTCGGCGCTGTCCGATGCACAGATGGCCGAGCTGGCCGCAACCGCCAAGTCGTTCGACCTCGACGTGCTGGTGGAAGTACACGACGGTGACGAGCTCGAGCGTGCGCTCAACGTGCTGGACACACCGCTAGTCGGCGTCAACAACCGCAACCTGCACACCTTCGAGGTCAGCCTGGAAACCACCCTCGACCTGCTGCCACGCATTCCCCGTGAGCGCCTGGTGGTGACCGAGAGTGGCATTCTCAATCGCGCGGATGTCGAGCTGATGGAAATCAGCGAGGTGTATGCCTTTCTGGTCGGCGAAGCCTTCATGCGTGCCGAGAACCCCGGCTCGGAGCTGGAACGCCTGTTCTTTCCCGAGCGCAAGCGGCTGGTCAGCAGCCCGGATGTGGACTGAAACAGCGACGGCGCCCGAGCAGAGCGTGTGAAAAGTCGCTGATGCAGGTAGTGATCCCATCAGACGCCCCGACATTGTTCGGGGCGTTTGCTTTTGTACGATTCGAAAGGTCGCGACCAACCTTTCAAGTGAGCA
>NZ_MSXV01000057.1 GCF_001945395.1 Pseudomonas sp. PA15(2017) | reverse complement strand
CGTCGATGTGCCCCAGGCATTGGTCGAAGGCCCTTATACCGTTGGGGCGCAGGTAAATGATCCGGCGGGCAACACGGGCTCTGCTACTAACAGTGGCGCCATCGACACTACCGCTCCGTCCATTACGGTCGACGCACCAGCCATTACCAATGACACCACGCCGACTATTACCGGCACCACCGATGCGCCTGTGGGCAGCACCGTTACGCTGACCATTACTCAGGGCACTAACACCTTCACCGTTACCACGCCGGTTCTGGCTGGCGGTACCTACAGTGTCGAGCTGACTCAGCCGTTGGTTGAAGGCCCGTATACCGTTGAGGCTCAGGTGACTGACCAGGCGGGCAACATCGGCTCAGCCAACAATAGTGGCGCCATCGACACCATCGCTCCGCTGATCACCGTCGATGCTCCGGCCATCACCAATGACACCACGCCGACCATCACTGGGACTACCGATGCGCCGGTGGGCAGCACCGTCACGCTGACTATCACCCAAGGCACGACCACCTACACCGTAAATACGCCAGTTCTGGCTGGCGGTATCTACAGCGTCGAGCTGACTCAGCCGTTGGTTGAAGGCCCGTTTAACGTTGAGGCTCAGGTGACTGACCAGGCGGGCAACACCGGCTCGGCCAACGACAGTGGCGCCATCGATACCACCGCTCCGCTGATCACCGTCGATGCTCCGGCCATCACCAATGACACCACGCCGACCATCACTGGGACGACCGATGCGCCGGTGGGCAGCACCGTCACGCTGACTATCACCCAAGGCACGACCACCTACACCGTAAATACGCCAGTTCTGGCTGGCGGTACCTACAGCGTCGAGCTGACTCAGCCGTTGGTTGAAGGCCCGTATACCGTTGAGGCTCAGGTGACTGACCAGGCGGGCAACACGGGTTCAGCCACTAACAGTGGGGCCATCGACACTACCGCTCCGGCGATTACGGTCGATACTCCGGCCATCACCAATGACACCACGCCGACCATCACTGGGACTACCGATGCGCCGGTGGGCAGCACCGTTACGCTGACCATCACCCAGGGCAGTACCGTCATTACTGTGACTACACCGGTTCTGGCTGGTGGGACTTTTACCGTCGATGTGCCCCAGGCATTGGTCGAAGGCCCTTATACCG
>NZ_MSXV01000001.1 GCF_001945395.1 Pseudomonas sp. PA15(2017) | reverse complement strand
GGGAGCGCACGTTCATCAAGGCAACTAGGCGCAGCATCGGAAAAGGCGTCTGGCGCTCGGTGCCCGTATTACCAGAGCCAAAATGCTCCCTCAGCTCAGGAGAATCAGGGGTTCTCAGCAATGCGCCATCTACCGCGAACACTTGCAAGCCGTGCCATTGATCACCTTCGTAGCGCTCGCAACCCCACTGCATGCCTGTTTGGCGGAACAAGGATTCGACCGGGTCAGCTCCCAGTCGCTTACGCGCTTCGGTGATTCCGCTGCGCGCCAGCAACTGATCGAAGCCAGGCCTTGGGCACAGATATTCAGGCGTCTGGCCACCTCGTGCACAGGCTCATCGCGGAACAAGGCCATGCCCAGCACCAGCCAAAGCACCTGATCACTCGGCAGACGCCTGCGCCGAATAGTGGCTTGAGCGGAGAGATTGAGCGCACTGGCGACCCATTCAACAGGGATGTTCTGTGTGAAAGTGCTGAGGTCGGAGAAGTTGAAGAGATCGCCGAGGTCGAGCAGTTGCTGCTGAATGGGCATAAAAAATCCGATACCAGGAGGCTGGTATCGGATTTTCTAGAAACCCCGGCTTGGACTCAAATGCTTAAGTGAACAGCATTACGGCGGGGCCGGGGCTTTTTGCTGTGTGCTTACTGAGGCGAAGTTTCCAGCGGTTCCGGGGTCGGTACCGGTACGGTTTCGACATTGTCGACGTCGCGCTGGATCTGCTCGAGCAGCGAGCCCGGTGCAGCTGGCTCGTCCTGCTGCTGGTTCGGCGCCCGTTCAGGCGCGCCGTCGCGGCCGAGGATCTGATCGTCGCGGCTGGTGCCAGGCATGAAGTCGCCGGACAGGCCTACCAACTGATCGTTACCATCGAAATTGAGCGTCACACGCTCCTGCTGACGCTGGCTACCACCGGCCTGCATGCTGTACAGATAGTCCCAGCGATTGGCGTGGAAAGTGTCCGTGATCAGCGGGTTACCCATGATAAACCGTACTTGGCGTCGGGTCATTCCAGGGCGTAACTGGTCTATCATGTCCTGCGTGACGACATTGCCCTGTTGGATGTCGATTTTATAAACCCCGGGGAATGAGCAACCGGCGAGTGCGATGAGCCCCATGAAGGTGAGGCTGGTCAGCAGGAGTCTGGTTTTTTGCATCGGTGGGCGTCTTCCACTATCTTGGCTGGGCAACGTAAACCCCGATCATACCCGCAATAAGGGAAGCTGCGAAGCGCTTCCGCGAGAAAGCAGACCATGGTTGAAAATAGCGAACTGCGCAAAGCTGGCCTGAAAGTAACCCTGCCACGGGTCAAAATCCTGCAGATGCTGGACTCTGCCGAGCAGCGTCACATGAGTGCAGAAGATGTCTACAAGTCGCTGATGGATGCGGGCGAAGATGTAGGTCTGGCAACCGTCTACCGGGTTCTGACCCAGTTCGAGGCCGCTGGCCTGGTAGTGCGCCACAACTTCGACGGCGGCCATGCCGTGTTCGAATTGGCCGATGGCGGCCACCACGACCATATGGTGTGCGTCGATACCGGTGATGTGATCGAATTCTTCGATGCCGAGATCGAGAAACGCCAGAAGGAAATCGTCCGCGAGCACGGCTTCGAGCTGGTAGATCACAATCTGGTGCTCTACGTACGCCGTAGTGCCAAGTAAGCGCGTCGATTGACGGAAAAAGGCGACTCAGGTCGCCTTTTTCATGTCTGTCGAAAATGATTTGGCTGCTGATCAGCTCTGGGCGTTGCTGACCAGTTTGCGGGCATGAGCCAGGGATTCGTCGGTGAGGTCGATGCCGCCCAGCATGCGTGCGACTTCCTCGACACGCTGGGCCTCACCTAGTTTGCTGACCGCTGTGCGAGTGGCGTTGCTGCCACGTACCTTGTGCACAAACAGGTGCTGATGGCCTTGTGCAGCAACTTGCGGCAGGTGGGTTACGGTCAGTACCTGACCCCGTTCGCCCAGGCGGCGTAGCAACTGCCCGACTACCTCGGCAGTCGGGCCGCCGATGCCCACATCCACTTCATCGAACACCAGGGTCGGCACGCGCGAGGTTTGCGCGGTGATGACCTGAATGGCCAGGCTGATGCGCGACAGCTCGCCGCCGGAGGCAACCTTGGCCAGAGCCTTGATCGGTTGCCCGGGGTTGGCACTGACCAGAAACTCGACCTGTTCCAGGCCGTTGGCATTCGGCTCGCTGCCATCGGTGGGTTGCAACTGAATGCTGAAGCGCCCGCCCGGCATGCCCAGGGTCTGCATTTCCTTTTCCACGGCCTTGCCCAGTTTGCCGGCGGCCTTCTGCCGCTTGGCGCTGAGTTCAGCGGCTTTTTCCTGATAGTGGCGACCGTAGGCGGCAAGCTCCTCGCCGAGGCGCCCGGCGGCCTGGTCATCGGCATTCAGGCCTTCCAGTTCATCGAACAGCTGCTGCTGCATCGCAGGCAGTTCGCTGGGGTGGATGCGGTGTTTGCGAGCCAGGGTGTAGATGGTGTCCAGACGCTCTTCGAGTTGCTGCTGGCGCTCGGGGTCGGCGTCGAAGTGGTCGAGAAAGCGGTTGAGCTCGCCCACGGCCTCTTCGATCTGGATCTGCGCGCTGGCCAGCAGGTTGGTGGCTTCGTTCAAGGCGCTTGGTTGGCCTTGCAGGCTGCCAAGACGGCTGAGACTGGCAGTGAGGACCGACAGCACGTTGCCGGCATCGCTCTCGCTGCACTGATCGATGACCTGACGGCAGGCACCGAGCAGGCTTTCGGCGTTGGTCAGGGCTTTGTGGTCCTGCTCCAGTTGCTCAAGCTCATTGTCGCCCAGGCCGAGGTTTTCCAGCTCCTCGAGTTGGTAGCTGAGCAGCTGATGGCGGGCGCGTTGCTCGTCGCCCTGGGAGGTCACCCGCTCGAGTTCGCTGCGGGTCTGCTTCCAGCGGTGCGCGGCCAGTTGCACCTGGCGTGCCAGCTCCTGGACGCCCGCGTATTCGTCGAGCAGGCGGCGGTGAGTGTCGGTCTTGAGCAGTGACTGGTGCTCGTGCTGGCTGTGGATATCGATCAGCAGTTCACCCAGCGCCTTGAGGTCGCCGAGCGGGCAGGGCGTGCCGTTGATGTAGCCGCGCGAGCGACCTTCGGCGGTGATCACCCGGCGCAGGATGCACGGGCCTTCGTTATTCAGGTCACGCTCGGCCAGCCAGGCGTGGGCTTCGGGAATATCGCCCAGGTCGAAGCTGGCCAGGATGTCGGCCTTGTCGGCGCCGGGGCGTACCACGCCGCTGTCGGCGCGATCACCCAGGGTCAGACCGAGAGCGTCGAGCATGATCGACTTGCCGGCGCCCGTTTCGCCGCTGATGACGCTCATGCCTCGATCCAGTTCCAGATCCAGGTGTTCGACGATGGCGTAATTATGAACGGACAGGTGCACCAGCATGGCGAGGCCTCTCAGGATTTGTCTGGTTATTTATACAGTGGTTTGCCTCGGGGTGGCAATACGCTGACGACTGGCTGCCAGAAAGTGGTGATGGCCCTTGAAACCCTACAAATCATCCATATATAGGCGGCAGACGCGCGAGTTGAGGCTCGTCGAATCATTCAGAGGAGAAATGCATGGCTGACGAACAGAACCTGGATCCGCAGACTTCCGAAGCGCAAGCGAACGACGCAGCGCCTAGCGAAGACCTGGCTGCTCGCGTGCAAACGCTGGAAGAGCAACTGGCGGCTGCGCAGGATCAGTCGCTGCGCATGGCTGCCGATCTGCAGAACGTGCGCCGTCGCGCTGAGCAGGATGTCGAGAAGGCGCATAAATTCGCCCTCGAGAAATTTGCCAATGATCTGTTGCCGGTGGTCGACAGCCTCGAGCGTGGTCTCGAGCTGTCGAGTGCCGATGACGATTCGATCAAGGCGGTACGCGAGGGCATGGAGCTGACGCTCAAGCTGCTGCTCGACACCCTCAAGCGCCACCAACTGGAAGCCATCGACCCCCACGGTGCGCCGTTCAATCCCGAGCACCACCAGGCGATGGCCATGCAGGAAAGCACCAACGTCGAGCCCAACAGCGTGCTCAAGGTGTTCCAGAAGGGCTACATGCTCAATGGTCGTCTGCTGCGCCCGGCCATGGTCGTGGTCAGCAAGGCACCGGCCGAAGCACCGCCATCGATCGATGAGCAGGCTTGAAATCGGCGGGCTCAGCCCCATTTAGTAAGTCAAGCGTATTAGTGCTACCGCAGCGGTCACGACAACGCTGCGGCTATATCAAAGTTTCGGGAGAGTGAAATGGGCAAAATCATCGGTATCGACCTGGGGACTACCAACTCCTGCGTCTCCATTCTTGAAAACGGTAACGTCAAAGTCATCGAAAACGCCGAAGGCACGCGCACCACGCCGTCGATCATCGCGTACGCCAACGATGGCGAAATTCTGGTCGGTCAGTCCGCCAAGCGCCAGGCGGTGACCAACCCGCACAACACCCTGTACGCAGTGAAGCGTCTGATCGGTCGTCGCTTCGACGAAGAAGTCGTGCAGAAAGACATCCAGATGGTGCCGTACAAGATCTCCAAGGCTGACAACGGTGACGCCTGGGTCGAAGTGAATGGCCAAAAGATGGCGCCGCCACAGATTTCGGCTGAAATTCTCAAGAAGATGAAGAAGACCGCCGAAGACTATCTCGGCGAGTCCGTGACCGAAGCGGTGATCACCGTTCCGGCGTACTTCAACGACAGCCAGCGTCAGGCTACCAAGGACGCCGGGCGCATCGCCGGTCTGGACGTCAAGCGCATCATCAACGAGCCGACCGCGGCTGCGCTGGCCTACGGCATGGACAAGGCCAAGGGCGACCACACCGTGATCGTCTATGACCTGGGTGGCGGTACCTTCGACGTGTCGGTGATCGAAATCGCCGAAGTCGACGGCGAGCACCAGTTCGAAGTGTTGGCCACCAACGGCGACACCTTCCTCGGTGGTGAGGACTTCGACATTCGTCTGATCGACTACCTTGTCGACGAATTCAAGAAAGAAACCGGCATGAACCTCAAGGGCGACCCGCTGGCCATGCAGCGCCTGAAGGAAGCTGCCGAGAAGGCCAAGATCGAGCTGTCCTCGAGCCAGCAGACCGACGTCAACCTGCCGTACATCACTGCAGACGCGACCGGGCCGAAGCACCTGAACGTGAAGATCTCCCGCTCCAAGCTGGAGTCGCTGGTCGAGGACCTGGTGCAGCGCACCATCGAGCCTTGCCGCATCGCACTGAAGGATGCCGGTATCGACGTTGGCTCCATCAACGACGTGATTCTGGTCGGTGGCCAGACCCGCATGCCGCTGGTGCAGAAGACCGTTGCCGACTTCTTCGGCAAGGACGCCCGCAAGGACGTCAACCCGGACGAAGCCGTGGCCATGGGTGCTGCCATTCAGGGCGCGGTACTGGCTGGTGACGTGAAGGACGTGCTGCTGCTCGACGTGTCCCCGTTGACCCTGGGTATCGAAACCATGGGTGGCGTGATGACGCCGCTGATCGAGAAGAACACCACCATCCCGACCAAGAAGTCGCAGGTGTTCTCCACGGCTGACGACAACCAGAGCGCCGTGACCATTCACGTGCTGCAGGGCGAGCGCAAGCAGGCCGGCCAGAACAAGTCCCTGGGCAAGTTCGACCTGGCCGAGATTCCGCCGGCTCCCCGTGGCGTGCCGCAGATCGAAGTGACCTTCGACATCGACGCCAACGGCATCCTGCACGTTGGCGCGAAAGACAAGGCCACCGGCAAGACTCAGTCGATCGTGATCAAGGCCAACTCCGGCCTGTCCGATGACGAGATCGAGCGTATGGTGCGCGACGCCGAGGCCAATGCCGAGGAAGACCGCAAGTTCGAAGAGCTGGCTGGCGCACGCAACCAGGGTGACCAACTGGTGCACGCGACCCGCAAGATGCTCACCGAAGCCGGCGACAAGGCTACTACGGAAGAGAAAGCGGCCATCGAAACCGCTCTGGGCGAGCTGGAAGTTGCCGTGAAGGGCGACGACAAGGCGGCCATCGAAGCGAAGATGAACGCACTGTCCGAAGCCACCACTCCGCTGGCGCAGAAGATGTACGCCGAGCAGCCGCAGCCAGGTGCTGCCGGCGCCGGTGCGGCGGATGCTGGCGAAACCAAGGGCTCTGCCGACGACGTCGTCGACGCCGAGTTCGAGGAAGTCAAGGACAACAAGTAAGCCCCGGCTTGCCTGTGTTTACGCCCTGCCGCACCGCGGTGTGACAGGGCGATCCGCCGCGCGGGGGCTTGCTCCCGCGTTGGCGTGTCTGGACGGTAAGAATTTTGAGAGTGCTAGAAACCCATGTCTAAACGTGACTACTACGAAGTGCTCGGGGTCGAGCGCGGTGCCAGTGAGGCGGAGCTGAAGAAGGCTTACCGTCGCCTGGCGATGAAGCATCACCCCGATCGCAATCCCGGCGACAAAGCGGCCGAAGATGCCTTCAAGGAAGCCAACGAGGCCTACGAAGTGCTGTCCGATGCCGGCAAGCGCAGCGCCTACGATCAGTACGGTCATGCAGGCGTCGACCCGCAAATGGGCGGCGGTGGCGGCTTTGGTGGTGGCGGCGCGAATTTCTCCGACATCTTCGGCGATGTGTTCAGTGACTTCTTCGGCGGTCAGCGTGGTGGCCAGCGCGGCGGTGCGCAGCGCGGTAGTGACTTGCGCTACACCCTGGAGCTGGATCTCGAAGAGGCGGTACGTGGCACCACGGTGACCATTCGCGTGCCGACCCTGGTCAACTGCAAGACCTGCGATGGCTCGGGTGCTAAGAAGGGCACCAGCCCGGTGACCTGTACCACTTGCGGCGGTATCGGCCAGGTGCGCATGCAGCAGGGCTTCTTCTCGGTGCAGCAGACCTGCCCGCGCTGCCACGGCAGCGGCAAGATGATCACCGACCCCTGCGGCTCCTGCCATGGCCATGGTCGTGTCGAAGAGCACAAGACCCTGTCGGTCAAGGTACCGGCCGGTGTCGATACCGGCGACCGCATCCGTCTGTCCGGTGAGGGCGAGGCGGGTACCCTGGGCGGCCCGGCGGGTGATCTGTACGTGGTGGTCAACGTGCGCGAGCACGCGATCTTCCAGCGTGACGGCAAGCACCTGTATTGCGAGGTGCCGATCAGCTTCGTCGATGCGGCTCTGGGCGGCGAGCTGGAAGTGCCGACCCTCGATGGTCGGGTCAAACTGAAGATTCCGGAAGGCACCCAGACCGGCAAGTTGTTCCGTCTGCGCGGCAAGGGCGTCGCCCCGGTGCGTGGCGGCGGTGCGGGCGATCTGATGTGCAAGGTGGCGGTGGAAACGCCGGTCAATCTCGACCGTCGCCAGCGCGAGCTGCTCGAAGAGTTTCGTCAGTCCCTGGTGGGCAACAGCTCCAATTCGCCCAAGGCCAATGGCTGGTTCGAAGGCGTGAAGCGCTTCTTCGGCGACCTTTAATGCGGTAATGCACGGCGAGCAACTGGCAGTGGCCGGCTGCTCGCCGTTTGTACTTTGGAGTTATGCATATGCGTATTGCAGTCACGGGCGCCGCCGGGCGCATGGGCAAGAACCTGATCGAGGCCGTGCACCAGGCCGACGGCGTGGTGCTCGGCGCCGCTGTGGCGCGGCCGACCAGCACGCTGCTCGGCGCCGATGCCGGTGAGCTGGCGGGCGTCGGCAAGTTGGGCGTGGCATTGTCCGGTAGCCTGGAAAGCGTGCTCGACGAATTCGACGTGCTGATCGACTTCACTCATCCCTCAGTGACTCTCGAGAACCTCGACGCCTGCCGCCGCGCCGGTAAGGCGATGGTCATCGGCACCACCGGTTTCAGTGCTGCGGAAAAGCAGTTGCTGGTCGATGCCGGCAAGCAGATTCCGATCGTCTTTGCCGCCAATTTCAGCGTAGGCGTGAACCTGTGCCTGAAGTTGCTCGACACGGCGGCCCGCGTGCTGGGCGACGATGTGGATATCGAAGTGCTCGAGGCCCATCACCGTCACAAGGTCGACGCGCCATCGGGAACCGCGCTGCGTATGGGCGAGGTGGTTGCTAATGCACTGGGGCGTGACCTGGAAAAGGTCGCGGTCTATGGGCGTGAAGGGCAGACCGGCGCACGCCAGCGCGAGACCATCGGTTTCGCCACGGTGCGCGCCGGTGATGTGGTCGGTGATCACACCGTACTGTTCGCCGCCGACGGCGAGCGCGTGGAAATCACCCACAAGGCGTCCAGCCGCATGACCTTCGCCAAGGGCGCAGTGCGCGCGGCCTCCTGGCTGCAGCAGCGCTCGCCAGCGCTTTACGACATGCAGGATGTGCTGGGGTTGAAGTGACCGAAACCGAGGGCGCCAGTGGCGCCCTCGGTGGTTATCAGGGGTGGCCGTGGAGCGGATTTCAGGTTTTTGACCTTGAACGCCTTTCGAAAAAGGCACTTTTCCTGTAAGCTTCCCGCTTTAGTGTGTCCACTAAAAGTTGCGCAGAATGAATCAATCAAAAAAGCGGGATGACCTTCACACGTCATCCCGCTTTTTTACAATCTGCGTTTGCTCCACGATCTACGGGAGGTCTTCTTGAGTAAGCCAGCCATACTCGCCCTTGCTGACGGCAGCATTTTTCGCGGCGAGGCCATCGGGGCCGACGGCCAAACTGTCGGGGAGGTGGTGTTCAACACCGCCATGACCGGCTATCAGGAAATTCTTACCGATCCGTCTTATGCCCAGCAGATCGTTACCCTGACCTATCCACACATCGGCAATACCGGCACCACGCCGGAAGACGCCGAGTCCAATCGTGTCTGGGCTGCCGGCCTGATCATTCGCGATCTGCCGCTGCTCGCCAGTAACTGGCGTAACAAGCAGTCGCTGCCCGATTACCTCAAGGAAAACGGCACCGTCGCCATCGCCGGTATCGACACCCGCCGGCTGACCCGCATCTTGCGTGAAAAAGGCTCGCAGAACGGCTGTATCCTGGTTGGCGCCGATGCCAGCGAGGAAAAGGCACTGGAGCTGGCGCGTGGCTTCCCGGGCCTGAAAGGCATGGACCTGGCCAAGGAAGTCAGCTGCACCGAGCGCTACGAGTGGCGCTCCAGCGTGTGGAACCTGAAAGACGACAGCCATCCCGAGATCGCTGCCAGCGAGCTGCCGTACCACGTGGTCGCCTACGACTATGGCGTCAAGCTGAACATCCTGCGCATGCTGGTCGAGCGCGGTTGCCGCCTGACCGTGGTGCCGGCGCAGACTCCGGCCAGTGAAGTGCTCGCGCTCAATCCCGACGGCGTGTTCCTGTCCAATGGTCCTGGCGACCCCGAGCCATGTGACTACGCCATCCGGGCGATCAAGGACGTTCTGGAAACCGACATCCCGGTATTCGGCATCTGCCTCGGCCACCAACTGTTGGCCCTGGCCTCCGGCGCCAAGACCCTGAAAATGGGGCACGGTCACCACGGTGCCAACCACCCGGTACAGGATCTCGATACCGGCGTGGTGATGATCACCAGCCAGAACCACGGTTTCGCCGTGGACGAGAACAGCCTGCCGGGCAATCTTCGCCCGATCCACAAGTCGCTGTTCGACGGCACCCTGCAAGGCATCGAGCGCACCGACAAGGACGCCTTCAGCTTCCAGGGTCACCCCGAGGCCAGCCCGGGCCCGAACGATGTCGCCCCGCTGTTTGACCGCTTCATCGAAGCCATGGCCAAGCGCAAATAGACGAGTCGTCTGGAAAGCGTAGCGAGCGCTGTCTGGGCAAGGCGCCCGGCACGCAGCGACGAGACAGTACATGTGTTAGTACGGCGAGGAAGTGAGTACCGCGCAACGCAGCCCAGATAGCGCGCAGTAGCTTTCATTATGACTCGCCGACTGACCTAAGGATTCGAGAGAGAACATGCCAAAACGTACAGACATCAAAAGTATCCTGATCCTCGGCGCCGGCCCCATCGTCATCGGCCAGGCGTGCGAGTTCGATTACTCCGGTGCCCAGGCCTGCAAGGCCCTGCGCGAGGAAGGCTTCCGCGTCATCCTGGTGAACTCCAACCCGGCCACCATCATGACCGACCCGGCCATGGCCGACGCCACCTACATCGAGCCGATCAAGTGGGCCACCGTGGCCAAGATCATCGAGAAGGAGCGTCCCGACGCCCTGCTGCCGACCATGGGCGGCCAGACCGCGCTGAACTGCGCGCTGGATCTGGAGCGCCACGGCGTGCTGGAGAAGTTCGGCGTCGAGATGATCGGTGCCAACGCCGACACCATCGACAAGGCCGAAGACCGTTCGCGTTTCGACAAGGCCATGAAGGACATCGGTCTGGCCTGCCCGGTATCGGGTATCGCCCACAGCATGGAAGAAGCCTACGGCGTGCTCGAGAAGGTCGGCTTCCCGTGCATCATCCGTCCGAGCTTCACCATGGGCGGCACCGGTGGCGGCATCGCCTACAACCGCGAAGAGTTCGAGGAAATCTGCACCCGTGGTCTGGACCTGTCGCCGACCAACGAGCTGCTGATCGACGAATCGCTGATCGGCTGGAAGGAATACGAGATGGAGGTGGTCCGCGACAAGAAGGACAACTGCATCATCGTCTGCTCCATCGAGAACTTCGACCCGATGGGCGTGCACACCGGTGACTCGATCACCGTGGCGCCGGCCCAGACCCTGACCGACAAGGAATACCAGATCCTGCGTAACGCCTCCCTGGCGGTACTGCGCGAGATCGGTGTGGAAACCGGCGGCTCCAACGTGCAGTTCGGCATCTGCCCGAACACCGGCCGCATGGTCGTCATCGAGATGAACCCGCGCGTATCCCGCTCTTCGGCCCTGGCCTCCAAGGCTACCGGTTTCCCGATCGCCAAGATCGCCGCCAAGCTGGCCGTGGGTTACACCCTCGACGAACTGCAGAACGACATTACTGGCGGCCGCACCCCGGCGTCGTTCGAGCCGGCCATCGATTACGTGGTCACCAAGATTCCGCGTTTCGCCTTCGAGAAATTCCCCAACGCCGACGCCCGCCTGACCACTCAGATGAAGTCCGTAGGTGAAGTCATGGCCATCGGCCGGACCTTCCAGGAATCTCTGCACAAGGCGCTGCGCGGCCTGGAAGTTGGCGTAGCCGGCTTCGATCCGAAACTGGATCCGGCTGACCCTGAAGTGGAGAGCACCCTCAAGCGCGAGCTGATCGTGCCGGGCGCCGATCGTATCTGGTATGTGGGCGACGCCTTCCGTGCCGGCAAGACGGTCGAGGAAGTGTTCGCGCTGACCAACATCGATGAGTGGTTCCTGGTGCAGATCGAAGATCTGATCAAGGACGAGCAGCGCATCCAGACCCTGGGCCTGTCGAGCATCGACCGCGATCTGATGTTCAGCCTCAAGCGCAAGGGCTTCTCCGATGCGCGCCTGGCCACGCTGCTCGGGGTCACCGAGAAGAACCTGCGCAGTCATCGTCACAAGCTCAAGGTGCTGCCGGTCTACAAGCGCGTCGACACCTGCGCCGCCGAGTTCGCCACCGACACCGCCTACATGTACTCGACCTACGAGGAAGAGTGCGAAGCCAACCCGAGCAGCCGTGACAAGATCATGATTCTCGGTGGTGGCCCGAACCGCATCGGCCAGGGTATCGAGTTCGATTACTGCTGCGTACACGCCGCGCTGGCCATGCGTGAAGACGGTTACGAGACCATCATGGTCAACTGCAACCCGGAAACCGTTTCCACCGACTACGACACCTCCGATCGCCTGTACTTCGAGCCGGTGACCCTGGAAGACGTGCTGGAAATCGTTCGCGTCGAGCAGCCCAAGGGTGTGATCGTCCAGTACGGCGGCCAGACCCCGCTGAAGCTGTGCCGCGCCCTGGAAGAGGCCGGCGTACCGATCATCGGCACCAGCCCGGACGCCATCGACCGCGCCGAAGACCGCGAGCGTTTCCAGCAGATGGTGCAGCGCCTCGGCCTGCGTCAGCCTGCCAACGCCACCGCGCGCAGCGAAGAAGAAGCGCTGACCCTGTCCAAGAACATCGGTTACCCGATGGTGGTGCGCCCGTCCTACGTGCTGGGCGGCCGGGCGATGGAAATCGTCTACCAGGAAGAAGAGCTCAAGCGTTACATGCGCGAAGCGGTGAAGGTGTCCAACGACAGCCCGGTGCTGCTGGATCGCTTCCTCAACTGCGCCATCGAAGTGGATGTGGACGCGGTCAGCGACGGCGAAGTCGTGGTGATCGGTGCGATCATGCAGCACATCGAGCAGGCCGGCGTTCACTCCGGTGACTCGGCGTGCTCGCTGCCACCGTACTCGCTGCCGGCGCACATCCAGGACGAGATTCGCGATCAGGTCAAGAAGATGGCCCTGGAGCTGGGCGTCATCGGTCTGATGAACGTGCAGATGGCCGTGCAGGGCGAGGACATCTATGTGATCGAGGTCAACCCACGCGCCTCGCGCACCGTGCCGTTCGTGTCCAAGTGCATCGGCGAGTCGCTGGCCAAGGTCGCTGCCCGCGTGATGGCCGGCAAGACCCTGAGCGAACTGGGTTTCACCCAGGAAATCATCCCGCCGTTCTTCAGCGTCAAGGAAGCGGTGTTCCCGTTCAACAAGTTCCCGGGTGTCGACCCGATCCTCGGCCCGGAAATGAAATCCACCGGTGAGGTGATGGGCGTCGGTGACAGCTTCGGCGAAGCCTTCGCCAAGGCGCAGATGGGGGCTAGCGAGATTCTGCCGAACGCAGGCGTCGCCTTCATCAGCGTTCGTGAAGACGACAAGCCGGAGGCCATTCAGGTCGCCCGCGACCTGGTCGCTCTGGGCTTCGAAGTGGTTGCCACGGCTGGCACCGCCAAGGTGATCGAGGCTGCCGGCCTGCCGGTTCGTCGCGTCAACAAGGTGACCGAAGGTCGTCCGCACGTGGTCGACATGATCAAGAACGACGAGGTCACGCTGATCATCAACACCACCGAAGGCCGTCAGTCCATCGCTGACTCCTATTCCATTCGTCGTAACGCTCTGCAGCACAAGATCTACTGCACCACCACCATCGCGGCGGGGCAGGCGGTCTGTGAGGCGCTCAAGTTCGGTCCCGAGAAGACCGTGCGCCGCCTGCAGGATCTGCATGCAGGAATCAAGGCATGAACAAGTACCCCATGACCACCCAGGGCGCTCGCGCCCTGGAAGAAGAGCTGGCGCACCTGACCAAGGTGCGTCGCCCAGCACTCAGCCAGGCGATCGCCGAGGCCCGTGAGCTGGGTGACCTCAAGGAAAATGCCGAATACCATGCCGCCCGCGAGGAGCAGGGCATGGTCGAGGCGCGCGTGCGTGACATCGAAGGCCGCCTGCAGAATGCGGTGATCATCGACGTCACCACCATCGCCCACACCGGCAAGGTGATCTTCGGTACCACCGTGGAAATCGCCAACGTCGAGACCGACGAAAGCGTGACCTACCAGATCGTTGGCGAAGACGAAGCCGACATCAAGCAGGGCAAGCTTTCCGTGGGTTCGCCCATCGCTCGCGCCCTGGTGGGCAAGAGCGAAGGTGACGTGGTTGGCGTCAACACGCCCAGCGGTCTGGTCGAGTACGAGATTGTCGAAGTTCGCCACGTCTGATCGCACGGCTGCGCGTGACAGCGCAGCCAACGCCTGGGTGCTGCTGCAAACCCTCTGGGTCGGCGGCATCTGGACGTTGCATTTTCTGGTGTTGCCGGGGCTGGCCGGTGTCGGCCTGGCGCCCCTGCTGATCGAGGAAGTGGCGCGCGCACTGGTGCCGCAGATGGTCGGCGTCACGTTGGGGGTTGCGCTGCTGCAGCTTCTGCTGCTGATCAGGCGGTATGGATGGTCGGCGCCATGGCGAGTGCGAAGCGGGCAGTTGCTGCTCGCGGTGCTGGCCATCTCGCTGGCCTTTCTGGTTTCACTGATGCTCTGGCCGCAGGCGCTACGCTGGCAGCTGTTCAGCTACCTGCTGCTGGCGTTCTTCGGTGTATTGCTGGTGTTGCAGCCCGTACCACGCAAGGCTGTGGCAGCCGACCCGCAGGTCGGCTGAGCACCTGAATCAGCCCTGATAGCGGCTGATGTTGGACAGGTTGCGATTGGCCTTGGGGTTCTTGCGGTACAGCAGCGCCATCTTGCCGATGATCTGCGCCAGTTCGGCCTTGCTGGCCTTGCACAGTTCATCGATCACCGCCAGGCGATCGTCGCGTTCGGTGACACGAACCTGAATCTTGATCAGTTCATGGTCGTTCAGCGCGCGCTCGAGCTCGGCCAGTACGCCTTCGGTAACACCGTTGTCAGCGACGATCAATACCGGTTTCAGGTGGTGGCCGATAGATTTGAACTGTTTCTTCTGCTCTTGAGTGAGCGGCATAATCTGAACCCTGCGTATTAATCTGGGAAAGCGGGCTATTTTAACCGAGCCGCCCGAGGCCCGCCCAGTTATTCATTCTGTTCTCTCGAGGTGTTGTGTGGCCCGTTCCAAGACCAGCCAGCGTTGGCTGAAAGAGCATTTCGACGATCCGTACGTCAAAATGGCGCAAAAGGACGGCTACCGTTCACGTGCCAGTTACAAGCTGCTGGAAGTGCAGGAAAAGGATCGCATCCTGCGCCCTGGCATGACCGTGGTCGATCTCGGCGCTGCGCCGGGCGGCTGGTCCCAGGTCACCAGTCGGGTGATCGGCGACAAGGGCCGACTGATCGCTTCCGACATCCTGGAGATGGACAGCATTCCGGACGTCACCTTCATTCAGGGCGATTTCACCGACGACGCCGTGTTCGCCCGGATTCTCGAGGCCATCGACAATAACCCCGTCGACCTTGTGATTTCCGATATGGCCCCCAATATGAGTGGGGTGAGAGCCGCCGATCAGCCGCGTGCCATGTATCTGTGCGAGCTGGCGCTGGATCTGGCTGGCCGGGTGCTCAAGCCAGGCGGCGATTTCCTGATCAAGATCTTCCAGGGCGAGGGGTTCGACGAGTACCACAAGGAGGTGCGCCGTCAGTTCGACAAGGTGCAGATGCGCAAACCCCTGTCGTCCCGTGACCGCTCCCGTGAGCAGTATTTGCTGGCCCGAGGTTTCAAGGGCCTGAGTGCCGAGTAAAACCAATGGCGTGGTTGTCAGTCCAAGCCAAGACGCGCATCGTAATGGGCAGATGTCTCATAAAGGGTTACAGACGGTGTCAGCCACGAGCGGGCGTTTGTAGTAAGTTAGATCGGTTTATAACTGGTCGTCATGCGAAGCACGCTTCGGCAAGGGGCCTGCTTCAGAGGGTAGCTAATTGAACGACATGGCAAAGAATCTGATCCTGTGGCTGATCATCGCCGCCGTCCTCGTCACGGTGATGAACAACTTCTCGAGCCCCAGTGAGACCAATAAGCTCAACTACTCGGAATTCATCGGGCAGGTACAGAGCGGCGGCGTCAAGCGTGTCACCGTCGATGGCTACATCATCAGCGGCATGCGTTCCGACGGCTCCTCGTTCGAAACCGTGCGTCCGGCGATCCAGGACAACGGTCTGATCAAGGACCTGATGGACAATAACGTCGAGATCGTCGGCAAACAGCCTGAGCAGCAGAGCATCTGGACCCAGTTGCTGGTCGCCAGCTTCCCGATTCTGGTGATCATCGCCGTGTTCATGTTCTTCATGCGCCAGATGCAGGGCGGTGCTGGTGGCAAGGGCGGGCCGATGAGCTTTGGCAAGTCCAAGGCACGTCTGCTCTCCGAAGATCAGGTCAAGACCACCTTCGCTGACGTCGCCGGTTGCGACGAGGCCAAGGAAGAGGTCAGTGAACTGGTCGAATTCTTGCGCGATCCGGGCAAGTTCCAGCGCCTGGGTGGTCGCATCCCGCGCGGCGTGCTGATGGTCGGCTCGCCGGGTACCGGTAAGACCCTGCTGGCCAAGGCCGTTGCCGGCGAAGCCAAGGTGCCGTTCTTCACCATTTCCGGTTCCGATTTCGTCGAGATGTTCGTCGGTGTCGGTGCTTCCCGCGTGCGCGACATGTTCGAGCAGGCCAAGAAGCATGCCCCGTGCATCATCTTCATCGACGAGATCGACGCCGTTGGTCGCCATCGTGGCGCCGGCATGGGTGGCGGTCACGACGAGCGCGAGCAGACCCTCAACCAGTTGCTGGTGGAGATGGACGGCTTCGAAATGAACGATGGCATCATCGTCATCGCCGCTACCAACCGTCCGGACGTGCTCGACCAGGCCCTGCTGCGTCCGGGCCGTTTCGACCGTCAGGTGGTCGTCGGCCTGCCGGACATCCGTGGTCGCGAGCAGATTCTCAACGTGCACATGCGCAAGATCCCCATGGGCGAAGACGTCAAGGCAGCGGTCATCGCTCGTGGTACGCCTGGCTTCTCCGGCGCCGACCTGGCCAATCTGGTCAACGAGGCCTCGCTGTTCGCCGCGCGCGCCGGCAAGCGCCTAGTGGAAATGAAGGAATTCGAGCTGGCCAAAGACAAGATCATGATGGGTGCCGAGCGCAAAACCATGGTCATGTCCGACAAGGAGAAGCTCAACACCGCTTATCACGAGGCGGGCCACGCCATCGTCGGTCGCCTGGTGCCAGAGCACGATCCGGTTTACAAGGTCACCATCATCCCCCGCGGCCGTGCCCTGGGTGTGACCATGTTCCTGCCCGAGGAAGATCGTTACAGCCTCAGCAAGCGTGCGCTGACCAGTCAGATCTGTTCGCTGTATGGCGGTCGCATCGCCGAAGAGATGACGCTGGGGTTCGATGGAGTCACCACGGGCGCTTCCAACGACATCATGCGTGCCAGCCAGATTGCCCGGAACATGGTCACCAAATGGGGCCTCTCCGAGAAGCTCGGCCCGCTGCTCTATGCAGAGGATGACGATCAGCCGTTCCTGCGGGGTGGTGGCGGCTCTTCAGGCGCCAGCGTGTCGGGTGAAACCGCCAAGATGATCGACTCCGAAGTGCGCGCGATCATCGACGGCTGCTACAACACGGCCAAGCAGATCCTCACCGATAACCGTGACAAGCTCGACGCCATGGCCGAAGCGCTGATGAAGTTCGAGACCATCGATATCGATCAGATCGACGACATCATGAGTGGTCGCACGGTGCGCGAGCCGAAGGACTGGACCGGCGGCGGCAACGATGCCGGCAAGCCATCCGCCAAGTCTGACGAAGCGGATCGCCCCGAGAAGCCCATCGGCGGGCCTGCTGCCGAGGTATAAAAGCCGTCTCATGTCTCTCGTGCAAACAAACGACCGGCTGCCCTGTGGCAGCCGGTTTCTTGATTTAAGCCATCCGCAAGTGATGGGCATCCTCAACGTCACCCCAGATTCCTTTTCCGACGGTGGCCGTTTTGCCTTGCGCGATGCGGCGCTGCGGCATGCCGAAAGCATGGTACGCGCCGGTGCGACGCTGATCGATATCGGCGGCGAATCCACGCGGCCGGGCGCTGCCCCGGTCTCGGCAGCCCAGGAGCTCGAGCGCGTAGCGCCGATGGTCGAGGCGGTCGCCGCCGAGCTGGACGTGATCATTTCCGTGGATACCTCCACGCCCGAGGTGATGCGCGAGTCGGCCAGGCTAGGTGCAGGGCTGATCAACGACGTGCGCTCGCTGCAGCGAGAGGGTGCCTTGCAGGCGGCGGCTGAGAGCGGTTTACCGGTGTGTCTGATGCATATGCGGGGCGAGCCCACGACCATGCAGCAAAGCCCCTGGTACGATGACGTGCTGGACGCAGTGTCGGATTTTTTGCGCGAGCGCTTGGCGGTCTGCGAGGCAGCCGGCATCCCGGCGCAGCGCATCGTGCTCGATCCGGGTTTCGGCTTCGCCAAGACGCTGGAGCATAATCTTAGCCTGTTCAGGCGCATGCCGGCGTTGCAGGCTTTCGGTCTGCCGCTACTGGTCGGCGTTTCGCGCAAGAGTATGATTGGCGCCGTGTTGGGGCGTGAAGTCGATGGTCGTCTGTACGGCAGCCTGGCTTTGGCGGCCCTGGCGGTAGCCAAGGGCGCGCATATCTTGCGCGTGCACGATGTGGCGGAAACCGTGGACGTGGTGCGCATGGTCGCTGCGGTCGAAGCGGCGCATTAAATAGAAAAAGGGAGTTGTCGTTTTGAGTCGCAAGTATTTTGGCACCGACGGTATCCGTGGGCGCGTCGGGCAGTACCCCATCACCCCGGACTTCATGCTCAAGCTGGGCTGGGCCGCCGGCATGGCGTTTCGCAAGCAGGGCAAGTGTCGCATCCTGATCGGCAAGGACACGCGCATCTCCGGCTACATGTTCGAGTCGGCGCTTGAGGCGGGGCTCTCCGCCGCCGGGGCTGATGTGCTGCTGCTGGGGCCGATGCCCACGCCGGCGATCGCCTACCTGACGCGTACCTTTCATGCCGAGGCCGGTATTGTCATCAGCGCCTCGCACAATCCGCATCATGACAACGGCATCAAGTTCTTCTCGGGGCAGGGCACCAAGCTACCCGATGAAGTCGAGCTGATGATCGAAGAGCTGCTCGATGCAGCGATGACCGTTGTCGAGTCCGAGCAGCTCGGGAAGGTGTCGCGAATCAACGACGCCGCCGGCCGCTATATCGAATTCTGCAAGAGCAGTGTGCCGACCAGTACCGATTTCTCGGGCCTGAAGATCGTGCTCGACTGCGCCCACGGTGCAGCTTACAAAGTGGCACCAGCGGTATTTCAGGAGCTGGGTGCCGAGGTGTCGGTGCTGTCGGCCCAGCCCAACGGGCTGAATATCAATGCTGATTGCGGTTCCACGCACATCGAGAACCTGCAGGCCGAAGTCAAGGCGCGCCACGCCGATCTGGGTATCGCCTTCGATGGCGACGCCGATCGGGTGTTGATGGTCGATCACACCGGTGCGGTAGTCGATGGTGACGAACTGCTGTTCATCATCGCCAGGGATCTGCAGGCCCGCGGCAAACTGCAGGGTGGGGTCGTCGGCACCTTGATGAGCAATCTGGGCCTCGAGCTTGCACTCAAGGAGCTGGATATCCCCTTTGTGCGGGCCAACGTTGGCGACCGTTACGTGATCGCCGAGCTGCTCGAGCGCGGTTGGCAGGTGGGCGGCGAGAACTCCGGGCATCTGGTGTGCTTCCAGCATGTGACGACCGGTGATGCCATCGTGGCTGCGCTGCAGGTGTTGCTGGCCATTCGTCGCCGCGGTCAGAGCCTGGCCGAGGCACGCCAAGGGCTGCGCAAGTGCCCGCAGGTGCTGGTCAATGTGCGTTTTGGCGGTGGCGTCGACCCGCTCAAGCATCCCGATGTGCAAGCCGCCAGCGACAGTGTGACCCAGCGCATGGCCGGCCGTGGCCGCGTGCTGCTGCGCAAGTCCGGCACCGAGCCGTTGGTACGGGTGATGGTCGAAGGTGAGGACGAAGCCCAGGTTCGAGCCTATGCCGACGAATTGGCTGAAATTGTCTCGCGTGTCTGTGCTTGATTCGGCTTGCCAGTCCCCAAGCGGTTGGGTAACATCTGCGCCCTCTTTGACCAACGAGGTAAAGCATGCGTCGCTCAATGGTTGCTGGTAACTGGAAAATGCACGGTACCCGCGCCAGTGTCGCAGAGCTGATCGACGGTCTGAATCGGCAGGCACTGCCTGCCGATGTCGAGGTTGCGGTGTTTCCTGCCAGTGTTCATCTTGTCCAGGTTGTCGAGGGGCTCGGTGGGCTTGCGGTGTCGGTAGGCGCCCAGGACTGTGCCGTCGAGGCCGGTGAGGGGGCATTGACCGGTGAGGTGTCGAGCGAGCAGCTGTGTGATGCGGGTTGCGAGCTGGTGCTGATTGGTCATTCCGAGCGTCGCCTGATTCTGGGTGACAGCGACGAGCAGGTCGTGCGCAAGTTCGCGGCGGCTCAGCTCAAAGGGCTGGTGCCGGTACTGTGCGTTGGGGAAACCCTGGAGCAGCGCGAGGCGGGCGAAACTCTCAAGGTGGTTGCCGGTCAGCTCGATGGCGTGATCGATGCGCTGGGTGTTGCGGTGCTGTCCAGTGCAGTGGTGGCGTATGAGCCGGTCTGGGCCATCGGTACCGGCCTGACGGCGACGCCTCAGCAGGCGCAGGACGTGCATGCGGCAATTCGAGCGCAGGTCGCTGCGAAAGACCCGCAAGTGGCAAGTGGTTTGAGAATTCTTTATGGCGGCAGCGTCAAAGCCGCCAATGCAGCCGAGCTATTCGGCATGCCTGATATCGATGGGGGGCTTGTGGGTGGAGCCTCTCTGAATGCGGATGAGTTCGGTGCGATCTGTCGCGCTGCAGGAAACTAAGAATATGCTGGAAACAGGCGTTGTAGTTCTTCATCTGCTGGCAGCGATCGGTGTGGTTGTGCTGGTGCTGCTGCAGCAGGGTAAAGGTGCCGATGCAGGTGCTTCGTTCGGTGCTGGTGCTTCGAATACCGTGTTCGGTAGTCAAGGAACCACTACCTTTCTGAGCCGAGTTACTGCTATACTCGCCGCCAGTTTTTTCATTACCAGCTTGGGTTTAGCGTATTTTGCTAATCAAAAGTCTGATACACTGGGTCAGGCTGGCTTGCCAGATCCGGCAGTGATGGAAGTGCCGCAGGGCAACAAGCCTGCAGAAGATGTACCGGTGCTTGAGCAACAGCAAGCGCCAACTTCGAGTGAGCAAGACGTACCTCAGGCTCCCGAAGCGCAGTAAGTGTCAAATTTGCCGAGGTGGTGGAATTGGTAGACACGCTACCTTGAGGTGGTAGTGGCCATAGGCTGTAGGGGTTCGAGTCCCCTTCTCGGTACCAATTGAACAGGACAGCCCGCTGCATGCGGGCTTTTCTGTATCTGGGGATTGGTTGACCCGCGTAGCGGTTCGGTCGTATAATTCGCTCCCAGTTTTAGCGCGGGGTGAACAGTCCGGTAGCTCGTCGGGCTTATAACCCGAAGGCCGTTGGCTTAAGTCCATCCCCCGCAGCCAGTTGTCATTGAGCCCCTTTCAAGGGGCTTTTTGTTAGCTGGAGGACAGATTTTCCGCCGTCTGGGCGGTCTTGTAGATGGGCGTTTCGCCCATTTTTTATTTGCACAGCATGCGCGAGGGGTTCAGGTGTCGAGCAAGCTAGAACAGTTGCAGGCCTTGGTGGCCCCGGTAGTCGAAGCGCTTGGCTACGAATGCTGGGGTATCGAGTTCCTGTCTCAGGGGCGGCATTCGCTGCTGCGTATCTACATCGATCATGCCGACGGCATTCTTATCGACGATTGCGAGAAGGTCAGCCGGCAGATCAGCGGCGTTCTCGATGTCGAGGATC
Organism: Pseudomonas sp. PA15(2017); assembly: GCF_001945395.1. GTDB lineage: Bacteria > Pseudomonadota > Gammaproteobacteria > Pseudomonadales > Pseudomonadaceae > Aquipseudomonas. The sequence continues at coordinate 51,434 of NZ_MSXV01000001.1, read as the reverse complement.
CCATCAGTGCCGAATACACCCTCGAGGTGTCGTCGCCTGGCATGGATCGGCCACTGTTCACGTTGGCCCAGTTCGCCAGTCACGTCGGCGAGCAGGTGAAAATCAAGTTGCGCTCACCGTTCGAAGGGCGCCGCAACTTTCAGGGTCTGCTCCGCGGTGTGGAGGAAGAGGACGTGGTGGTGCAGGTGGATGACCACGAGTTTCTTTTGCCGATCGATATGATCGACAAGGCCAACATTATCCCCCGATTTGATTGAGACACGGATCCCGCGGGATCGGAATGTGTCGGTCCCAATGGATTGCGAAAGGCGAGGCGTACGATGAGCAAAGAAGTACTGCTGGTTGTTGAGTCGGTATCCAATGAAAAGGGCGTACCGGCCGCTGTGATTTTCGAGGCGCTGGAGTTGGCGCTGGCCACGGCGACCAAGAAACGTTTTGAAGATGAAGTCGAACTGCGGGTGGCGATCAATCGCCAGAGTGGTAGCTACGAGACCTTCCGCTGCTGGACCGTGGTCGACGAGGAAAACTTCGAAGATCCGGCGCACCAGGTGACGACTGACATGCCGCGTGCGGTCGAGGCCAACGCCAAGGTCGGCGACGTACTTGAGGAGAAGATCGAGTCCATCGAGTTCGGGCGTATCGCTGCGCAGACCGCCAAGCAGGTCATCGTGCAGAAGGTCCGTGAAGCCGAGCGTGCGCAGGTCGTCGAGGCCTACCGCGAGCGCCTGGGTGAAATCATCGCCGGCACCGTCAAGAAGGTTACCCGTGACAACGTCATCGTCGACCTGGGTGCCAACGCCGAGGCCCTGCTGGCCCGCGAAGACATCATTCCGCGTGAGACTTTCCGTGTCGGCGTGCGCCTGCGTGCGCTGCTCAAGGAAATCCGCACCGAGAACCGTGGTCCTCAGCTGATCCTGTCGCGTACCGCGCCGGAAATGCTGATCGAGCTGTTCCGCATCGAAGTGCCGGAAATCGCCGAAGGCCTCATCGAAGTCAAGGCCGCCTCCCGTGACCCGGGTTCGCGCGCCAAGATCGCGGTACGTTCCAAGGACAAGCGCATCGACCCGCAAGGCGCCTGTATCGGCATGCGTGGGTCACGCGTTCAGGCGGTTTCCGGCGAGCTGGTCGGTGAGCGTGTGGACATCGTGCTGTGGGACGACAACCCGGCACAGTTCGTCATCAACGCCATGTCGCCGGCCGAAGTCGCGGCGATCATCGTCGATGAAGATGCCCATGCCATGGACATCGCCGTTGGCGAGGACAACCTGGCCCAGGCCATCGGCCGTGGCGGCCAGAACGTGCGCCTGGCCAGTCAGCTGACCGGTTGGACGCTGAACGTGATGACCGAGTCGGACATCCAGGCCAAGCAGCAGGCCGAGACCGGTGACATTCTGCAGAGCTTCATCGACGAGCTGGAAGTCGACGAAGAACTGGCCCAGGTGCTGGTCGAAGAGGGCTTCACCAGCCTGGAAGAAATCGCCTACGTGCCGATGGAGGAGATGCTCAGCATCGACGGTTTCGACGAAGAAATCGTCAACGAACTGCGCTCTCGAGCGAAGGATCGTTTGCTGACCAAGGCCATCGCCACGGAAGAAAAACTGGCAGACGCCCAGCCGGCCGAAGACCTCCTCGAAGTCGAGGGTATGGACAAAGGCCTGGCGCAGGAACTGGCAGTACGCGGGGTGGTTACCCGTGAAGACCTGGCCGAGCAGTCGATCGACGACCTGCTCGACATCGACGGCATCGACGAAGAGCGTGCCGGCAAGCTGATCATGGCCGCCCGAGCCCACTGGTTCGAGTAAGTTTTACGGCCTGAGGAGAGAAGTGCATGACGCAAGTCACGGTGAAAGAACTGGCCCAAGTGGTCGACACACCGGTAGAGCGCCTGCTGCAGCAGATGCGAGAGGCGGGTTTGCCGCACAGCAGTGCCGAGCAAGTTGTCACCGATAACGAAAAGCAGGCCCTGCTTGCTCATCTGAAGAGCAGCCACGGCGACAAGAAAGCCGAGGAACCGCGCAAGATTACCTTGCAGCGCAAGACCACCAGCACCCTCAGGGTCGCTGGTAGCAAGACCATCAGCGTTGAAGTGCGCAAGAAGAAGACCTTCGTCAAGCGCAGCAACGAAGAGATCGAAGCCGAGAAACAGCGCGAGCTCGAAGAGCAGCGTGCTGCGGCGGAAGCTGCTCGCCTGAAGGCCGAGGAAGAAGCCAAGCGCCAGGCCGAAGAGGATGCCAAGCGTCAGGCGGCTGCAGCGCCGACCGAGCGCGCCGCCGAAGCGGCGGTGGCGCCGGCCGTCGTCGATGCGCCGGTCGCTCCGGCTGTCGACGAGCGCAAGAAGGACGAACCGCGTCGCCCCGACAAGGCGCGTAGTGACGATGCCGATCGCCGTGGCGGTGAGCGCAAGACCACTCAGCACCGCCCGACCGTCAAGGAAAAGGCGCCTGCTCCACGTGTGGCGCCGCGTACCATCGACGAAGAAAGCGATGGCTTCCGTCGCGGTGGCCGTGGCAAGTCCAAGCTCAAGAAGCGCAACCAGCATGGCTTCCAGGCTCCGGCCGGCCCGGTGGTGCGTGAAGTGTCGATCGGCGAGACCATCACCGTGGGCGAGCTGGCCCAGCAGATGTCGGTGAAGGCTGCTGAAGTCATCAAATTCATGTTCAAGATGGGCACGCCTGCGACCATCAACCAGGTGCTCGACCAGGAGACCGCTCAACTGGTCGCCGAAGAGCTGGGCCACAAGGTCAAGCTGGTCAGCGACAACGCGCTCGAAGAGCAGTTGGCCGAGTCCCTGAAGTTCGAAGGTGAGGCCATTTCCCGTGCGCCGGTGGTGACCGTCATGGGTCACGTCGATCATGGTAAGACCTCGCTGCTCGACTACATTCGTCGTGCCAAGGTCGCGTCCGGTGAAGCCGGTGGTATCACGCAGCATATCGGTGCCTACCACGTGGAAACCGAGCGCGGCATGGTGACCTTCCTCGATACCCCGGGCCACGCTGCGTTCACTCAGATGCGTGCTCGTGGTGCCAAGGCTACCGACATCGTCATCCTCGTGGTGGCGGCCGACGACGGCGTAATGCCGCAGACCCAGGAAGCGGTTCAGCACGCGAAAGCGGCTGGCGTGCCGATCGTGGTCGCGGTGAACAAGATCGACAAGCCCGATGCCAACCCGGACAACATCAAGAACGGCCTGGCCGCGCTCGACGTGATTCCGGAGGAGTGGGGCGGTGACGCGCCTTACGTGCATGTCTCGGCCAAGATGGGTACCGGCGTGGACGAACTGCTCGAAGCGGTTCTGCTGCAGGCCGAAGTTCTCGAACTCAAGGCCATGCCGACGGCGCCTGGTCGTGGCGTGGTCGTCGAATCGCGTCTGGACAAGGGCCGCGGCCCGGTGGCTACCGTGCTGGTTCAGGACGGTACGCTGCGCCAGGGCGACATGGTGCTGGTCGGCTCCAACTACGGCCGCATCCGCGCCATGCTGGACGAAAACGGCAAGCCTGTTAAGGAAGCCGGTCCGTCCATCCCGGTCGAGATTCTCGGCCTGGACGGCACGCCAGAGGCGGGTGACGACATGACCGTCGTGGCCGACGAGAAGAAGGCCCGTGAGGTTGCGCTGTTCCGTCAGGGCAAGTTCCGCGAAGTGAAACTGGCTCGTGCCCACGCCGGCAAGCTGGAAAACATCTTCGAAAGCATGGGCCAGGAAGAGAAGAAAACCCTCAACATCGTTCTCAAGTCCGATGTGCGTGGTTCTCTCGAGGCGTTGCAGGGCTCGCTCAGCACCCTGGGCAACGACGAAGTGCAGGTGCGTGTGGTCGGTGGCGGCGTCGGTGGTATCACCGAGTCCGATGCCAACCTGGCCCTGGCGTCGAACGCCGTGCTGTTCGGCTTCAACGTCCGTGCTGACGCTGGTGCGCGCAAGATCGTCGAGGCCGAAGGTCTGGACATGCGCTACTACAACGTCATCTACGACATCATCGAGGACGTCAAGAAGGCGCTCACCGGTATGCTCGGCAGCGACGTTCGCGAGAACATCCTCGGCATCGCCGAAGTGCGCGACGTGTTCCGTTCGCCGAAGTTCGGCGCGGTTGCCGGTTGTATGGTGGTCGAAGGTACGGTCTACCGTAACCGTCCGATCCGCGTACTGCGCGACGACGTGGTGATCTTCGAAGGCGAGCTGGAGTCCCTGCGTCGCTTCAAGGACGACATGGCCGAAGTGCGTAACGGCATGGAGTGCGGTATCGCGGTGAAGAGCTACAACGACGTCAAGGTCGGCGACAAGATCGAAGTGTTCGAGAAGGTCCAGGTGGCTCGCAGCCTGTAATCGCGAGTCGCAACACGCAGCGCCCGGCCCCGCATCTGCGCGGCCGGGCGTTTGCCGCTTTTGAGTCCGCTGCTTTTGCAGGCGGCGAGACGAGTGGAAGGTAGCAACGATGGCAAAAGACTACAGCCGTGCCCAGCGTATCGGCGACCAGATTCAACGCGAATTGGCGCAGCTGATTCGTACCGAAGTCAAAGACCCGCGCCTGGGTGGCCTGGTCACCGTTACCGCGGTCGATGTCAGCCGTGACGCCAGCCATGCCAAGGTGTTCGTCACCGTCATGGGCGCCGAGCCGCAGGAGGGTTCCGAGCCCATCGCGCAGAGCCTCAAGGTGCTCAACGATGCCAGCGGTTTCCTGCGCATGCAGCTCGGCAAGGCGATGAAGCTGCGCAGCGTGCCGCACCTGCGTTTCCATTACGACGAAAGCATCGTGCGCGGTGCCCAGTTGTCGGCGCTGATCGAGCGCGCGGTGACCGAGGACAGCAAGCACGTCGACAGCGACACCGAGGCCAAGGAGTAGGCGCGTGGCCCAGGTTAAGCGTATTCGTCGCAAGGTCGACGGCATCATCCTGCTCGACAAGCCAAAGGGCTTCAGCTCCAACGCGGCGTTGCAGAAGGTGCGCTGGTTGCTCAATGCCGAGAAGGCCGGGCACACCGGCAGCCTCGATCCACTGGCCACCGGCGTGCTGCCGTTGTGCTTCGGCGAGGCGACCAAGTTTTCCCAGTATCTGCTCGATGCCGACAAGGGCTACGAGACGGTTATGCAGCTCGGCGTTACCACCACCACGGCCGATGCCGAGGGTGAGGTGATCGAGCGCCGCGACGTGAATGTCGACGCCTCGGACATCGAGGCGCTGCTGCCGCGTTTTCGTGGTGACATCAGTCAGGTGCCGCCGATGTATTCGGCGCTCAAGCGCGACGGCCAGCCGTTGTACAAACTTGCGCGTGCCGGAGAAGTAGTGGAGCGCGAGGCGCGTTCTGTTACTATTGCGCGCCTGGAGTTGCTGAGCAGTGCGGCCGACAAGGCGAGCCTGGCGGTGGACTGCAGCAAAGGTACCTATATCCGTACGCTGGTCGAGGATATCGGGCATCTGCTGGGCTGTGGTGCCCATGTCGCCGAGCTGCGCCGTACCAAGGCCGGCCCGTTCGACCTGTCGCAGAGTGTCAGCCTGGATGAGCTGCTACAGGCCCATGAAGAGGGTGGCAACGAAGCCGTCGATCGCTTCCTGCTGCCGGTGGACAGCGGGCTGCAGCATTGGCCGCTGCTGAGCTTTTCGGAGCACGGTTCGTTCTATTGGCTGCAAGGGCAGCCGGTTCGCGCCGCGGACGCGCCGAAGTTCGGCATGGTTCGGGTGCAAGATCACAATGGTCGCTTCATCGGTATTGGTGAAGTGAGCGAAGACGGGCGTATTGCGCCGCGTCGTCTGATTCGGTCCGCGTGACCGTGGCGAGCCGCTCCGGCGGCTCGTAACGAGGGTGGCTGTCAATAGGCACGGTCATACCTCCTTTAAAACACGGGAAGCGATTCCCGGCCTATTGAGACTGTCCTTGCGACTGTCTCCAGATGAGAGGATGCCCACATGGCACTCAGCGTTGAAGAAAAAGCCCAGATCGTTAACGACTACAAGCAAGCTGAAGGCGATACCGGTAGCCCGGAAGTCCAGGTTGCTCTGCTGTCCGCCAACATCAACAAGCTGCAAGGCCACTTCAAGGCCAACGGCAAAGACCACCACTCGCGTCGTGGCCTGATCCGTATGGTCAACCAGCGCCGCAAGCTGCTGGACTACCTGAAGGGTAAGGACACCAGCCGTTACAGCGCCCTGATCGGTCGCCTGGGTCTGCGTCGCTAAGCAATGCTTAGCTGTCGTTGACCGCAAAAGCTGGAAGTGGGCTCGCCCTGCTTCCAGCTTTTGCGTTTATGCTTCACCCGTTTTATGGCTTCAGCCACTTTGGACAGCGCCGGGCCGATTCCCGCAGCGATTGCCCACCCATTCGCAAGAACCGTTTCCCCCAAAGGCAACAGAGAGAAGGAAAACACCGTGAACCCGGTAATCAAGAAATTTCAATTCGGTCAGTCGACCGTCACCCTCGAGACTGGCCGTATCGCCCGTCAGGCTTCCGGCGCCGTGCTGGTCACCGTCGACAACGACGTCACCGTGCTGGTCACCGTGGTAGGCGCCAAGTCTGCCGACCCGAGCAAGGGTTTCTTCCCGCTGTCCGTGCACTACCAGGAAAAGACCTACGCAGCCGGCAAGATCCCCGGCGGCTTCTTCAAGCGTGAAGCGCGCCCGAGCGAGAAGGAAACCCTGACCTCGCGCCTGATCGATCGTCCGATCCGCCCGCTGTTCCCGGAAGGCTTCCAGAACGAAGTGCAGGTCATCTGCACCGTGGTCTCGACCAGCAAGAAGACCGATCCGGACATCGCAGCGATGATCGGTACCTCGGCCGCCCTGGCCATCTCCGGCATTCCGTTCGACGGCCCCATCGGTGCCGCCCGTGTTGCCTACCACCCCGAGACCGGCTACCTGCTGAACCCGAATTACGAGCAGCTCAAGGCGTCGAGCCTGGACATGGTCGTGGCCGGCACCAAAGACGCCGTACTGATGGTCGAATCCGAAGCCAAAGAGCTGACCGAAGACCAGATGCTGGGCGCCGTGCTGTTCGCCCATGACGAATTCCAGGCCGTCATCCAGGCCGTTACCGAGCTGGCCGCCGAAGCGGGCAAGCCGCGTTGGGACTGGCAGGCCGCTGCCGCCAACACCAGCCTGCTGGACGCCATCCGCGCCGAGTTCGGTGCTGCGATCTCCGACGCCTATACCATCATCATCAAGCAGGATCGCTATGCGCGCCTGGGCGAGCTGCGCGACCAGGTGGTTGCCAAGTTCTCCGGTGAGGAAGGCCAGCCGAGCGCCGGCGCAGTCAAAGACGCCTTCGGCGAAATCGAATACCGCACCGTGCGTGAGAACATCGTCAACGGCAAGCCGCGTATCGATGGCCGTGACACCCGTACCGTGCGTGGCCTGAACATCGAAGTCGGGGTGCTGGACAAGACCCACGGTTCGGCCCTGTTCACCCGTGGCGAAACCCAGGCGCTGGTCGTGGCCACCCTCGGCACCGCCCGCGATGCACAGCTGCTCGACACCCTCGAAGGCGAGAAGAAAGACCCCTTCATGCTGCACTACAACTTCCCGCCGTACTCGGTGGGCGAGTGTGGTCGCATGGGCGCCACCGGTCGTCGTGAGATCGGCCACGGTCGCCTGGCTCGTCGTGGCGTTGCCGCCATGCTGCCGAGCGCCGACGAGTTCCCGTATACCATCCGCATCGTCTCGGAGATCACCGAGTCCAACGGCTCGTCGTCCATGGCCTCCGTTTGCGGTGCTTCCCTGGCACTGATGGACGCGGGTGTACCGATGAAGGCGCCGGTTGCCGGTATCGCCATGGGTCTGGTCAAGGAAGGCGAGAAGTTCGCCGTGCTGACCGACATCCTCGGTGACGAAGACCACCTGGGCGACATGGACTTCAAGGTAGCCGGTACCGCCAATGGCGTCACCGCGCTGCAGATGGACATCAAGATCCAGGGCATCACCGAAGAGATCATGGAAATCGCCCTGAACCAGGCCCTGGAAGCGCGCCTGAACATCCTCGGTCAGATGAACCAGGTGATCGCCCAATCGCGCAGCGAGCTGTCGGCCAATGCCCCGACCATGCTGGCGATGAAGATCGACCAGGACAAGATCCGTGACGTCATCGGCAAGGGCGGCGCCACCATCCGCGCCATCTGCGAAGAGACCAAGGCCTCGATCGACATCGAAGACGACGGCTCGATCAAGATCTTCGGCGAAACCAAGGAAGCCGCCGACGCTGCCAGGCAGCGTGTACTGGCGATCACCGCCGAGGCCGAGATCGGCAAGATCTACGTCGGCAAGGTCGAGCGTATCGTCGACTTCGGCGCCTTCGTCAACATCCTGCCGGGCAAGGATGGTCTGGTACACATCTCCATGCTCAGCGATGCGCGCGTAGAGAAGGTCACCGACATCCTCAAGGAAGGCCAGGAAGTGGAAGTGCTGGTGCTGGACGTGGACAACCGCGGCCGTATCAAGCTGTCCATCAAGGACGTCGCCGCTGCCAAAGCTTCGGGTGTCTGATCCGGTCTGAAGCCGCGTAACGAGAAAGCCAGCCAGGGCGACCTGACTGGCTTTTTTATTGCCTGTCGTCTGGCCGCGGATGGGGGCAGCGACGTCGCACTGCCGCAATGAGACGCTCGGGCTGGCTGTCTCCTGGCATGAACACGGACCCGATATCGTGCTGGCCTGCTGAGCCGTCACGCAAAAAAAACGCCAGTCAGGCGCTGCCTGGCTGGCGTTCTTCGTGGGCTCGTCGTTATCAGTCGGTGTACTGGAACAGCTTGATGATCTTCTGCACGCCCGAGGTGCTCTGCACCACATTGCTCGCGGCATTGGCTTCCTGGCGGCTGACCACGCCGAGCAGGTAGACGATACCGTTCTCGGTGATCACCTTGATGCGGCTACCCGGCACGCCGCTGTCGGCGAGCATCTGGGTCTTGATCTTGGTGGTCAGTAGCGAGTCGTTGCTGCGTGCCAGTAGTGAGGTGGGCTGCTGCACCTGCAGTTCGTTATGCACTTTGCGTACGCCTTGTACGGTGCGTGCGGCCTGTTCGGCAGTGGCTTTCAGGTCGGCGCGGGGCGTCTGGCCGGCGATCAGGATCACGCCGTTGTAGCTGCTCACCACGATGCGCGAGGTGGGGCTGGCGAGGTCGGCGTGGGCGCGGGTGATGGCATTGGCAACATTGGGGCCGACGAACTGGTCGTCGATCTTGTTGCCGATGCTGCGGCTGCCGCAGCCGCCCAGGATCAGGCTCAATGCCAAGGCGGCGAAGATCAGTGGTGAACGGGTCATTCTTCACTCCCAAACAGTTGACTGTCGATAAGGTCGCACAAGCAATGGATGGCCAATAGATGGACTTCCTGGATGCGCGCCGTGACCTTGGACGGCACGCGAATCTCGACGTCTTCGGGCAACAGCAGTGAGGCCATGCCGCCGCCATCGCGGCCGGTCAGGGCGACCACGGTCATTTCCCGGTCGTGAGCGGCCTGGATGGCCTGAATCACGTTGGCGGAGTTGCCGCTGGTGGAGATGGCCAGCAGCACGTCGCCTGGTTGGCCTAGTGCGCGGATTTGCTTGGAGAAGACTTCGTTGTAGCTGTAGTCATTGGCGATCGAGGTGATCGTCGAGCTGTCGGTGGTCAGGGCAATCGCCGGCAGGCTGGGACGCTCGCGCTCGAAGCGGTTGAGCAGCTCCGAGGAGAAGTGCTGCGCATCACCGGCCGAGCCGCCGTTGCCGCAGGAGAGGATCTTGCCTTCACTGAGCAGTGCCTGAACCATCACCTGGCTGGCATGCTCGATGAACGGAGGCAGAACCTCCATGGCGTGGTGCTTGGTTTCGATGCTGCCGTGAAACAGCTGGCGAATACGGGCTTGCATATCCATGTAGAGCTTTGACCTTGACTATAACGAGGCCTCGGCCCGTGGGCGCGCGGCACTGTCGTTGGAAACGGCGGTGGGTCAGAGTATCGCAGCGAGCCTGGGCTTCAACTGTCGAAAGCGTTTCTGATCCATTCCAGTGATGCGGGTCTGCCATGGCCTACGGCTATGACATCGAAACGGCAGGGATGTTTGGCCCAGCGTTTCTCCTGTTGCAGAAATTGCATGGCCGTGGCGATCAGCTTGTCACGCTTGCGCCTGTCGACGCTCTCGACCGCGCCACCCCATGCACTGTGCTTGCGGTAGCGCACTTCGGCGAATACTACTGTATCGCCATCGAGCATGACCAGATCGAGTTCGCCGCGCTGGCCGCGCCAGTTCTGCTCGATGAGTTCTAGCCCATGGCTTTGCAGGTGCTCGCAGGCGAGGGCTTCGGCCGCTCGCCCGCTGGCGTGGCGTGGATCGTCACTCAATGTTGGTTTCTGGCAGGCGCTGAACCTGGCCATTGCTGAATTGCGCCCAGGGCAGCTGGCGCTCGACGCGCTGCGAGGCGTTCAGGCTCAGGTTGCCGGACAGCCCTTCGACGCGGCTGTCGGGCAGCGTCTTCAGTTGGTCGAGGCGCGGCGCCAGGCGGAAGGCGTCGACGCCCATGGCGTAAAGGCGACCCAGGCTGCCGCCGGCTTGTGGCCACTGGCTGTTGACCTGCTGGCGCAGCGGATCGTTGGCATCCAGCAGCCAGGGTGTTTCGCAGAAGCGGATGCCGTCCAGGTCGCGGTACTGGGCTGCACTCATGCTGCCGCTGAACAGGTGCGACGTGGCATACACCGGCACGTCGCCGGCGTATTGGTAGGCCAGGGTCGGCTTGATCTGTTGGGCCTGTTGCGGCGTGGCGGCGAGGAAGATGAAGTCCACGTCCTGGCGGCGCGAGGTGCCATTGACCTGCAGCAAACGGGCGACCTGGCCTGCCATGTCTACGGGCTGGTCGATCTGCTCGGCGCCCAGGAAGGTGCCGCCGGCGGCTTGCCAGCTCTGGCGGAAGGCGTCCATTACGCGGTTGCCCCAGTCACCCTTGGGTACCAGGGCGACAGCGTTGCGCATGCCGTCGGCCCAGGCGCGGCGCGCGACCTCGCGGGCTTCGTCTTCGGCGGCCAGGCCGAACTGGAACAGTTGTGCCGGGTTCTTGGCGCCCGGGTCGGCGTAGTTCAGGGCCAGCGTGGTGATCGGCAACTGATCGCGGTTACCCAGTTGGGTGACCAGATTCTTCTCCAGCGGCCCGATCACCAGCTCCACACCGTCGGCCTGGGCCTGGCGATAGAAGTCGTCCAGGGAGGTCAGACGGGCACTGTCATACAGCTGGATCTGCGGCGGGTTTTCCCCTGCCTGTTGGGCCTGGTAGTGGGCGGCCAGGAAGCCGTCACGCAGGGCGCGCGATACCGAGGCCAGTTGGCCTTCCTGGGGTAGCAACAGGGCGATCTTCTCCAGCGGCTTGCTCGACAGGGCGCGCAGGTCGGCAAGGGCCTTGGGTAGTTGCTGGGCGGCGGGATGGTTAGGGTGCTGGGCCAGCCAGCGATCGATGGCATCCTGCTGCTGCTTGAGCGTGCCAACGGTTTTCGCCACCTGGGCCAGCGACAGCCAGCCGGCCAGGTCGGCATCGTCGGCAGTTGGTGCCGGTTCGGCCGGCAGGCTGGAGACCAGTTTCCAGATGTGATCCTGGTTGCGCTGCGCCTCCTCGCCGCTCAACAGCGGAGCAATGAACACACGCTCGCGGGCCGCGGCGAGAATCTGGCCATCTTTCTCCAGGGCGTTAGCGCGGGCCAATTGGGTGCGGGTCTGCTGCTCGACCGGCAGTTCGCCGAGGCGATCGAGGCTGGGGTGGGCCAGGGCCCCGAGGGCGGCCTTGGCATCGTTACGCGCCAGGGCCAGTTCAGCCTTGAGGGTGCTGGCGTAGATCTGCTGCGCCGGCTTGAGCAGTTGCAGGTTGACCTGTCCGAGAATGCTCTCGGCGCGTTGCGCGTTGCCCTGTTTGGCGGCCAGGTCGGCGGCCGACAGACGCAACAGCTGGGCGTCTTCGCTCTGGCTGGTGCCGGCTTGCTGGAGCATCTGCTCCACGCTGGCCTGGGGTGTGCGAGGCAGTTCGCCAAGGTTCGAGGAGGGCGAGCTGCTGCAGGCAACGAGCAGGCCGGCTAGGCAAAGTGCAGAGAGCGGACGCAGGCAGGCAATCATGTAAGCGATTCCGGGTCTTGAGCAAATGAACGCCGGATTGTACCCAAGGCACCGCCTCGGCGCGACGAAGAAGGTGTTAACCGGTACGCAGAGGTCGCAGCTGATCGCGCTGGCGACGTGTTTCCGCCCGGGCGGGTCGCTCGCGTTACAATGGCACCTTTCCAGCTATTCAAAGAGGCATTGCCGTGATCGCTAATGACGCACCCCGATCCGCTGCGGGCACCCTGTTCGTGGTTGCGACGCCCATTGGCAATCTCGACGACCTCAGTGCTCGCGCGTTGAAGGTGCTCGGCGATGTCTCGCTGATCGCCGCCGAAGACACGCGACACTCGGCGCGCCTGATGCAGCACTTCGGCATCGGCACGCCCCTGGCGGCCTGCCATGAGCACAACGAGCGCGATGAGGGTAATCGCTTCATCGATCGCCTGCTGGCGGGAGACGATGTGGCGCTGATTTCCGATGCCGGCACGCCGCTGATTTCCGACCCTGGCTATCACCTGGTGCGCCAGGCGCGGGCTGCCGGGATTCGCGTGGTGCCTGTACCCGGCGCCTGCGCGCTGATCGCGGCGCTGTCGGCTGCCGGCCTGCCGTCCGATCGGTTCGTGTTCGAAGGCTTTCTGCCGGCCAAGTCAGTCGGGCGGCGAACCCGTCTCGAGCTGGTTCGCGAGGAGCCGCGTACGCTGATCTTCTATGAGGCGCCGCATCGCATCCTCGAGTGCCTGCAGGACATGCGCGAGGTGTTCGGCGGCGAGCGCCAGGCGCTGCTGGCTCGGGAGCTGACCAAGACCTTCGAAACCCTGCAGGGCATGCCGCTCGATCGGTTGTGGGAGTGGGTGGCGGCCGATGCCAATCAGCAGCGCGGTGAATGCGTGGTGCTGGTGGCCGGCTGGCAGGCGCCCGAGGACGAGGCGGCGGTGAGTGTCGAGGCGCTGCGCGTGCTCGATCTGCTACTTGCCGAAATGCCGCTCAAGCGTGCGGCCGCGCTGGCGGCGCAGATCACCGGCGTGCGCAAGAATCTGCTTTATCAGGCGGCACTGGAGCGCCAGCAGGGTGGTTGAACTTGTTCTTGCCGGGCCTCAGCGGTTACCCTAGGCGGCGGAGAGTCGATCGGACAGTCGCTGCCTTCCATCTGGAAGGGGGAGGAAAGTCCGGGCTCCATAGGGCGGAGTGCCAGGTAACGCCTGGGAGGCGCGAGCCTACGGAAAGTGCCACAGAAAACAACCGCCTAAGCGCTTCGGCGCCGGTAAGGGTGAAAAGGTGCGGTAAGAGCGCACCGCACGGCTGGTAACAGTCCGTGGCTAGGCAAACCCCACTCGGAGCAAGACCAAATAGGGTTCCATTGGCGTGGCCCGCGCTGGAACCGGGTAGGTTGCTAAAGGTGTGCAGTGATGTACGCCGTAGAGGAATGGCTGTCCTCGACAGAACCCGGCTTATAGATCGACTCTCCACCTCCTTCTGCTTTTGCTTCTTCTCCTCATTCCTAATACCGAAAAAATCTTACTCTTAACAAACTACTTTAAGTTTGTCGGGTAGGTTGTTGTATGTGGTTGTTTTTTAGCCATCTTTCCCGCTTTGGGCGCTCGCCCCACCCCTCATTTATTCGCTAAATCTCCGTTCTATAAGGAATTTTCCGTTCTGGCGCGCCTTGACGGTGGGGTATGCGCGTTTCTATAGTGTGCTCCGGTGGTAAAAAGTGGCATGAAGTGGGTTTTTTTGGATGTGGATGGCTGAATAAAGGGGAAACGCGATCGTGTTTCGCGGAGCTAACGCCATAAGTCTTGACGCCAAGGGGCGGCTCGCGATGCCAAGTCGGTATCGGGACGAGCTCGTTTCGCGTTCGGCCGGCCAGCTCATCGTCACCATCGACGCCATCGATCCCTGCCTTTGTGTCTACCCGTTGCCGGAGTGGGAAATCATCGAGAACAAGCTGCGCGAGCTGGCTTCCTTTCGTGAAGAGAACCGCCGCCTGCAGCGTCTGCTGATTGGTAATGCCGTCGATCTCGAGCTGGATGGCAGTGGTCGTTTCCTGGTTCCACCGCGGTTGCGCGAATACGCCAAGCTGGACAAGCGCGCGATGCTGGTGGGGCAGCTCAATAAATTTCAACTGTGGGATGAGGATTCCTGGAATGCCGTGGCCGATGCCGATCTGGCCGCCATCAAGCAACCGGGCGCTCTTTCCGATGACCTTCGTGACCTGATTCTGTGAACATGACCGCTACCTTTCGCCATATCACCGTGTTGCTCGAAGAGGCCGTTGCGGCGCTCTCGCCGCGCGCCGATGGCTGCTATGTAGATGGCACGTTCGGGCGAGGTGGGCACAGCCGGCTGATCCTCGAAAGGATCGGACCAGACGGTCGCTTGCTGGGGTTCGACAAGGACCCTCTCGCAATCGCGACTGGAAATACGCTAGCGGCCGAAGACGGCCGCTTTGTCGTTGTACAGAGAAGCTTTGCGGAACTTGGCGACGAACTCGCTGTCCGCGGCCTGGCCGGTGGCGTGAGTGGCATTCTGCTGGATCTGGGTGTGTCCTCGCCGCAGCTTGATGACGCCGAACGCGGCTTCAGCTTTCTCAATGACGGCCCGCTGGACATGCGCATGGACCCTGCGCGGGGCGTCAGCGCTGCGCAGTTCATCGCCACTGCCGATGAAGACGAGATCGCTCGCGTATTCAAGGAATATGGTGAGGAGCGTTTCGCCAAGCGCATGGCGCGTGCCGTGGTGGCTCGTCGCCAGGAGCAGGCTTTCGAGCGCACCGCCGACCTGGCGCAGGTGCTGACCGTCGCCAATCCCGCCTGGGAGAAAGGCAAGAATCCCGCGACCCGTGCCTTCCAGGGCCTGCGCATCCACGTCAACAATGAGCTGGGCGATCTGGAGCGTGGCCTCGACGCTGCGCTGGAAAACCTGGACGTGGGCGGCCGTCTGGTGGTGATCAGCTTCCACTCCCTGGAAGACCGCATCGTCAAACAGTTCATGCGCAAGCACGCCAAGGGCGAAATGGACAAGCTGCCGCGTGACCTGCCCATCATTCCCAAGGCCTTCGAGCCGCGTCTGAAGCTGATCGGCAAGCCACAGTTCGCCTCCGAGGCCGAGCTCAAGGCCAACCCACGCTCGCGCAGCGCAGTCATGCGTGTCGCGGAGAAACTGCGATGAGCGGCGTGGCCCTCAAGCGTTTCCCCAAGGGCAGCCTGCTGATGCTGGTGCTCTTCGTCGGCGTGCTCGGTTCTGCGCTGGCGGTGTCCTATAGCGCGCACTGGAATCGTCAGCTGCTCAACAGCCTGTACGGCGAGCTCAGTGTGCGCGACAAGGCGCAGGCCGAGTGGGGCCGACTGATCCTCGAACAAAGTACCTGGACGGCCCACAACCGGATCGAGACCCTGGCCAGCGAACAGCTGAAAATGCGCATTCCCGATGCCGCCGAAGTGCGCATGGTGGCACCATGATGAAGCTCGAAGGGGCTCTGTACCCATGGCGTTTCCGCCTGGTGATGCTGCTGCTCGCGCTGATGGTCGCGGCCATCGCGGCGCGCATCTTCGAGCTGCACGTGTTCGATCATGACTTCCTCAAGGCCCATGGCGACGCACGCAGCGTGCGGCATATTCCGATTCCGGCGCACCGCGGGCTGATCACCGACCGTAACGGCGAGCCGCTGGCGGTCAGTACGCCGGTCACCACCCTGTGGGCCAATGGCAAGGAGCTTCAGGCTGGCAAGGCGCAGTGGCCGGTACTGGCGGCTGCGCTGGGTCAGGAGCCCAATGCCTTCGCCCAGCGCCTGCAGGCCAACGCCGAGCGTGAATTCATGTACCTGGTGCGCGGCCTGACTCCTGAGCAGGGCCAGCGCGTGCTCGATCTCAAGGTCCCGGGCGTTTACTCCATCGAGGAGTTTCGTCGCTTCTATCCGGCAGGTGAAGTCACCGCCCACATGGTCGGCTTTACCGATATCGACGACCGCGGTCGTGAAGGCGTCGAGCTGGCGTTCGAGGACTGGCTGGCCGGCGTACCTGGCAAGCGTCAGGTACTCAAGGATCGCCGTGGCCGCCTGATCCGCGACGTGCAGGTCACCCAGAACGCCAAGGCCGGCAAGGCGCTGGCATTGTCCATCGACCTGCGCCTGCAATACCTGGCACACCGCGAGCTGCGCAATGCGCTGGTCGAGTTCGGTGCCAAGGCTGGCAGCCTGGTGATGCTCGACGTCAAGACCGGTGAGATCCTCGCCATGGTCAACCAGCCGACCTACAACCCCAACAACCGCCGTAATCTGCAACCGGCTGCCATGCGTAACCGCGCCATGATCGACGTGTTCGAGCCGGGTTCGACCATGAAGCCGTTCTCCATGAGTGCGGCCCTGGAAACCGGGCGCTGGAAGCCTACCGACAAGGTCGACGTACAGGGCGGTACGCTGCAGATCGGCCGCTATACCATCAAGGACGTGTCCCGCGTGCCAGAAGGCGTACTCGACCTGACGGGCATTCTGATCAAGTCCAGTAACGTGGGCATGAGCAAGGTCGCCTTCGACATCGGCGGCGCGGCTATCTACGACGTGATGCAGCAGGTCGGTCTGGGTCAGGATACCGGCCTGAGCTTCCCGGGGGAGCGCGTCGGCAACCTGCCCAACCACCGTGAATGGCGCAAGGCGGAAACCGCGACCCTTTCCTACGGCTATGGCCTGTCGGTCACTGCCGTGCAGCTGGCCCATGCCTACGCCGTGCTGGGCAACAATGGGCGCAGCGTGCCGATGTCGCTGACACGTACCGATCGCGTGCGCGACAGCGTGCAGGTGATCCCCGAAGACGTTGCTCACACGCTGCAGGGCATGCTTCAGCAGGTGATCGAGGCCCCGGGCGGCGTATTTCGTGCCCAGGTGCCGGGTTACCACGTGGCCGGCAAGAGCGGCACGGCACGCAAGACCGCTGCCGGCACCAAAGGCTACCAGGCCAACGCCTATCGCTCGCTGTTCGCCGGCTTCGCACCAGCCAGCAACCCGCGTATCGCCGTTGCCGTGGTCATCGATGAACCGAGCAAGAGTGGCTACTACGGCGGCCTGGTGTCGGCCCCTGTATTCAGCCGTGTGATGGCCGGTGGCCTGCGTCTGATGAACATCACCCCGGACAACCTGCCCGAGACCACGGCCGTGCAGGCCGAAGCCCCAGCGGCAACCAGCAATGGAGGGCGCGGCTGATGCCCATGCCATTGAACCAGTTGTTGCCCCAGGCCAGTAGCGGCGTGTTGATCCGTGAACTGACCCTCGACAGCCGCCAGGTGCGCCCTGGCGACCTGTTCCTGGCCGTGCCCGGCACTCGCCAGGATGGCCGCGTGCATATCGCCGACGCGATTTCCCGTGGCGCCGCTGCGGTCGCCTTCGAGACCGACGGCTCGCTGCCGATGACCGCCGAAAGCGCCGAGCTGGTCGCCATCAAAGGGCTGGCCGGGCAGCTGTCGGCCATTGCCGGGCGCTTCTACGGTGAGCCGAGCCGCGGCCTGCACATGGTCGGCATCACCGGCACCAACGGCAAGACCAGCGTCAGCCAGTTGCTGGCCCAGGCCCTGGACCTGCTCGGTGAGCCGTGCGGCATCGTCGGCACCCTCGGCAACGGCTTCTATGGCGCGCTGGCCCAGGGCCTGCATACCACGCCGGATCCGATCGGCGTGCAGGCGACCCTGGCGGGTCTGAAAAAGAACGGCGCGCGCGCCATCGCCATGGAAGTGTCGTCCCACGGCCTGCATCAGGGCCGCGTTGCTGCACTGGATTTCGACGTGGCGGTGTTCACCAACCTGTCGCGCGATCACCTCGATTACCACGGTTCGATGGAGGCCTACCAGGCTGCCAAGGCCGCGCTGTTCGCCTGGCCGAGCTTGCGCGCTCGCGTCATCAATCTGGATGACGCCATGGGCCACCAACTGGCCGCCCAGGAGCGCGACTCGCGGCTGATCGGCTACAGCCTGCAGGATTCGAGCGCCTACCTGTTCTGCCGCGATATTCATTTCGATGACCAGGGCGTGCGCGCCACGCTGGTTACGCCGCGCGGCGAAGGCAGCCTGCGCAGCTCGCTGCTGGGCCGCTTCAACCTCAGCAACCTGCTTGCCGTGGTCGGTGCGCTGGTGGCCATGGATTACCCGCTCGACGAGATTCTCAAGGTGCTGCCGCGCTTGCAGGGCCCTATTGGCCGCATGCAGCGCCTGGGCGGTCAAGATGCACCACTGATCGTCGTCGACTACGCCCACACCCCGGACGCCCTGGAGCAGGTTCTGGGGGCGCTGCGCCCCCACGTGACGGGCCGTCTGCTGTGCCTGTTCGGCTGTGGTGGTGACCGTGATCGCGGCAAACGCCCGCTGATGGCCGCAGTGGTCGAGCGCCTGGCCGATGCCGCGCTGGTCACCGACGACAATCCGCGTTCCGAGTCGCCCGTGCAGATCTTCGACGACATTCGCAGTGGTTTCCGCAATGCCGGGCAGGTGAGCTTCATGCACGGTCGTGGCAATGCCATCGCCCAACTGATTGGCGACGCTCAAGTGGGCGATGTAGTCGTACTGGCCGGTAAGGGCCACGAGGATTACCAGGAAATCGGCGGGGTGCGTCAGCCGTTCTCCGATCTGCAGGAGGCCGGTCGTGCACTGGCTGCATGGGAGGCGGCACATGCTTAAGGCATTGCGGTTGAGCGAAGTTGCCGGCGCCCTGAGCGGTCGCGTGGTCGGTGATGACAGTGCCTTCTCGGCCGTCAGCACCGACAGCCGCAGCATCCTGCCGGGCCAGCTGTTCGTGGCCCTGAGCGGCCCGCGTTTTGATGGTCATGATTACCTGGCCCAGGTCGCTGCCAAGGGCGCGGTCGCGGCGCTGGTAACGCGCGAGGTCGCGGATGTCGGCCTGCCACAACTGGTGGTTGCCGACACCACCCTGGCGCTCGGCCAGTTGGGCGCGCTCAATCGTCAGGCCTACGGTGGCCTGCTGGCCGCCGTGACCGGCTCCAGCGGCAAGACCACTGTCAAGGAAATGCTGGCTGCCATCCTGCGCGCCGCCTGCGCCCAGGATGGCGGTGCCGTGCTGGCCACCCGCGGCAACCTCAACAATCAGCTGGGCGTACCGCTGACCTTGCTGGAGTTGGGCCCGAAGCACACTGGCGCCGTCATCGAGCTGGGCGCCTCGGGCATCGGCGAGATCGCCTACACCGTCGGCCTGACCAAGCCGCAAGTGGCCATCATTACCAACGCCGGCAACGCCCATGTGGGTGAGTTCGGCGGTCCTGAAAACATCGTGCTGGCCAAGGGCGAAATCCTCGAAGGCCTGGGTGAGGCGGGCATCGCCGTGCTCAACCGTGACGACGTGGCGTTCGAGCGCTGGGTCAAGCGCGCTGCCGGTCGCCGCGTGCTGAGCTTCGCCCTGCGCGACAGCAGCGCCGACTTCCATGCCAGTGAGCTGAGCCGCGACCCACGTGGCTGCCCGGCGTTCACGCTGTTCTGCCAGGAAGGCCAGGCCCGTGTGCAACTGAATCTGCTCGGTGAGCACAACGTGGCCAATGCACTGGCCGCCGCCGCCGCCGCCCATGCCCTGGCGGTACCGCTGGTGGCCATCAAGAACGGCCTCGAGAGCCTGTTGCCGGTCAAGGGCCGTGCCGTCGCGCAATTGGCGCAGAACGGCGCCCGGGTCATCGACGACACCTACAACGCCAACCCGGCTTCGATCTGCGCCGCCATCGACATCCTTGCCGGCTTCTCCGGTCGCAAGGTGCTGGTGCTGGGCGACATCGGCGAGCTGGGCGCGTGGTCCGAGCAGGGCCATCGCGACGTGGGCGACTACGCAGTCGGCAAGGCCGATTTGCTCTATGCGGTCGGCCCTCAGATGAAACATGCCGTGCAGGCCTTTGGCGCCGGGGCGCGGCATTTCGCCGACCAGGCCGCGCTGATCGACGCGGTACGCGCCGAGCCCGGCGACAGCACCATTCTAATTAAAGGTTCACGCAGCGCCGCGATGGAAAAAGTCGTCGCCGCGCTGTGTGGCGACAGTGGGGAGAGTCACTAAATGCTGCTGCTGCTGGCAGAGTATCTGCAACAGTTCCACAAGGGCTTCGCGGTCTTTCAGTACCTGACCCTGCGCGGGATTCTCGGTGTGCTGACGGCGCTCGCGTTGGCGCTGTTCCTCGGCCCCTGGATGATTCGTACCCTGCAGATCCGCCAGATCGGCCAGGCCGTGCGCAACGACGGCCCGCAGTCGCACCTCTCCAAGAAGGGCACGCCGACCATGGGCGGCGCGCTGATCCTCTCGGCCATCGCCATCAGCACCCTGCTGTGGGCTGACCTGAGCAATCGCTACGTGTGGGTGGTGCTGATCGTCACGCTGCTGTTCGGCGCCATCGGCTGGGTCGACGACTACCGCAAGGTGATCGAGAAGGACTCGCGCGGCCTGCCGAGCCGCTGGAAATACTTCTGGCAATCGGTGTTCGGCGTCGGCGCGGCCGTCTTCCTTTATATGACTGCGCAGACGCCGATCGAAACTACCCTGATCGTGCCGCTGCTCAAGGACGTCAGCATTCCCCTGGGCATCGGCTTCGTGGTGCTGACCTATTTCGTCATCGTCGGCTCCAGCAACGCGGTGAACCTCACCGACGGCCTCGACGGCCTGGCGATCCTGCCTACCGTGATGGTCGGCGGCGCCCTGGGCATCTTCTGCTACCTGTCGGGTAACGTGAATTTCTCCGAATACCTGCTGATTCCCTATGTGCCGGGTGCTGGCGAACTGATCGTGTTCTGCGGCGCGCTGATTGGCGCCGGCCTGGGCTTTCTGTGGTTCAACACCTACCCGGCGCAGGTGTTCATGGGCGACGTGGGTGCGCTGGCGTTGGGCGCTGCGCTGGGCACCATCGCCGTGATCGTGCGCCAGGAAATCGTCCTGTTCATCATGGGCGGCGTGTTCGTGATGGAAACCCTATCAGTGATCATCCAGGTCGCCAGTTTCAAGCTGACCGGCAAGCGCGTGTTCCGCATGGCACCGATTCACCACCATTTCGAGTTGAAGGGTTGGCCCGAGCCACGGGTCATCGTTCGTTTCTGGATCATCACCGTCATTCTGGTGTTGATCGGCCTCGCTACTTTGAAACTGCGTTGAGGACAGCATGAGCCTGATCGCTTCCGACCAATTCCGCATCGTTGTCGGCCTCGGCAAGAGCGGCATGTCCCTGGTGCGCTACCTCGCGCGCCAGGGCGTGCGCTTCGCCGTGGTCGACACCCGTGCCAATCCGCCGGAGCTGAGCACCTTGCGTGAACAGTTCCCGAGGGTCGAAGTGCGTTGTGGCGAGCTGGACGTGGAATTCCTCAGCCGCGCCAGCGAACTGCTGGTCAGCCCCGGCCTGGCCGTGGCCACGCCGGCGTTGCAGGAGGCGGCCAGGCGCGGCGCCAAGCTGTCCGGCGATATCGGCCTGTTCGCCCGCGCGGCGAAGGCGCCGATCATCGCCATCACCGGCTCCAACGCCAAGAGCACCGTGACCACCCTGGTAGGTGAGATGGCGGCAGCGGCAGGGCGCAAGGTCGCCGTGGGCGGCAACCTGGGTATGCCGGCGCTGGATCTGCTCGCCGACGATGTCGAGCTTTACGTCATCGAGCTGTCCAGCTTCCAGCTGGAAACCACCGAGCTGCTCAACGCCGAAGTGGCCACCTGCCTGAACGTCAGTGAAGACCACATGGATCGCTACGCCGATCTGCCGGCTTATCACCTGGCCAAGCACCGCATCTTCCGCGGCGCGCGGCAAGTGGTGGTCAATCGTGACGATCCGCTGTCGCGGCCGATGATCGCCGACCAGGTGCCGTGCTGGAGCTTCGGCCTCGGCAGGCCGGACTTCAAACGTTTCGGCCTGCTCGAGGAAAATGGCGAAAAGCACCTGGCCTATCAGTTCGACGCGCTGCTGCCGGTGCGCGAGCTGAAGGTGCGTGGCGCCCATAACCAGTCCAATGCCCTGGCAGCGCTGGCGCTCGGCCATGCCGTGGGCCTGCCGATGGCCACCATGCTCGACACCCTCAAGGCCTTCACCGGCCTGGCGCACCGCTGCCAATGGGTGGGTGAGCGCAACGGCGTGAGCTACTACGACGACTCCAAGGCCACCAACGTCGGCGCTGCACTGGCAGCCATCGAGGGCCTGGGCGCCGATATCGCCGGCAAGCTGGTGCTGATCGCTGGTGGCGACGGCAAGGGCGCCGATTTCTCCAGCCTGCGCCAGCCGGTGGCAGCCCATTGCCGGGCCGTGGTGCTGCTCGGCCGCGACGCCGACAAACTGGCCGCGGTACTCGACGGCACCCTGGACATCGTGCGCGTCGACAGCCTGCAGGCTGCCGTCGAACAGGCTGCCGTGCTCGCCCGGAGTGGCGATGCGGTGCTGCTGTCGCCGGCCTGCGCGAGCCTGGACATGTTCAGGAATTTCGAAGAACGCGGGCGTCTGTTCGCCCAGGCCGTGGAGGCGCTCGTCTGATGCTGTCCTTCCTGCGCCCATACCCGTCCCCGTTGTTCAGCCGTCGTGGCCTGGACATGGACTTCCCGATGCTCGCCGGCTGCCTGGCGCTGCTCGGCCTCGGCCTGGTGATGATTTCCTCGGCGTCCACCGAGGTGGCAGCGGTGAACACCGGCAGCCCGCTGTATTACATGATCCGCCACCTGATTTACCTGGCCATCGGCCTGGGCGTTGCAGGCGTGGTGCTGATGGTTCCGCTGGCCACCTGGCAGCGCCACAGCTGGTTGCTGCTGCTGGTGGCCGTGGTTCTGCTGGTATTGGTGCTGCTGCCCGGCATCGGTCGCGAGGTCAACGGTGCCAAGCGCTGGATCGGTTTCGGCGCGTTCAACATTCAGCCTTCCGAGATCGCCAAGGTTTTCGTGGTGCTCTATCTCGCCGGCTACCTGGTACGTCGCCAAGAAGAGGTGCGCGAAAGCTGGGCGGGCTTCTTCAAGCCGTTCGTAGTGTTGCTGCCCATGGCCTTCTTGCTGCTGCTCGAGCCCGACTTCGGGGCGACCGTGGTGATGATGGGCGCGGCCATGGCCATGCTGTTCCTCGGTGGCGTCGGCTTGTTCCGTTTCCTGCTGATGGTCGCTCTGGCGGTTGGCGCGGTATTCGTGCTGGTGCAGAGCCAGGAGTACCGCCTGCAGCGCCTGATCACCTTCACCGACCCTTGGGCCGACCAGTACGGTTCCGGCTACCAGCTGACCCAGGCGCTGATCGCCTTCGGGCGTGGCGAATGGCTGGGTGTCGGTCTGGGCAACAGCATTCAGAAGCAGTTCTACCTGCCCGAAGCGCACACCGACTTCGTGTTCTCCGTGCTGGCCGAGGAGCTGGGCCTGGTCGGTGCGCTGGCAACCGTCGGCCTGTTCGTGTTCGTCAGCGTGCGCGCCTTGTACATCGGCCTGTGGGCCGAGAAGGCCAAGCAGTTCTTCTCGGCCTATGTGGCTTTCGGCCTGGGCTTCCTGTGGATCGGCCAGTTCCTGATCAACATCGGCGTGAATATCGGTCTTTTACCCACCAAGGGATTGACCCTGCCGTTCCTGAGTTATGGCGGCAGCTCCCTGGTGATCTGCTGCGTCAGCCTGGCGCTGTTGCTGCGCATCGAGTGGGAAGCGCGCAATGGTCTGGGCAGCGAAGACGTCGAGTTCGACGAGAGCGACTTCCCCGAGCCCGAGCGGGAGGTGCAGTATGTCCGCTAACGTGTTGATCATGGCGGGCGGCACCGGCGGCCATGTGTTCCCGGCGCTGGCCTGCGCCCGTGAATTCCAGGCACGCGGCTATCGCGTGCACTGGCTGGGTACGCCGCGCGGTATCGAGAATGAACTGGTTCCGGCTGCCGGGCTGCCGCTGCACCTGATCAATGTCACTGGCCTGCGCGGCAAGGGCAAGCTGTCGCTGCTCAAGGCGCCGCTGCAACTGCTCAAGGCGCTGTTCCAGGCCCGCAAGGTGGTGCGCGAACTGCAGCCGGTCTGCGTGCTCGGCATGGGCGGCTACGTGACCGGTCCGGGCGGCCTGGCGGCGAAGCTGGCCGGCGTGCCGCTGATCATTCACGAGCAGAATGCCGTGGCCGGTACCGCCAATCGCAGTCTGGTGGCATTCGCCAGCCGGGTCTGCGAGGCTTTCCCCGACACCTTCGCCGCGTCGGACAAGCGCCGCACCACCGGCAACCCGGTACGCGAAGAGCTGTTCCTGGAAACGCCCCGCGATACGCTGACCGGTCGTCGGCCACGCCTGCTGATTCTGGGTGGCAGCCTGGGTGCCGAACCGCTCAACAAATTGCTGCCGCAAGCGCTGGCGCAGGTTTCTGTCGACCTGCGCCCGGAAGTCTTCCATCAGGCCGGCAAGCAACACGCCGAGGTGACCGGCGAACGATACAACGCAGCGGGCGTCGAAGCGCAGGTCGCGCCCTTTATCGGCGACATGGCCCGCGCCTACGCCTGGGCCGACCTGGTGGTCTGCCGCTCCGGTGCGCTGACCGTCAGCGAACTGGCTGCCGCCGGCCTGCCGGCTTTCCTGGTGCCGTTGCCCCACGCGATCGACGACCATCAGACGCGTAACGCCAGCTATCTCGCGAAGGACGGTGCCGCCGTTCTTCTGCCACAACGCTCCACTGACGCTGCCGATCTGGCAGCGCAGCTGACCGAGGTCTTGATGCACCCCGAACGACTCAAACAAATGGCCAGCACCGCACGTCGCCTGGCCAAGCCCGATGCTACCCGTACCGTCGTCGATGTCTGCCTGGAGGTGGCCCGTGGCTAAGTCTCCCGCAGCGGTCAAGGCAGAAGTGCGGCGCATGCGTCGTATCCGCCGCATTCACTTCGTCGGCATCGGCGGCGCCGGCATGTGTGGTATCGCCGAAGTCCTGCTCAATCTGGGCTATGAAGTGTCCGGTTCCGACCTGAAGACCTCGGCCGTGACCGAGCGCCTGGAAAACTTCGGTGCGCAGATCTTCATCGGCCACCGTGCCGAAAACGCCGAGAGCGCCGACGTGCTGGTGGTCTCCAGCGCCATCAACACCTCCAACCCGGAAGTGGCCACCGCGCTCGAGCGCCGCATTCCCGTGGTGCCGCGCGCTGAAATGCTCGCCGAGCTGATGCGCTATCGCCACGGAATCGCCGTGGCCGGTACCCATGGCAAGACCACCACCACCAGCCTGCTGGCCTCGGTGTTCGCCGCTGGTGGCCTGGATCCGACCTTCGTGATCGGCGGCCGCCTGAATGCTGCCGGCACCAATGCCCAGCTCGGTTCGAGCCGCTACCTGATCGCCGAAGCCGACGAGAGCGACGCCAGCTTTCTGCACCTGCAGCCCATGGTGTCGGTAGTGACCAACATCGACATGGACCACATGAGCACCTATGAGGGCGACTTCAACAAACTGAAGAAGACCTTCATCGAGTTCCTCCACAACCTGCCGTTCTATGGCCTTGCCGTGCTGTGCGTGGACGATCCGGTGGTACGCGAGATCCTCTCCCAGGTCGGCCGTCCGACGGTGACCTATGGCTTCAGCGAAGATGCCGACGTGCGCGCCATCAACGTGCGCCAGCAGGGCATGCAGACCTTCTTCACCGTGCTGCGCCCCGACCGCGAGCCGCTCGACGTGTCGGTGAACATGCCGGGTAACCACAACGTGCTCAATGCTCTGGCGACCATCTGCATCGCCACCGACGAAGGCATCAGCGACGACGCCATCGTCCAGGGGCTGTCGCAGTTCCAGGGCGTCGGTCGGCGTTTTCAGGTGTACGGCCAACTGCCGGTCGAAGGCGGTGAAGTGATGCTGGTCGACGACTACGGTCATCACCCGCGCGAAGTGGCAGCGGTGATCAAGGCCGTGCGTGGCGGCTGGCCGGAGCGTCGCCTGGTGATGGTCTATCAGCCGCACCGCTACAGCCGCACCCGCGATCTGTACGACGACTTCGTGCAGGTATTGACCGATGCCAACGTGCTGTTGCTGATGGAGGTCTACCCGGCTGGCGAAGAGCCGATTCCTGGTGCCGACAGCCGTCAGCTGTGCCACAGCATTCGCCAGCGCGGTCAGCTGGACCCCATCTATATCGAGCGCGGCGCCGACCTGGCACCGCTGATCAAACCGCTGCTGCGTGCTGGCGACATCCTGCTTTGCCAGGGCGCCGGTGACATCGGTGGCGTCGCCCCACAACTGCTGCAGAGCCCGCTGTTCAGCGCGCAAGGTCAACGCAAATGAGTGCCGAAACCCTGAAATCCCAACTGCCGGTAGCGGCATTCGGCCGTGTTGCCGTGCTGTTCGGCGGCAAGAGCGCCGAGCGTGAGGTATCGCTCAAGTCCGGCAATGCCGTGCTGAGCGCGCTGCAGAGCGCTGGCGTGGATGCGTTCGGCATCGACGTGGGTGACGACTTCGTTGCCCGCCTGGGCAGCGAGAAGATCGACCGCGCCTTCATCGTGCTGCATGGCCGTGGCGGTGAAGATGGCAGCATGCAGGGCCTGCTCGAGTGCGCCGGCATTCCTTATACCGGCAGCGGCATTCTTGCCTCGGCGCTGGCCATGGACAAGCTGCGCACCAAACAGGTGTGGCAGAGCCTCGGCCTGTCCACGCCACGCCACGCCGTGCTGGCCAGCGCCGACGACTGCCGTCGCGCCGCTGATGAGCTGGGCTTCCCGCTGATCGTCAAGCCGGCGCATGAAGGCTCCAGCATCGGCATGGCCAAGGTCGGCGACGTGGATGCTCTGATCGCCGCCTGGCAGGATGCTGCCTGCTATGACAGCCAGGTGCTGGTCGAGCAGTGGATCCATGGCCCGGAGTTCACCATCGCCATGCTGCGTGGCGAGGTGCTGCCGCCGATCGCCCTGGGTACCTCGCACAGCTTCTACGACTATGAAGCCAAGTACCTGGCCGATGACACCCAGTATCGCGTGCCTTGCGGCCTGCCGGCCGACACGGAGGCCGAGCTGAAGGCTCTGACCGCGCGCGCCTGTGAGGCGGTCGGCACCCAGGGCTGGGCACGCGCCGACGTGATGCAGGACGCCGATGGGCGTTTCTGGTTGCTGGAGGTGAACACCGTTCCGGGCATGACCGACCACAGCCTGGTGCCGATGGCGGCCCAGGCAGCCGGTCTGGACTTCCAGCAACTGGTGTTGGCGATTCTTGCCGACAGCGTCGAGGCTCGGGGGTAAGCATGGGCGCCATCCTTCGTCATCAGCCAGGTTCAGGCACGCCGGTACGCGGCAAGGCCGTGCCGCGTGGTGCGAGCCGCCTGGTGGCCAAGGAGCCGATCAGTGTGCGCCTGCCGCGACCGAACTTCAGCCTGTTCAAGCGTCTGACCTGGCCGGTAATGCTGCTGGTACTGGGCTTCGGCGCCTATGAACTGTCGTTGCGCCTGCTGCCTTACGCCGATCGGCCGATCGCCAAGATCAGTGTGGAGGGCGACCTGAGCTACATCAGCCAGCAATCGGTGCAACAACGCATTGAACCTTTTGTCAGTGCAAGCTTCTTCAGTGTCGACCTTGTCGGTATGCGCCACGAACTGGAGCAGATGCCATGGATCGCCCACGCCGAAGTTCGCCGCGTGTGGCCCGATCAGGTGGTGGTGAAACTGGAAGAGCAACTGCCGATCGCTCGCTGGGGCAACGAGGCGCTGATCAACAACCAGGGCCAGGCGTTCGCGCCCAGGGAACTGACGCATTACGAGAATTTGCCGCAACTGTATGGCCCGAAGCGGGCCCAGCAACAAGTGATGCAGCAGTATCAGGTGCTGAGCCAGATGCTGCGCCCAATGGGGTTCACCGTGGCACGCCTGGAGCTGCGTGAGCGTGGTAGCTGGTTCCTGTCCACGGGGCAGGGGATCGAGGTGCTGCTGGGGCGCGACCATCTGGTGGAAAAAATACGTCGTTTCGGCGCCATCTACAGCAAGGCGCTGAAGGA
Source organism: Pseudomonas sp. PA15(2017) (assembly GCF_001945395.1). Lineage (GTDB taxonomy): Bacteria > Pseudomonadota > Gammaproteobacteria > Pseudomonadales > Pseudomonadaceae > Aquipseudomonas. The sequence continues at coordinate 23,531 of NZ_MSXV01000001.1, read as the reverse complement.
TCAGAAAGACAACATCGCGCGGGTCGATCTGCGCTACGCCAACGGCTTGGCCGTCGCGTGGCGCGAGCCGCCGGCATCGGCAGCGGTCGATACCGCTGCGGTGCAGTGAATAGAGAGAGAAGGCAGGAAACATGGCAAACGTGCAGAGCGGCAAGATGATCGTCGGCCTCGACATCGGTACCTCCAAGGTGGTGGCGCTGGTAGGCGAAGTGACCGCTGATGGTCAGCTGGAAATCGTCGGCATCGGTACTCACCCATCGCGCGGCCTGAAGAAGGGCGTGGTGGTCAACATCGAGTCCACCGTGGCGTCGATCCAGCGTGCGGTCGAAGAGGCCCAGCTGATGGCCGGCTGCCGCATCCACTCGGCATTCGTCGGCGTGGCCGGCAATCACATCCGCAGCCTGAACAGCCACGGTATCGTCGCCATCCGTGATCGTGAGGTCAGCAACGCCGACCTGGAGCGCGTGCTGGACGCCGCCCAGGCGGTGGCCATTCCTGCCGACCAGCGTGTGCTGCATACCCTGCCGCAGGATTACGTGATCGATAACCAGGAAGGCGTGCGCGAGCCACTGGGTATGTCCGGCGTGCGTCTGGAAGCCAAGGTACACGTGGTCACCTGCGCGGTGAACGCGGCGCAGAACATCGAGAAGTGCGTGCGCCGCTGCGGCCTGGAAGTCGACGACATCATCCTCGAGCAGTTGGCTTCCGCGTATGCGGTGCTGACCGATGACGAGAAGGAGCTGGGCGTATGCCTGGTCGATATCGGCGGCGGCACCACCGACATCTGCATCTTCACCGAAGGCGCGATCCGTCATACCGCGGTGATCCCGATCGCCGGCGACCAGGTCACCAACGATATCGCCATGGCGCTGCGTACGCCGACCCAGTACGCCGAAGAGATCAAGATCCGTTATGCCTGCGCCCTGGCCAAACTGGCCGGTGCCGGCGAAACCATCAAGGTGCCGAGCGTCGGTGATCGTCCGCCGCGCGACCTGTCGCGCCAGTCCCTGGCCGAAGTGGTCGAGCCGCGTTACGACGAGCTGTTCACCCTGATCCAGGCCGAGCTGCGCCGCAGTGGCTACGAGGATCTGATCCCGGCGGGCATCGTGCTCACCGGTGGTACGGCGAAGATGGAAGGCGCGGTAGAGCTGGCCGAAGAGATTTTCCACATGCCGGTTCGCCTCGGTGTGCCCCACAGCGTCAAGGGGCTCAGCGACGTGGTCCGCAACCCGATTTACTCGACGGGTGTTGGCCTGTTGATGTATGGCCTGCGCAAGCAGTCCGACGACATCCCGATGCCCGGCAATGGCGGGTACGGTGATGAAACCAAGGCACCGGTTCTGGAGCGGCTCAAACGCTGGATCCAGGGCAATTTCTAATGTGGGCGACGCGGCACGGGCGTGTGCGGCGTCACCGGCAGTAGGCGTTAAAAACTAGAAAATACAGGAGAGAGACCATGTTTGAACTCGTAGACAACCTTCCGCAAAGCGCGGTCATCAAGGTTATCGGTGTCGGTGGTGGCGGTGGCAACGCAGTCAACCACATGGCCAAGAGCAACATCGAAGGCGTCGAATTCATCTGCGCCAACACCGATGCTCAGGCACTGAAGAACATCGGCGCACGTACCGTGCTGCAACTCGGTACCGGCGTTACCAAGGGTCTCGGCGCTGGCGCCAACCCGGAAGTCGGTCGTCAGGCCGCCATCGAAGACCGTGAGCGCATCGCCGAAGTGCTGCAGGGCTGCGACATGGTGTTCATCACCACCGGCATGGGCGGCGGTACCGGTACCGGTGCAGCGCCTGTGATCGCCGAAGTGGCCAAGGAGCTGGGCATCCTCACCGTTGCGGTGGTGACCCGTCCGTTCCCGTTCGAGGGCCGCAAGCGCATGCAGATCGCCGACGAAGGCATCCGCGCGCTGCAGGAAAGCGTCGACTCGCTGATCACCATCCCCAACGAGAAGCTGCTGACCATTCTCGGCAAGGACGCCAGCCTGCTGTCCGCCTTCTCCAAGGCCGACGACGTGCTGAGCGGTGCCGTTCGCGGTATCTCCGACATCATCAAGCGTCCGGGCATGATCAACGTCGACTTCGCCGACGTGAAGACCGTGATGAGCGAAATGGGTATGGCGATGATGGGCACCGGCTGCGCCAGCGGCCCGAACCGTGCGCGTGAAGCCACCGAAGCGGCCATCCGCAACCCGCTGCTCGAAGACGTCAACCTGCAGGGCGCCCGTGGCATCCTGGTGAACATCACCGCTGGCCCGGATCTGTCCCTGGGTGAGTATTCCGATGTGGGTAACATCATCGAACAGTTCGCTTCCGAGCACGCCACCGTCAAGGTCGGTACCGTGATCGATCCGGATATGCGTGACGAGCTGCACGTCACCGTGGTCGCAACCGGCCTGGGTGCGCGCATGGAAAAACCGGTGAAGGTGGTCGACAACACCGTGCAGGTAGCTGCAGCTCAAGCCGTAGCCCCGGTAGCCGCTCCGGTTCGCGCCGAGCAGAACGTCAACTACAAGGACTACGAGCGCCCGACCGTTCAGCGTCAGAGCCACGGTGGCGCAGCCACTGCGGCAAAAATGAACCCGCAGGACGACCTGGATTACCTGGACATTCCGGCATTCCTGCGTCGTCAGGCGGATTAATGAAATCTATCAGGAGCATGAAGGTGATTGGTGTTCAGCAAAGGTCGGTTCTGCTATTATCGCCAGCCTTTGTTGAAAACAATTCGCACCTAGCGTAAAGCGGCCAGACCCATGATCAGACAACGCACCCTGAAGAACATCATCCGCGCCACGGGTATCGGCCTGCACTCCGGGGAGAAGGTTTACCTGACCCTGAAGCCGGCTCCGGTGGATACCGGTATCGTGTTCCGCCGTACCGACCTCGACCCTGTGGTGGAGGTCAAGGGGCACGCCCTGAACGTCGGCGAGACCACCATGTCGACCACGCTGGTCAATGGTGATATCAAGGTGGATACGGTAGAGCACCTGCTCTCGGCCATGGCTGGCCTGGGCATCGATAACGCCTACGTCGAGCTCTCTGCCTGTGAAGTGCCGATCATGGACGGCAGTGCGGGTCCCTTCGTTTTCCTGATTCAGTCGGCTGGTCTGCAAGAGCAGGACGCCCCCAAGAAGTTCATCCGCATCACCCGTGAAGTGACCGTGACGGACGGCGACAAGCGCGCCACCTTCGTTCCGTTCGATGGCTTCAAGGTGAGTTTCGAGATCGACTTCGATCACCCGGTATTCCACGACCGCACCAAGACCGCGAGTGTCGATTTTTCCAGCACCTCGTTCGTCAAGGAAGTCAGCCGTGCCCGCACCTTCGGTTTCATGCGTGATATCGAATTCCTGCGTTCGCATAACCTGGCACGCGGCGGCAGTGTGGACAATGCCATCGTGGTGGACGAAGACGGTGTGCTCAACGAAGACGGCCTGCGTTACGAGGACGAATTCGTCAGGCACAAGATTCTCGATGCGATCGGTGACCTTTATCTGCTCGGCAACAGCCTGATCGGTGAGTTCCGCGGCTACAAATCCGGCCACGGCCTGAACAATCGTCTGCTGCGAGCCTTGATCGCACAGCCGGATGCTTGGGAAACGGTGACGTTCGAAGACGCCGACACTGCTCCGATCTCTTACATGCGCCCGGCTGCGGCGGTGTAAGGCAATCTCTCCTAGTTTTATCGCTTCCAAGGCCACCTTCGGGTGGCCTTTTTTTATGCTGCGATCAGGTAGCCCGACAGACGGCCACGGAGGCATGCGAGGCGCGCCAGGCACGCATCGGGTATCAGGTTGTCATTTTCATGGCGCTCGTCGTTGGCGAATCTAACCAGCTGACCGGTTTAGCAATCGCTGCGCCGACGATGGCTGGCGAGGCGCTCCAGGGCAGCTTTCAGGCGCGGATCGCTGACCCCTTCGGCGGTTTCCTGGATGCTGTCGGCGGCGCTGTCGGACAGCTCGAAAGGCCGTGGCGCCTCGCGTTTCTCGCCGCTGGAAGGTTGCACCTTAAAGAGGATTTTCGTTAAGGTCGCGAACGTTTCGAGCGCCTGCAACTGTCGTTGCAGGCGTTTTTGCTGATAACGCAGCCGTGTGGCCCAGTGACCATCGGTGACGATCAGCAGCAGACAGCCCTCCCGCCACGATGCCACGCGACAGTGTTCACGGGCGGCAGGCTGCAGCTGGCTCTCCACCACCTGTTGCAGGTGGTCGAGGCGTTGAGCCTGATTGAACAGGGCTTTCAGCGGCTTCGCCTCGCGCAGGAGCGCGGCGGGCGCCTTGGCCGGCAAGGGACGAAAACTCATGGCAGGAAGCCTGCAGCGTTTTGGGGCCGTCATGGTAGCAGAACCTCTGCTGACCGCTCGGGTTCCACTTTTTTCAGATGGGGATGTCATGCACATCATTTTACTCAGCCGACGCCATGGCGCCGCGCGCTCGCTCAGCTTCGATCTGCGCTGGCTTGGAGCCGGCCTGGGGCTGTTGACCGTGCTGGCGGTGGGCGGCGGTGCGGCACTGGGTGCCTGGATGGCGCCGCAACCAGGGCCGGTATTGGACAGCGCGGTGGTCAGCCAGGCGCTCGATGCCCAGCGCGAGGAAGTCGGTGCGGTGCGCGTCGACGCCCAGCGCCAACTGGATGCTTTCGCCGCCCACGTCGCCGAGCTGCAAGCGCGTCTGACCCGGCTCGATGCTCTGGGCGAGCGGCTTACCGAGCTGGCCGAGCTGGACGCCAGCGAATTCGATTTCTCGCTGGGTGTGGGGCAGGGCGGCCCGGAGGAGCCGATCGGCGGGGCGGCTTATGCGCCGCCGCCGTTCTTGAGCACGCTCGATGAACTGGCCCTGCGCATGAACAGCCGCGAACAGCAGCTCGAAGTACTGGAGCAACTGCTGGCCGACCGCCGTCTCGACGAGGCGACCATGTTGTCTGGTCACCCGGTACTGCAGGGCTACGTATCGTCGCCATTCGGTCGGCGCATCGACCCGCTGACCGGGCGCATCAGCATGCACAAGGGCGTGGACTTCGCCGCCAAGGCGGGCAGCGACGTGGTAGCGGTCGGTGCCGGCGTGGTGACCTTCGCCGGGCGCCGCAACGGCTATGGCAACACCGTGGAAATCAGCCATGCCGATGGCTACGTCACCCTGTACGCACACAACCGCAGCAACATCGTGCAGGTCGGCGATCTGGTCCAGCGCGGCCAGGCGATCGCCACGGTCGGCAGCAGCGGGCGCTCCACCGGTAATCACGTGCACTTCGAAGTCACTCGCAACGGCGCGCTGGTCAATCCGCACAGCTACATCGCCCGCGTCAGCGACGAGCCCTGATCGAGCCGGCCAAGGCCGGCTCGCACTGCGCCGATGGCCCTGTGCCAATCGCGCTCTTTCTTCAATTCCGTTTCCGGGTAGAATGCCCTCTTCGCACGCAGCCATAAGGGCTGCATGGGCGACTCACGGGGCCGCCCTCCATTCATAGCGTGGAAGATCCTGTCGATATGTTTGCGCCTTTGTTGAAAAAACTCTTTGGAAGCAAGAACGAGCGTGAAGTCAAACGCATGCTCAAGGCGGTTCAGGCCGTCAATGCATTCGAGGAGCAGATGCTCGCGCTCTCCGATGAGCAACTGCGTGCCAAGACCGAAGAATTCAAGGCCCGCCTGGCCAAAGGCGAAACCCTCGATCAACTGCTGCCCGAAGCCTTTGCCGTCGCCCGCGAGGCGGGTAAACGCGTCATGGGCATGCGCCACTTCGACGTCCAGTTGATCGGCGGCATGACCCTGCACGAAGGCAAGATCGCCGAGATGCGTACCGGTGAGGGCAAGACCCTGGTCGGTACCCTGGCCGTGTACCTCAACGCCCTGGAAGGCAAGGGCGTGCACGTGGTCACGGTCAACGACTATCTGGCCCGCCGCGACGCCAACTGGATGCGCCCGCTGTACGAATTCCTCGGCCTGTCGGTCGGTATCGTCACGCCGTTCATGCCGCCGGAAGAAAAGCGCGCTGCCTATGCCGCCGACATCACCTACGGCACCAACAACGAATTCGGCTTCGATTACCTGCGTGACAACATGGCGTTCAGCGTTGAAGAGAAATTCCAGCGCGAGCTGAATTTCGCGGTGATCGACGAAGTCGACTCGATCCTCATCGACGAAGCCCGTACCCCGCTGATCATCTCCGGCCAGGCCGAAGACAGCTCGAAGATGTACACCGAGATCAACCGCCTGATTCCTCGTCTCAAGCAGCACATCGAGGAAGAAGAGGGCGTGGTCACCCAGCAAGGCCACTACAAGGTCGACGAGAAGAGCCGCCAGGTCGAACTCAACGAAGACGGCCATCAGGTCATCGAAGACATGCTGACCCAGGCCGGTCTGCTGGCCGAGGGCGAGAGCCTGTATTCGGCGCACAACCTGGGCCTGCTGACCCACGTCTATGCCGGCTTGCGCGCCCACACCCTGTTCCAGCGTAACGTCGAATACATCGTGCAGAACGGTCAGGTGATTCTGATCGACGAGCACACCGGCCGTACCATGCAGGGCCGTAGACTGTCCGAGGGCTTGCACCAGGCCATCGAAGCGAAGGAAGGCGTGCAGATCCAGGCCGAGAGCCAGACCCTGGCCTCGACCACCTTCCAGAACTATTTCCGCCTGTACAACAAGCTGGCCGGCATGACCGGTACTGCGGATACCGAAGCCTTCGAATTCCATCAGATCTACGGTCTGGACGTGATGGTCATCCCGACCAACAAGCCGATTTCCCGTAAGGACTTCAACGACCTGGTCTACCTGACCCAGGAAGAGAAGTACGCGGCAATCATCACCGATATCAAGGAATGCCAGGCCCAGGGCCGGCCCGTTCTGGTCGGTACCGCGACCATCGAAACCTCCGAGTACATGTCGCGCCTGCTCGAGCAGGAAGGCATCGAGCACAAGGTGCTCAACGCCAAGTTCCACGAGAAGGAAGCCGAGATCATCGCCCAGGCCGGTCGCCCGGGTGCGCTGACCATCGCCACCAACATGGCCGGTCGTGGTACCGACATCCTGCTCGGCGGTAACTGGGAAGTGGAAGTCGCGGCGCTGGAGAATCCGACGCCGGAGCAGATCGCTCAGATCAAGGCCGACTGGCAGAAGCGCCACCAGCAAGTGCTGGAGTCCGGTGGTCTGCACGTGATCGCCTCCGAGCGCCACGAATCGCGCCGTATCGACAACCAGCTGCGGGGCCGTGCCGGTCGCCAGGGTGACGCCGGTTCCAGCCGCTTCTACCTGTCGCTGGAAGACAGCCTGATGCGCATCTTCGCCTCCGACCGCGTGAAGAACTTCATGAAGGCCCTGGGCATGCAGCCGGGCGAGGCCATCGAGCACCGCATGGTGACCAACGCCATCGAGAAAGCGCAGCGCAAGGTCGAAGGTCGCAACTTCGACATGCGTAAGCAACTGCTCGAATACGACGACGTGGCCAACGAACAGCGCAAGGTGATCTACCACATGCGCAACACCTTGCTGACCGCCGACAACGTGGGCGAGACCATCGAGGACTTCCGCAGGGAAGTGTTGGACAGCACCATCAATGCGCACATGCCGCCGCAGTCGCTACCTGAGCAGTGGGATATCGCCGGTCTGGAAGAGGCGCTGTACGCCAGCTTCAACCTGCGCCTGCCGATCCAGCAGTGGCTCGATGAAGACGACAAACTCTATGAGGACACCCTGCGCGAGCGCATCCTCAAGGAACTGATCGACGCCTACCACGAGAAGGAAACCCAGGCCAGCGCCGAAGCCCTGCGTACCTTCGAGAAGCAGATTCTGCTACGGGTACTCGACGACCTGTGGAAAGACCACCTGTCGACCATGGATCACCTGCGTCACGGCATTCACCTGCGCGGCTACGCGCAGAAGAACCCGAAACAGGAGTACAAGCGCGAGTCCTTCACGCTGTTCCAGGAACTGCTGGATTCGATCAAGCGCGATGCCATCCGTGTGCTTTCGCACGTTCAGGTGCGCCGTGAAGATCCGGTCGAGGAAGAAGCCCGTCTGCGTCGCGAGGCCGAGTCCATGGCCCAGCGCATGCAGTTCCAGCACGAGGAGGTTTCCGCGCTCGAAGAGCCGGAAGCCGAAGGCCAGGAAGGCGATGTCGCCGTGGCAGCCGCCCCGGTGCGCGCTGAGCAGAAGATCGGCCGCAACGAGCTGTGCCCGTGCGGTTCCGGCAAGAAGTACAAGCACTGCCACGGTCAGGTCAACTGATCAACGCAATGCCGTGAAACGTCCAAACGCCGCGAAGGGTCTAGCCCTTCGCGGCGTTTTCGCATCGAACATGCTGTGCCCATCCACCTAATTCGAGGAGCTCTCCCATGGCTGTTGGTCTTGGCCCGCTGTCTACCCTGCATCCGGTTCCAGGTTTCGAGCTGGGCATCGCCTCCGCCGGCATCAAGCGCCCGGGGCGCAAGGATGTGGTGGTGATGCGCTGTGCCGAGGGCAGCAGCGTGGCGGGGGTGTTCACCCTCAACGCGTTCTGCGCGGCGCCGGTGATTCTGGCCAAGAAGCGGGCGTCCGGCAGCGTGCGCTACCTGCTGACCAATACCGGTAATGCCAATGCCGGAACCGGTGAGCCGGGCCTGCAGAACGCCACGCGCACCTGCGCCAGCCTGGCCGGCCTGGCCGGTGTGGATGAGAGCGAAGTGCTGCCGTTCTCCACCGGCGTAATCGGCGAGCCGCTGCCGGTCGAGAAAATCGAAGGCGCCCTGCAGGCCGCGCTGGACAACCTCTCCGAAAACAACTGGGCCGATGCCGCCACCGGCATCATGACCACCGACACGCTGCCCAAGGGTGCCAGCCGCCAGTTCACCCACGAGGGCGTGACCGTCACCGTTACCGGCATCAGTAAGGGTGCGGGCATGATCAAGCCGAACATGGCCACCATGCTCGGCTATATCGCCACCGACGCCAAGGTCGCCCAGGGCGTGTTGCAGGACCTGCTGCGTGACGCCGCGAACAAGTCGTTCAACCGCATCACCATCGACGGTGATACCTCCACCAACGACTGCTGCATGCTGATCGCCACCGGCAAGGCGGCCCTACCGGAAATCACCCAGGCCAGCGGCGCGCTGTTCGCCGCGTTGAAGCAGGCGGTATTCGAGGTGTGCATGGACGTGGCTCAGGCCATCGTTCGTGATGGCGAAGGCGCTACCAAGTTCGTCACCGTGCAGGTCAACGGCGGGGCGACGCACCAGGAATGCCTGGACGTCGGCTATGCGGTGGCCCATTCGCCGCTGATCAAGACCGCGCTGTTCGCCTCCGACCCCAACTGGGGGCGCATCCTCGCCGCCGTCGGCCGTGCCGGCGTGGCCCAACTGGACGTCAGCAAGATCGACGTGTTCCTGGGCGAGGTGTGCATCGCCAGCAAGGGCTGCCGCGCCGCGACCTACACCGAAGAGCAGGGCTCCGCGGTGATGGCCGAAGAGGAAATCACCATCCGCATCGAGCTGGGCCGTGGCACTTGCAGCGAGACCATCTGGACCACCGACCTGTCTCACGAGTACGTGAAGATCAACGCCGAATACCGCACCTGATCCTCGTGCCGGTCGCCGACAGGGCGGCTGGCGCGTTCATTCCGCTCGCGCATGGCCCCATGAGCGAGCGGAATTTGCCTTGCCGGCAGCCAACGGCGAAGCTGTCGTTCTGTTCCTTCTGATCGCTGGAGAAATAGATGTCGCTCGAACTGGTGATAGGCAACAAGAATTACTCGTCCTGGTCGCTGCGCGGCTGGCTGCTGCTCGAGCTCAGCGGCGCGGCGTACCAGGAAACCCTGGTGCCGCTGTTTCGGGCCGACACCCACGCGCGGCTGCTCGAGCATTCGCCCACCGCCAAGGTGCCGGTGCTCAAAACCGAGGATGCCGGGGTGATCTGGGATTCCCTGGCGATCGCCGAATACCTGGCCGAGCGCTATCCCGAGGTGGCCCTCTGGCCGCGTGATGTGGCCGCCCGCGCCATGGCCCGCTCGGTCTGCGCGGAGATGCACAGCGGCTTCGGCGCGCTGCGCAGCCATATGCCGATGGACATGCAGCGTAACGCGCCGCTGGCCAGCGTGGCGGACGACGTCAAGCACGATATCCAGCGTGTCGTCGCGTTGTGGGCCGGCTGCCGCGAGCGCTTCGGCCAGGGCGGTGCGTACCTGTTCGGCGAGGTCAGCATCGCCGATGCCTATTTCGCCCCGGTCGCCAGCCGGCTGCGCAGCTATGGCGTGCAACTTCCGGCGGATGCAGCGGCCTACGTGGACACCATTTTTCAGTGGCCGGCGTTCCAGCGCTGGTTGCAGGCAGCTTTGAAGGAGTAGACGTGAAACGCGTGCATGTAGCGGCAGCGGTAATCCGCGGTGACGATGACCGAATCCTGATTGCCAAGCGCCCTGACGACAAACACCAGGGCGGGCTCTGGGAGTTTCCGGGCGGCAAGGTCGAGGAGGGCGAAGCCGTTCTCGCGGCGCTGTCGCGCGAGCTGCACGAGGAGCTGGGCATTACCGTGGAGGCGGCGCGGCCGCTTATCCAGGTGCGCCACGATTACAGCGACAAGCATGTGCTGCTGGACGTCTGGGAAGTCAGCCGCTTCGCTGATGAACCCCACGGCGCCGAAGGTCAGCCGCTGGCGTGGGTCAGCGCACGGCAATTGGGCGACTATGAATTTCCTGCCGCCAACCGACCGATCGTCGCGGCTGCTCGGCTGCCCGAACATTACCTGATCACCCCGGAAGGGTTGGACGGCCCCGAGCTGCTTGCAGGCGTGCGGGCAGCGATTGCCAACGGTATTCGCCTGATCCAGCTGCGCGCGCCGGCGATGTTCGACGCCCAGTACCGCGATATCGCCGTGGACGTCCAGGGGCTCTGCGCCGGCAAGGCGCAGTTGATGCTCAAGGGCCCGCTGGAGTGGCTGGGCGATTTCCCCGCAGCCGGCTGGCACCTCACCGCCGAGCAGCTACGCAAGTACGCCAGCAAGGGCCGTCCGCTGCCCGAGGGCCGCTGGCTGGCCGCTTCCTGCCACAGTGCCGAAGAACTCGAACTGGCCTCGCAAATCGGAGCCGATTTCGTCACCCTGTCGCCTCTGCAGGCCACTGCCAGCCATCCCGATGCCCCTCCGCTGGGTTGGCAGCAGGCGACCGACTTGTTGAAGGGCTTCAACCAGCCGTGCTACCTGCTCGGCGGTGTCGGCCCACAGCAGGCCGAGCAGGCCTGGCAGGCCGGTGCCCAGGGCGTCGCCGGGATTCGTGCGTTCTGGTCCGAGCCTCAACACTGACGGCTGCGCTTGTGTCAGCAGGCCGTAGCGCCTACCCTGCGGCGTCCCGTTTTCGAGTGATTCACGGCCCATGGCCTCCGTTCTCAACGTCATCCTGCCGGTCTTCGCGCTGATCCTTGCCGGATTTGCCTGCCGGCGCCTGGGCCTGCTGGGCGCCACCGCCGCCTCGGAGATCAACCGCATGGTGGTCTGGCTGTGCCTGCCGGCGCTGCTGTTCGAGGCGATGGCCACCGTGGTGTGGGACGATATCTGGCAGCCCGGCTTCATCCTCGCCTATGGCATCGCCACCCTGGGGCTCTTCGTTCTGGTGCTGCTGGTGGCCCTGCGCCGTACCGGCAGCCTCGCCGACGCCAGCGTGCGTGGGCTCAGCGCCTCCTACGCGAATACCGGTTACATGGGCATTCCGCTGTGCCTGCTGGTATTCGGCGATGCCGGCATGGAGCCGGCGCTGATCGCCTGCCTGATCGTCATCTGCGTGCTGTTCGCCCTGGCGGTGGTGTGCATCGAAGTGGGCCTGCAGAACGAAAAGAGTCTGCTGGGCGCGGTGCGCAAAGTCGGTGTCGCGCTGTTCAAGAACCCCATCGTCATGGCGCCGCTGCTCGGTGGCCTGTGGGCGGCCACGGCGCAGCCGCTGCCGGCACCCCTGCACCAGTTTCTCAAACTGCTCGCCGCCGCCACTGGGCCCTGCGCGCTCATCGCCCTTGGCTTGTTCCTGGCTGAAAAGCACGCGGGGCCGAAGCAGCGCGGCACCGGCCTGGTACTGATCAAGCTGGTCGCTCACCCGCTGATTACCTGGGGATTGGCCGTCTACGTGTTCCGCCTGCCACCGATGTGGGCACACGCCGCGCTGCTGCTCAGCGCGCTGCCGACCGGCACCGGTCCGTTCATGCTTGCCGAGTTCTACCGCCGCGACGGTGCCGAGGTGTCGAGCACCATTCTGTTGTCGACACTGGGCTCGCTGGTGACGCTGTCGATCTGTCTCTACCTGATCGCGCCCTGACGACCGCACCTGGAGCCTTTGCATGCCACCCTCCGATCAGCCAATCCTACGCCCCAGCACGCTGCACCTGCCCGCTGGCGACTGGGCGACGGTGCTCGACTGTCTGTGCGCGCACTTCTCGGCGATTTCGCGGGACGTCTGGCTCGAGCGCATGGCCCGCGGCCGGGTGCTGGACGCCGAAGGCGCGCCCATAGGCGTCGATCACCCTTACCGGGTCGGCCTGCGCGTACATTACTTCCGTGAGGTGCCCGCCGAGCCGTTGATTCCCTTCGAGGAAACCATCCTGCATGTCGATGAGCACATTCTGGTCGCCGACAAGCCGCATTTCCTGTCGGTGATGCCGGCCGGCGCCTACGTCGAGCAGACCTTGCTGGCGCGGCTGGTCAAGCGTACCGGCAATGCCGATCTGGTGCCCTTGCACCGCATCGACCGCCACACCGCCGGGCTGGTGCTGTTCTCCAGCAACCCGCAGACCCGCGGGCGCTACCAGGCGATGTTTCGCGAGCGCGCCATCGACAAGCGCTACGAGGCGCTGGCCGCTCCCTTGCCAGGGCTGCAGTTTCCGCTGTTGCGCGAGACGCGCTTCGAGGCCGGGGAGCCGTTCTTTCGCATGCGCGAGGCAGCGGGGGTGGCGAACACCCGCACGCGCGTCGAGGTCATCGAGAAACGCGCCGAGCACTGGTTGTACGGTCTGGAGCCGGTCACCGGCAAGAAGCATCAGTTACGGGTGCATATGGCGGCCTTGGGCGCGCCGATCCTCAACGATCCGTTCTATCCCGACGTCAGCTGCGCCGAGGGTGAACCCGACGACTACGGGCGGCCGCTGAAGCTGCTGGCCCGCGGGCTGTCGTTCAGCGACCCGCTGAGCGGCGAGCTGCGCCGCTTCGAGAGTCGCCTCAGCCTTTGACGGCGGCCTGCCAGAGCACTTCGTCGATGCCCAGGCGCCGGGCGATCAGCCGCGCGGCCACGAACAGCAGGTCGGACAGCCGGTTGATGTAGGCCAGCAGCTCACCGCGCAGCGTTTCGATGGCATGCAGCTGGCCGCAGCGCCGCTCGGCAGTGCGGGCGCTGCTGCGACACAGGTGGGCCTGGGCGATCAACCGCGAGCCGCCGGGCAGGATGAAGTTGGTGAGCGGCCCGACTTCCTCGTTCCAGCGGTCGATGGCCGTTTCCAGGCGCTCGATTTCGGCGCTCTGCAGCGCATGGTATTCGGGCATCGCCAGCTCGCCACCAAGGTCGAACAGGCGGTGCTGGCAGGGCGCGAGCACCTCGACCAGCTCGCCGAGCCCCGGATGGCTCGCCTGCTCTTCGAGCAGGTCGGCGAGCAGCAGGCCGAGCTGGCTGTTGAGGGTGTCCACTTCGCCGATGGCTTCGATGCGAGGGTGATCCTTGGCCACGCGGCGACCATCGGCCAGGCCGGTCTGCCCGGCATCGCCGGTGCGTGTGTAGATTTTCGAGAGTCGATAACCCATGGCGTCTCCGCTGATCAGTTGCCTACGCCCAGCGGCAAGCGCAGGGTGAAGCAGGTGCCCTGGCCGGTGCGCGAGTGCACCTCCATCTGGCCCTTGTGGTTGTTGGTGACGATGAAGTACGAGACCGAGAGCCCCAGGCCGGTGCCCTGGCCGACTTCCTTGGTGGTGAAGAACGGTTCGAAGATACGCTTGCGCACGGCTTCGGGAATACCCACGCCATTGTCCTCGACCTGCACTTCGGCCCATGGCGGCGCCAGGCGCGTGCGCAGGATCAGCTTGCCGGGGATGCTGTCGTCGTCGCGCAGGTGGATGGCCTGGGCGGCGTTCTTCAGCAGGTTGAGCAGCACCTGTTCCAGTTCGTTGGCGATGCCGGGAATCGGCCCGAGCTGCGGATCGAATTCGCGCTGGATCAGCAGGCTCTTGAAGTCGAAGCTTTCGGTCAGGTCGAAGTCGTTGCTGGCGATCTCCACGGCCTGGTCGATCAGCGCCGGCAGCTGGCAGGGCGCCAGCTGCCGGTTGCTCAGGCGGCTGAAACTGAGCATGTGGGTGACGATCTTCGAGGCCCGCGCCCCGGCCTGCTGGATGCCGTCGAGCAGCATGGGAATTTCCCGGGCGCTCAGGTAGCGGTCGATGGCCGTCAGGCTGACGTCGGCCAGTTCGGCCTGCTCCTGATTGCGTGGCAGCTCCGGCGACAGGCGCCGGCGGATGTTCTGCACGTTGTGCAGGATGGCGCCCAGCGGGTTGTTGATCTCGTGCGCCATGCCGGCCGCCAGGCCGCCCACGGAAAGCATCTTCTCGGACTGCACCATGACCTCTTCGAGGTTCAGGCGCTGGGTGATGTCGTCGATACGGATCACCACGCCACGGCCGATACTGCCGATCAGCGGGTAGAAGGTCAGGGCGTAGTGATGGGGCTCGTCGTCGCGAATCCAGGTGACGCGTTCGATCTTCTCGACCCGGTGCTGCTCGGCGGTGCGCTTGAGTTTGGACAGGTAGGGCTTGAGCAGCGGGAAGGCGAGGAACACTGGCTGGTTGACCGCCTCGTCGATGGAGGTACCGGACAGCGCGCTGGCTTCCTGATTCCACTGCGCCACGTACAGCTGTTCGTCCAGGGCGATCAGCGCCGAGGGCATGGAGTCGATGATGCTGTTGAGGTAGTTCTGGAAACCGGTGAGCTTTTTCTCGATCTTGCTGCGCACCTGCACTTCGAGTTCCAGCTTGCGATTGGACAGGCGCGTTTCCTCGGCCAGGCCGCGGGCCTGGTTGTAGGCTTCCTCGGAGTCGTCGCGGGCGCGCTTGAGCTGCTGCTCGCGCGCTTCGATGCGCTCGAGCATGGTGTTGAAGGCCTCGGCCAGACTGCCGATTTCATCGCGATTGCCGCGCCGCGCGCGCAGCGAGTAGTTCTCCTCGCGGGTGACCTGGCGGGTCAGCTCTTCGAGGCGTTTGATCGGGCTGGTGACCAGGCGGCGGATCTGCCGCGCCACCAGCAGCCAGAGCACCAGGCTGAAGCCGAGGATCACCAGGCTGGCGGTCACGGTGCCGGTGTAGAAAGCGCCCGGCAACTCGCTGGAGGCGACCAGCAGCAGGTGCCCAGGTGGGGCATCGGCCTGGGGCAGTTCGATCAGCTGGTTGGCGCGGAATTCACCGATGCGCCAGTTGTCCAGCGCATCGACCTGGGTGGGCAGATCGAGTTTTTCGCCACGCTGCAGTTGCGCCATGCTGTTGCCAGCGGCGTCGTAGATCACCGCGGCGCGCAGCGGGCCATAGCCATCCAGGCGTTTCAGCAACTCGTGGGCTGCTTCGCGCGAACTCAGGGCCTCGCGGCTCAGGGCCGAAGTGGCGAACAGCCGGCCGAGGGTCTGCAGTGCCTGGGGGGCGACGCTTTCCTGGGAGATCCAGTAGGCCGCGCTGATGAAGGTCATGTTGGCGACCACCAGCACGGCAGCCAGCAGGACCAGCAGCGCCGCGAGCAATTTTCGGCCAACGGGGAGGTTCTTCAGGCGGTGGCGCAGGCGCATGGGCATGTTTCGTGGTGACAGGTGAGGGCGCAGGTTAGCGCGTGACTCAATAGCGCGGCAATCCGTGCCGGTCCAGATGCTCGAGCAGTTGCCGGTGCACGACTTTCAGGTGCGGCACCTGCAGCGCTGCGCGTTCGGCGGCAGCGCAGGCGTAGCCGAGCAGGTAGCTGATTTCGGTGCGGCGACCGGCGGCCACGTCCTGGTACATGGATGAGTAGTTGGCAGCCGTGGCCTCGATCACCCGCCATACGTCGAGGTGCAGATCCCGGGCGGCGTCAGCCTGGCCACAACCGTGCAATAGCCCGGCGAGTTCGGCGCACAGTGCATCGACCTGATCGCCGTGGCGGACCAGTTCGCCATTGCGACAGCCGTGCAGTACGGTCAGCGGATTGATGGCGCAGTTGAGCGCCAGCTTGCGCCACAGCCGCGCCAGAATGTCCGGGCTCCAGGTATGCGGAATGTGGCTGCGCTGCAGATCGCTCAGCCAGCCTGGCGGTGTGGCATCGAGTGGATCGCCAATCCAGTTGTGGCCCTGACCGGCGAACACCACCCGCCAGTCACCATCGCGAAAAGCGCCCTCGGTGCTGGAGGCGGGCAGGCAACGGCGGCCGGGTAGCTGCACGGCCACTTCGTCCTGGCTGCCCAGGCCGTTCTGCAGCAGGATCACCTCGGCCTCCGGCGTCAGCCGGTGGGCGACTGCCGCGATGGCTTCGGCGGCGTCGTAGGCCTTGCAGGCCAGCAGAAGACGCTCGATGGGTGCCTGTTCGTTCAGGTCACCGGCGACGATGGCGTACAGGCTGGCCTGGCCCTGTTCGACGAGCGTCAGCCCGCCTGCCTGACGGTAGGCGGCCAGGCGCTGCGCGTCACGGAGAATCAGCTGCACTGGCACGCCGGCGCGAAACAGGCGGGTGGCCCACAGGCTGCCCAGGCTGCCGGCGCCGAGTACGTGCCAGCTCATGTGCGCGGCAGGCGTACGGCGGTCACGCGGCCGCTGGCATGGGCTTCGGGTAGCAGTCGGCTGGCCAGGTCGAGCAGGTACTGCTGCTCCATCGGCATGGCCTTGCTGTCCAGCCCGACCACGGCAATGCCGGCCTTGAGGCTGATGAACCCTTCGCTGGTCTTGAAGGCCTTGAGGTTGAGTCCTTCGTGCAGGCGCTTGAAGCTGCTCGGCGAGCACTCCTGCAGGTCGTCGAGCAGGGTGATCAGCGCGAAGTGGCGGTCGTCCAGGCTCACCAGCACGTCCAGCGGACGCACCAGCTGTTGCAGGCGACGGGCCACGCTGCGCAGCAATTCGTTGTAGAAGGCCTTGCCGTGGCGTGCGCCCAGCTCATCGGCGCCCTGCAAGCCGATCAACAGGTAGCACAGCGCGCCGCCGCGCGACTCGACCTGGCGCAGGCTGTCCGCCATCTTCTGTTTCAGGTAGCGGGTGTTGCCCAGGCCAGTCAACGGCTCGACCAGGTTGCGCTCTTCCAGGCTGGCGATGTTCTGCACCAGCAGGGCGTTTTCCTGGAGCAGGCGCTGCAGGGTGCTGCACAGGCGTTCGGCGGCGAATACTCGCGGCAATAGCTGTTCGTTCATGGACGACTTGCTGATGAAGTCATCGACGCCGCGGTCGAAGGCCTCGTTGAGCACATTCTCGCCTTCCTTGCCGGTCAGCAGGATGATGTAGGTGTAGTGTTCGGCCGCCTCGTCGAGTTGGCGCACCCGTCCGGTCAGCTCCAGGCCGTCCATTTCAGGCATCAGCCAGTCGGCCAGCAGCACGCTGGCGGGGCGTTGTTCGAGATTGCTGATGGCTTCGGCAGCGCTGCTGGCGAAGCGAATATCCTGATATCCAGCCTGGCTCAATGCGCGCCCGATCATGGCGCTCGAGAACTTGGCATCGTCCACCACCAGAATACTGAGATGGGGGTTGGGCATGTTTTTTATGGCACTCGTTGGCAGGAAAACGGGTCGAGGGAAGGGGAGTAACCAATACAACGCCGAGCGGTCTGTATCAGAGCGGATATAATGATCGCGCCAATTTTATCGTCAAGCCATCCGCGCGATTTGCGCAGAACTTATTCACGATCTCGCGAACCGGCGCCCAGCACGATGCAGCTCGCATCGCTGCACAGGTGGCTGCCAGTCGGTGAATCGCGAAACAGCGCTGCCCGATCGCGCTTTATATCTGGAGGATTTCCATGCCCTCGTTCGACGTGGTGTCGGAGCTGGACAAACACGAACTCACCAATGCCCTGGACAATGCCACCAAGGAGCTGGAGCGGCGCTTCGACCTGCGCGGCAAGTGCAGCTTCGAGGTCAAGGACAAGGCCGTCACGCTGACCGCCGAAGCCGATTTCATGCTCGAGCAGATGCTCGACATCATTCGCGGCTGTCTGATCAAGCGCAAGATCGACAGCCAGTGTATGGAAACCAAGGACCCCTACGCGTCCGGCAAGGTGGTCAAACAGGAGGTCGAATTCCGCGAAGGCATCGACAAGGAGCTGGCCAAGAAGATCGTCGCCCACATCAAGGAAGCCAAGCTCAAGGTGCAGGCCGCCATTCAGGGCGAACAGGTGCGGGTCACCGGCAAGAAGCGCGACGACCTGCAGGAATGCATCGCCTCGCTGCGTGGCAAGGATTTCGGCATGCCCCTGCAGTACAACAATTTTCGCGACTGATACGGCGGGGTTTATTGAACCCCGGCGAACGGTGGGCGTCGCAATTTCCTGAGCGCCCGTCCGAACGCATGGCGTTTTCGTTTGCATTGCTAGAAGGAATGCCCGATGGATATGAGCATCGACCAGTTGGTCGTGATGTCGCAGGCCTGGATTCCGGTATTGCTGCAGTACAGCGGCAAACTGACCCTGGCCATCGTAACCCTGTTGATCGGCTGGTGGCTGATCAGCAAGCTGACAGGCAAGGTCAGCGCCCTGATGGACGGCCGCAAGGTCGATCGCGCGCTGAGCAGCTTCATCGGCAGCCTGGCGAGCATCGTGCTCAAGGTGCTGCTGATCATCAGCGTGGCGTCGATGATCGGCGTGGAGACCACTTCGTTCATCGCGGTGATCGGTGCGGCCGGCCTGGCCATCGGCCTGGCGCTGCAGGGCAGCCTGGCGAACTTCGCTGGCGGCGTGCTGATCATGCTGTTCCGCCCATTCAAGGCCGGCGATTTCATCGAGGCCCAGGGTGTTTCCGGCTCGGTGGACTACATCCAGATCTTCCACACCGTGCTGCGCACCGGTGACAACAAGGTGGTGATCGTGCCCAACGGCACCTTGTCCAACGGCATCATCACCAACCACTCGCGGCAGAATACCCGCCAGGTGCTGTACGACGTGAAGCTCGACTACGATGCCGACCTGGCCAAGGCCCGCGAAGTGCTGCTGGAGCTCTCCAAGGATGCGCGCGTGCACCAGGAGCCGGCGCCGGTGGTGGTGGTATCCAACCTGGGCGAAACCTCGATCAACCTGTCGCTGCGTATGTGGACGGCAGCCGGCGACTACTGGCCGGTAATCTTCATGCTCAACGAGAGCGTACGCGATCGCCTGCGCGCCGAAGGTGTCGAGCTGGCGCAGCCGCCGCGCATGGTGCAGATGGTTCAGCAGGGCAAGGCCGGCTGAAACGCGGCACGCAGAAATGAAAAAGCCGACGAGAGTCGGCTTTTTCATGGGCGTCATTCCTGTTTCGGCGGCTCGTCGGCCGGTAGCGCACTGGCCCGGTTGCCCTGGCGATGCCACTGCAGCAGGATCAGCAGCAGGGTCGGCACGCCCATCAGCGCGGTGATCAGGAAGAAATCCGCGTAACCGAACTTCTCCACCAGCACGCCGGAATAGCCACCGATCAGGCGTGGCAGCAGCAGCATGATGGAACTCAGCAGCGCGTATTGGGTGGCCGAGAACTTCAGGTTGGTCAGGCTCGACAGGTAGGCGACGAACGCCGCCGTGGCCAGCCCGGAACTGAAGTTGTCCGCCGAGATGGTGAAGATCAGCATCTGCAGGTTGGCACCCATGCCGGCCAGCACCATGAACAGCAGGTTGGTGGCCGCCGACGCCGCGCCACCGATGAACAGGATCGGCATGATGCCGAAGCGCACGATCAGCAACCCGCCAGCGCCGGCGCCGACCAGGGTCATGATCAGCCCGAACAGTTTGCTGACGCTGGCGATCTGGTCCTTGGTGAAGCCCTGGTCGATGTAGAAGACGTTGGCCATCACGCCCATGACCGTGTCGGACATGCGATAGGTGGCGATCAGCCCCAGTAGCAGGAAGGCCTGCCAGCGGTAGCGCAGGATGAAGTCATTGACCGGCGTGAGCACTGGCGCCAGACCGCGGCGGCCCATCGACGACAGGCACAGGGCGGTCAGGATCGTATAGAGGATGGCGCGCAGGAAGGCGCGGTCCTCGAGCAGCAGGTCGAGCAGCGTGGCTTCGCCGGTCACCAGGCTGGGGAAGTCGGTGTTGTAGAGCTGGGTGAACATCGCCGGCACCGACACCAACAGCACGATCAGCACCAGCACCGAAGCGATCTGGTGGCTGAACCCATATTTGGCGGCAGCCAACTGGGTCTTCATCGACACCGCCGGCTCTTTCATCCACAGGCTGGTCAGCAGGCCCGGCAGCATCAGCAGGGCGAACAGCAGGTAGGTACCGGCCCAGGCTGCGTGCTGATAGAGCAGGGTGGTCGAGCCGAGGCCCTCGGCGACGTACAGTGCGCCGGCGGTGGCCAGCAGTGCAGCGACCCGGTAGCCGGCCATGTAGCTGGCAGCCAGGGCGGCTTGGCGGGTGTCGTCGACGATCTCCAGGCGGTAGGCATCGACGGCGATGTCCTGGGTCGCCGAGGCGAAGGCCACCAGCACGGCGAGGGCGATCAGCCAGGTCAGGTGAGTGTGTGGATCGCAAAGCGCCATGCCGGCCAGGCCGATGGCGATCAGAATCTGCGACAGCACCAGCCACGAGCGCCGCCTGCCGAGCTTGCCGAGCAACGGCAGGCGCCATTGGTCGAGCAGTGGTGACCACACCCACTTGAAGGCGTAGGCCAGGCCGATCAGGCTGGCGAAACCGATAGTCTCGCGTGCCACGCCGGCTTCACGCAGCCACACCGACAGGGTCGAGAATACCAACATGTAAGGCAGGCCGGCGGCGAACCCAAGCACCAGAAGAACCAGTGTCGAGGGGCTGGAGTAGGCGGCGATCGCGTCGCGCCAGCTTTTACGATGCATTGAAAGGGGTCGGCCTGGGGGGAGAAAGCATGAACAAGTGGCGCACTCTAGGGGCTAGGGTCGGGTCAGTGCAAGCCGGTTGCGCGTGATGCACCGAGTCTCATGCCTCGTGCTCCAGGGGCCGCCAGCCGTGACGTCGGATATCCACCCGGCCATTGTGGGATAGCACCCCTTCGACGCGCAACCGGGCCCGTTGTTCAACCCCGCTTGGCGAGTCCGTCGTCAGGCTCAAGCGGCCCCCGGCAGCGACCACACGATGCCAGGGCAGGGCAGTGCCATCGGGCAACTGACCGAGGGCTCGGCCGACCCAGCGTGCGGCGCGCCCCAGACCTGCCAGCGCAGCCAGCTCGCCATAGGTGACCACCTTGCCAGCCGGCACCTGGGCCAGCGCCAGGTACAAGGCGTCACGGCGGGCCTGCTGGTTATCGTCGGCCAGTGGCGCGCTGTAATCGGGCTGTCGTGTCGGCATGGCAGTCTCCTCGCTCCGTTTGGATGTCGGCCGTCAATGAACTCGAGGCATTTCCGTCGGTCATTTCTTGCTCAAATGTCGGGTATGCGGATAATGCCCGATTTACCGCGAACCGGAGCGACAGCATCCGCTTATGTTTACTCGTACCTTGTTGTGCCTGGGCCTCAGCGTAGCCGCCACACCGCTGCTGGCCGATACCGTATGGATGAAGAACGGCGACCGTCTGACCGGAACCATCAAGGTTTTCGACGGCGGCAAACTGATGCTGCAGACCGCCTACGGTGGTTCCATCCCGCTGGACTGGAAGCAGGTCGCCACCCTGGAAAGCGATCGCGAGTTGCTGGTCAAGGAAAACGACATCACCGGCGAGCGCGCCAAGTCGCTGCAGGCCGCCGATTCGGGCAAGGTGATTCTCGCCAATGGCGATGCACCGAAAACCGTCGAGCTGGCCAGCATCAAGCAGATCATGAAGCCCAAGCCCTTCGTCGAAGACTTCATGTGGAAGGGCAACGTCGATGTGGCCATGGATTACAAGCGGGCCGAGAGCGACACCGATGACTATGACATCGACCTCAAGACCCAGGCCCGTCACGGCAAATGGCGTCACAACGCGAAGGTCGACTACAACCGTGAATTGCGCAACGACGTGGTCAGCACCGACAACTGGGGCACCGAATATGCCCTCGACCGCTTCCTCGATGAACAGTGGTTCTGGCAAGGGCGTCTGGAGTACAAGCGCGACAAGGTCGAAGACCTGGAGCGTCAGCGCACCATCGGTACCGGTCCGGGTTACCAGTTCTGGGATAACGAACTGGGCGCATTTTCCGTTGCCGGTCTGCTCAATCGCTCCGACTACGAATATGCCAATGGCGAGCAGGACGACTTCTACGCCATCAGCATGCGTTGGGACTACAACCGCTACCTGATCGGCAAGACCTTCCAGTTGTTCAGCTCTGGCGAAGTGGGCAAGCCGCTGGCCAGTGCCGCTGATTACTCACTGGATGCCGAAGTGGGCCTGCGCTACAAGGTCACCGACTGGGCCTCGTTGAACATGAAAGCCTCGAAGGATCAGGTCAGTGGCTCGGATGGCGACAAGGATGAAACCCGCTACACCATCGGTTTCGGGGTGGGTTGGTAACCCGGTTCGCTGCAACGCTGAAAGCCCCGCCCGCGTGCGTAATGCTGTTCACTTAAGCGGAGCAGCCTTACGATCCACTGGATATCGGGTTTTGGAAATCTTCACCGTCCTGGTTCTTCCCGGCCTTGGACGGTGATCCAGAAACATCCCTCCGATACCTCCCCGCAACTCAGCCAACCTTCTGCCTGTCGCCGATACCGGATTAGCAGCTGCCATGACGATCAGTTGTACCGCAATGTACTGGCAGGCAGGTTTGAAGCGTATGTCTGAAGGCGTTCGGCCAAAGGCTATTGCGGCGTGGCTGGCCTCTCGACGGATGATGTTGTAAGCCAGTAAAAGTCCCCAGACCTCTTGATAAATAAGGTCGACCTTCTTGCTGCGCAGCGTTACCGCATTCTGCTGCATTGAGCTTTTGATATCCCGGAAGCCCAGCTCGATTTCCCAGCGTTCCAGATATAGTTCGGCGACCGCTTCTGCGCTGTAGTCCTCGACCGGCAGCGACGTGAGCAGCGATCTGATACACCCCTGGCTTTGATAGCTGACCTCGCGCACTTCCCAGTGTGTGGGGAGAGCCGGGTTTCGTTTGCGAGCCTGAGGCGAGACTTTCATCCGTACGCGACGATCATGCTCGCCATAGCGCTCGACTTCCTCCATCACCAGGTTCTTGCGAGCTGGCGTGAGCCAGTGCCGATTGCTTCCCCCATCGGCAATGCTCAGCAGCAAATCAGCTCCCCAAAAGCCTTTGTCGAACAATGTAATCGAATTGTCCGGAATCTGGCCCAGGAAGGTTTCGGCCAAGCGCATCTCACTGCCGCGATAAGGACCGAGCTGCGCATCGAGGATCACGTGGGAGCGCACGTTCATCAAGGCAACTAGGCGCAGCATCGGAAAAGGCGTCTGGCGCTCGGTGCCCGTATTACCAGAGCCAAAATGCTCCCTCAGCTCAGGAGAATCAGGGGTTCTCAG
>NZ_MSXV01000017.1 GCF_001945395.1 Pseudomonas sp. PA15(2017) | reverse complement strand
TCGACCAGGGCGATCATGCGATCCAGAGTCGACTCGCCGGGGTTGGCGGTGATGCGGATCATCAGGCTGTCGGAGACCACCTGGGTGTTGCCGGTGACTGCCGAGCGATCACCGCCGGACTCGCGAATCACTGGTGCCGACTCGCCGGTGATGGCCGCCTCGTTGACCGCCGCGACTCCTTCGATCACCTCGCCGTCACCGGGGATCAGCTCGCCGGCATCGACGCGCACCACATCACCCTTGCGCAGCCGCGAGGCCGGCACGTGTTCGAAGTAGCCGTGGGGCGTCAGGTAGCGGGCGGTGAGGCCTTCGCTGCCGGACTTGAGGCTGTCCGCACGGGCCTTGCCGCGGCCTTCGGCAAGGGCCTCGGCGAAGTTGGCGAACAGCACGGTGAACCACAACCACAGGGCGATCTGCAGGGTGAAGCCGGTGCTCACGGCATCGCTGGGAATGACGCACAGGAGGGTGGTGACCAGCGCCGTCAGCTCCACGGTGAGCATCACCGGTGAGCGCGTCAGCTGGCGTGGGTCGAGCTTGAAGAAGGCTTGTTTCAAGGCCGGGCGCCACAGCGCACGGACCGTGGTGGCAGCAGCAGCGCGTATGGGCGCCTGAGTATGCATGTTCATGTTCGTTCCGCCTTACAGGGCCGCGCCGAGGTGGTCGGCAATCGGGCCGAGCGCCAGGGCGGGTAAAAAGGTGAGGCCGCCGACCAGCAGGATGGTCAGGGTCAGAAGGGTCACGAAAAGCGGGCCATGGGTGGGGAAGCTGTTCGGCCCAAGCGGGGCCTGCTTCTTGGCCGCCAGGCTGCCGGCGATCGCCAGGATCGGCAGGATGTAGCCGAAGCGCCCCAGCAGGATGGCGAAGCCCAGCATCAGGTTGTGAAAGGCCGTGTTGGCGCTGAAGCCACCGAACGCCGAACCGTTGTTGGCAGTGGCCGAGGTGTAGGCGTACAGCGCCTGGCTGAACCCATGTGGCCCGGGGTTACTGATGGATGCCGCCGGCCCGGCCAGGCCGACCGCCAGGGCGCAGAACACCAGCACGCCCACGGGCATCACGATCAGCGTGGCGACCAGCAGACGCACCTCGCGGGCATCGAGCTTCTTGCCCAGGTATTCCGGCGTGCGGCCGATCATAAGGCCGGCCAGGAACACGGCAATCAGCACGAACAGCATCATGCCGTAGAGGCCGGCGCCGACACCGCCGAAGATCACTTCGCTGAGCATCATGTTGAACAGGGCGACCATGCCGGCCAGCGGGCTGAGGCTGTCGTGCATGGCATTGACCGAGCCATTGGAAGCCGCCGTGGTGGTCACCGCCCAGAGAATCGAGGCGGCAACGCCGAAGCGGCTCTCCTTGCCCTCCAGCGACCCCGCCTGCTCCACCGGCAGGCCGGCGAGCGCCGGATTGGGCTGGTATTCGGCGTAGAGCGCGACGCCCAGGCCGGCCACGAACAGGATCAGCATGCAGGCCAGCAAGGCGCGGCTCTGGCGCATGTCCTTGACGTAATGGCCGAAGGTGAACAGCAGCGCAGCGGGTATCAGCAGAATCGAGACCACCTGGAACAGATTGCTCCATACCGTCGGGTTTTCGAACGGGTGCGCCGAGTTGACGCCGAAGAAGCCCCCGCCGTTGGTGCCCAGCTGCTTGATGGCGATCTGGCTGGCGGCCGGGCCGAGCGGAATGCTTTGCTCTTGGCCCTGCAGCGTGTTGGCGTTGACGTAGGCATCGAAGGTCTGCGGCACGCCCTGCCAGACCAGGAACAGCGCCAGCAGGGTGCTCAGCGGCAACAGCGCATAGAGCGTCGCGCGGGTAAGGTCGACCCAGAAATTGCCCAGGCTGTGCGAAGAGCGTGCGCTGATCCCACGGGCCAGTGCGGCGAGTATCGCCAGGCCGACTGCCGGGCTGACGAAGTTCTGCACGGTCAGGCCGGCCATCTGGCTCAGGTAGCTCAGGGTGGCTTCGCCGCTGTAGGCCTGCCAGTTGGTGTTGCCGACGAAACTGGCGGCGGTGTTGAAGGCCAGCGTCCACTCGACGCCCGGCAGGCCTTGCGGGTTCAGGGGCAGCAGGCCCTGGCCGATCAGCAGCGCGAAGAGCACCAGCAGGCTCAGTGCCGAGACCATCAGCACCGCACCGGCGTACTGTTTCCAGCTCTGACCCTGGCCCGGCTTGATGCCGGCACAGCGGTAGATGCAGTGCTCGACCGGCTCGAAGATCGGCTGCAGCCAGGTGCGCTGACCCTCCATCGCCTTGTAGATGAATTTGCCCAGCAGTGGCGCGGGTATCAGCACCAACGCGAAGAAGGCGGCCAGCAGAATCAGGTCCTGTAGCGTCATGGCATTCACTCCCGGCCTGCCTGGAGCAGCGCATGCAGCAGGTAGACGAAGAGGCCGGCAACCAGAAGCAGCGATAGCCCATCGAGAACGTTCATCTTTCACTCCTCGGATACGGGGGATCCCGTGGTGCGAAAAGTCTCGTTGGGATGGCTGTAAATTATCGATTCTGAAAAAACCGCAGGCGCGTAAAAAAACCGTATTTTTCTAGGGCTTGCTGCGGCGTGGAGAGGCGCCATCGACGGCCGCGCGGCGGCATTGGTGGAGCGCCAGCCAGCCTGTCGGGAGGCGCGTGCAGCGCGACTCGTCGCCCCGACGCATGATGCCGATGACGTGCGTGGTAAAAGCCCCGTCAGGCCCGCATAATGCGCGGGCACGCATCGGGATTAAGGGAGTGAAGTGGCCCGCAAGTCAGCTAGGAACAACGGCAATCGTGGCGAGTCGCCGGTTACTGTGAAAGACGTGGCGCTCAAGGCCGGTGTCTCGGTGATGACCGTTTCGCGCGCCATCCAGCGCCCCGAGCTGGTGAACGAGGCCACCCGCGAGCACGTGCTCGAAATCGTCCGTTCCATGGGCTACGTGCCCAACATCATGGCTGGCGCCCTGGCCACCCGAAAAAGCCGCCTGGTGGCCATCCTGCTACCCACCATCGCCAACTCGATCTACTCGATCGCCGTGCAGGCGATCATCGCCAGGCTGTCCGCCGCCGGGTACCAGTCGCTGGTCGGCCCCACCGGCTACTCCCCTGAAAACGAAGAGCTGCTGCTCGACGCCACTCTCGGCCGGCGCCCGGACGGCATCGTGCTGACCGGCACGCTGCACACCCCCAACATCCGCTCGCGTCTCGCCTCGCTGCGCATCCCGGTCGTCGAGGCCTGGGACCTGAGCGACGATTTGCTGGACACCCAGGTCGGCTTTTCCCACGAGCAGGTCGGCGTTGCCGTGGCCGAGCACTTCCATGCCAAGGGCTATCGCCAGTGGGCCGTGGTAGGCATCGACGACCCCCGAGCAATGCGCCGCTGTCACAGCCTGATCGCACGCCTGCAGGCGTTGGGGGCTGCCGACGTGCAACAGCAGATCTTCCCGAGCGAGGCGACCTGGGAAGTGGGCCGCCGCGGCCTGGCGGCGCTGCTCGACGCGGGTGCGCGGCCGCACATCGTGTTCTGCAGCTCGGACACCGTCGCCCTGGGCGTGCTGGCTGAAGCGGCCAGCCGCAAGATCGCCGTGCCCGACGAGCTGGCCGTGCTCGGTTTCGGCAACATCTCCAATGGCCAGTTCGCCTACCCCGCCCTGTCGACGGTCAGCGTCAACGCCCAGGAGATGGGCCGCCAGGTCGCCGAAGCGTTGCTGCGTCGCCTCGAAGGCGTGAGCGGTGAGGCCCAGGTCGATACCAGTTTCGAGATCCTGGAGCGCGAGAGCACCTGATCGGTTCGCCGCTCTCCCCTGTCGCCCGCAAATTTCCCCTGATGATCCTCTAGGCGTTTTCTTCATAACGCCGTGACCGTTCCTGCCTGAAAAGATCTATAGACATATCTAGTCACTGATAACGTTATCAAATTAGACTGTTAACGCTATCTGTTAACGTTAACAGCAAACAGAATTCACCGATCCATACAAAAACAAACATCGGAGTTCCCCCATGCAAGCAGTCAAGAAGACTCGCGCCCGGTATCTGATCCTGCTCATGCTGTTCCTGGTGACCACGATCAACTACGCGGACCGGGCGACGATCTCGATCGCCGGCTCAAGCCTCCAGAAGGACCTGGGCATCGACGCGATCGAACTCGGCTACATTTTCTCGGCCTTCGGCTGGGCCTACGTGCTGGGGCAGATCCCTGGCGGGTGGCTGCTCGATCGCTTCGGTTCCAAGCGCGTCTACGCCGGCAGCATCTTTCTCTGGTCCTTCTTCACCCTCCTGCAGGGCTACATCGGCGTGTTCGGCGTAGCCAGTGCGGTGGTCGTGCTGTTCCTGCTGCGCTTCATGGTAGGCCTGGCCGAAGCGCCGTCGTTCCCGGGTAATGCGCGCATCGTCGCAGCCTGGTTTCCGACCAAGGAGCGCGGTACCGCATCGGCCATCTTCAACTCGGCCCAGTACTTCGCCACCGTGCTGTTCGCCCCGCTGATGGGCTGGATCGTCTACACCTTCGGCTGGCAGCACGTGTTCGTGGTGATGGGCGCTCTGGGCATCCTGTTCTCGATCGTGTGGATGTACGTGATCCACAACCCCAAGGATCACCCAATGGCCAACGCGGCCGAGGTCCAGTACATCGCCGAGAACGGCGGCCTGGTGGACCTGGACGCCGCCGGCAAGAAGCAGGACTCGGGGCCCAAGTTCGGCTACATCCTGCAACTGCTCAGAAATCGCATGATGGCCGGCGTGTACCTGGGCCAGTACTGCATCACCACCCTTACCTATTTCTTCCTGACCTGGTTCCCGGTGTACCTGGTGCAGGAACGCGGCATGACCATTCTCAAGGCCGGCATCATCGCCTCGCTGCCGGCCATCTGCGGCTTCATCGGCGGCGTGCTGGGCGGGGTGATTTCCGATGCTCTGCTGCGCCGCGGCAACTCGCTGAGCGTGGCGCGCAAGACGCCGATCGTGGCCGGCATGCTGCTGTCGATGAGCATGATCATCTGCAACTACGTGGAAGCCGACTGGATGGTGGTCTCGTTCATGGCCCTGGCGTTCTTCGGCAAAGGCGTCGGCGCCCTGGGCTGGGCAGTGGTGTCGGACACTTCGCCCAAGCAGATCGCGGGCCTTTCGGGTGGGCTGTTCAACACCATCGGCAACCTGGCGTCGATCACCACGCCGATCGTGATCGGCTACATCATCGCTGCCACCGGCTCGTTCAAGCTGGCCCTGGTGTTCATCGGCGCCAATGCCTTCGTCGCGGCGTTCAGCTACCTGGTGATCGTTGGCGAGATCAAGCGCTTCGAACTCAAGGGCCTCAAGCCCGAAGCCAACGACGGCACCAGCCAGGCCACTGGCGAAGTCACCCGCTGACGGCTGCCGGGGCGGCCATCCCTTCGCCGGGATGGCCGCCCAGATGTTCGAACAGGCTGCGCATCGGCATCGACAACTCGCTCCAGCGCCTGAAGCACAGGCAGAGCTGACGCCGGGCCCAGGCGTCGCTAAGGGCGATCACCCTGAGGCCATGCCGGCGCCTGTGCAACTGGGCGATACCTAGCGGCAGGATGCCGAGGCCGATGCCATGGGCGACCATCTGGCAAAGCGCCTCGAAGCTGTTCATGCGAATGCGCACATCCAGTGGCCGACCGGCCACCCGCGCGTGCTCGTTGATGTGATCCTGCAACGCACTACCCTGGGCCAGCCCCACGAACGCTTCGCCGAGCACCTCGGCGAACGCCAGGCTGCGGCGGTCGGCCAGCGCGTGATGGGGCGCGGCGACCAGTACCAGATGGTCCCTGGCCACCGGCTGCAGGTGCAGGCCTTCGGCACTGACAGCACTGGACACGATGCCCGCCTCGGCCAGGCCGCTGGCCACGTTGCGCACGATATCCACACTGGTGCGCTCCTTGAGTTCGATGCGCAGGCGCGGCCGCTCGGCCAGCCACGGCGCCAGCCGGTTGGGCAGGAACACCGTCAGCGCGGCGGTATTGGCGTACAGGTGCAGAGTGCCTCTGGCGCCGGCTGCGTAGTCCTGCAGCTCACCCTTCAAGGTGTCCTGCTGGCGCAGTATCAGCCGCGCGTGATGGGCCAGCGCCTCGCCGGCCTCGGTGGTGGTCACGCCACGGGGGCGGCGTTCCAGCAGGGCCACTCCGACGCTACTTTCCATCTTGCGCAGCCGTTCGCTGGCAGAGGCCAGCGCGAGGTTCGCCCGCTGCGCGCCCGCGGTAATGCTGCCGGCATCGGCGATGCACAGAAACAGCTGCAAATCTGCCAGATCGAGTCGCATCGGGGCCTCTCTGCCTCCGGTTTTGCCGAAGGCTGCACTGAGTTTTCCGCATTGTGCCGAGTCCCCCGAGGCGCTTCAATTGCACCGACCACTCAATCGAGCCTTGCCCATGCACGACGCCACGTTCTACCTGCTGTTCCTGACCGGTACCTTCCTGGCAGCGGGAATGGTCAAAGGCGTTACCGGCATGGGCCTGCCGACCGTGGCCATGGGCCTGCTGGGTACGCTGATGTCGCCTGCGGCGGCAGCGGCGATCCTGATCGTGCCGTCTTTCGTGACCAACCTCTGGCAGCTGTTCAGCGGCCCTGCACTGGCGCCACTGCTGCGCCGGCTGTGGCCGATGACGCTGTGCATCGTGCTCGGCACGCTGGCCGCTTCGACCTTGCTGGTGGTGGCCGATCCGCTCTGGTCGGGGTTCTGGCTGGGCATCGCGCTGATCGCCTACGCGCTCTACGCACTGCTCGCACCGGCCTTCCGTGTGGCGGCGCGGCTGGAGCGCTGGTTATCGCCAGTGGTGGGCTTGGCAACGGGTGTAGTGACCGGCGCGACCGGCGTATTCGTGATGCCGGCGGTGCCCTACCTGGGCTCGTTGAACCTGAGCCGCGACGAGCTGGTGCAGGCGCTGGGCCTGTCCTTCAGCGTGTCTACCCTGGCGCTCGCCATCGGGCTCTACTGGCACGGCGCCTTTCAGGTCAGCCAGCTCGGCACCTCAGCCGCGGCCATCGTCCCGGCGTTGCTCGGCATGTGGCTGGGCCAGCGGCTGCGCGCACGGATCAGCCCCGTGCGCTTTCGGCAGTGCTTCATGGCGTTCCTGATCCTGCTTGGCCTGGAACTGGCCTCGCGGCCGCTGTTCTGAGGCACGCGGTTCATACCACACTGGCGCGCTGCAGATCGCTGCGATGGCCGATGCCTGCGGCCTGCAGGCGTTGCACCAGATCCTCACGGGCGGCTCTGCCACCGGCCCGCACGTAGTCGAGTTCGCTGGCGGTGATCAGCACCACGGGAATCAGGCTGACAGGCGACAGCGGCATGTCGTCCAGGCGGGTTGGGAAGTCGGGTGCCGGGCCGCCAAGCAATACGCCGACGGTATCGTCAGCACTGACGAAGTGCGCGGTCAGTTGCTCGCCGATATGATGCGACTGGCTCACGCCGGGCAGTTCCAGAGACAGCACGCCGTGCTGCTCGATCTGCCCGACGATGCCACCTGCGTCCGCGACCGTACCGGCCACGTGCTGGAGCAGCTCGAAGCTCCAGCTGTACTTGAGCGGGTCGACCTCGCCCGACTTGCCCCGCGCTTGTTCGGGAATGTCGGCGGTTTCCAGAAACAGCTCCATCTCGAAGCCGTTGCCCATGCCTTCCACATCATCGAACGGGTCGGACAGACCTTCGGTTGCCAGGAGGATGGAATCGCCACGCCGTACCACGCGGTAGGCCTGTCGGGTCGACGGCCATTGCGGGCCGCCGGTGAAGCTGGGGCTGATCAGGTAGCCGAGCACGTCCTGCTCGACAGCACCGACTCGCTGCCAATGGCGGTCCAGGCACTCGGCGCTGGCCTCACGAGCGACCAGGTTGGCCGCCTCGGCGGCACGGGTGCCGTCAGGCATCTCGGCGGTTTGTACAGCGGACGATTCAACCTCGGCGGACGGTTTCGAGGTGAGGCCGAACAACTTGCGGAAAAAGCTCATGGGCGATCCTTGCTATCGAGCGGCTCGACGTGGACGAGCGGCGGGTGGGGGAACAGCAGCCATTTTGGCTGGTTGGTGCCGGCGTGGAAACCGAATGGGCCACACACCGAGCAGCCGGTTCGACCATCGATACGTGCAAGGTTCACTGCTGGCCAGCAACTAGTCTTGGCCTGGTTATCCTTTAGCTACGCCTAGCTGTGATCTCTCAGTAGGTTGTTCATCCGGGGCGTTCCCGGAATTCTGGAAGCGCGACCAACACAGCCTTCCAGGAGCCCCGGATGAACTTGCATAAACATGCCCGTCTTACCC
>NZ_MSXV01000056.1:1668-133422 GCF_001945395.1 Pseudomonas sp. PA15(2017) | reverse complement strand
AGGCATTTGCCAGCCTGGCTGCACCACTACAACTGGCACAGGCCGCACAGCAGTCTCAACTACAAACCACCAATCAGTCGGGCTCCATTGCCACTGAACAACGTACTGGGTTTACACACCTAGCGCGTCGACTTCACGTTGCCGTGGCGAATTTCCCTGGACGGCGAGTTGCCGAAGTAGGCCGTGTAGCACTTGCTGAAATGGCTCGGCGAGACGAAGCCGCAGGCCACGCTGACATCCAGCACCGGCAGGTCCGAGTGCTGCAGCAGGCGGCGTCCTTCGGTGATGCGCAACTCCAGGTAATAGCGCGCCGGCGTGGTGCCGAGCTGCTGCTGGAAAAGCCGTTCGATCTGCCGCCGCGAGCGGCCCGAATAAGTGGCCAGCTGATCGGTGCTCAGCGGCTCCTCGATATTGGCGCTCATCAGGTTGATGACCGTGCGCAGCGGCTCGCTCATCTTCGCGTGCAGGGTCGGTTTGACCCGCTTGTAACGCGACTCCTCGAACGCCAGGATGCCAACGATGCCCTCGACCAGATCGTTGCCATGCAACGCGCCGATCCACTCCAGAATCATGTGGAACGCCCCGGTCGGGCTGGCCGCGGTCAATCGGTCGCGGTCGACCACGAAACTCTCCGCGGTCACCTGGCTGTGTCGGGCGATCTCCGCCAGGGCCGCGCGGTGCTCGGGGTGGATCGCGCAGCGGTAGCCATCGAGCAATCCAGCCTGGCCAATGAACCAGGCGCCGCTCCACAAACCGGCCAGCGCTACCTGCTTGTCGGCAGCCGCCCGTAGCAGTTGCCTGAGAGAGGGAATCGGCCGCAGCGGCGTGCGCAGGCCGGCGCAGATCACCAGCAGATCCAGCTCGGCGAGTTCCGTGCCGGTCAGCTCGGCATCCGGGCAGATGACGATGCCCAAGTCACTGGTTACCGCCTGGCCGTCGAGGCCGAAGGTGCGCGTGACGAACAGCCCGCGGTCGATCAGGTTGGCGGTGACCAGCACATCCAGCGCCTGGGTGAAGGCCGGCAGGGAGAAGTGCTCTTGCAGCAGAAAGCCCACGCGAGTCTGCCGGGAGGCATCCTTCTTCGCCGCCAGGAAACGCAGGTTCTGCCCCTGCAACGTCTCGCTGAAACTGCGTCTGTCCGCCATTGTGCGCCCTGCCTGCAAGCCCGATCTCGTGCAGCCGATTGTGGCAGTTGGCGCGGCACTTGGGGTGGTCATTTGCTTGTGAAGCGCTGCAGCGCTCTGACGGCCCGCGAGGATACTGCCGGTGAGCAGCCTCAACGTTCGCATCCTGGGGCAGTGCCTGACGCCGCTGATGCCCGCCTCGGCGCTGATGATAAGGAGTAGATCTGCGCGGCTAGACCACTGCAAGCCGGGTACCTACCGACCCTGGCAACCTGGCCGACATGGGCTGGCCGCTTACCATGAACTGGGCGAGATCATCGGCCAGGCAGTCACCTGAGCACTGGCGAACGATAGCGAATTTCCCGCAGGCTAGCCCCGCCGATCAAGCGGCTGCGCTCACTGCCAGGCTCAGGTGACCAAACTGCCTTGGCGTAAAAGTGCCTGGCTCGAGCATTTTCACTCAGCACCCAGAGCATGGCCTGGCGATAGCCTCGCTCGACCAGGCTCTGCAGACCTGCAACCCATAACGCGCGTCCAATACCGGTTCGCCAATAAGCCGATAAAACATAAAGAGCGACCACCTCACCTGTCATGCCAGCTATCACGTGATCGTCGCGAGTGGAGTCAACCGCCATGAAACCGATGACTTCGTTACTCATACAGGCGATCCGGACGTTTTCCGGCTACGACGTGATCAATGCCTCCCAGAATCTCTCGCGCCGACAATGCGAGGACTCCAGTGCTTGAAGATACCGACCAGGAAGTAATGCCGCATACGCCTGCTGCCAAGCCAGTATGTGGGCGTGTGCGATGGCAGACGCGTCAGCCGGTACAGCGCTGCGCACAATGAGCGAGTTCGATAACATTCCTCGAGTTTAGTCCAGACACCTGCCCGTGGCAGATGAGCAGCAAAAGCGCAAACACAAGAAGGAGCGCCAATCATGAGTGGGACGATCCGCCCCGCCAGCGTCGCGGATATCGATAGCCTCTTCGATATCCGTACCAGCGTCACCGACAACCACCTCTCACGCGAGCAGCTCGACGAGCTGGGTATCACTGCCGAGGCATTACAGCAGGCGATCGAAGCGGCGCCGTGCGGCTGGGTGGCGGAGCTGGGCGGCGTGCCGGTGGGCTTCGCCATGGTCGACTTTGACGCTGGCGAGCTGTTCGCGCTGTTCGTGCGCCCGCAGCACGAGGGCAAGGGCCTCGGCAAGCGGTTGCTGGAGGCCGCCGAGCAGGCGTTGTTCGCCCGGCATGCGCTCATCTACCTGATCACTGATGGTGATGAAGCAATTCGTGCCAATGGCTTTTATAGTCGTCAGGGTTGGTTGCAGGTTAGTGAGGTGGACGACCGGGATGTGCGCTACGAAAAGCGCCGTGATCGATAAGGGCCGTGGGGCCTCCCTTCCCCGTTGAACAAAATGCCGGTCAGGTCTCCACGCTTTCGTTGGGGAAGGTGCGCGGCTTTTCCTGCTCAGGCTGTTCCTGCTTTTCCCGCTGCTGCGGCTTTTCCTCGGTGCTTTCCTTCTCCGGTTTGCCGAGCATTTCGTTGGTGGATTTCTGTACCTCGTCGATCTGTTCGTTGAAGGCATTGACCGTATCGCTGACCGCTTCGCGGGCAATTTCCTGCACGGCCTGCTCGGCCTTTTCGGTGAATTTCTGCGCCGATTCCTCGGCCATGTCACAGCCGGCCAGGGTCAGGCCGATCACGGCGGTCAGCACCAGTGCGGAAAGTGGTGATGGGTTCATGGTGTATCTCCAGTGAAAAGCCCCGGCGCCGCCGGGGCGTCTGACGTCAGTGAGGGGTCTTTTCAGCGTCGAGGGCCGGCGGGTCGTTGCGGGTTTTCCACATCGACAGCAGCACGCCACCAAGCAGCAGGCCGAGCGTGACGCTCAGGGAGATCACCGGCGGAGTCTTGCCGATGATGCCGACCAGGAAGATCTTGCCGCCGATGAACACCAGCACCAGGGCCAGGGCGTACTTGAGGTAGGCGAAGCGGTGGATCATCGCCGCCAAGGCGAAGTACAGCGCGCGCAGGCCCAGGATCGCGAAGATGTTCGAGGTGTAGACGATGAACGGGTCCTGGGTGATGGCGAAGATCGCCGGCACGCTGTCGATGGCGAACACCAGGTCAGCACACTCGATCAGCACCAGGGCCAGGAACAGCGGCGTGGCCCAGCGCAGCATGTTGCCGTTGGCATCGGGCTGGCGCACGAAGAAGCGGCCTTCGTGCAGGCGGTCGGTGACACGCATGCGCTTGCGCACGAACTTGATCAGCTTGTTCTCGGACAGGTCCGGATGGTCGTCGACCTTGCTGAACAGCATCTTCACGCCGGTCAGCAGCAGGAAGGCACCAAAAACGTAGAGAATCCAGCTGAACTCGGAAATCAATGCAGCGCCAAGACCGATCATGATCGCGCGCAACACGATGACGCCGAGGATGCCCCAGAACAGCACCTCGTGCTGGTACTTACGCGGGATGGCCAGGAAGCTGAAGATCATCGCCATCAGGAACACGTTGTCCATGGACAGCGACTTCTCGATCAGGAAGCCGGTATAGAAATCCATACCGGAGGCGGCGCCTTTCATGTGCCAGACCCACAGGCCGAACAGCAAGCCCGCGGTGATGTAGCCGCCGGACAGCAGCAGGCTTTCCTTGACGCCGATTTCGCGGTGCTCACGGTGAAGCACCCCGAGGTCGAAGACCAGCAGGCTGATGACGATGGTGATGAAGATCAGCCACAACCAGGTGGCGGTGCCGAGAAACTCGGCGGTGAGGAACGGTACTAGGGTGCTCATGAGCCCCTCCTAAGTCAGAGTTGTACAAACTGCAACTCCGACATGGCAGCTGGTTAGCTGTCAGAGGGGCCCGGCGTCGCAGCGCCAATCTAGCAGGCGCTGCGCGCTTCTCAAGTGCCGACTCGTTGCAAATTATAACGAGCAGAAAAGCCGATAAATCACGCTTAAATTCGTAAAAAGTTCCCGTACTGCCGCTAAAAATTTATCTCACGCCTGAGCCGCGAGCGCTTCCGAGCGCTGGACCGGTGCCCAGGCACTGCCACGCAATCGGCTGGCATCCCTGGCCGGAGGCAGGCCGAACAAACGCACGTAATCGCGGCTGAACTGCGAGGGGCTTTCGTAACCGACACGGTAACCGGCGCCTGCCGCATCGAGCGCCTCTGCGACCATCAGGCGGCGGGCTTCCTGCAGGCGCAGGTGGGTGCGAAATTCCAGCGGGCTCATCGCCGTGACGGCCTTGAAGTGGGCATGGAAGGTCGAGCGGCTCATGCCGGCGATATCGGCCATGTCGTCGATCCGACAGGCTTCGGCGTAATGGCTGCGCAGCCAGACGATGGCCTTGGCGATCTGGTTCAGGCGGCTGTCGGCCTTGACCATCTGCCGCACCATGGCGCCGCCCTTGCCGATCAGCAGCCGGTAGAGAATCTCGCGCACGGTCAGCGGCGCCAGCTCGCCGATGTCGCTTGGCGCATCAAGCAGGCCGGCAAGCCGGGCGGCGGCGTCGAGCAGCTCCGGCGTGGTCTCGCCGAGCTGGATGCCGGCAGCGGGTACACCGCCCAGGTCATCTGCCGGGTAGCGCAAGGCCAGATCGCTGAGCACCGTCATGTCCAGGTCGACCACCAGGCACAGGTAGGGCTGCTCCTCGCTCGCCTCGATCACCGAGCCCATTACCGGCACGTCCACGGAGGCGATCAGGTAATTGGCCGCGTCGTAGACATAGGTCGTGGCGCCGGCCGTCACTCGCTTGCGCCCCTGGACGATCAGGCAAAGGGTCGGTTCGTAGACCACCGGCATCGGCACGGTCGGCGTGCAGGAGCGCACCAGGCTGACGCCGGCGATCGCCGTCGGACGAATGCCGTCACCCGGCGTATGGCGAGCGATGATCTCTACCAGCTTGTGCAATGAATCCATGGCATCTCCTTTGATAACCAGGGTATTACAAGGTTTTTCAAGCGGATGATCAGGTAAGTATCCGCGACGATCCAGCTACGAGATCGGCCCGGCGCAGCGGCAGACTCGTCACCACAGATCGGCACTCGAGTCTGCGGCACTTGCTTGTGCCTGCGCCGCGCAGCGTTTCCAGCTCAGACGATCAGGCAGGCGAACCGCCTGCAGGTTCCACTAAATCGATGGCCCTCGCCAGCATAGGCCAGGGGCACCGATCAGGCAGATCAACCAGAAACGAGGAGTCCAACCATGCGTATCGAATCCCTGCGTAATGTCCGTGCCGCGGCCCTGTGTGGAGCCCTGCTGCTCGGCGCCCTGGCACCAGGTATGGCCCATGCCGACGCCGATGTGGAAACCCGCAACAAGCAGGCCGTCAGCCAAGCGTTCGATCGCTGGGCAGCCGGTGGCAACAGCTTCTTTCGCGACATCCTGACGCCTGATGTGCTGTGGACCATCAAGGGTTCGGGCCCCAGCGCCGGTGTGTATCGCGGTGTCGACGCCTTCGTGGCCGAGGCGGTACAGCCGTTCGCAGCACGCCTGTCCGAGCCGGTGCGGCCGGTGAGCAAGCAGGTATGGGCCGATGGCGAGCACGTGATCATCCAGTGGGACGGCACCGGCATGGCCCGCGATGGCCAGCCCTATCGCAACAGCTATGCGTGGATCTTCCGCATGCGCGACGGCAAGGCCTATGAGGTGTCGGCGTACCTCGACCTGCCAGCCTACGACGATGTGCTGCAACGCATCCCCGATCCGGCGTGACGGCCATGAATTGCCGAGCTACCTGCCTGCGCGCCCTGCTAATGGGCGCGCTTCTGGCGGCACCCGCTGCGGTGCTTGCTACCTCATCCACCACGGCGGCCACGTCGCCCAACCAGGAGCACGCCATGGCCAACCATCCCTACGTCGGCATGTGGGTCACCGACGACGGTCAGATCCGCCACGAGCTGCTGCCCAACAACCGCTATGACGAAGCTCGCGGCAGCCGGGAAAGTGCCTACCAGGGTCGTTATGAAATCACCGGCACTGGGACGACACCGGTTTCACCGCCGATGGCGAGTTCGTCGACCACAACACGCTGCACCACGGCGGCATGATCTTGCGCCGCCGCTAGCCGAATGCAGGCCGCCTCCCATTGGGCGGCCTACCTGTTTTCAGTTGGCGCTATCGATCAGCAGTTCGGGCTCGTGGCTGACCGGGAAATTCATCGAGCGGGCGATGAAGCACATTTCGTGGGCCTGGTGATGCAGCGCACGGGCCTTTTCCAGATCGGTGCCGGCGGCCAACGTCACCCTGGGCCGCAGCACCACCGAGGTGAACTGCCCGGCGCCGTCGGCCTGTTCGAGCATCGAGCCCTGGGCATTGTCCTCATAGGCGGTCACCACGATGCCGGCACCGGCGCACAGGCCCAGATACCACAGCTTGTGGCAGGCAGATAGCGAAGCGACGAGCAGATCCTCGGGGTTCCAGCGCGCCGGGTCACCGCGAAAGCTCGGGTCGGACGAGCCGGCGATGGTGGCCTTGCCAGCAGCCTCGATGCTGTGGGCACGGCTGTAACCGCGATAGGAGGAGGTGCCGCTGCCCTCGTTGCCGGTCCAGGTCACGCGCACGTCATAGTGGTGCTGCTTGTCTGCCATCTGCTTCTCCTGAAAATGGATGACTGATCCAGGCAGGCGAGCGTAGCGCATAAACGCCTCGGCGGTAGCGATTGTGGGGTGATCGGGGAATGTGGCAGAACGACCGAGCACTGACATTGCATCAGCGCAGTACAGCTCATCGGCTGCTGTAAACGGCTGAATCTCGAGGCGGCTAGCCGCCCCGAGACCGCAGGCTCACGGGTTGCGCGTTACACGCCAGATGGTGTTGGACAGATCATCGGCGATGATCAGCGCGCCTTTCGGGTCGACCGTCACGCCCACCGGGCGGCCACGGGTCTTGCCATCCTCGCCACGGAAGCCAGTGGCGAAGTCGATGGGTTCGCCAGCCGGACGGCCGTCGGCGAACGGCACGAAGATCACCTTGTAGCCCACCGGGTTGTCGCGGTTCCAGCTGCCGTGCTCACCGACGAACACGCCGTTGGCGAACTGCTCGCCCATTTCCGGGATGGAGAAGTCGACGCCCAGCGCCGCCACGTGGGAGCCGAGGGCGTAGTCCGGCTTGATGGTGATGTCGACCATTTCCGGCTTGTGCGGCTGCACGCGGGTGTCGGCATTCGGGCCCCAGTAGGCGTAAGGCCAGCCGTAGAACTTGCCCTCCTGCACCGAGGTCAGGTAATCCGGCACCAGGTCCGGGCCCAGCTCGTCACGCTCGTTGACCACTGCCCACAACTGGCCGGTTTCCGGCTGGATGGTCAGCGCGGTCGGGTTGCGCAAACCGGTCGCGTAGGGCTTGTGCATGCCGTTCTCGGCGTCGATCTGCCAGACCAGCGCACGGTCGGCCTCGACCTCCATGCCGCGCTCGCCGATATTGCTGTTCGAGCCGATGCCGACATACAGGTAGCGACCATCAGGGCTGATGGTCATCGCCTTGGTCCAGTGGTGGTTGATCTCTTTCGGCAGGTCGGTGACCTTGGTCGGCTCAGCGCCGGCCTGGGTCTGACCGTCCTGGTAGTCGAAGCGCACCACGGCGTCCTGATTGGCCACGTACAGCTTGCCCTCGTGGAAGGCCAGGCCGTAGGGCGCATTGAGGTTCTCAGCGAATACCGTCTGGGTTTCGTAGGTGCCGTCACCGTCGGCATCGCGCAACAGGGTCAGGCGGTTACCGCCTTTGACCTTGGTATTGCCCTGGGCCTTGATGTAACTGGCAATCACGTCCTTGGGCTTGAGCTTGGCCGCATTGCCGCCACGGCCTTCGGCCACCAGGATGTCGCCGTTGGGCAGCACCAGGGTCTGGCGCGGAATCTTCAGGTCGGTGGCAATCGCCGTGATGCTGAAGCCATCCGGCACGTCGGGCTTGCGGTCGCCCCACTCCGCCGGCTCGGCGATCTTCATGCTCGGCAGCAGGCCGCGTTGCGGCTCGGGCAGTTTCGGATTGGGGCCGCGTTCGATGGTGGTGTCCGCTTCGCCGCCGCAGGCGCCGAGCAGCAGCGCCATGCTCAGGGTGGTCAGTGTGCCGAGAGTTCTCATCGCTCATCTCCCGAACGCAGGTTGCTCAGGCCCAGCCACGCGGTGATCACCGCCAGCACGGCAACGATGGCCGACAGCACCAGCCCGGTGGGCATCACTGCCCAGGCGTCCTTGGCGTGCTCGAAGGCGTTGATCAACCCGATTACCCAGGTGACCAGCAGCAGCAGGAAATACAGCACCGGGCGGCCGGCCTTGTGCTGCGCGCCGATCAGGTTGCCCAGGGCGAACAGCAGCGCCAGGCCGGCGAACAGCAAGCCGCCAGCAATCAGCCAGGCCGCGAAGTTGGCCCACTGGATCTGGAAGCTGTTGTAGTAGGCGATATCGCTCAGCAGCGCGCCGAGAAACAGCGGAACGGTGCCGGCCAGCAGCATCGCGTGCAGCGGCCCTGGCCTGTATCGGTAGTCGGGGTGGGTGGTTACGGTCACGGTGGCTCCTTATCGTTCAGCGATCCCGGGGCTGAAAGCCGGTGCACCTGCACCGGCCCGTCTGGCTCGCGCTGACAGCGCATAGGGGAAGATTGCATTGCCGGAACGTTAGTTCACCTCCATTTGACGGCGGAAATATCTTGAAAGATCCAGCCTGAGCCGGGCCGGCTCATGCTGGCTGACATCCGCCTGCTCAGCCAAGCAACCCTTTGAAGAACCGCGAGGCGTTTTCGTCGAGGGTGGCGATGTCGTATCCACCCTCCTGCACCACCACGCACGGCAGGCCAAGGGCGCGGATGCGCCGGCCCAGTTCCTCGAAACCGGCGTGGCTGACCGCGACCTTGGACTGCGGGTCGTTCTCGTAGATATCGAAGCCCAGCGACAGCACCAGCACCTGCGGCGCGAAGGCGCTGATCGCCTGTTCGGCCTGGCCCAGGCAGGTGAAGAAGTCCGCCTCGGAGGCGCCATGGGCCATCGGCAGGTTGAGGTTGCAACCCAGACCGGCCCCTGCGCCCTGCTCGTCGTCGAAGCCGGCCACTACCGGGTAGAAGTTGGTCGGGTCGCCATGGATGGAGACGTACTGCACGTCATCGCGCTCGTAGAAGATCTCCTGGATGCCCTGGCCGTGATGCATGTCGGTGTCGAGGATGGTGACCCGCTCGCAACTGGCACGCAGCACCTGGGCAGCGATGGCGGCGTTGTTGAGAAAGCAGAAGCCGCCAGCCGCCTCGGCCCGCGCATGGTGGCCCGGCGGACGGCACAACGCGTAGGCCTGGGGCTCGCCATCACGTACCGCCAGGGCGGCGGCGACGGCGGCCTGGGCCGACCAGTAGGCGGCCGTCCAGGTGTGCTCGCCGATCGGGCAACTGCCGTCGGCCAGGTAGCGCGCGGTCTTGCCGAGGATGCCGCGCAACGGGTTGTTCTCACGGATGAAGATGTTCGACATCACCTCGTCACCCCAGTCCTCGTCGACCTCGTGCCACTGGGCGTAGGCACTTTGCAGGTAGTCCAGATAGGCGTCGCTGTGCACCGCACGCAGCGGCGCGAGGCCGTGATCCGCCGGCTCGATGATCGCGAAGCCGAGCTGGCGGGCCATGGCCAGCAACGGGTCGATACGGGCCGGAATTTCCTGGGGCTCGCGCATCTGGCCGCGGGACAGGTAGCTGCGCGGATGATGCAGGCGTTGCTGAGGGTGAAAAAAGGTTTTCATGGCGATTGTCCGTAGTCGTGACAGAGGGGGCGCGCACCCTGGCGGCGCCCGTCGGCGATTCAGTAACCCAGCGCGGGATCGACCTGATGGTTCAACGGCAGGCCGGCGTGCAGGCGCTGCAGGTTGTCGGCGATCTGCCGGGCGATGCAGGCGTCGGACGCCGCCGAGGCCATGTGCGGCGTGACCCATACCCCAGGCGTCTGCCAGAGTGGCGAGTCGCGGTGCAGCGGCTCGCTGGCGAACACGTCCAGCAGGGCGCCGCGCAGTTGACCGCTGGCCAGCGCCTCGAGCAGATCGGCCTCCACCAGGTGTTCGCCGCGGCCGCAGTTGATCAGCGCCGCGCCCTCGGCCATATGCCCGAACAGTTGATGGTCGAGCAGGCCCCGCGTGGTGGCGGTCAGCGGCAGCAGGTTGACCAGCAGGTCCAGGCCATCGAGAAAGCCGGGCAACGCGTCGGCGCCGGCAAAGGTGGCGATGCCCCTCAGCTCCCGCGACGTACGCGCCCAGCCGCGCACCCCATAGCCGGCCTGGGCCAGCCGCGCGGCCACCGGTGTGCCGATGGCGCCCAGGCCCATCACGCCGACCTGGTAATCGCGCGCCGCACGCTGCACCGGCCGCAGCCATTGCCGGCTCGCGCGCCCCTCGATCACCTGGTCGAAACCGCGATGAAAATGCAGCACGCCCCAGTGCACGTATTCGGCCATGCCCTGTGAATGATCGGGGTCGACCACCCGGCACACGGGAAGCCCGGAAGGCCTGGAGCGGTCATGTTCCAGATGGTCGACACCCGAACCGATCGAGTGGATCAGCCGCAACGCCGGCAAGCGGCCCAGGCTGCCCTCGGCGGGGTACCAGCAGGCCGCTACCTGGGCCAGCTCGGCGTCAGGGTCATCGGGGCGCAGCACCCTGAGTTCGGGGGCATGGCGGGCGAACAGCTCGGCGAGCCAGTCTTCGAGCGGCCGCTCACGGCACAGCAGCACCACACTGGGCAGGGTTTCAGCGGCACCAGTCATCGCGCTGCTCCTCGATCAGACTGAGGGCGGCCTGCCAGGCCAGGTCGATGATGCCGTCGATACCATCACGGGCGAACTGCGCGGCGGTGTGCCGACAGACGTCTTCGCTGGGAACGTGCAACGCCACCCCCGCCGCCATCGCCTGGATCTGCGCCTGGCAGGCGCGCTCCAGGAAATAGATCTCGTGAAAGGCGTGGGCCACGCTCAGCCCGCCGGCCAGCAGGCCATGGTTACGCAGGATCATCGCCTTGTGGTTGCCCAGATCGGCCACCAGGCGCACGCGCTCTTCCAGCGACAGGGCGATGCCTTCGTAGGTGTGATACGCCAGGTTGCCGTAGAACTTCAGCGCATGCTGGGTCAGCGGCAGCAAGCCGTCACGCTGGGCGGCCACGGCCATGCCGGCAGCGGTGTGGGTGTGCACGATGCAGTGCATGTCCGGGCGGGCTTCGTGAATCGCCGAATGGATGACGAAGCCGGCAGCGTTGACCCGCCGCTCGCCGCCGAGGCGATCCACCACATTGCCGTGCAGGTCGATCAGCACCAGGTCGCTGGCGCGCATCTTCTCGAACGCCACGCCATAGCGGTTGATCAGGAAGTGATGCGCCGGCCCCGGTACCCGCAGGGTAATGTGGGTGTCGATCAGATCGGTCATGCGGTAGTAGGCGACCAGCCGGTACAGGGCGGCCAGTTCGCAGCGCGCCTGCCATTCGGCATCGCTGATGATCTCGGGCTTGCTCATGGGGTCACGACCTCCGGGTTGGACAGGCTGGGGTTGCGGCGCTCCTCGGCGCGCAGGCGCGACAGGCCGATCACGCCGACCAGCGACATCAGGGCGAGCACGCTGAAGAACAGCGCCAGCGGCATCCACTGCCCGGCGAACTGCCCGGCCAGGTAGGTGCCGATCAGCGGCGTGAGGCCGCCGGTCAGGCCGCTGCCCAGTTGATAGGCGATGGAAATGCCCGAGTAGCGTACCTGGGCGGCAAAGGCCTCGGCCATGTAGCCGGCGATCGCCGAATACAGCGCCGCCAGCAGCAACACGGCCAGGGCGATACCGGCGGTCATGTAGATCAGGTTGCCGGTCTGCACGAGCAGGAACATCGGGTACGGCACCAGCATGCACAGCGCCGCTACCCACTTCAGGAAGCGCCCTTCACCGTAGCGTTCGGCCAGCAGTGCCGAACACGGCTGGGAGAGGAACTGCAGAATGGTGACCAGGAACAGGCAGTCGAGAATGGTCGACTTGGCGATGCCCTGGTACTGGGTCACGTAAGTGATCATGAAGGTGTTGGTGAAGAAGAAGCCACCCGAACCGATGGTCACCGCCGCCGCGGCGAACAGGATCTGCCGCCAGTTGTGGCGTAGCACGTCCTTCACCGGGCTCCTGGACGTCTGCTTCTGCGCCTTGACCTTAGCGAACTCCGGCGACTCGGGCACGCCGAAGCGAATCGCCAGGCCCACCAGCATCAGCACGCCGCTGAGCAGGAACGGCACGCGCCAGCCCCAGGTCATCAGCGCCTCCTGATCCATCTCGCTGATGGCGCGAAAGGCGATCAGCGCCAGCAACAGGCCAGCCGGGCTGCCCAGCTGAGCGAAGGAGGCGAAGAACACCTTGCGGCCCTTGGGCGCGTGTTCGCTGGCCATCAGCACCGCCCCGCCCCACTCGCCGCCGACCGAAATGCCCTGCAGGAAACGCAGCACCACCAGACCGATCGGCCCCCAGATGCCAGCCTGGGCATAGGTCGGCAGCAGGCCGATGCAGGTGGTTGCCACGCCCATCAGCACCATGGTGAACAACAGC
Organism: Pseudomonas sp. PA15(2017); assembly: GCF_001945395.1. Lineage (GTDB taxonomy): Bacteria > Pseudomonadota > Gammaproteobacteria > Pseudomonadales > Pseudomonadaceae > Aquipseudomonas. The sequence goes on along the minus strand of NZ_MSXV01000056.1, from coordinate 120,763 downwards.
ATCTTCTTGCGCCCCAGGCGATCACCCAGGTGGCCGAACACCACGCCGGCAAATGGCCGGGCGATGAAGCCGACGGCGAAGGTGGCGAACGCCGCCATGGTACTCAGCATCGCGTTATCGCTGGGAAAGAACAGCTGCCCGAGCACCAGTGCGGCGGCGAAGGCGTAGATGTAGAAATCGTAGAATTCGATGGTGGTGCCGATGAAGGCGGCCGCCGCGGCACGACGCGGCGTGGAGGTTGGGGTGGTCATCGCAGGCTCCCGGATTCGTTTTTATAGGCAGGAGAGAAAGCACATCCCCGGTGGGGATCGGTCGCACTCTGGCGGTGCATTGTCAGATCATGCCCCCGACCCTATGCTAAGCAAAGCTTCTAATTTCAATACTCAAGTATAAGTAAAACGGATACTAAAACACCTATGAATGCCGGCTACCGCCACGCCGAAGCACGCCGTTTTCTCAACGACCGGCTGGACTGGAACCTGCTGCGCACCTTTCTGGTGATCGGCCAGGAAGGCAGCATCAGCCGCGCCGCTGCGCGCCTGCACCTGAGCCAGCCGGCGGTGAGCCAGGCGCTCAAGCGCCTCGAGGAGCAACTGGAAAGCGCTCTGGTGATCCGCAGCGGGCCGCGCATCACGCTGTCCAAGGCAGGCGAGGAAGTCATGCAGATCGCCGCCGAGCTGTACGGCACGGTGTCGCGCCTGGGCCCGGCACTCGACGCGCCGGAAGAAACCGTCGCCGGCAAGATCCGCATCCTGATGATCAGCCGCATCGAGTCGCGCTTCTACGACGACTTCCTGGCCAACTTTCATGTCGACTACCCACGGGTGGAGTTCGAGTTCGACGTGCTGCGCAGCTCCGACGTGGTCAGCGCCCTGCTGCAGAAAACCGCCTCGTTCGGGCTGAGCCTGTGCCGCACACCACAGCCGCGGCTGGAGCAACGGGTGATGCTCAAGCAGCGTTACGCGTTCTTCTGCGGCAAGCGTCACGCCCTGTTCGGCCGCAACGACCTGAAGCTGGCGGACCTGAAAAGCGAGAATTTCGTGAGTTTCACCAGCGACCAGATTGGCGGCAACCTGTCGCCGCTGACCATCTTTCGCGACCAGCAGGGCTTCACCGGGCGCATCGTCGCCTCTTCGTCGAGCCTCGACGAGATTCGTCGCCTGGTCGCCGCCGGCTACGGCATCGGCTGCCTGCCCGAACATATCGTCGCCAAGGACGTGCAGGCCGGCGAGGTGTGGCGCCTGCCACCGGCGGAGGGGGTGATCGACGTGAACGTCTACCTGCTATGGAACCGCGACCAGAAACGCACCCATGCCGAGGCGGTGTTTCTGGAGCGCTTCGAGCAGGCGCTGCTGGCCACCGACCTGCGCAACAGGTTCTGAAGGCCTGTTGATGATCCTTCAGCCCAGGCTCGGCGATTTTGGCAATGAAGTGACGCAAGGGCCATCGGCCCAGTACCTGTGGGAGCGGCCCATGCCCGCGATTTTTCGCGGGCATGGGCTGGGCGTCCCCACCCGTTCCCACAGTGGATCGGCGCACGGCTGCTATTGCCTTGTACCTACCGTTTCCGGCACATAAGGATCGTGAACAGGTTCTGAGCCGGGCGGCACCAGGGCCGCCCGCCCGCAACTCAGTCCGCCGACGGCTCACCGTAGCGCCAGCGAATGAAGTTGTGCAGCGCCAGCAGGCCGCAGATGATCACGAATGGAATCAGCAGCACGCCGGCGATGATCGAGCCCCACCAGGCCACGCCGCTCTGCCAGGTCTGGCCCTTGCCGGCCGCCACGAAGACCAGGCGGGTATCCACTTCGCCAAAACGTGCATCCGGGTTCAGCACCTGCACCTGCAAGCGGTAGTCACCGGGCTGCATGGCAATGCGTGCCACGGCGCGGGTGATCTGGTCGCTGCCGTAGCTGGTCAACTCGGCGCCCAGCGAACCCTGCCCTTCGGACAGCAACTCGCCGCCTGGGGTGAGCAGCTTCCAGGCCAGGGTCAGCGGTGCGGGCGGGTACTCGACCCACTGCTCGTTCTCCCAGATCGGCCCGCCGGACAGCTTGCGCACCGTGAACAGCGGCAGCTCGGCGGTGGAGAACACCACGGCCAGGGTGTCGAATTCCAGGGTACGGGTCTCTACCGGCAGCTCGACGGTTTCGCCCTGGTCGAGGCGCACCGGGGCGTCCAGCGGCAACGTGGTCGCCCAGACGAAGAACAGCCGGAACACGACGACCAGCACCAACAGACTCAGGCCCAATCCGCCCCAGAGAAGCGCTTTACTCTTGTGACTCAATGCTCGACTCCTACCGACCGCAGCGAAAACAGAAGCGCAAGGCTACTCGATAAGCCCGTGTGGATTCACCTGCGCCAATGCGTCGCACCCCGCCATGACGACTACCGCCGTGAACCCGGCCGCTGGCATCACGCGTGGTGCAGATACCAGCGCCAGTCCTGCTCGCCGACCTCGGCCATGAATTGGCGGTATTCGGTCTGCTTGATCGCCAGGAACACCTTGAGGAACTCGTCGCCCAGCGTTTGGCGCGCCCAGCTCGATTGCTCCAGAGCGCGCAGCGCGGTGAGCCAGTCGGTGGGCAGGAACTCGGTAGCCTGCTCGTAGCCGTTGCCGACGATGGCGGCGCCCGGGTCGATCTGCTCGCGGATGCCATGGTGGATGCCGGCGAGAATTGCCGCGGCCGCGAGATAGGGGTTGGCATCGGCGCCGCAGATGCGATGCTCGATGTGGCGGCTGACGGCCGGGCCACCCGGCACGCGGAACGACACGGTGCGGTTGTTCACGCCCCAGCTCCTGGCCAATGGCGCGTAGCTGTTGGTCTGGAAGCGGCGGAACGAGTTGGCGTTGGGACAGAAGATCGCCAGGGCGTCGAGTAGCGTGGCCATCATGCCGCCGATGGAGTGGCGCAGCAGCGGCGTGCCCTGTGGGTCTTCGCTGGCGTACAGGTTGTTGCCCTGCTGGTCGGCCAGGCTGACATGCAGGTGCATGCCGCAGCCGGCACGGTCGCCGAACGGCTTGGCCATGAAACAGGCCTGTAGCCCGTGCTTGTTGGCCACGCCGCGTACCAGGCGCTTGTAGCGCACGCCTTCGTCGACGGCCTGCAGCGCGTCGAAGCGATGCTCCAGGGTCAGCTCCAGCTGGCCCGGCGCGTACTCGGAAATCGCCGTGCGCACCGGCAGGCCCTGCACTTCACAGGCCGCGTAGAGGTCATCGAGAAACGGCTGCATCTGCTCCAGCTCGTAGACGCCGTACACCTGGGGCGCCTCGGGGCGCACGCCGTTCATCTGCACGGCCGGTTGCGGGCGACCGTTGGCGTCGCGCTGCTTGTCGAGCAGGTAGAACTCCAGTTCCACGGCCATCACCGGATGAAAGCCGTCGGCCTTGAGGCGCTCGATCACGCGCATCAGGGCGTGGCGCGGATCGGCCGCGGCAGCCGGCAAACCCTGGGTTGGGTGCATGCTCACCTGCAGCTGGCCGGTGGGCGTGCTACGCCAGGGTTGTAGGGTCAGGCTGCCGGGCAGCGGATAAGTCCAGCAGTCGGCGTCGGCGACTTCCCAGACCAGGCCGGTGGCTTCGACGTCCTCACCCTGTAGGGTCAGGGACAGGATCGAGCTGGGTAGCGGCCGACCGTTCTGGTAGATCGCCAGCAGCTCGTCACGGTGCAGCAGCTTGCCGCGCGGCAGGCCATTGGCGTCGATCAGCATCAGCTCGATGCTGCGCACCTCGGGGTTGGCAGCGAGAAAATCGCGGGCTTCCTGAATGTCGGCGAATTGCATGATCAGTACTCGAAAGGATGACGGAAATGCCGCCGCGATCATCGGCCGCGCGCCGTTCTGCGGCGTCAGGTACGGGCACCGGGGATCGTCAGCAGCTCGCGCAGCCCGTCATCGAGGGTGGCGAGCAATTTGTCGATGTCGGCAGCGTTGGTATCCGGGCAGCGCAAGGTCATGTTGTGAAACGGCGTGATGAGGATGCCACGGTTGATCCGCTACAGGTGCAAGGCCATCTGCAAACTGTCATGGAGGGCCGCCTCGGCGTCGGCACCGGTTTTCGGCGAGGTGGCGCAGAACTGGAATTCACAGCGCGCACCCAGCCTGGTCGCCCGACCAGTTCAGGCCGTGCTTGCCGATCAGCCTGCGCAGGCCGGCAGCCAGACGCTGCGGCCAGCGGCAGCATGTGATTGTAGGCGTCATTATCTCTTCGAGGCTCACGCGCATGCAGCGCATGGCCAGGGCGGTGGCCGATAGCCTGGTGCCCATGCCGCTATGGCCATCGCCGCTGCTGGTTTCGCTGGCGTGCTGCTGGGCTAGCGCGAGGCCAGCACCACGCGGTTGCGACCGCCGCCCTTGGCGACGTAGAGCGCCTGGTCGGCAGCCGCCACCATGGCCTCGGGGTCGCTGAATGCCTCACCGGGTACGCCGGCGACCACGCCAATACTCACGGTGATCTGGTCGTAGGCGGATTGGCGATGCTCGATCCCCAGGCGCTGCACCGCTTCGCGCACCTGCTCGGCCATGGCCAGGGCCTGTTCGGCGGATACGTCCGGCAGCACGATGGCCATTTCCTCGCCGCCATAGCGGGCCACCAGATCGCCCTCGCGGCGCACCCTAGCGCGCATCGCCTTGCTGACCTCGATGAGCGCCTGGTCACCGCGCTGGTGGCCGTAGGCATCGTTGTAGCCCTTGAAGAAATCCACATCGACCAGCGCGAAGGCCAGCGGCGTGCCCTCGCTGCCGGCGCGCTGGAATAAGCTGGCCAGGTAACCGTCGAGGTGACGGCGATTGGCCAGGCCGGTGAGGCCGTCTTCGGTAGCCAGGGTTTGCAGGGTGGTGTTGGCGGTGGCCAGGGATTGGTGCGCGGCGTGCAGTTCCACCGCCATGGCCGACTGCCGGCCCAGGGCGCGCAGCACCAGCAGGCCCATGATGCCGACGCCCAGCACGGCGGCCAGGGCAAAGCCCCACATCGCCCAGGCACGCTGTTTCCAGGCGGCCAGCGCCTCCCGCTCGGGCATCGCCACCGCCACCAGCACCGGGTACTTGGGGCTGGCGTCGAAGCCATAGATGCGCCGCACACCGTCGACGATGGCGGTCAGCGTCACCGAACCCTTGTCGATGCCCTGATTGATGGCCTGGAGCATCGGGCTCTGGGAAATGTTGGTCAGGTAGGTCTGCGCGTCGCTTTCCGAGCGGGCGAGGATGGTGCCGTCGCGCTTGGCAAGCACCACGATGCCCTGCTCGCCGAGTGGCAGCGAGCGATACAGGCTGCGAAAGCGCTCGACGCTGAGCGTGGCCAGGGCGACGCCACGGAACGTGCCGTCGTCCTCATAGATGCCCTTGGACAAGGTGATGACCCACTGCCCGGTAGTCTTGCCGCGCACCGGCTGGCCGATGTACAGCTCGCTGTTCGCACTCTGTCGGTGATGCTGGAAATACACGCGATCGGCGTTGTTCAGCGTTTGGGGTTCGGCATTGGTGGCCAGGAAATACTGGCCGTTGGCATCGGACATATACAGGCCGTCCAGCTCACCCAACTCGCGTATCTGGGTTCTGGCCACCTGGTTCAGTTCACGAATGTTGGCCTCGCCGTGCCCACCGGAGCGGTGCATGGAAATCAGCGCGGCCAGCACGGTATCGGCGACCCGGATGGTCGACTCGGCCTGACTGTTCAACGCGGCCGCCAGGGTCTGCATGGCTTCGGTGCTTTTAGCCGTGGCCTGAGCCTTGTCCCAGCGCACATGCAGGGCGGTCGACAGCAACAGCACGCCGCACACGAAAATCACTGCGGCGATCAGCAGACCACGCGGGTTGCCGGTTGCCGCAGGCAGGTCGAACTGTCGCCGACCTGAATCATGCACGTCTGGTCTCCCCGCTCGCTGCCGCGCCATCCCATCGCCTCTGCTGCCCTGAACGCCGTCGCGGCTCCGAGTTTCGTCAGGTGGCCGGCCGCGCACAGCGTACGCACAGATGAGCGCGGCGCCCAGCCCCCCGCGCGCGGGTCGCCGGCCTCGATCACCTTCGATCCGCCATGCCTTTGCGCTCAAGCGTTTCGAACCAGTCGGCGTAAGGCGTATTGGCGACCAGATAGCGGTTGTAATCCGGCGTGCCATCGCACCACCACACCGGGCCACGCTCACCCAGGCCGACCTTGGCCGCCTGCACCTGGGCGCGGGCGCGGGCGAGCGCTGCGGCGTCGTCTGCTGCCTTGGCGGCCTTGACCAGGCGCCGAGCGTCCATGAGCTCGTTGACCAGGACCTGGCGCCGCGACTCGCTCAAGGCGGGGTTGGACAGGCGCCATAGCCGGCCCCTGATGACCAGATAGCGGCCGTCTGGGGTGGTCAGGGCTGCCGCGTCGTGGCGACTCATGGGGTAGATCCGTTGCGGCCCGAATTTGCCAGCGCGGTGCAGTGGTGGTCGTACATGGGCCCTCGTCGCTTGGTCGCTGTCTGTCCCGAAATCGACCCGTGAGGCGGCGCAGAAGTTTAACCCGTTGCCGAATCAGGCGAGACAGGCGCGGCCTGCAGCCGTAAGCTTGGCGCCCTGTCCCGCCACTTGGCCAGGCAGGCATCCGGATGCCAGCCGGCCCTGCAGCCACTCGAAGCCTTGCGTATGAAAACCACTACCGATCTCGATTCACCCGAACTCGCTACCAACGACGTCGCCCCGCCTGTCCAGGCCCATGGTTTTCTGCTGCCAGTCGTCGGCGCCGCCGCGTTCTCGCACCTGCTCAACGACATGATCCAGGCGGTGATGCCAGCCGTTTACCCAATGCTCAAGACCCAGTTCTCGCTGAGCTTCGCGCAGATCGGCTGGATCGGCCTGGTGTACCAGATCACCGCCTCGCTGCTGCAGCCCTGGATCGGCATGTACACCGACAAGCACCCAAAACCCTACCTGCTGCCCTCCGGCATGGTGATGACCTTCATCGGTATTGCCCTGCTCGCCTTCGCCAACAGCTACGAGATGCTGCTGCTATCGGCGGCGGTGGTGGGCGTGGGCTCGGCGACCTTTCACCCCGAGGCGTCGCGTATCGCGCGGATGGCCTCCGGCGGGCGCTTCGGTACGGCGCAATCGACCTTTCAGGTCGGCGGCAACTCGGGCTCGGCCCTGGGGCCGCTGTTGGCGGCGGCCATCGTCATCCCCTACGGTCAGCATGCCATCGCCTGGTTCATGCTAGCCGCCGCCCTGGCGATCTTCGTGCTCTGCCGCCTCACCATCTGGAGCGTCCATCACGGCCAGGCGAAGCTGAAAAGCCTGGCCAGCAAACAGACGGTCGGCCTGAACCGCGGCCAGGTGATCCAGGCCATCGCGGTGATCTGCGTGCTGATGTTCGCCAAGTTCGTGTACATCGCGGCGTTCACCAACTTCTTTACCTTCTACCTGATCGAGCGCTTCGCCATGAGCGTTCAGCAGAGCCAGATCTACCTGTTCATCTTTCTCGCTGCGGTGGCGCTCGGCACCTTCGTGGGTGGCCCGGTGGGCGACCGCATCGGCCGCAAGGCGGTGATCTGGATTTCCTTCATGGGCGTGGCGCCCTTCGCCCTGGCCCTGCCCTATGTCGGCGCCACGGCGACGGCAGTGCTGGCGATCATGATCGGCCTGGTGATGTCATCGGCGTTCGCGGCCCTGGTGGTTTACGCCCAGGAAGCGGTGCCGGGTCGCGTCGGCATGGTGTCCGGGCTGATGTTCGGCCTGATGTTCGGTATCGGCGGCATCGGCGCAGCCGGCCTGGGCGAGCTGGCCGACGTGCAAGGCATCATCTGGGTTTACCACCTGGTGTCCTTCCTGCCGCTGCTGGGCCTGGCCACCGCGCTACTGCCCAGCACCCGACCGCTCAAGCCAACGGCGCCGGCCCCCGCAGGCCGCTAATCCGCCACCTGCAGCTCGTAGTGCAGGTAGCCGAGGGCGTTGGCCCCGAGATGGGCGAACCCGGCACGCTCGTAGAGCCGCCGGGCCGGGTTATCGGCACGCACGTGCAGGCTCAGCGTCTCGAAGCCCACCTGCCGGGCGCTGTCGATATAGGCCCCGACCAGCATCTGGCCGATTCCTCTTCGCCGGTATGCCTCGCTGACATGCAGGGTGTACAGCTCCGCGTGCCCCAGCTCATCGGCCCATAGCGAATAGCCGACGAGCTGGTCATCGACACAGACGATGGTCAGCCGCTCGAAGTTCTCGACCCACTGCGCGAGATGCCGCTCGGCAGCCATTTGCCAGGCTTGCTCATGCTGCGGTTCCCATTGACGGATATAGCCCAGTTCGCCGCGGTAGATGGCCGGTAAATCGGTAACCCGCGCAGGCCTCAGCACAGGTTTCGAGTCGTCCCAGGCTGGCTTGCCAATCATCGTAAATACCCTCATTGAACGGCGGCGGAAAGCTGACGCTAAGGGTCTGTTCCCGTTTCACGCACGGCCGCGCCGGAGCCAGCTTTTGCGCGAAGCAAGGCACGAGATGCGAAGTTTGGTAGGCCAAATGAGCCATCGAGTAACGCTGCGTCGCGCAAAAACTGGCCCGGCCCTCCGGGTGGGGCCGCCTAGGTTGCGCGGGAAATGACCTCCGCTGTCGTTGCAGGACTTGGCAAAGGAGCGACCATTCCCTGCGTCCTGCGCCTAACCGGAGGCCATTTCTCGCTGCAACGCGGCTCGCGCTGAAACGGGAACAGACCCTAGCCACTTTTAATCGATAAACCCTTGAAGAATCGACGAATTCGCGAAAGGCGCTTTGTCATCCGGAAATATCTTGAGACTATAATGGTAACGATTATCACAATCATAACGCCTCCTACTTATCTGACAGAGAACCCGTCATGTCGCGTCTCGCCCCACCTCGCTGCTTCACTGCGCCCCGCAACCACCTGGCTCTCGCCATCTGCATGGCCACCATGGCGCCGGCCCTGGCTCAGCAAAGCAGCGAGGCACCGGAGGGCAACGTTGGCGTGATGGAACTGGGCGCCACCGAAATCACCAACACTCAGTTGGGCAGCACCACCGAAGGCTCGCGCTCCTACACCACAGGTGCCATGTCCACCGCCACCAAGCTGCCCATGACCATGCGCGAAACGCCCCAGGCGGTCACCGTGATCACACGGCAGCGTATGGATGATATGGGTATGACCAGCATCAATGACGCCATCGACGCCGCGCCAGGTGTATTTCTAAGCTATGGGGACGGCCCAGGCCGGCAGACCTATTACGCCCGCGGTTTCGACATCGACAACCTGATGTATGACGGCATCCCCAGCGGCTACAACGGTGTAGGTGTGGGCGTGCAACCGAACCTGGCGATGTTCGACCGGGTGGAGATCGTGCGCGGCGCCACCGGCCTGGTCACTGGCGCAGGCAACCCCTCGGCGGCAGTCAATATGGTGCGCAAGCGGCCGCTGGCCGATCAGCGCGTCACCCTCACAGGCGCAGCCGGTAGCTGGGACGATTACCGCGGCGAAGTCGACGCCTCCAGCCCGCTCAACGAAAGCGGTACCCTGCGCGGCCGGGTAGTGACCTCGTACCGCGACGCCAACAGCTTCGTCGACGGCGCCGAGGAAGATCACGGCCTGTTCTACGCCATTACCGAGGCGGACCTGAACGACGACACCACCCTGGCCGTCGGCTTCTCGCACCAGAAGGACAAGACCAACTATTTCTGGGGGGCATCGATGATCGGCCTGGACGGCCGCCATCAGGATCTGCCGCGCTCCTATAATCCGGGTACCGACTGGGAGAACAAGGAGCAGGAAACCAACACGCTGTTCGCCGAACTGCGTCAACAATTGGCAAATGACTGGAAGCTGCAGGTCAATGCCAATTATTCCGACCTGAATGCTATTTTCTCAGGCTCCTACCTGTCGCGCTGGGCAGCTGACAACAGCCTTGAGCGAACCGTCTGGCAAGCCAAATATGACGAGCACAAGCTCGGCCTGGATAGTTTTGTCAGTGGCCCGTTCGAGGCTTTTGGGCGCTCCCATGAACTGGTGGTGGGCGCCAGCAAGCGCATCACAGACATGAACACCCACAGCTACAGCCCTTACGATCTGTACTGGCCGCTCGATGCCGGCAAACCGGACTTCACGCGCACCGGCAGCAAGCGCACGGTCACTACCGAGGACGGCGTGTACCTGACCACCCGCCTGAGCCTGGCCGACCCGCTGAAACTGATCCTCGGCGGGCGCCTGGACTGGTACGACTACGACGACAAGGAAAGCTCAGCGGCCGACTACAAGGTAACCCGTAACGTCACCCGACTAGCCGGGCTGATCTACGACCTGGACGATCACCACTCGGTCTACGTGAGTTACAGCGACATTTTCAAACCACAAACCGAAAAAGACATCACCGGCTCTCCAGTCAGGCCCATCGAGGGAAAGAACTACGAGGTGGGCATCAAGGGTGAATACTTCGACGGTGCCCTGAACGCCAGCGCAGCTCTTTTCCGCATCGACCAGGAGAACCGTGCAGTAGAAACATCCAGGCTGGGCTGTCCGCAGAGCGCCTGCTACCTGGCCTCCGGCGAGGTACGCAGCGAGGGCATCGATCTGGAGCTACAAGGCGCACTTACCGAGAATTGGCAGCTCGGAGCAGGCTATACCTACGCTCGAGTGCACATCTTGAAGGATGCCGCCAACCCGCAAAACGAAAACCAGCGCTTCGATACCGATCTCCCCGAACACCTGTTCAAGCTTTCAACCGTATACCGCTTCCAAGGCCCGCTGGAGAAGCTGCGCGTGGGTGGCAATCTGTCCTGGCAGAGCCGTCTCTACAACGACATCCCATTGGACGATGGCAGCAGCTACCGCCTCAAGCAGGGCGCCTACGCCCTCACCAACCTGATGGCAGGCTATGCGGTAAACGAGAACCTCGACCTGCAGCTCAATGCCAACAACATCTTCGACAAGAAGTACTACTCGTCGATTGCCAGTTCGGTGGATTACGGCGGCGACACCTACGGCATGCCGCGCAACCTGATGCTGACCGCCAAATACAGCTTCTGAGCCCGCACCTCATCCACAAAAAAGCCAGTCTTCCGACTGGCTTTTTTGCATTCACGCGAGGGAATCACTCAGCCTGAGCGGGCGCCTGGGTGTCAGCGCCGTCGTCGTAGCCGCCCATGTCTTCCGGCGCGCCGCCGTAGACCGACGCATCAGCACCGCCCATGCCGCCGGTCTTGGACATCACCAGCATGACGAACTCGTCGACGCTCATGTCCTGGCCGTTGAAGGTCACCTTGTTGTCGGCGTAATGCAGGGTCGACTGCAGGGTCTCGCCTTCCAGGGTCACCAGGCCGGTGCCGAGCGCCATGCCGCTGCCCATCTCGGTCATCATCGCCGCCTGCTGCTCGACGGCCTGGGCATCGGTGACGCCTTCGACCATGGCCTGGATGCGCACGCCATCGCCGATCACCGCCTTGGCGACCGACAGCTTGGCATCCAGCTGGCCAATCAGTTGCCGGCCCAGCTCGTCTGGCGGCAGCTCGAAGGATTCGGGCTTGTCCATGTCCACCACCACCCGCAGCGAGGCCTGGCCATGGGGCGTGGTGAGGGTGAGGTTATCCATTGCCAGCTGTGGTTTGCCGGCCAGCAGCTTCTCAAGGTCGGCCTTCATGCGCGCCTCTTCGTCGACCGAAAAGTCGAGCTGGGAAGCCTTTTCACCCAGGGCCTGGGCTTTCTGGATGGGCGTCAGTTTGTCTTGGTAGAGCTTGAACAGCGACTGCAGCGCCGCGCTGTCGAAGTTCTTGATGGCCCACAGGGTGCGCAGGCCGCCGATGTCCTGGCCGTCGTAGCTGACCATGCCAAGGTCATAGCCGATCTGCCCGTTGAGCATGCTGCCGCTTTCTTGCAGGCTGCCGACCTGGGCGATGTCCTTGATCAGCACGGCAGGCTTGTCACCGACCTTGATCTGCGCGGTGGCCAGCTTGATGCTGCTGTCGCCGACGTAGAAATCGGCGCTGCCCAGGCGCTGGTCGCTGGTCAGGGTCAGCCCATGCAGGTCGGCCTGCACCGGCGTGTTCTCGGTGCTGGTGATCGACAGGCTGTCCATGGCGCCGCTGACCTGCACTTCCTTGGCGTGCTTGCTGGCTTCGAAGTCCAGGGTCATGCCGGAAAAGTTGACCGTGGAAGTTGGCGACGGCGCGAAATCCAGCGGCGTCAGCACCAGCGAACCGCGACTGGCGCCGTTATAATCCAGGCTGGCCTGGCCGGTGAGCGGCGCAGCACCCTTGGCGGCATCGAACCACTTCTGGGTCAGCTCGTTGGGTTCCAGCTGGTAGTTGCTGGCGACCATGACCGGCCACAGGTTCAGGCGCATCAGGCGCGACAGCGGCAGCGGGCCGTGCTCGATGTTGTCCAGCAGCAGTACTTCCATGTGCCGCGCCTCGCCCTCTTCGGACGGCGCATCGAAGCTGAACTTGTAGCGCGCGGTGCTGGTGAACAGACGAGTCTCCAGCGACACCAGCTCCAGCTTGAAGCTGGCTCCGCTGCCCAGCAGCGCTTCAGCCCCCTGGCGATTGGATTCCTCGATGAGGTCGTTGAGAACGCCGGGTAACTGGGTGCCGGTGTACCAGGCGCCGGCCGTGCTGAGTGCACCGACCGCCACCAGCCCTACTGCTACTGCTGCTAATTTGTTCATCGTCTGCTCAATGCATGTCCATGATGGGAATGTTCGGCCTTCCTGGCCTGGCGCATGGTGCGCATGCTGCGAAAGGCGGCAGCCATCTTAGCACCCTGGCATTTATGGCACTGTGCGAGCGCTCTTGATTTTCTCGTCAGAACCGCCGTTTCCGAGCCCAAGGTGCAACCCGACCGGTCACTCATCGGCAGGTAGCCCGCAGCGGCCAACTTCTCCTGAATCCTTGCGCCTCGCCCGTAGTCATATTTCACCAGTAGGGCATGGATCATCCGTGCCCGAGCCGGCCAGCGACAGGCCATGACCGAGGTGCGCAAATGGCTACACAGAGTGAACGAGTGCTCGAACAGGCCATAATGGCCATGCTGGGCGCCTGCATCGACCTGGGCTACGACGTCGACAAGCTGGCAAAGAAAGCCCAGATACTGGTTCTCGACAACAGCAAGTACAACTACGTCGAGCAACCCATGCCCTCGACACCCCACGAAGCCATCGAGCGCGCCCTGTCGACGATCAAGAGCGCACCGCGGATTTGAGCGATCAGGTGGCACGCTGGTTGTCTGCCGATGCGACCAGCAATGGTGGACGGATCGGGCAGCACAGGCCATGCGTCGCCGCCTGAGTAACTAACTGCGGGAGCGGGAGAGGACGCCTGGTCCATGCTGGCGATTTTTTCGCGGGCATGGCCCGCTCCCGCAGAATAGGTGGATGGCCGCTTCCGCCAATTAGCCGCCAAAGTCGCCGAACCTGGGCTTAAAGATTGTGAACGGGCTCTAAGGATCGATCTTGCGCCGTAGCCACGAGAACGGCGCCAGCACCCAGAACAACCCACAGGCCAGCGCTCGCGTGCATACCCGAGCCGGCAACGGTGCCGGTCGCCAGTGCGGCTCGGCAACGAAGGCACCAGCCGGGCGAAAGTGCGCCAACGGGCGTGTCAAAAAGCCCTGCCAGAGTCCACCTCGAGAGATCGCCACGCCGAGGTTCTCCGGGACGAAGAACCCCGAGTGACCGTACCCGTCGGCGCGCACGTTGAGCGTCGACTTGGCCAGATAGCCCACCGCTCCACCGGGCCCGGCACCGGGAATGGCGTACTCGGCGAACGGCACGGCGCGATCCTGAGCGCCGACATGGTTGAGTACCGCCTCCACCCGCCCCTGCTGGATGAGCCGATCCCAGTCGTAGTCCGGGCGCACGATGCTCGCCGCGGTGATGATGCGACCGAACTGCAGATCGGCGAACTCGGGGTTCTCCAGCACCCGCGCCAGCAGCAGCGTGCCAAAGCTGTGGGCGATGATGTCCGGCCTGTCGGGCAGGCGGCTCTTTCGCGCCTCCGCGATGGCGATGCGCATGCGCTCGCCCAGGCGCCTGGCGAGACGCACGTGCAGCCAGCGGGCGAATACGTCGATGGTCGCCCAGCCGTACTTGTAGATCAGTACCGGCGCCGAATAGCTGAGCCGGTTGGCGATTTCCCAACTGAACGCTTCCTGCCATTTGGCCCGGCTGTTCATGCCGTGGATGACGATCACCCAGCGAATGTCGCGGCTGCTCTCGCCCACCAATCGGTAGCTGGGCTCGACCTCGGGCTCGACGCCCTGTTGCTGAAAGTCGGCTTGGCAGAACGGGCAGAACGTATTGGCCACGCCTGCCGGCAACAAACGCGCGCACCCCGCCATGGGGCAACGGTAGGCATCGCGGCGCACGGCGGCCTGGGCGCTGGCCAGGCCATCGAGAAACGCCTGCAGCTCGGTATCGCCAGGCGCCACCTCGACCGCCTGGGCGAACTGCGCCAGGGTAAATTCCAGCTCGACGCCCTGGCTCAGGCGCCGGTCGATTTCCGCCTGCCAGCGGTCTGACCGTGCAGTAGTCATGGCGCGCCGTTGTATGCCCAGAGCAGCTCGACGATGCGCAGCACGTCTTCACGTTTGCACTGCGCCCAGATGCGCAGCCGTGCTTCACGGCCGTAGACCTGCACGGCGATGCGCCGGCTGGTACCGTGTTCTTCGGCGGCGAAATGCAGCATGCCCTGGGCACGGTCGAACTGGCCGGTGTCCACTGCCTGCAACACCACACGCACCGGCTCGACGGCGTCGATGCCGCCGTCGGCCAGGGTCGAGGCCATCTCCACATAACCGCCATCGAGTTCGAAGCGGGTCGAATGCACGCCCTTGCCTTTGCTCGCCGCCACCTTGACGGCCTGGTCGAGGGGAATGGGTTTCGCCGCGGCGTCCGGGCAACCGATGGCGGCCAGCGTGCGGCGGATGTCCTGAAAAACCGCTTTGTGATCGATCTCGGGGTTGCGGTGAATCAGTACCAGACAGTAAGGATCGGCAAAGCGCCATTCGAAGCGCACCACACTGCGATCCAGGCGCTGCCGATAGGCGTCGAAGCGGTAGTGATCCAGCCCTTCCTCCAGGGTGAAATCCTTGGCTTTGAAACGATTCCAACCGGCCTTGCCCTGATGCCAGAGCAGCGACAGGCCGGTATCGGACAGCGCGATATGGGTGAGCGTCAGGGCTTGCGGGAAATCCAGGCTGGCGCTGGCGCCGAGCACTTCGGCATGGGGGCTCGAGGCGATACCGGCAGCCAGCTGCACCCCATCAACCTCGGGCGGCGCGATCAGGTAAAGGTGCTGGTCACCCCAACCCTCGACTTCCGCCAGCCAGGCTTCGAGCTTTTCCTGGGTCAGCTCGTCGGCATCGATGGCCGCGTCAAGGCTGGCAGTGAAATCTTCCTTGGTCGCGCCGATTCTGGCCGTGGTGCTGCGCAGCAGCTCTTTGATGAAGGCATTGCCCTGGGCGACGATCACCCGTCGCACCAGCTCCTTGAGTTGCGATTTGCTCAGCGAATCCATGCCCTCTCCCGGCAGTACAGAGCGGCCTGCGTCAAGACACCAAATAGCTATACGCCATCATGCTGTTCAAAGAGGAATTTGGCTCGGTCAGCGTGTTTCGGCAACTACCCACCCGCACTACCGGCAGTGCATCTGGTCGAGCGTGTCGTTCAGCTACGCCGCGGCACCACCAGATTGCCCACGGAAATCTGTACGGCCTGATCGTGCTGATTCAGGGTGGTGGTGCGCAGCTTGACCAGGCCCTGGCCAGGTTTGCTCCTGGACGGCCGTACCTCCAGCACCTCCAGTTCGACCCGCAGCTCGTCGCCGGGCCGCACCGGCAGTGGCCAGCGCAGTTCGTCGAAACCGGCACCGATGATGCCACCGGCCAACTTCGGCTCGCAGTCCACCAGCAAGCGCATGGTCAGTGCCGCGGTATGCCAGCCACTGGCCGCCAGCGAACCGAACAGCGACTGGCGCGCCGCTTGGTTATCGAGATGAAAGGGTTGCGGGTCGAACTCACGGGCAAAGGCCTTGATGGCGTCTTCGTCAACGCGCGCCCGGGTGGCACCCGTGAAATGCTGCCCGGGGGCGAGGTCATCGAGATAATGAAGGGTCATGGCGATCTCCCAGTACGTGACGAATGCGCATCGGTGAACGGAGTGTCATTGTGTACCGTCGGGCTGCGGCGCGCGGCAGGCGCCGAGAATTTCATCGGCCAGGGGCGAGTCATCGGGGCAGGCACGTGACAGCACGATGGCGCCTACGGCCTGGGCGAGCTGGCCAATGAGCCTGGCCCGCTGCTGCTCGTCTGCTTCCTGCTCGCCATTGCGCGCCAAGCTGGTGAGCAGGGCCTCGATGGCGTCGGCGAAGATCGCCTTCAGCGCTTCGGGCTGGCGCGCCGCATCCCCGCCAAGGGCGGAAAGCGTACAGCCGTGGTCGCGGGTATCGCGGTGCCTGCGGGTCAGATAGCCCTCGAAGAACTGCTGCGCGTCCAATTCCTGGCTGCGCTCCAGGGTTTGCGCGATGCCGCAGGCCGCGGACTCCACCATCAGGTCTGCCTTGGAGCCAAAGTGCTTGTAGAAGCCGCCATGGGTGAAGCCGGCGGCGGCCATGAGATCCGCAACGCCGACGCCGTCATAACCGCGCTCCCGAAACAGCTGCGATGCCGTCTCCACGATCAGCGCCCGGTTCGCCTGGGCCTGGGCTTTGCTTACGCGCATATCGCCGCCTCTGCATTGATGCTCGACTCAATGACCTCAGCATACATAGATGTCAATCATAATCAAAATATTGACATAAAAGATTATGAACATAATCTTAACCCTCGACGGCAATACGTCCCCGGTATTCGCGCCATGAATGGCGTACGTATCAGCGGCGCGCCGACGCTTGCAAGGCGATGAGGGTCATGGGCATATGACGGCGCTTCGCTGTCGATTGCGGCCGCCGTTGCGCCCCAGTCCAGCCATACCTTTATGTGCAAGCAGCAAGCCGCTGACCGCAGCGGTCATTCAACCCGAGATGAGGTGTTCATGTCCGACGACGTTCTGTTCAGCCCTTTCAAGCTGAAAAGCCTGACACTCCCCAACCGTATCGTCATGGCGCCGATGACCCGCGCCATGGCGCCAAAAGGTATTCCAGCCGAGGCACACGCCGAGTATTACCGCCGCCGCGCCGAAGGCGGTGTCGGCCTGATTCTCACCGAGGGCACGGTGATCGACCGCCCGGCTTCGCGCAACATGCCGGGCATCCCTTTCTTCCACGGCGACGCGGCGCTGGCCGGCTGGGGTGAAGTAGCAAAGGCCGTGCATGCCGCTGGCGGGCTTATCGGGCCGCAGATCTGGCACACCGGCTCGACCCGTGGCCAGGGCGGCTGGGAGCCTGAAGCGCCGGTCGAGAGCCCCAGCGGGCTGGTGGGGCCGGATGATCCGCGCGGCGCGGCGATGAGTCTGGAAGACATCGCCGATACCGTAGCCGCCTTCGCCAAGGCCGCTGCCGATGCCAAGCGCCTGGGCTTCGATACCGTGGAGCTGCACGGCGCCCACGGTTACCTGATCGACCAGTTCTTCTGGCCCGGCACCAACACCCGCACCGATGCCTTTGGCGGTGCCACGATCGCCGAGCGCTCGCGCTTCGCCGCCGAGGCAGTCCGCGCGGTACGCGCTGCGGTGGGTGAAGACTTCCCGTTGATCCTGCGCGTCAGCCAGTGGAAGCAGCAGGACTACGCCGCGCGCCTGGCCACTACGCCGGAGCAGATGAGCGAGTGGCTGGCGCCGCTGGTCGAAGCCGGCGTGGATATCCTGCACTGCTCGCAGCGGCGTTTCTGGGAACCGGAATTTCCGGAACTGGACGGCGCCGAGGGCCTGAACTTCGCCGGTTGGGCGAAGAAGCTCACCGGTGCGGCGACCATCAGCGTCGGTTCGGTGGGGCTCGATGGCGACTTCTTCGGCGCCTTCGGCGGCAAGGGCTCCGGCGCTGCGGTGCTGGATAAGCTGCACCTGCGCATGGCGCGTGAGGAGTTCGACCTGATCGCCGTAGGCCGCGTGCTAATCTCCGATGCCGGTTGGGCCAACAAGGTGCGCAATGGTGAGCCGCTGCCAGGCTTCAACGCCGCCGACCTCGCGACGCTGGCCTGATCATTGGCGCACACCTGTGCGCCTGAAACACAACGGGCGCGGGGACCGACTCTCCGCGCCCCGCCCGCCTCTGCCAATGCGGCAATTCACCACGCCAAGCGACCGCGCCAAACCTTACCGTGGTGGTAAAGTTCGGCCCCATGAAATTCGTACGCGCTGAACGGTCGCTGATTGCATGGACGCTGTACGCCAGCGTTCTGTTCACCCTGTTCGTCTGTGGTATTCACCACGGCCAAATGAGCGGTCTGACCCTCAGCGGCCTGAGTGGTGGTTACTGCGCCTTTGGCAGCGATCACGGCCAAAGCTACAACGACAGCAACTCCAGCCAGTCTCAGCAAATGAGTGCGCAGTTCAGCTGCCCACTGTGCTCCTCCACATCCCTGACCCTCGCCCTCAACACCGCCTCGTGGCACATCGGCCACCTTCAGTCGGCCATACCGTCGCCGACTCTCGAACGCAGCCTGGCGCAACCGCCACCGCGCTATCTACGGCCCTCCCTGAATCCTCGCGCGTCCCCTACCCGCTTCCTCGCCGTGTGACCCAATCAGCCTGACTCCAACAGTCTGCGCGCTCGCGCAGCCGCGAATCAGCGTCACTTATCTGCGTGGAAACACCTCAATGAAAACCACACACACCACTCTGCTACCAGCAGTGCGCCGTTCTGCGCCTCACGTAATGCTGTCCTGTCTGTTCACTGCTGCACCACTGACCTCGGCCATCGCCGATACCCGCAATGCCGGCGACTCCGTCGTCACCCTGGGCGCAGTCAGTGTGGTCGGCGAGCAAACCGGCCCCCTGACCAGCCGCAACATTCTCAGCTCGGTCGACGTACTGGGCGCCGACACGCTCGAAAAGCAGCCGGTGCAATACAGCTGGGAACTGTTCAGCCGCGCGCCTGGCGTGATGCTCACGCAATTCAACCAGGGCACCACTTCCGGCAAGCTGTCGTTTCGCGGTTTTAACGGCGAAGGTGAGGTGAATGCCGTCAAGCTGCTGATCGATGGCATTCCCAGCAATACCAACGACGGCAACATGCCCTTCATCGACATGGTGTTCCCGCTGGAGATCGACAGCATCGAAGTGGTACGCGGCACCAACGACCCACGCTACGGGCTGCACAACATTGCCGGCAACGCCAGCATCAACACCCGCCAGGGCGGCAACGACGGCAAATTGCGCCTGCGCTATGGCAGCTTCGACACCCGCGAGTTGCAGGTGCTCAAGGGCATCGAAGACGCTAACTGGAGCCAGAACTATTCGTTCAGTTACCAGAGCAGCAGCGGCTACCGGGATCACGCCGACGCTGCGCGCATGAGTTTCTCGGGCAAATGGTTCTACACCGCCGATAACGATGCCTGGCGCGCCGGTTTGATCGCCCGGCACTACAAGGCCGATGCAGACGAGCCCGGCTACCTGAGCCGCTTCGACTCACACGACCGCCCACACCAGTCATATGTCAACAACGCCACCGATACCGGTGAACGTGAGATGAACCAGATCAGCCTGCACCTCGACACCAACCTCACCGACACCTTGAGCCTGGCCAGCAAGGCCTATGTGAATACCTTCGAAGACCGGCGCTGGACGCAGTACTGGCGCACCTCGTCGCAACAGGAACGTTATGCCGATGAAACCCAGTATGGCGCGCTGAGCAGCCTGACCTGGCGGCCGGAGGTAGAGCACCTGCATGCTTTCGCGCTCGAGGGCGGCGCCGAGGTACAGCGCCAGGAGAACGAGAGCCTTCGCTACCGAACCCTGCAACGCAGCCGCGTAACGCAAACCCGCGATCAGAATTTCGACCTGAGCGTTTACGGCGCCTACCTGCAGGCGGTTATCGAGCCAACCGACACGCTGAAGATCATCCCGGCGTATCGCGTCGACAAGCTGTACGGCAACTACCGCAACGAACTGACGAATGAGCGCGCCGACCTAAACGATTACGGCCTGATCAAGCAGCCCAAACTCAGCGTCGTCTATTCGCCGTGGCAACAGGCGAGTTTCTATGCCAACTGGGGGCGCAGCTACCAGGTCGGTGTTGGCTCGGCGGCCTATCGCCTGGCAAGCCAGAGCGACGATCTGAAACCGTCGATCAACGATGGCTGGGAAGCCGGCATCAAGTTCAGGCCTGCCGATTGGCTGGATGGGCGCATCGCCTATTGGGAACAGGAGGCCTCGGACGAAGTGCAGCGCAAGCTCAATGACGCGGTGGGCGATGCCGAAAACGTTGGGCAAACCCTGCGTAAGGGCTGGGATTTGCAAGTGAACCTGTACCCGACCGAGGCCAGCAGCATCTGGCTGTCCTATTCGCGGCAGTTCTCCGAGATTCTCAAGCCCAACCCCAATCTGCCGGCCAGCAAGGGCAAGGAGATGGATCACGTTCCACATCACCTTTACGCCGCGGGCACCACCTATCAGCTGACGCCCGCACTGCAGCTATCGGCTTGGGCCAATGGGCAGAGCGACTACTACCTGGAGCGCACCAACAGCACGGGTAAATACGGTGACTATGTTCTGCTCAACCTGGGTGCGGTTTATCAGGTCTCACCGACACTCAGTGTCGACCTGCAAGCCAAGAACATCACCAACCGCTATTACGAATACGCCTGGTATGACGACAGCGCGGGCGTACGGCAATCGCTGCACGCCCCAGGCGATGGACGGGCGCTGTATGCGGGGTTGACCCTGGACTTCTGATCCAGCGAGGTAACTGCAGCGTCGGCGATACCTCGGGCAGTCCCGGACGTATCGCTGACGCTTACTGCTCTTCGGTACGCAACTGGTTGCTCAACCCGTCGCAACTGGCTGACCATTCACGGAGCCAGTCCGCCAGCGCTGGCGACTGCTCTGGCAGGCCGAGCTCGCCGGCGAAGTCGGCTGGCGGGACGTTGCCATGCCGGCCGCGAAACAGACCACGCATGATCACCACGCCAGCCACCCGCCCATCCTTGACGAAGCGGTGTTCCATGAAGCTCCACTTGTCGTCCCAGCCGAGCATGCGGGTGTGGATTTCGAAGCGCTCGAACAACCGCAGCTCGCGGCGGAACTTGCCCCATACGTCACCGACGATGGGCAGCGCGCGCTGGCGCAGCGCCACCCGGAACGCGCCGCTGCGCAGCACGTAGTCCATGCGGCCGATGTCGGCGAGGGTAAAGTAGCGACCGTTGGTGACGTGACGGTTCAGGTCGAGATCCAGCGGCCAAACGCGCATGCGCACCACGGTGGTATCGAACGCCGAAACGGGTTTGCGCCAGGGCCGGCGCAGCAGCATCAGGAAAAGACGGAACCAGAGATTCATGGGGCGACGGCCTGTACCAGCGAAAGGGCTCCACTTTATACAGCGCGTCTTCAGGCACGGTAGCTGCGAAACAGCCGTTTGCGAGGGGATTTGTGCATGCCGCAATCGAAATCAGCGGTCGGGGGCGGAGTCGGCGTCCTGGATGAAGGCACGGGTCGGCAGCGAGACGATTCGACCATCGAGTTCCTGCAAGCGCTTGATCTGGGCAATGAAGTCCAGCATCACCGCTTGCACGAGGGCACCGTTGCCCAGTTGTGACGTGCTCAAATGCCGTTGCCCTAGACAATGCCCAGCGCTGGACATCGCCTTGAAGCATATGCCGGTAGGGCCTCTTTCGAGTTCGAGTTGGCAGCCGGTTTCCGTCGTGAATCTGCTGATGTATTTGTCCATACCTTTGTGAGGCGGATACACGCAGAACAGTTCGTATAGTCTTGCGACCACTCGTCCGGCGCCGCATTGCGGCGCGTGCGGCTGGCTGTTTCAACCTACGCCGGTCGGCCCGTCGATCACCTGGCGCACCTTGCGCGCCAGCTCGTTGGGCACGTACGGCTTGGAGATCACATCGTACTCACTGCCGCCGGCATCGGTACGCTCCAGCGAGTTTTCCGCATAGCCGGTGGTCAGCAACACCTTGAGCCCCGGCTTGCGACGCCGCGCTTCGCGCGCCAGCATCACACCGTTCATGCCGCCGGGCATGATCAGGTCGGTGAACAGCAGGTCGTAGTCGGCCACATCCAGGCGCAGCAGCGCTTCGCGCGCATTGAGGGCGATGTCGGCGACATAGCCGTAGTCCTCCAGCACCATGCGGGCGAGGTCGGCCACGTCAGGGCGGTCCTCGACCACCAGCACGCGCTCGGTGCCGTTGCGTTCGTTGGTACGTTCCTTGGCCGGGCTGTGGATCACCTGGCTGTCGTCGGCCGGGAAATACAGGCGCAGCGTAGTGCCCACGCCCTCCTCGGAATAGATGCGCACGGTGCCGCCGGATTGCTTGACGAAGCCATAGACCATCGACAGGCCAAGCCCGGAGCCCTTGCCTTCGTCCTTGGTGGTAAAGAACGGATCCATCACCCGACTGCTCACGCTGTCGGACATGCCCACGCCGTTGTCGGTGATCGCCACGCTGACGTAACGCCCGGGCATCAAGCCGTCGTAGGACATGCTGCCAAGTTCCTCGACCGCCACGTTCTTGGTTTCGATGTGCACCGCGGGTTGCTCGCGCCCTTCCAGAGCGTCGCGGGCATTGATCAGGATATTGAGAAACGCCACCTCGGCCTGGGTCGGGTCGATGCGGCAGTTCCACAGGGCCTTGTCGAGCGTCAGGCGCAGATTGGCGTGCCCCAGGGTACGTTCGCCGAGTTCCTGAAAACCGCTAATCAGACCATTGAGGTTGAGCACCCGACCTTCGAGCTTCTGCTTGCGCGAGAACGCCAGCAATTGCTGGGTCAGCGTGGCAGCGCGGTCGGCGGCGTTACGGGCATTGTTGACGCAACGCAGGATGCGGTCCTGATCGTATTCAGGCTTGTTGGCCGAACGCTCGAGCACCTCCAGGTAGCCGATCATCACTTGCAGCAGGTTGTTGAAGTCGTGGGCGATGCCGCCGGTCAACTGGCCCAGCGCTTCCATCTTCTGCGCCTGGCGCAGGCCCTCTTCGGCATCGCGACGACGGCTGATGTCCAGCTGCGAGGCGAAGAAGTAGATCAACTCGCCGGCATCGTTGTAGACCGGCGAGATGAACAGCGCATTCCAGAACGTGGAGCCGTCCTTGCGATAGTTGATCAATTCCACCGAGACTTCCCGGCGCGCATGAATGGCCTCGCGCACCTGGGTCACCACCGAGCGATCGGTTTCCGCGCCCTGCAGGAATCGGCAGTTCTTGCCCACGATCTCGTCCGCATCGTAGCCGGTCATTTCCAGGAAGGCTTTGTTGGCGAAGATGATCGGGTTGTCGGGCCGATTCGGGTCGGTGACGATCATCGGCATGCGGGTGGTTTCCACCGCCGCGAAGAAGATGTTCTTGCCCGAGCCGGAAATATCGCCCGAGGAGGCGTTGTCGACCCGGAAATCCTGCTTGCCACCTGTTGGCATCGGCTTACCTATCACGCTGCTGGCGAGGCCGATGAAGCGCCCCTGTCCTCGATTCGAGCAGCGCGGCGGCGAGAAGTTCTACAGCAAATATGGGGTGTACAAGCACTCAGTTGGGTGGTGGTGAGTTACCGGCGCTCGGACGCCAATCGCTACCAATCGGCGCAAGTATCGATTCATCAATGCAATCGAAGGGAACGATATGGGCCTTGCGCCGCAGGCTGCACCCCGGGTGGCACAGTCAGGTACGGCCCACCCAGGCTAGGCAGCTCATGGGCGCTGCTCCGTACCCAGCTGCAGACTCGCCCCCGACCTCGCTGGTGCGCGAGTCACTTGCAGGGTAAAGAGCCCGAGGCAAGCGCCGGTCAGTTCAGCGCTTCCTCGTAGTCCTTTACGTACTGGTTGGCGAGGGCGGTTTTCTGCTGGTCGCTGAGCATCTTTCCGGCCTGCTGGAAGAAGGTGTGCTCTTCGTCTTCCAGGTGATGGAAGATCTTGTCCTTGAGCTTGCGCGCCGTGGCGATCCAAGACGGACTCGACGGGTCGGTGTCTTCCATGGTTTCCAGCAGCTCGTCCATCTCGTGATGCTCGGCCACGCCATGGCGCGACAGATCCACGCCAGCGTCATGCTTCATCAGCGGCGAATAGAAGAATCGCTCCTCGGCCCGGGCATGGGCCAGCAACTCGTCCTTCAGCTCGCTGTAACGTTGGGCCCGCTCGGGGGAATCGCCTGTGGTGGCGAGCAACGCTTCGGCCATCGCCCGCTGGCGGTCATGGCTCTCGCGCAACGCTTGGAAAATCTGCATGGAATCACCTCATCGGCTAACGGCTGTTCGCGGCCTTTCAAGGCCATCTGCAGGTTGTGACCGAAAGGGCGAAAAGCGGGTTCACACTTTCAAGCGAAGGGCTTCGGGTAGCTTGGTGTGGCCCGATCGATGCGTCGGCCTGACCGACAAGTCACTTGCCACCTGTACAGCGTACGGCGCATCATGCCGCCACTCCTTGCGCGGTCCCCCCCGATGCCCCATCGCCCTGCCCCTGTGCCGCACGACGAAGAAGAGCGCCTGCTCTTGCTCGAACACCTGGACATTCTCGATTCGGCGCCCGAGCATAATTTCGACGATGTGGTGCTGCTGGCAACCTCCCTGTGCGACACCCCCATCGCCCTGGTTTCCCTGGTCGACCGCGAGCGCCAATGGTTCAAGGCCTGCATTGGCCTGGACGTGCGCGAGACGCACCCGACTTGGCGTTCTGCGCCCATGCGATTCTCGAACCCGATGACGTACTGGTGGTCGAGGACGCGCTGCTGGATCCGCGCTTTCAGCACAGCGCCCTGGTACTCGGCGAGCCGCACATCCGCTTCTATGCCGGCGCACCGATCCGCACCGACGCCGGCCAACCTCTGGGCACCGTGTGCGTGATCGACACGCGGCCACGCACCCTCCCCGACCACCAGCGCCGGGCATTGCAGGCGCTGGCCCGGCAGACCGCCGCGCTGCTGCAGCTACGTCTGCTGGAATCGCAACGCGAGCGGCGTGCCAATGCCTTGCTCGCTGAACTGGAACAGGCCCAGGCGCGCCATCGCGAGGCCGAGCAGTCGCTACGTCATGCGCGCCGCGTGTCCTCCCTTGGCATGCTCACCGCCAGCATCGCCCATGACGTCAACAACCTGCTGCAGGTGCTCAGCACCAGCCTGCAGATGGCCCAGCTAAGGGCTCGGCGCCCGGCGGAGGTGGAACGTTTCGCGCAGACCGGCCTGCAGGCGGTGGAGCAAGGCGGCAAGTTGATCCGCCAGTTGCTCGCCAACGTCCGCCAGGACGGCCCGGAGCTGGTGTGCATCGATATCAGCGAACGCCTCGATGCCGCACGCGAGCTACTGGCCAGCACCCTGGGCGACGCCATCAGCCTGAGCTTCGACCTCAGCGCGCGTGATGTCGGCGTGATGTGCGACGAGGTGCAGTTGCAGGCGGTGTTGCTCAATCTGCTCAGCAATGCCCGCGATGCCATGCAGGGCCGCGGCCAGGTGCTGATCGCCACACACCAGCAGCAACTGACCGGCGACGGCCAGCTCAGCGACGGCAACTACCTGGTGCTGAGCGTTCGCGACGACGGCCCAGGCATGTCCGCCGAGCTGGCAGCGAAGGTTTTCGATCCCTTCTTCACCACCAAGCAGGCCGGCAAGGGCACCGGCCTGGGCCTCGCTCAGGCCCGCGAGTTCGCCAACACCACGGGCGGCGACGTACGGATGGAAACGGCGCCCGGTGCAGGCACCACCATGCGTTTGTACCTGCGCATCCTGGGGCGAATCAGCGGCGTCGATCGAGCAGGTTGACGATCAGCCGATCCGCCCAGCCCCAGATGCGTTGACGCACGCGCGTCCAGAACGGACGTGCCTGCCACATCTGCAGGTCGACCTCGCGGCTCTGCGGAAAATCGGTCTCGAAACTCTGCTGCACTGCTGTGGTGAAGGCGGCGTCCAGCGTCTCGACGTTGGCATCGAGGTTGAAGCGCAGGTTCCAGTGATCGAAGTTGCAGGAGCCGACACTGGTCCATTCATCCACCAGCACCATCTTCAAGTGTAAAAAGCGCGGGCGGAACTCGAAGATGCGCACGCCGGCACGCAGCAGCCGTGGGTAGTAACGCTGCCCGGCGAAGCGTACTGGCGGGTTGTCGGTGTGCCGGCCGCTGAGCAGCAGGCGCACGTCCACCCCCCGACCTGCCGCCTTGCGCAGCGCCCGACGCACGCGCCAGGTGGGCAGGAAGTAAGGCGTGGCCAGCCACACCCGGTGCTGGGCGCCGTTGAGCGCGCGGACCAGCGATTGCAGGATGTCGCGATGCTGGCGGGCATCGGCATAGGCCACCCGCCCCCAGCCGGCACCCTCTGCCGGACGATGAGGCAAGGGTTGGCGGTGAGGCGTGAGATAGGGGCGCCAGGCGAAGCGTGAATTGTTGGCCTGCCACTGGCGGTCGAACAGTTGCAGCCAGTCGGCCACCAGCGGCCCGTCGATCTCCACCATCACTTCGTGCCAGGCGCTCTCGGGCTCACTTGGCGTCCAGAAGTCATCGGTCGAGCCAGTGCCGCCGACGAAGGCCACTTGGCTGTCGACCACCAGCAACTTGCGGTGGTCGCGGTACAGGTTGCGCACGCCACGCCGCCAGCGCACCGGGTTGTACCAGCGTAGCTGGATACCGGCGTCCAGCATGCGCTGGCGGTCGGCGGCACTCAGCGCCTGGCAGCCAAAGGCATCGAACAGGCAACGCACCGTGATGCCCCGCTCGGCCGCTTCGCACAGGGCGCGCAGCAGCGCATCGGTACAGGCGCTGCTGCACACCAGGTACTGTTCGAGTTCGACTGTTTCACGAGCGGCGTCGATGCAGGCGATCATCCGCGGGAAGAACGCCGGGCCATCGTTGAGCAGCGTGAACTGGTTACCCTGGCGCCAGGGAAAAACCTGACCAGGCATCAGTCATTCACGCAAGGGAGAGGGGAAAAGCGGCGCATGGCATCTCGACGGCAGCGGGGGATGCGCCACGATAGCCGGGCGCGTGCGCCTTGCAAAGCACGATGCGTGTCAAGATCTAACGCGGCAGTTGATAGTCCTCAGGGCCGAGCAGGTCGAGCCCGCACTCCGGGTTCTCGATCCAGTGCAGAAAGGCGTTGATCACCTCACGCCCCACGAGTGGTCGGCCGTGTGACTGGCCATGTAGCGACGATGAAAGCCGAGCATGCTCGGCAGGTGGGCCGCGAAATCCACCACGGGGCCAGCATCGTCGATGCATCGAGGCGCCCATGTCGCCGGAGAAGAGGATCTCGCTCAGCGGATCGAAGAGCTGGACGTTGCCCACCGAGTGCAGGAAATACGCCGGCACCGCCTTGAGGGTGCAACGCCCGAGGGCGAAGGACTGGCCACGGTCAAGCAGGGCGATGATGTCCGGCTTCTGGTGCGAGGCGAAGCTGTAGGTTAGCTCCTGCACCGGTACATGTTTGGACGGCTCCATGCTCAGCGGCACATAGATCAGGTCGCCGCCGGCGATCGAGCAGCAGTGGACTGCCGCCTGCTGACCTGGGTCAGCAAAGCCGAGCGCCCGTTACAGGCGCTGCCCGCACATGCGACAACGACCGTTCGCCACCACGCCGGTACACCGTGGACAACCACCATCCAGGGTGCTGCGCCGCCATTGCCAGATCTGCACCAGCCGCCGCACTGCCCAGGCCGCGCCAAATGCTGGCAGCACGATCATCCAGGGAAAAACTGTCCGCGCCCAGCTCATTGCGTCACCGCCCTGCCGGGAGAGGATCGCCAATCCCATCATGGCGACCACGCCGCCGATGATCAGGATGAAAGGCAAACCGAGGTTTCGGATGAAGAACATACGCGGTGGGCGCTCGCACGGTTGAGGGGCGCATATGGTAAGCAGGATGCCCGCCTGCTGCACCTGCGATTCGCGCCCCAGCCGCCCCGCGCGCCTGTCACATAAGCATCACCGAACCTTCACAGGCGTGACACCCGCCCTCCCTAGCCTGAATGTGTTTCCTGAGTTTGCTCAGGTCTGCAGGCCAACCGGTTCGTGCGCAGCGAGGCTGCCCGACCCGCAACGGAGGTAAGGCATGACCCAGAACGCCATGGCACCCGAGCGCAGCAACAGTCCCCGTCGCCTGCAGGCCGAGCGCCTGACCACGCCGCGCGCCTTGCGCGAAGCCCAGGCTCTGCGCTTTCGCGTGTTCAGCGCCGAATTCGACGCCAAGCTCAAGGGCGCCGAGCTGGGCCTGGACATGGATGACTACGACATGCACTGCCAACACATCGGCGTGCGCGACCTTAACAGTGGCGAGCTGGTAGCTACCACACGCCTGCTCGACCACCAGGCGGCCGCCGGCCTGGGCCGTTTCTACAGCGAAGAGGAATTCGCCCTGCACGGCCTGCGTCACCTGCAAGGCCCGGTACT
Source organism: Pseudomonas sp. PA15(2017) (assembly GCF_001945395.1). Classification (GTDB taxonomy): domain Bacteria; phylum Pseudomonadota; class Gammaproteobacteria; order Pseudomonadales; family Pseudomonadaceae; genus Aquipseudomonas. The sequence goes on along the minus strand of NZ_MSXV01000056.1, from coordinate 92,359 downwards.
GGAAATCGGCCGCACCTGCGTCGATGCCGCGTACCGCAACGGCGGCACCATCGCCGTGTTGTGGGCAGAGCTGGCCGAAGTGCTCAACGAAGGCGGTTACCGCTACCTGATGGGCTGCGCCAGCATCCCCATGCAGGACGGCGGTATCCAGGCTCAGGCCATCATGCAACGCCTGCGCGAACGCTACCTGTGCACCGAGAACCTGCGTGCCGAACCCAAGACGCCGCTGCCCGCGATGGAAGTCTCCGGCAACGTGATCGCCGAGATGCCGCCGCTGCTCAAGGCCTACATGCGCCTGGGCGCCAAGGTTTGCGGTGAGCCGTGCTGGGACAAGGACTTCCAGGTGGCCGACGTGTTCATCCTGCTCAAGCGCGACGAGCTGTGCCCCCGCTACGCCCGGCACTTCAAGGCCGCAGTCTGATCGACGACTTGCCCACGGCGCGCCGGCGCGGTAGAAATGCCGTGCCGGGCAGCGTGTGTCTGCTGTGTGGCGCGCGCCCTTCTCCTCTCTCTTCCAGGCCGAAAACCCCATGAGCAAACTGCGTCTTTACCTGCGCCTGAGCCGCCTGGCGGCAGTGCTTGCAGTAGGTGCGCTGCTGGCCGCCTTGCTGGTGCCGGTCGAACGCCTGATACGCGGTGATCTGATGGGCCTGCGCCAGCGCCTGACCCGCTGGTGGCTGGCACGTCTGGGCAACGCCCTGCCCTTTCGCGTTCGTGTGCAGGGGCAACTGCCCCACAAGCCGATGCTATGGCTGAGTAATCACATTTCCTGGACCGACATCCCGCTGATCGGCATGCTGGCGCCGCTGTCGTTCCTGTCCAAGGCCGAGGTACGCACCTGGCCGCTGGCCGGCTGGCTGGCGCACAAGGCCGGCACCCTGTTCATCCGCCGCGGTGCAGGGGACGGCGGGCTGCTCAACCAGCAGCTCGGTCGTCACCTGAGCGGCGGCCGCCACCTGTTGATCTTCCCCGAAGGCACCACCTGCGACGGCGCCGCCCTGCGCACCTTCCATGGCCGCCTGCTGAGCAGCGCCATCGAAAGCGGCATCGACCTGCAGCCCATCGCCATCCGCTACTTGCGCGATGGCCAGCGTTGCAACGTGGCGCCCTTCATCGGCGACGACGACATGCTCTCGCACTTGCTGCGCTTGATGAACAGCGACGTGGCCGAAGTGGAAATCCATTTGCTGGAGCCGATCGCCAGCGACTCGGGCAACCGCAACGAACTGGCCCGCCGGGCGCAGGCGGCAGTGAGCGAGGCGCTGTATGGGGTGCAGCAGCCGGAAACTCAGGCTGCGGCTTAGGGCCGGCTCAAGATTTCTGGGAACTCATTGTTCCGCGGTGCAAGGGCGACAAGGCAAAAGCGCAATCCCAGCGAACGCGTAGGAGCAGCTTTAGCCGCGAGCTTTCCCGGCGCATCCCTGCATACGCTCAGGCACTGCAGCAGTGGTGGGATCGCGCCATGCGCACAAAAAATCGCGGGCATGGACTAGGCGTCCCCGCCCGCTCCCACAGGTAGTGCACTGACGTCCGTTCTCACTGCATCGCGACCACTGTGCTTGGAATTACCAAGAGATCGTTCACGCCCGCCGCAACTGCGGGCTATCACTCTGCAGCCAGCGCCGGAAGATCGGCTCGGCCAGGAACAGGACCAGGAACAGCCGCACCACCTGCATGGCCGTCACCAGCGGCACCGCCAGTTGCAGGGTCTCGGCCGTAAGGCTCATCTCGGCGATGCCGCCGGGCATCATCCCCAGCGTCAGGGACTGGATATCCAGCCCGCTCGCCCAACCCACCAGTACCGCGCCGACGAACGCCACCAGCATCATCACCAACGTGGTAACCAGCGTGCGTGCCAGGAATGATGGGGCGTAGCGAAAGAACGCACGGTTGAAGAAGCAGCCCAGGGCGCTGCCGATCATCAGCTGGCCGACCTGGCTGGCACCGGCGGGCAGCGTGCTGCTCAGGTCGAAGCCGATGCTGGCGGCGGCGCTGACCAGTAGCGGGCCGAACAACCAGGGATTGGGCTGGCGGTAGCGTTGCAGCAGCCAGCCGGCCAACCCGGCCACCGGCATGATCAACGCCAGCCACGGCCAGTCCGCTTGAACGGCATGCAGGTGAACGTCGCCATCGCCGAGCAGGAACTTGAACACCGCCGGTACCAACAGCACTACCGCCACCACCCGCAGGCTTTGCGCTGCCGCGACGCGAGTCAGTTCGGCGCCATTGCGGGCGCCAAGGTTGACCATCTCGCTGGAGCCACCCGGCATGCTGGAAAAGTACGCCGTGGCCATGGTCTCGCCGGTGCGGCGCATGAACCACACGCCGGCGATGCTGCTGAGTACGGTGATCAGCGCGCCGATGATGATCGGCCCCAGGTGCCCGGCGATCTGCGCGACCAGCGTCGGGGTGAAATGCAGGCCGATGCCGATACCGATGATCCACTGACCGAACTTGCGCCCGCCCGGCAGCGGCTGCAACTGCCAGGTGCTGAAGCAACGCACCAGGATCACTGCCACCAGCGAGCCGATCATCCAGGGCAGCGGCCAGCCGATATGGGTCGCGATCACCGCCCCAAGGGCGCCGACCAGCGGTGTTCCCAGGTGATTGATCCAGTGGGTCTTGAACATTGCGTCCCCTTCGGTACGTGCACCAGCGGCCTGGTGATTGATCGAGTTCGAGGTGGTCGCGGAGAACGAAAGCCTTGCTTGTTCGATGTCTTTTATCGCTACGTTGTTCACAGCCTGTCGAGCACAGCGGCATTCATTGATTAAATTCAGCGCTGGCCTCGTGGTTCGACATGCCTATTATTGATCTTTAGACGCATAAAAGACAATAGAAGTTGAAAACCGCTAACCTCCCGGCATCTTTCCGTGGCCCCGATTACGTAGCAGAATGCAGCGCCTGCCGAGCCGATCAGCGCAGGCGCATCAACCGGTACAGGAATCGACGTTCATCGCCATGGCCCAGGACAACTCCCCTTCAGCGGTTCTCACTGCCCTGCAGAAGCGCGTCGCTCGCGAGGTCATCGCCTACGTGCGCCGCGAGCGCCTGCCCATTGGCCATCACCTGGTCGAGTCGCACCTGGCACACACGCTGAGCACCTCGCGCACACCGGTGAAGTTCGTGCTCAATCACCTCGCCGAACGCGGCATGCTCAAGCACGATCGCAACCGCGGCTTCTTCCTCGCCCAGGCGGCTGATGAGCTCAACGAGCTGGTACAGGAAATCGCCGAGGCCGAGGAGGATTCGGTGTATCGCCGCTTCGTCGCCCTGCGCCTGTCGCGACAATTGCCCGAGCAGTTCACCGAGATCGAGCTGATGCGCCAGTTCGACGTGTCACGGGCCGAGCTGCGTGCGGCGCTGCTGCGCATGCAGCAGGAAGGCTGGGCCGAACAGCGCAGCGGCCAGGGCTGGAAGATGCTGCCGGTGATCGACTCGATCGAGGCGTATGAGGAGAGCTTCGCCTTTCGCTCGATCATCGAGCCGGCGGGGCTTTTGTCGCCGACCTTCCAGGTCGATCGCGAACTGCTGGCCAGCTGCCGCAAGCAGCAGGCGTTCATCGCCGAGGGCGGTTACCTGAGCATGACCATCGAGGAGCTCTACGAAGCCAACTCGCGCTTCCACGAGATCATCGCCGGGTTCTCCGGCAACCGCTTTCTGCTGCAGTCGCTCAAGCGCCTGGATCGCCTGCGCCGCCTGGTCGAATATCGCGTGGACGTGTCTCGTGAACATCGCCGCGCCCAGGTCGAACAGCACCTGGAAATCCTCGACCTGATCGAACAGGGCGACCGCCTCGCCGCCGCCGACCGCATGCGCGCGCACCTGGAAGGCGCGCGCCGCAAGAAGGTCGATGCGACGCTGTTCGACAAACTACAGAACGGTTCCGGCCAAGGCTGATTCCCGGCAGCGGATTACTCAACGACCGGGCAGCGCCTCGCGTTGCTCGCGGGCGAAGGCCATCAGTTCCGGATAGAAGGCGCTGAAATCCTCGCTCAACGGCTCGTAGAGACGACGCAGATCGTCCAGCCCGCCGTCCAGCAGACCCGGTCGCGACAGGCGCCGGGACATACCGGCGATCACCTGCCCCAGCACCTCGAATTGCTCGTAACTGCCTAGCCAGTCCTGGGCCGCCATGCGCGGGGCGATGTGTTGCAGGCTGCCGGGTAGTTGCGGCTCGGCGGCCAGCACCTGATAGACACGGTCGGTGAACCGCTGCAGCGGCTGATCGCTGTAGTGCTGCCAGTCGCGGGCCAGACAGTGATCGAAGAACAGGTCGAGAAAGATGCCGGCCACCCGCCGACGCTCGACTGGAAAGCGTGCCCGCGCCCGGGCCTGCAGCGGATGGCTGTCGGTAAAGGCATCGATGCGCCGGTGCAGCGCGATACCCGCCTCGATGGCGGCCGGCCACTGCCCAGCCAGCGGCCCCTTGACGAAATCGCCATACAGGCTGCCAAGCAGTTCAGCGGGCGCGTCGCCGCCCAGGTGAAGGTGAGCGAGGTAGTTCATCGCGCCAGCTTAAAGCCTCGCCCCGGCCACGGCGAGGGGCGCGTCATCATGCCGGTCGATATGCACTATCTGCTTGAACGATCTGTATATCGCCAAGTCTCGATATAAAGTTCGCCCCATCGCGATACGGCGTTACAGGGCAATTGGCAGGAGACCCGATGAGCAATAACGACATCGACCTCGACGAAGTGATCAAGGCCCTGGCCCACCCGGTGCGCAGAGACATCCTGCGCTGGCTGAAAGAGCCGGAGGCTTACTTCGTGCAGCCTGACCACTCCTTCGACATCGGTGTATGCGCCGGCAAGTTCGACGAGCGCACGGGGCTCTCGCAATCCACGGTCTCCGCGCATCTGGCCACTTTGCAGCGCGCCGGCCTGGTGACCAGTCGCAAGGTCGGCCAGTGGAATTTCTTCAAACGCAACGACGCGACCATCGCGGCCTTTGTCGAGCGGATCGACCGTGAGCTATGAGCTCGATGCCATCGCAACCCGACCTGTTCACCCCATCCAACAACCCTTACCGAGCGAATGATTCGAGGATTCAGGCAATGACCACACTGTTCGACCCCATCAAGATCGGCGATCTGGAACTCGCCAACCGCGTCATCATGGCTCCCCTGACCCGCTGCCGCGCAGACGAAGGCCGCGTGCCCAATGCCCTGATGGCCGAGTATTACGTACAGCGCGCCTCCGCCGGTCTGATCATCAGCGAGGCCACTTCGGTCACGCCGATGGGCGTGGGCTACCCGAACACCCCCGGTATCTGGTCCGACGACCAGGTACGCGGCTGGAGTGGCGTGACCAAGGCCGTGCATGCCAACGGCGGCAAGATCGTCCTACAGCTGTGGCACGTGGGCCGCATTTCCGACCCGGTCTACCTGGGCGGCGAACTGCCGGTAGCCCCCAGCGCCATCAAGCCCGCCGGGCATGTCAGCCTGATCCGCCCGATGAAGGACTTCGTGACCCCACGCGCGCTGGAAAGCGAAGAAATCGCCGAGGTCATCGAGGCCTACCGCCAGGGCGCCGAGAACGCCAAGGCCGCCGGCTTCGACGGTGTGGAAATCCACGCGGCCAACGGTTACCTGATCGACCAGTTCCTGCAAGACGGCACCAACAAGCGCACCGACAACTACGGCGGCAGCCTGGAAAACCGTGCCCGCCTGCTGCTGGAAATCACCGATGCGGTACTTGGCGTCTGGGAGCCGGGCCGCGTGGGCGTGCACCTGGCGCCTCGTGCCGACAGCCACGACATGGGCGACTCCAACCGCACCGAAACCTTCACCTATGTGGCACGCGAGCTGGGCAAGCGCAATATCGCCTTCCTCTGCGCCCGTGAGCACGAAGCCGACGACAGCCTGTCGCCGAGCCTGAAAGAGGCGTTCGGCGGCGTGTTCATCGCCAACGAAGGCTTCACCAAGAATCAGGCCAACGCCTGGCTGGCCAGTGGCAAGGCCGACGCCGTGGCGTTCGGTGTGCCCTTCATCGCCAACCCGGATCTGCCAGAGCGCCTGCGCCAGGACGCACCGCTGAACGAGCCGCACAAGGAAACCTTCTACGGTTCCGGCCCGGTTGGCTATATCGACTACCCGCGTCTGTAAGCCTCATCAGCGCCAACAAAAAGCCCGCGTAAAACGCGGGCTTTTTGTTGGCTGGCGACGCGCTGAACATGACAGAGGCTGCTGCAAGGCAGGGGCGGACGGGAGCGCTCACTCCATGCCCGTGATTTTTCGCGGGCATGGAGTGAGCGCTCCCACGGTTACTGCGCCCCACTTAGCGGCCAAATCGCCGAACCTCGGCTTGAAGACTTTGAACAGGTTCTCAGCGAGCGTCGATCTGCTGCTGCAAATTTTGTATCTGCGCCTGCAGGGTATTGACGCTACGGGTGGTCTGCGCACGGAAGGCGTCGAACTCCGCGGTGCTGCCGGCATTGCTGCTGGTGCCCGGGCGGTTGTCGAGCTGGCTCTTGAGTACCAGCATGTCCTGCTCCAGACGCTCGACCGCGGCGTTGGCGTTACCGGCCTTCTTCAGCGCCTCGACTTCACCCGCCAGGTTCTTGACCTGAGTGGCCAGCTTGCCGGCATCACCCTGGCTGCTCTTCAACGAAGCCAGCTCGGTTTTCACGGCGGCCAGTTCGGTTTTCAGGGTGTCCTGGCCACTGCCCAGGGTTTTCAAGCTGTCGTCGTATTTGCCGGCGTCGCCCTGCTGGGTCTTGAGGTCGGCGACCAGTTGCTCGATGCGCTTGTCCTGCCCGCTCTGCTGGCCGCCCGCGGCTTGCTGCTGCTTGCTCAGCTCGTTCAGCTTGCTCTCCAACTGGCGCACTTGCAGTTTCAGCGCTTCGCTGCCGCTGGTGGAGGTCGATTCGGCGGCGACTACCTTGCCGGAAATAGCCTGAATGCGTCCGGCGGCTTCCTCGCTGATACGCGCGAAGCTCTCCTGGGTGGCCACCAGTTGCTGCTCCATCAGGCTGATCTGCTGGAAGCTCCACCAGCCCAGGCCCGCCAGGGCAATGCTCAGGGCGCCAACCAGTGCCCACAGCGGCCCGGTGCTGGCCGAGCGCGGCGCCTTGGCCTTGCGCGAGGTTGCGCCGTTACGGGCGTAGGGTTGCGGTTCGGGCTCGAAATCGTCCTGATCGCGGCGATCCGGTGTCAGGCTGGGTACGTCATCGAATTCGTCGTGGGCATCGTTACGCATGTGGGGACCTTGAGAAAACCACGGTGGAGGCAAGTGCCGCGCAGTATACCGATTCATGGATGGCGCTTGGGTGTCGTAGTGCCAGTAATCGACGTGTCGCGACGGCCTGTATCGGGCACAGAGACACGTGGTGGGCGACTCGGGTTCCGCGGCGGCCCTGGATCACAGCTAGCCTTGCGCCTTCCACCAGCGACAGAACTCGTCCAACGCCGGCCACAGGCCGTGGCTCGCCTGGTAGTCCAGATGCTCGCGGGCCTGGCTGATGTCCAGGGAGAAGTCGCGGCTCATCACGTCCACTGCCAGGCGCGTCAGCACCGGCTCGGGGCGACCGGGCAGCAGGCTGCATACGCCTTCACTGCCAGCGGCCAGGCTGCGCGCCAGGGCCACCGGTACATGACGGGTAACCGGCGGCAACTCCAGCTGCCGCAGCACGTAGTTGACCACGTCCCAGAGCGGCAGCGACGCGCCATTGCTGACGTTATAAGCCTTGCCGAGCGCCGGCCCGGCAGCCAGCAAGGCGCCGAACAGCGCATCGTTGAGGTTGTGCACGCTGGTGAAATCGACCTTGTTGAGGCCGTTGCCGATGATCGCCAGGCGGCCCTTGCGCTGCAGGGCGATCATCCGCGGAAAGATGCTCACGTCCCCCGCCCCGGTGACGAAGCGCGGGCGCAGCGCCAGCACTTCCAGGCCGAATTCCTGGGCGCCGAACAGACGCTGCTCGGCGAGGAATTTGGTGCGCGCGTAATGGTTGGCGAAGCGCTTGGGCACCTGTTCCTCGCGCAGGCCGAGGTGATCGCGACCATCGAAATAGATCGACGGCGAGGACAGGTGCACCAGACGACGCACGCCACGCTTGAGGCAGGCCTCGATGACGTTCTCGGTGAGCACCACGTTGCCCTGGTGGAAATACTCGTAGCGCCCCCACACACCCACGGCGCCGGCGCAGTGCAACACCACCTCGACGTCGCGGCACAGCGATAGCGCCAGCTCGGGATCGGCCAGATCGCCGGGCATGAACTGCGCCCCCCGGCGAATCAGGTGCTCGAACGCCTCCTCGCGGCGGCCAGTGACGCGCACGTCCAGGCCCTGTTCGAGGGCGAACCGCGCGAAGCGCCCGCCAATGAACCCGCTTGCTCCGGTGACCAGAATCTTCATCATGCCCTCCGCCCGCTGCTGCGCGCACTATAAGACGTTGTGCGGATCGCGGCAGCTTCGCTCACACCAGCGGCACCAGATAATTACCGGCATGGCGTTGCAGGTGCCGGGTGAGCTGGTCGAGCAAGTCACCGCCATTGCGCCAGTGGTGCCAGTAAAGCGGCACGTCGATGGGCCGCCCGGGGAGCAGCTCGACCAGTTCGCCACGGGCCATCGCCTCGATCACCTGCGGCTCGGGCACCATGCCCCAGCCCAGCCCTTCGGCGGTCAGGTGCATGAAGCCTTCGGAAGATGGGCACAGGTGGTGCAGGAAGCTGCCCGACAGGCCGAGTTCGTTCAGGTAACGGTGCTGCAACTGGTCATCGGGGCCGAACACGATGGCTGGCACCTGGCCGATGCGCTCGGCGCTCACGCCGCCGGAAAAGTGCCGAGCGATGAACGCCGGGCTGGCCATGGCCCGATAGCGCATGGCGCCCAGTGCCAGGCTGCGCGCACCGGATACCGGCCGTTCCGCGGCGCACACGCAAGCGGCCACGTCGCCGGCACGCATGCGTTTGAGGCCGACCTCCTGGTCCTCCACCACCAGTTCCAGCAACACCCGGTGGCTGGCGCAGAAGTCTGCCACGGCCTTCGCCCACCAGGTCGCCAGGCTGTCGGCATTGATGGCGATGCGCAGGCGCTGGGTTTCGCCGTCCGCTTCCAGGGCCGGCACCTGCTGCTGCAGGTCGCGCTCGAGCAGGCGCACCTGCTGCACATGGTTGAGCAAACGCCGGCCGACATCGGTGGGCGTCGGCGGCGCGGCTCGCAGCAGCACCGGCTGGCCGATGCGCGCCTCCAGCAGCTTGATGCGCTGGGACACGGCCGACTGTGACAAGCCCAACACCTGGGCACCACGTTCGAAACCGGCTTGTTCGACCACCGCAGCCAGGGCGGCGAGCAACTTGTAATCAAGCAATCGATTTTCCTAATGAGCGATCAGCACTATTTGTTTTTCTTATACAGCCTTGCGACGCAGACTGATAGCCATCCCCACCCGCCCATCGCCCTCGATGCGTTCGTTTCCAAGGACTTTCACCATGTGGCAGAGCTACACCAACGGCCTGGCGATCACCGCCGGCCTGATCATCGCCCTCGGCGCCCAGAATGCTTTCGTGCTCGCCCAGAGCCTGCGCCGCGAACATCACGTGCCGGTCGCCCTGCTGTGCATCGTCTGCGACGCGCTGCTGATCAGCGCTGGCGTGTTCGGCCTGGCGACCCTGTTGGTGCAGAGCGAACTCCTGCTCGGCATCGCCCGCTGGGGCGGCGCCGCGTTTCTGATCTGGTACGGCGCCCAGGCCCTGCGACGCGCCTGCCGCCCCGCCGGGCTGCAAGCTGAGACCGGCGCCTCGCGATCGTTGCGCGCAGTGCTGCTGGCGACTCTGGCGGTGACCCTGCTCAACCCCCACGTGTACCTGGATACCGTCCTGCTGATCGGCTCGCTCGGCGCTCAGCAGCCGGTGCCCTCGGCCTACGCGGCCGGTGCGGCCAGCGCGTCGATGCTGTGGTTCCTGTGCCTGGCCTTCGGCGCCGCCTGGCTCGCGCCCTGGCTGGCTCGCCCGCTGACCTGGCGAATCATCGACCTGGTGGTCGCGACCATGATGTTCGCCATCGCCTGGCCACTGATCGCCAACCCGCTGTAACGCCCGCATCACGGCGGCCTCAACTGCTATGCTGGGGCCCACCTGAACTGCAAGGGAGCAGCAGTGGAAACCAGCGTCTTTCTCATGGTCATCGCCGCCGCGGCCCTGCACGCCGGCTGGAACGCATTGCTTAAGATCGGCCTGGATCGCTTTCTCACCGCTTCGCTGATCCAGATCGGCGCCGGCATCGTCGCCCTTCTCGCCCTGCCCTTCGTGGCCGCCCCCAACGCGGCGGCCTGGCCGTGGATCATCCTCTCGGCGCTGCTGCACATCGGCTACAACCTGTTCCTGAGCCGCGCTTACCAGCACGGCGACCTCGGCCAGGTCTATCCGATTTCCCGAGGCAGCTCGCCGCTGCTGGTGGCGGTGCTCTCCGTCCTGCTGCTCGGTGAAGTGTTGCCGGCCGGCCAATGGCTGGGCCTTGCCGTGCTGGTCGGCGGCATCTGGCTGATGGCGATACGCGGCGGCCACGGCAAGAGCAGCAGTGGCTTGCTGATCAATGCGCTGCTCACCGCCCTGTTCATCGCCGGCTACACCCTGGCAGACGCCAGCGGCGCCCGCGCCAATGGTGACCCGCTGTCCTACTCGGCCTGGCTGTTCGCGGTCAACGGCCTGGTGATGGCGCTGGTAATATCTGGGCAACGCGGCCGGGGCGTTATTAGCGCACTCGTGCCGCACTGGCGCGCCGGCCTGCTGGGCGGCGCCATGTCGATGCTGGCCTACAGCATCGCCATCTGGGCCATGACCCTGGCGCCGGTGGCGCTGGTTTCGGCGCTGCGCGAGACCAGCGTGGTATTCGCCCTGCTGATCGGCCGGCTGTGGCTCAAGGAGAGCTTGCCGCCACTGCGCGCCGTCGCCTGCCTGATCATTCTCGCCGGGGTGGCGATGATGAAGCTGGCCTGAATCGCCGCGAAGGCTCTGGCCCGGTATCCCGCACAGTTGCTGCGTGGTTATGGCGTAGCCCCGGTGCTATGATCCCTGCCCTGCGTCGCAAAGGGTATAAATCCGCCGACGCATGTTTGGCCGCCCGTGATCGGCCTTGCGCTCATCGCAACAGACCTGATTAGGAGAATAACCATGGCTTTCGAATTGCCGCCGCTGCCGTACGCACACGATTCCCTGCAGCCGCACATCTCCAAGGAAACACTGGAGTTCCACCACGACAAGCACCACAACACCTATGTCGTGAACCTGAACAACCTGGTGCCTGGCACCGAGTTCGAAGGCAAGAGCCTGGAAGAAATCGTCAAGACTTCCTCCGGCGGCATCTTCAACAACGCCGCCCAGGTGTGGAACCACACCTTCTACTGGAACTGCCTGAGCCCGAACGGCGGCGGCCAGCCGACCGGCGAACTGGCTGCAGCCATCGACAAGGCCTTCGGCTCCTTCGACGCGTTCAAGGAAGAGTTCAGCAAGGTCACCGTCGGCACCTTCGGTTCCGGCTGGGGCTGGCTGGTCAAGAAAGCTGACGGTTCCCTGGCCCTGTCCAGCACCATCGGCGCCGGCTGCCCGCTGACCAGCGGCGATACCCCGCTGCTGACCTGCGACGTGTGGGAACACGCCTACTACATCGACTACCGCAACGTACGTCCGAAGTATGTCGAGGCGTTCTGGAACCTGGTCAACTGGGACTTCGTGGCGAAGAACTTCGCTGCCTGAACCCTAGCTCGATGAAGATGCCCTCCTGATGCGAGTCAGGGGGGCATTTTTTTGCCTGTGACAACGTGACGGCATCGACAGGCGGCGCTCAAGACTTGGCGGTTCGTTCCGAAACAGAACCCAGATGCGACAAGATTGGTCGGCGCACGCATGCGCCCTTTGACTGCCAACGTGAGTTTGCCAATACTCAACTCCAATCCGGCGCCGGGTATCGCACAAGGAACAGCCATTTGAAGCTGGAACTCAAGCACAGCTTGTCCGTGAAACTGCTGCGCGTGGTGCTGTTGTCCGCGCTTGCCGTGGGCGTGGTGCTCAGCCTCGGGCAAATCGTGTTCGACGTTTACAAGACGCGCCACTCCATCACCAGCGACTCCCAGCGCATTCTCGGCATGTTCCGGGACCCCTCCACCCAGGCGGTCTACAGCCTGGATCGCGAGATGGGCATGCAGGTGGTCGAAGGCCTGTTCCAGCATGAATCGGTGCGCCAGGCGTCCATTGGCTACCCGGGCGAGCATATGCTCGCCGAAAAGAGCCGGCCGCTCGCCCACCTGCCCATTCGCTGGCTGACCGACCCGATCCTCGGCGAGGAACAGCATTTCAGCACCCGCTTGGTCGGCCGCGAGCCCTACAACGAATACTACGGCGACCTGAACATCACCCTGGACACCGCACTGTACGGGGAAAGCTTTCTCACCAACTCGGTGATCATCTTCATCTCTGGCGTGCTACGCGCCCTGGCCATGGGCCTGGTCCTGTACCTGGTCTACTACTGGCTGTTGACCAAGCCCCTGGGGCTGATCATCGAGCACCTGAGCAGCATCAACCCGGATCGCCCCAGCGAGAACAAGCTGCCGATGCTAGCCGGCAACGAGAAGAACGAGCTGGGCCTGTGGATCAATACCGCCAACGGGCTGCTCGCCTCCATCGAACGCAACACCCACCTGCGCCGCGAGGCGGAAAACAGCCTGCAGCGCATGTCGCAATACGATTTCCTGACCAGCCTACCCAACCGCCTGCAACTGCAGCAGCAGCTCGAACAGATTCTCGAGGATGCCGGGCGCCTGCAGCGCCGCGTCGCCGTGCTGTGCGTGGGCCTGGATGACTTCAAGGGCATCAACGAACAGTTCAGCTACCAGACCGGCGACCAGCTGCTGCTAGCGCTGTCCGATCGCCTGCGCAGCCACAGTGGCCGGCTCGGCGCCCTGGCACGCCTGGGCGGCGATCAGTTCGCTCTGGTGCAGGCCGATATCGAGCAACCCTATGAAGCTGCCGAGCTGGCGCAGAGCGTGCTCGACGACCTGGAAACGCCCTTCACCCTCGACGATCACCAGGTGCAACTGCGCGCCACCATCGGCATTACCCTGTTCCCGGAAGACGGCGACAGCCCCGAGAAGCTGCTGCAGAAAGCCGAACAGACCATGACCCTGGCCAAGAGCCGCTCGCGCAACCGCTACCAGTTCTACATCGCCAGCGTCGACAGCGAGATGCGTCGTCGCCGCGAACTGGAAAAGGACCTGCGCGACGCCCTGGCGCTGAACCAGCTGCACGTCGTCTACCAGCCGCAGATCAGCTACCGCGACCAGCGCGTGGTGGGCGTCGAGGCGCTTTTGCGCTGGCAGCACCCACAGCATGGTTTCGTCGGCCCGGACCTGTTCATTCCGCTGGCCGAGCAGAACGGCAGCATCATCGCCATTGGCGAATGGGTGCTCGACCAGACCTGCCGTCAACTGCGCGAGTGGCATGATCAGGGCTACAGCGAACTGCGCATGGCGGTCAATCTGTCCACCGTGCAGCTGCACCACGCCGAGCTGCCGCGCGTAGTCAACAACCTCATGCAGATGTACCGCCTGCCCGCTCGCAGCCTGGAGCTGGAAGTCACCGAAACCGGCCTGATGGAAGACATCAGCACCGCTGCCCAGCACCTGCTCAGCCTGCGCCGCTCCGGTGCGCTGATCGCCATCGACGACTTCGGCACCGGCTATTCCTCGCTCAGCTACCTGAAGAGCCTGCCGCTGGACAAGATCAAGATCGACAAGAGCTTCGTGCAGGATCTGCTCGAGGACGAGGACGACGCCACCATCGTTCGTGCCATCATCCAGCTGGGCAAGAGCCTGGGCATGCAGGTCATCGCCGAAGGTGTGGAGACCGCCGAGCAGGAGGCCTACATCATCGCCCAGGGCTGTCATGAAGGTCAGGGCTATTACTACAGCCGGCCGCTGCCCGCCCGCGAGCTGACCCAGTACCTCAAGCAGTCCAGCCGCTCGCAGCGGCATATCAACCCCGCCACGCTCTGACTTCCCGCCTGAAAAGCGGATCGCGACAGCCGACGCGATCCGCGTGCTAGCACATCGACCCTTTGCTTAAAATGCAAATCTTTCGCATTATGTTGCAGCTCGCGTGGAACCCCATGCGCACTCCCCACCAACATGCAAAGGATTTCGTCATGATTCGTATGCCCCTGGCCTCTGCCAGCCTGCTGACCATCGCCATTGCCCTCGCGGGTTGCGGCGAAGACAAGGCGCCTGCCAACCAAGCCGCCGCCCCGGCTGCGCAAGCGACCGGCAGCAGTGCACCAGCAGCAGCCGGCGCCTTCGACGAAGCCGCTGCAAAGGCCGTGGTCAAACATTACGCCGATATGGCATCGGCCGTGTTCGACGACGCCGCCAGCACCGCCAAGAAGCTGCAAAGCGCTATCGACGCTCTGCTCGCCGACCCCAGCGACGAAACCCTGAAAGCTGCTCGCGAAGCCTGGCTGGCCGCCCGCGTCCCTTACATGCAGAGCGAAGTGTTCCGCTTCGGCAACACCATCGTCGACGACTGGGAAGGCCAGGTTAACGCATGGCCCCTGGATGAAGGCCTGATCGACTACGTCGACGCCGACTACCAGCACGCCCTGGGCAACCCGGCGGCCGGCGCCAACATCATCGCCCACACCGAGATCCAGGTCGGCGAAGACAAGATCGACGTCACCGAAATCACCCCGGACCTGCTCGCCAGCCTGAACGAGCTGGGCGGCTCCGAAGCCAACGTCGCCACCGGCTACCACGCCATCGAGTTCCTGCTCTGGGGCCAGGATCTGAATGGCACCGGCCCGGGCGCTGGCGAGCGTCCGGCCACCGACTACGTGGTCGGTGATGGCGCCACCGGCGGCCATAACGAGCGTCGCCGTGCCTACCTCAAAGCCGCTACCGACCTGCTGGTCGCCGACCTCGACGAAATGGCCGGTCAGTGGAAAGCCGGCGTGGCCGACAACTACCGCGCCACCCTGGAAGGCGAATCCGCCGAGAACGGCCTGCGCAAGATGCTGTTCGGCATGGGCAGCCTGTCCCTCGGCGAACTGGCCGGCGAACGCATGAAGGTCGCCCTGGAAGCCAACTCCACCGAAGACGAGCACGACTGCTTCAGCGACAACACCCACAACTCGCACTACTACAACGGCCTGGGCATCCGTAACGTCTACCTGGGCGAGTACAAGAAGGTCGACGGCAGCACCCTGAGCGGCGCGAGCCTGTCTTCGCTGGTCGCCAAGGCCGACGCCGCCACCGATGGCACCGTCAAGGCCGACCTGGACGCCACCCAGGCCAAGCTTCAGGCTCTGGTCGACAGCGCCAACAAGGGCATGCACTTCGATCAGCTGATCGCCGCCGACAACGCCGAAGGCCAGCAACTGGTTCGCGACGCCATCGCTGCGCTGGTCAAGCAGACCGGTGCCATCGAACAGGCCGCCGGCAAGCTGGGCATCAGCGACCTGAACCCGGATACCGCCGATCACAAGTTCTGATCCAGGCGTTTCATCCGTGTGACAGACGAGCCGGTACGTTTTTGCGTACCGGCTTTTTTATGCGGCCTGCAACTGCGCCAGTGACCTCGGAGCAAAACTTTCATGGTCCGCGCCGCTATGGTTGCCTGATATCCAGCCCATAGCACCAGCCGATTGAACGCAAATCCATCTTATTTAAACCTGCGCAGACTGCTAAGATTCCCGCCCTCGATTTCTGCCCTCCGGATTCATCCATGTCAGCGTCACCCGGTCGCCTGCTGCCGCTGCTGTTTCTGGCTTTCGGCCTGACCGCCTGCGATCAGTCGCCCAGCTTCACCAGCGCCGAACCTGGCGAAGCGCTGTCCGGTGGCGCCGCAACCGTGTCACGCAGTGATCGCGTGGCCTTCTCCCTGCCCTCCGCCAATCTGGCCCCCGAACGCCGTCTGGACTTCAGTGTGGGCAACAGCTTCTTTCGCAACCCCTGGGTGATCGCCCCATCGACCACCACGGCCCGTGACGGCCTCGGCCCACTGTTCAACACCAACGCCTGCCAGAACTGTCATGTTCGCGATGGCCGTGGCCACCCGCCCGAGCCGGGTAGCGTCAACGCCGTATCGATGCTGGTGCGCCTGTCGATACCGGCGGGCGACGCCAATCGCGCCGCACTCCAACGCCTTGGCGTGGTGCCCGAACCCACCTATGGCAGCCAGTTGCAGGACATGGCCAACCCCGGTGTCGCCCCCGAAGGCAAGGTGCGCGTCGAGTACAGCACCGAGCGGGTGCGCTTCGCCGACGGGCACACCCTCGAACTGCGCAAGCCGCAGTTGAACATTAGCCAGCTCGGCTATGGGCCAATGCACCCGGACACGTTGTTCTCGGCGCGCGTCGCCCCGCCGATGATCGGCCTGGGGCTGCTCGAAGCGATCCCCGAAGCGGCGATCCTCGCCAACGCCGACCCGGACGACCGCAACGGCGATGGCATCCGCGGTCGGCCCAATCGGGTGTGGGACGATGCGCGCCAGGAGACCGTGCTCGGCCGTTTCGGCTGGAAGGCCGGGCAACCAACGCTCAACCAGCAGAACGCCCACGCCTTCCTGCAGGACATGGGCCTGACCAGCAGCCTGCTGCCCACCGATGGCTGCACCCAAGCGCAGACCGACTGCCGCGCCGCGCCCCACGGCGGTGAACCGGAAGTCAGCGACAACATCATGGCCATGGTGCTGTTCTACACCCGCAACCTCGCCGTGCCGGCGCGCCGCCATGTCGACGATGCGCAGGTGCTGGCCGGCAAGACTCTGTTCCACCGCGCCGGCTGCCAGGGCTGCCACACGCCCAGTTTCGTCACCGCTGCCGATGCCGCCGAACCGGAACTGGCAGGCCAGACGATTCGCCCCTACACCGATCTGTTGCTGCACGACATGGGTGAAGGCCTGGCCGATGGCCGCGACGAGTTTCTCGCCAACGGGCGCCAGTGGCGCACCGCACCGCTGTGGGGCATCGGCCTGACGGAAACCGTTAGCGGCCACACCCAGTTCCTGCACGACGGCCGCGCCCGCAACCTGCTCGAAGCCATCGCCTGGCATGGCGGCGAAGCCGAAGCGGCCAAGCAGCGGGTGCTGCAATTTTCCAGCGAGGAGCGCGCCGCGCTTCTGGCGTTTCTGAATTCACTGTAAGGAGCCGCGCATGATCCGTTCTCCGCTGACCCTCGCCCTGCTGGGCCTGACCCTGGCCGCCTGCTCGCCGGCCGATCCTGATGCCACCACCAGCTCTGCGCTGGCCGAAGGCGTGTTGCTACCGGCCCACGCTACCTGGAGAGAGGCCAATGTCGCCCTGGCCAGCAGCTCCAAGGCATTTTGCGCAGGCCAGGAAGACCTGGGCACCGCTCGCCAGGCGTTCCTCACCACCCAGAGCGCCTGGGCCAGCTTGCAGCCACTGGCGGTCGGCCCGTTGGCCGAAGGTAACCGCGCCTGGCAGGTGCAGTTCTGGCCGGACAAGAAGAACCTCGTGGCCCGCCAGGTAGAGGCATTGATCAAGGCCAAGCCGCAATTGGGCGCGGCCGACTTGGAAAAGGCCAGCGTGGTCGTCCAGGGGCTCACCGCCTACGAATACCTGATGTTCGATCCCGAGATCGACCTGCAGAACCCCGAGCAGAAAGCTCGCTACTGCCCAATGCTGGTAGCAATCGGCGAGCACCAGCAGGCGCTGGTCACCACCGTGCTTGACCAGTGGCAAGGCGACAATGGCGCCCTAGCGCTGTTTCGCACCTTCCCCAACGAGCGCTACGCCGAAGCGGGCGAGGCGATCTCCGACATGCTGCGTACTCAGGTCAGCGCCATCGATGGCCTGAAGAAAAAGCTCGGCGCTCCCCTGGGCCGGCAGAGCAAGGGCGTACCGCAGCCCTACCAGGCCGAAGCGTGGCGCAGCCAGGCCAGCCTGAGCAACCTGGGTGCGGCGCTGAGCGGTGCCGAGCAGCTCTGGCACGGTGCCAACAACGATGGCCTGCAGGCCCTGCTGGGCAGCGATCAGGACGATCTCAAGAAACGCATCGACGCCGCCTACGTCGAATGTCGCAAGCAACTGGCCGGCCTGCAGCGCCCGCTCGGCGAGCTGCTCGCCGACGACGCCGGCCGCCAGAGCCTCAATGCCTTCTACGACAGCCTCAACGTGCTGCACCGCCTGCACGAAGGCGAGCTGGCGCGAGCGCTGGGCATCCAGTTGGGCTTCAACGCCCACGACGGAGACTGAAACCATGACCATGAAACGCCGGGCTTTTCTCGGCCTCAGCGCCACCCTACTGGCTGCCGGCGCCGTCGGTGGCTGGAAGCTGACCCACACCGGCCACCAGCCGCTGCTGCTGTCGGCACGTAACGATGAAGGCGGCAAGCATTATGCGGTCGGCTATCGACTCGATGGCGAGCGCGCTTTCGTCACCCAGGTGACCGAGCGCTGCCATGACGTGGTGCCTCACCCCACCTTGCCCCTGGCACTGTTCGTCGGGCGCCGGCCGAGCACCGAGAGCTATCTGGTCGACACCCGCGATGGCCGTCTGCTGCAGACCCTGCGCAGCGAGCAGGATCGGCATTTCTATGGCCACGCCGTGTTCCACAAGGATGGCGAGTGGCTGTACGCCACCGAAAACGACACCCGCGACCCCGGCCGTGGGGTGATTGGCGCCTATCGCCTGGAGGGCGAGCGTCTGGTGCACCGCGACGAGCTCTCCAGCCATGGCCTGGGCCCGCACCAGCTGTTGTGGATGCCCGATGGCGAAACCCTGGTGGTGGCCAACGGCGGCATCCGCACCGAGGCGGAAAGCCGGGTGGAAATGAACCTCGACGCGATGCAAGCCAGCCTGGTACTGATGGCCCGCGACGGCACCCTGCACAGCAAGGAACAGCTCCCCGAGCCGATGAACAGCGTGCGCCACCTGGCCGTGGCCAGCGACGGCACCGTGGTCAGCGGCCAGCAGTACATGGGCGATGCCATGGACGCCGTGCCGCTGGTAGCGATCAAGCGCCCGGGTCAGCCGTTCCAGCACTTTCCCATGGCCGATGCACAGCGCCAGATGATGAGCCAGTACACCGCCAGCGTCGCCGTGCACAGCGACCTGCGCCTGCTGGCGATGACCGCGCCGCGCGGGAATCGCCTGTTCATCTGGGACCTGGACAGTGGCGCAGTGCGCCTGGATACCGCCCTGCCCGACTGCGCCGGCGTCGGTGCCGTGGAGAACGGCTTCGTGGTCAGCGCCGGCATCGGCCGCTGCCGTCTCTACGACTGCCGCAGCGAACGCATCGCCATGCAGCCCCTTGAGCTGCCGGCGGGGCTCTGGGACAACCACCTGCGTCTGGCCTGATCGTGATCAACACTGGGAGCGCGGCTTTTCGCGGGCATGGCCCGCTCCCACAACTGCGAGCGCGTAACCCCATCAATTCCCGCCGTAGGATGGATCGGGCCGAGTAGGTGTAAGCCATCAATTGCCGATGGGTTACCCCCATCCTAAGGCCCTAATCACAATCCAATGTGGGAGCGGGCCATGCCCGCGAAAAATAACGAGCATGGACTGGGCGTCCCCGCCCGCTCACACAGTGAATCGGCGAACGGCCGCTTCTGCCTTAAAGCAACCCCAATTGCTCGGCCCTGGGCTCGTTATCGGTGTACGGCGGCAACGGCGGCAGGCCCGGTAACCGCTCGCTCAACAGCTCGTGAAAACGCAGCGCCTGAGCCGCGGCTAGCTGATTGTCCGGGGTATGCAAAAAGACATGGGGCGTCAGGCCCTGTTCGATCCAGGCGGCGACCTTGTCCAGCCAGGGCTCGAGAAACGGCTGGTTGGCGCCCAGGTCCGGCCCGCCGATAAAGCGCACCTGAGGGCTGTTCGTGAATGCCGCGGGGCGAATCGGCAGACGCGGCTTCTTGGACTGGGCATGCAACACCGCCGGGTCGCGGGAAGTGCAGCTGAACAGCGCTCGGGAATCCAGGCAGATACGCTCGACGCCGCGCTCGTGAAGCAGCCGATTGAGCGCCCGTTCCTCGTCGCCCTTGTCGAAGAATGCCGGATGACGCACCTCCACGGCGATCTGCCGATCAGCGAACTCGTCCAGCCACACCGCCAGCTCACCCAGCCGCAGAGGGCCGAACTGCGCCGGCAGTTGCAACCACAGCGGTGTGACCCGTTCGCCCAGCGGTGCGAGCAGATCGAGAAATGCCTGGGTGCTGCCCAACTGGTCGCGCAGGTCGCCTTCGTGGCTGATGTCCTTGTGTACCTTGGCGCAGAAACGGAAATGCGCCGGCATGCGCGCCACCCAGCGCTCGAGTTTATCCGCGTCGGGCCGTGCATAGAAGGTGGTATTGCCCTCCACCGCATTGAACACACGGCAGTAGTGCTCCACGCTGTCGCTCATGTTCAGATCGGGCGGATAGAAGCTACCGCGCCAGGCGGACTCGTTCCAGGAAGGACAACCAAGAAAATACGGAAGCATCGGAAATCGCTGATCAGCCGAAAGCGCCTATTGTGCCTGACTCGGGCGAGCCGAGCCGACCGTGAATCGTTCAGGCGTAGAGGTCGAGGCCCAGGACCTGCTGGGCATCCACATCACGGGCGAACGCGGCGGTACTGCTATAGCTGGCGATCGCCTGGGCGGCGCGGCTACTCATGGCAGGCTGGTAGGTGCTGTCGAGTGCGCGCACGGGGAAGTTATCGGTGCTGGCACTGCTCTGCTGCACACGACGGATCTGCGGAGTCTGCTCGAAGCCCTGGGCACCTGCGGTCGATGCCGGTTGCTCGCGCTTCACCTCTACTTCCCGGTTCGCCTCGCGATACGGCGTAACCGCAGTCCCCGAGCGGGGGCCACGATCCGGTGAATAGGGCGCGATGTTACCGTCGATACGCATCAATGAAGGCTCGGCAGGAAGGCGTGCGGAAGTAGTGGCAATTTAGCTGCGCTGACAGCCCTTGGCAATGGATGTCGATACGTTGACGACAAAAGGGCGACCCTCTCGTCGCTTATCGCTCAAAAGCCCGCGGGCGGCGGCATTTTCGGCGTAGCGACCTGATCGCGCAGATAGATCGGTTGGGCCTGATCGGCCACCACCGCCTCACCGCGGGCCCAGCCGAAGCAGGCCAGATCGAGCAGGTCTTCGGCATGGGGCAGCATCGCGCCATCGCAGGCAACGACCTGGCCAGCGATTCGCTCGGCGAAAGTGCCCCAACCCGTGCCAGCGCCGAACCACTCGCCGTGGGTATCGTCCGGTAATAATGCCCGCTCCGGAGCCAGTACGGCTTCGCGTCCAAGCAGACGCATCTCACCCGCCTCGGCGCGGTAGCA
Source organism: Pseudomonas sp. PA15(2017) (assembly GCF_001945395.1). Classification (GTDB taxonomy): domain Bacteria; phylum Pseudomonadota; class Gammaproteobacteria; order Pseudomonadales; family Pseudomonadaceae; genus Aquipseudomonas. The sequence continues at coordinate 71,088 of NZ_MSXV01000056.1, read as the reverse complement.
GCCCCAGTACACTTCGTCCATACGCGCGTCGATGGCGGCAGCGACCTGGCTGGCGCCGTGCTCGCGCTGGGCACGCTGCGCCAGCACGGCCAGGTTGGAAACCGGCAGCACCGGGCGATCCAGAGCAAAGGCCAACCCCTGCACCACGCCAATGGCGATACGCACGCCAGTAAAGGCCCCCGGGCCGCGCCCGAACGCGATGGCATCCAGCGCCGATAGCGCGACGCCCTGCTCGGCCAGCAGCGCCTTGATCATCGGCAGCAGTTTCTGCGCGTGCAGGCGCGGAATCACCTCGTAGTGGCTCGTCACGCGGCCGTCATGCAGCAAGGCGACGGAACAGGCTTCGGTGGCGGTATCGAGGGCCAGCAGAGTGGTCATGGCGATCTGTAGAGGTGGCTGAGCGGGCGGGCATTAAAACGGTTTGAGCTGGTTTTTTCCAGCGCAGCGAGCCAACCGGCCTTGCCAGAAAGAAGCTCAACGGCCAGGCGGCCGTAGCCGACACCCAGAGCGGGTGCCGGCCGATCAGCGGATCAGCGATTTGCCACGGGGCTTACCACTTCTCGATGACGGGCTTGGCGTCCCAGGCCTTGAGCGGCTCCTTGGACCAGGTGCCATAGCCGGAATTGGGGAACACGATCCATTCGGTGCCCCACTTGGCCGACTCGGCTTCGGCAGTGGCACGCTGCTCGGCCACCGGCGTCTTGCGGAACCGCGCGTCGAAGTCATGCAGGGTATCGCCGAGCAGCATCACGATACGGTAATCCTTGGCGACCAGCGCACGACGCTCGACCTTGGGCGGCCCAAGCAGCAGCACGCTGTCAGCGCTGACCTGAGGCAGCTCGAGCTTCTTCAGGGCCTTGAGGGTGTAGTCCTTCTGCTCCTCGGAGCGGTCGGAAACGTAACGGATGGCCACGCCCAGCTTGTCGGCGTGCTCGAGAAACTTCCTGGCGCCTGGGATCAGCACCGGGTCACCGTCACGCTCCCACGGCAGCCAGGTGTCCCAGCCATCGTAGGTGTGACAATTGGCGAGGTCGCGCGCCAGCAGCGCGGAGTTGTCGATCACCGTTTCATCCACGTCGGTGACGATGGCCAGCTTGGAAGGATCGTCGACTGCCGCAACGGCGGCGTCGAGCTTCTCGGTGGCGATGTTGTAGGCCTGCATCTGCAAGGCGCGAACTTCCGCAGATTGCTGCTGATAACGCAGCGCCATGGTGAACTGGTCAACCGAGCACTCGCCCTTTTTCTCGGGGGCGCCGTCGGCCAGGGCGACGGATGCACTCAGTGCCGATACCACGAGGGCGATGGGCAAGCAGGCAAATCTTCTGTTCTGGGTCATGGAATGCACTCTGACGGAGGGTGGTTGTAGCCGCCTTTCTCGAAGTTCTTCGTGACGGTCGATCGAACCAGCAGGCGCAATGGCGCGCCGGCTGGGATTCGGAGCATGCCAGGTGGCGATGGAGAAGCCCGATGGTAGCGAAACCGGAGCGCTCGTGGCTGCCTGCCAACGACCGCAACCTGGCTCGCGAGCGCTCTGGCATGCCCAGAAACGACAACGGCCCGCAAGCGGGCCGTGGTAGAAGTAGGTCAGGTCAGCTCAGCGCTGCCAACACCTTGGCGGTGATCTGCTCGACCGAGCCGACACCTTCGATGGCGCTGTACTTCGGCGTGCCTTCAGCGGCCGAGAGCTTCTGGTAGAAATCCACCAGCGGCTTGGTCTGCGAGTGGTAGACCGACAGACGATGACGCACGGTGGCTTCCTTGTCGTCTTCGCGCTGAATCAGCTCCTCGCCGGTTTCGTCGTCCTTGCCGGCAACCTTTGGTGGGTTGTGCTCGGTGTGGTAGACGCGGCCCGAGCCCGGGTGCACGCGGCGACCAGCGATGCGGCCGACGATCTCTTCGTCGTCAACGGCGATCTCCACCACGTGGTCGATCTGCACGCCGGCATCCTTGAGGGCCTGAGCCTGCGGGATGGTGCGCGGGAAGCCGTCGAACAGGAAGCCGTTGGCGCAATCGGGCTGCGCGATACGCTCCTTGACCAGGTTGATGATCAGCTCATCGGAAACCAGGCCGCCGGCGTCCATCACGCTCTTGGCCGCGAGGCCCAGCTCGGTGCCAGCCTTGACCGCAGCACGCAGCATGTCGCCCGTGGAAATCTGGGGAATCGAGAATTTCTTGGTGATGAAACCTGCCTGAGTACCTTTGCCGGCACCGGGCGCCCCCAACAGAATCACGCGCATCGATGTGCTCCTCAAGTTCTTGGTAGTGATGGTGGACTCGCCTTGCGGGGCCAATCTCAACTGGGTTTCGCCAGCCCGGCCAGATGCCGAACTGTCAGAAGGTCGATCAAGATACACAGCGCTCCAATGCCGCACAAGCCGTCGAAAGCCGCAGCCCATGGCGATTCGCCGCGCACTGGCCGTTGCGCTTGTACAGCTTGAACGCAGCGGCGTGAGAGGCGCCATCCAACCAAGGTCGAACGCACGCCTCGCGCCGTCCAACTATCGGCAGATCGCCGATAGTTCACGGCTTTTCATGACCATTTCACCTGCATGGCACGATCTGGAGATGCCGCTCAACCGGTGTTGCGAAGCCCTGCAGCGATACCCGCCACGCTGACCAGTAACGCCTGCTCCAGAGCGCTTCCGGCCTCTTGCTCGCGCTGCCGGGAACGAGCCAGCAGCTCGGCCTGCAACAGGTGCAGCGGGTCCAGGTAGGTATTGCGCACGCTAATGAATTCCAGGGTCTCGGGGCTGTGGGTCAACAGCTGCGCCTGACCAGTCAGGCCCAGCACCACCTCACTCGCCTGCGACAATAGGTCGCGTAAATGGGCACCCAATGGATGCAGCTCGCCGTCTACCAGACGCTCGTCGTAAAGCCGGGCAATCGACTCATCGGCCTTGGCCAGTACCATTTCCAGCATGTCGATGCGGGTGCGGAAGAACGGCCACTGCTCGCGCATCTCCCGCAAGGTGTCGCCCTCACCACGAGCCAGCGCGCCTTGCAGAGCGGCCTCCCAACCGAGCCAGGCGGGCAGCATCAGGCGTGTCTGGGTCCAGGCGAAAATCCACGGGATTGCGCGCAGGCTTTCCACTCCACCTTCGCGCCGTTTGGCCGGACGGCTGCCTAGCGGCAGGCGGCCAAGCTCCTGCTCGGGCGTCGCCTGGCGGAAATACTCGACGAACTGCGGGTGCTCACGCACCACGCCGCGGTAGGTAGCCACGCCATCTCCGGCGAGCTTGTCCATCTGCTCGCGCCAGGCCTGCCGGGGCACCGGCGGTGGCAGCAGAGTGGCCTCCAGCACCGCGGCCAGATAAAGGTTGAGGTTCTGCTCGGCGATATCCGGCATGCCGAACTTGAAGCGGATCATCTCGCCCTGCTCGGTGGTACGGAAGCGCCCGCTCACCGAACCGGGCGGCTGCGACAGAATCGCCTCGTGAGCCGGGCCGCCACCGCGCCCTACGGTGCCGCCGCGGCCATGGAACAGCAGCAGCTCGACGCCATGCTCGCGGCAGATCCGCACCAGGCTTTCCTGGGCGCGGTACTGCGCCCAGGCAGCCGCTGTGGTGCCGGCATCCTTGGCGGAATCCGAATAGCCGATCATCACTTCCTGCGGCCCCTGCAAGCCGGCGCGATAGTCCAGCAGGCCGAGCAGTCGCTCGATGGCAAAGGCGGCGTTATCCAGATCCGCCAGGGTCTCGAACAGCGGCACCACGCGCATCGGGCGGCGTAGCCCAACCTCCTTGAGCAGCAGTTGCACGGCAAGCACATCCGAAGCGGCGCCGGCCATGGAGATCACGTAGGAACCCAGCGAAGCGGCTGGCGCAGCGGCCACTTCACGGCAGGTAGCGAGCACCTCAGCAGTGTCGGCGCTGGGATCGAAGTCGCTCGGCAACAAAGGTCGGCGTCCTTTCAATTCCTCCTGAAGGAATGCCAGCCGCTGCTCTTCGTCCCAGCTGTCATAGCGACCCAAGCCCAGGTATTCGGTGATCTCGGCGATTGCCGAGGCGTGGCGGGCAGCGTCCTGACGCACGTCGAGGCGCACCAGGAACAGCCCGAAGGTGCTGACCCGACGCAGGAAATCCAGCAGCGGGCCATCGGCGATCACGCCCATGCCGCAATCGTGCAACGAGCGATAGCAGAGCAGCAACGGCTCGCGCAGATCGGCGTTGTCATGCAGCACCTGGGCCGCTGGGTTGACCGGGCCGGCGAGCGATTCGTGGGCCCAGGCGCGGGTCGCGCGCAGCCGCTCGCGCAGCTGCTTGAGCACCGCGCGGTAGGGCTCTGCGCTGTCGCCGGCGCGTGCGCGCAGCTCGTCGTTGGCGCGCTGCATGGACAGCTCGGCGGCCAGGCTGTCGATGTCGCGCAGGTACAGGTCGGCGGCCATCCAGCGCGCCAGCAGCAACACCTCGCGGGTGATCTTCGCGGTGACATTGGGGTTACCGTCGCGATCACCGCCCATCCACGAGGCAAAACGAATCGGCGCGGCGTCCAGCGGCAGGCGTTGCCCGGTTTCGCGGTGCAACGCCTGGTCGGCCTTGCGCATCACCGTCGGTAGCGCGTACCACAGGGAATTCTCGATCACCGCGAAGCCCCACTTGGCTTCGTCCACTGGAGTGGGTCGCACGCGGCGAATTTCCTCGGTGTGCCAGGCCTCGGCGATCAGCCGTTGCAGGCGGCTGGCGATGACGTCGCGCTCGGCGCTCGACAGGTCGCTGTGATCCTGCTCGGCGAGCTGCGCGGAAATGGCGTCGTACTTTTGGATCAGCGTGCGCCGCGACACCTCGGTGGGGTGAGCGGTGAGCACCAGTTCGATATCCAGCTCGGCGACCTGGCGGGCCAGGGCTGCGGGCTCATGGCCATTGGCGCGCAGGCGCTGCAGCAGCTCGTCGAACACGCGGTTCTCGAAGGGTTGCGCCTCACCAGCGCCGCGGCGGCGCACGCGGTGGTACTGCTCGGCGATATTGGCCAGGTTGAGAAACTGGTTGAAGGCCCGCGCCACCGGGAGCAACTCGTCATCGTGCAACCCGTCGAGGGTTTCGCTGAGCTGCCGAGCGCCGTCAGCAGAGCCCTGGCGCGCGGCCTTGGCGCCTTTGCGAATACGCTCGATCTTGTCGAGAAAGGCCCCGCCGTGCTGGTCGCGAATGGTGCTGCCGAGCACCTCACCGAGTTGGTGAACATCCTCGCGTAGACGTGCATCGATTTGCGTCATACCGGTCTCCCTGCGCCTCTGCGTGAGCCCCCAGATTGCCCAGCCGCGGCACGCCTGACAAGCCGCCGTACGACCAAGGCAGGTGGTTGTCGGCGCGAACATCCGCCGGAACGCCGCCGAATGGCTCGGGTCTCTAGCAAACAATCCCCGCACCGAGGTCGCTATGAAGATTCGTCAGCTCGTCCAGCAATGGGAACAGAACGCCACCGGCCGCCTGACCAGCACGCCCTATCAAGTACACCTGGATGTCGAAGCCGCCGCACGCCTGGCCGCACTCAGCCACATGTACCCAAGGCGTCGCTCCGAAGAGCTGCTGGCCGAATTGCTGGCCGCCGCACTGGAAGACCTGGAGGCCAGCCTACCTTATGTGCAGGGCACTCAGGTGGTGGCCACCGATGAAGAAGGTAATCCGATCTACGAAGACATCGGGCCGACCCCGCGCTTTCTCGAACTGGCCCGCCATTACCGCCAGGAGCAGGATGACCTTGCTTCGGGCACATCCTAAACGACGTATCGGTGGGGCCAAGACCGAGCGGAGGGGCTCTGGAGCGATCTGCGGGGCACCTGGTACTGGCAATGTGTTTTTTGCTGAACGTTTTTCGTCCTTGCTAACTCATAAGGCTATGCCGTGACGACCGTTGGTCGACGGAGATAAACTTACTCAGCGGCCTCGTCTTCTGAGCTCCGCACGTCAGGTAACCCTTGTGGAACCGACTGTTTTGCCAGTTACTTACCAATGGAGTTGCACCATGACCACTAACAATGCCCCAACCGCTCGCACCAAACTGGCCAGCTGGAAAGTCGCTGCGCTGGCCATTGGCAGCACCCTGCTGCTGGCAGGCTGCGCGGGCAACCCGCCCAGCGAGCAGATGGCCGTGACCAAGTCCGCCGTCAACGAAGCCGTCAGTTCCGGCGGTGTCGAATTCGCTCCAGTGGAAACCCGCTCCGCTCAAGACAAGCTCAAGCAGGCCGAGCTGGAACTGGTCGGGAAAAACTACGAAGAAGCCAAGCGTCTGGCCGAACAGGCCGAATGGGACGCTCGCGTAGCGACTCGCAAGACTCAGGCAGCCAAGGCTGACAAGGCGCTCAAGGATGCTCAGCAGGGTATCGAAGAGCTGCGTCAGGAAGGCATGCGCGGCGCCCAGCAGATCCGTACCCAGGGTCAGCAGCAATAACGCCCCGCCACCGCTTTCGTCAATTCATAGAAGGATGAACGACCATGCGTAAACAAGTGATGATCCCTGCCCTGCTGGCCCTGAGCGTCGGCCTGGCCGCTTGCGCCACCAAGCCCAACGTCAACCTGGAGCAGGCGCGCAGCAGCTACTCCAGCCTGCAGACCAACCCGGAGTCGGTCAAAGTGGCCGCCCTGGAAACCAAGGACGCCGGCGAAGCGCTGGAGCGTGCCGAGAAAGCCTTCCGCGAGAAAGAAAACGAGAAACGCGTCGATCAGCTGGCCTATCTGGCCAATAAGCGTATCGAGCTGGCCGAGCAGACCATCGCCCTGCGCACTACCGAGCAGAACCTGGAGCAGACTGGCGCCCAACGTGCCCAGGCACGCCTGGAAGCCCGCGACGCGCAGATCAAGCAGCTGCAGGAAAGCATGAACGCCAAGCAGACCGAACGCGGCACCCTGGTGACCTTCGGTGATGTGCTGTTCGACCTCGATCGCGCCGAGCTCAAGCCAGGTGGCATGCATAACATCACCAAACTGGCCGAGTTCCTGCGCAACAACCCGGACCGCAAGGTGATCGTTGAAGGCTATACCGACAGCACCGGTTCGGCTCAGTACAACCAGAGCCTGTCCGAGCGTCGCGCCAACTCCGTTCGCGCTGCGCTGGTCAGCCAGGGCGTAGGCCCGGAGCGCATCGTCGCTCAGGGTTATGGCCTGGAGTACCCGGTAGCCAGCAACGCCAATGCCTCGGGCCGCGCCATGAACCGTCGTGTGGAAGTGACCATTTCCAACGACGACAAGCAGGTTGCGCCGCGCTCCTCGGTGCGTACCAACTAAAGGCTCCGGCCTGCCAGGGACTCACTGCGCTCACCGTAGGCGCAGCGACCCGACCAGACAAGCCCCGCTTTTGCGGGGCTTGTCGTTTTTCGGCCTCTATCCGTTACAGCGCACGGCCCGCTTGTGGTCATCCACCAGCACGCCGCTGAGCCCCTTCTGCTGCAGATCGAACAGCACCAGCACGCCGTCGATGCATTGCGCAACCTGGTCGGCAGGCTTGAGGCTCACCTTGTAATCCTCGCCAGGAACGGTCTTGAGCATGGTGAACTCGGCCAGCAGCAAGGCATCCTCGGCCTTGGCGAAGTGCAGGTAGCCGTAATAGCCGAGCACCGCCACGGTACCGGCGACGCTACCGATGGCAGTGAGGATCAGGGGGATGGGATTGCGTTCTGTCATGCCGGCATCTCGGGTACGAGCTGCCGGCGTGCGGCGGCTCAGGGAAAGTGCAGACCGGTCGCGCCGCGCCCAACCCGAGCTGCAGCTCAAAGGATGTTGGCGTAGTCGGCTTCGATCCGATCCAGGCTCAGGTGGTTGAGGAAGTTGGAGAAGCACATCCAGGCCGACAGCGAATTGAGGTCGCGAAACTGCTGCGGCAGGTACTTGGGTGGGCTCACCAAGCCTTCATCGACCAGCTGGCGTAGGGTACGCATATCTTCGAGCGTGGTCTTGCCACAGAACAATAAAGGGATCTGTTCCAGCTTGCCTTTGCGCACCGCGAGCTGGATGTAGTTGTAGATCATGATGAAACCCTTCAGGTACGAAAGGTCCTTGGTAAAGGGCAAGCCATTCGGCGCCGAGCCTCGAAAGGCGCGACTGGCATTGCTGTAGCTGTCTTCCAGGCTGAAGCCCTGCTCGCGGTAGAAATCGCAGACTTGCAGAAAATCCGCGCCCTGCTCGGCCATGTGGATGGCGCGGGTGCGGTTGGTCAGCTTGCGCAGGCGGCTGGGGTAGGACGCGAAGGCGATCACCTCCATGAGAATCGCCAGGCCTTCCTGGGTAACCGTCGACGAAGGCGGCCCCTTGGCCAGAAAGGTGCAGATCGGCTGGTTCTGGCCGTTGAGCGTGGTCGCCACATGCACCAGGCCTTCGTGCACCTCCAGCGCCTTGACGTCACGCTCGTTGAACATGGCGTCGGTGCGGATCTTGATGTAATCGGCACCCGCCGCCGCGTCGGCGAGAATGCCGTCGGACTCGAACACGCGAATGGTGTTCTCGCTCTCGCCGAACACCAGGTTCAGGCGGCTCTGCAGCAGAGCCACGGCTTCCTTGGCGCCCAGAGTCTTAGGCTCGTCCTTGAGGTCGCCGCGGCTGTCGATGTTGTTCAGGTAGTCGGAGACCATCAGGCCCAGATCTGCCAGGGTCGGGTCACCAGCATGGAAGGCGTCGGACGCCGCGCCATACAGCTCCTGGGAAATCAACCCGAAATCCGCGGTACCGCGCGCCTCCAGCATACGAATCACCATGCGGTACTCGCGGCACATGCGGCGCATGATCTGCCCCACCGGGTTGAACTGGCCGAGCTGGCGGGTGATGTCGCGCTCGATGTTCTGGAACTCCAGCTTCTTGGCGGCCGGGTCGAACGCCAGCGGGCGGCTTTCGTAGTAACTGCGGTCGATGGCCGGCAGCTCGCGACCCTTGTGCTTGAGAAACGCCTGGCGGATGGAGTCGTCCCATTTCACCGCATCGAGCACGCGGATCGGCGTTTGCGCCTCGACGATACGATCGGACAGCGCGCGCACCACCAGTTGGTAGCCGTCGAGTCCTGTGTGGCTGTTCATGGCAATCCTCTTTGCTTGGCTGACGGTTCAGGGCGCGCTGCGCTGGTAGCGCGCCACTTCGACGAACAGGTCGGAATTGGCAGGGTCGTTGAGGTAGGCAAACACCTTATCCAGTTTGCTGGTCACCAGCACGCCTCCCTGGGGCATGTTCACATCGCTGCCGTTGATCTCGCCACTGGCGATGGCCTCGCGGATGCGCTCGACATCGAGGTTGAAGAGCACCAGCTCGCCCGCCTGGGTCAGCTCGAAGCCGCCGATGGCGAAGTTCGCGCCCAGGCGCTTGGGCACTCCGGCAGACAGGTACCAACGCCGCCCATGGTGGGCGACGGTGAAGCTGTAGCTCTGCACGCTGGGCATGTTGTCCGGGTTGTCGACGTAGGTGTCGGCCTTGTACAGGTTGGAGCCTGAGCGGGTAATGTCCAGGTAGCGCAACTCGCCCCACTCGTCCACGCGCGACCATACGCCGAGCAGCGGAATCGGCGCTGCCTCGTTGGCCGGGATCGGCTCCTTGAAAGTCACCAGGCAGCCACTCAGTAGCAGAAACGACAGCACCACCCATGCACGCCAGGCTTTCAAAATGCTCTCCTTGAGACAGTCGTGGCCGGGCTGATAGTCCGACTCCCTGGCGCGGCGCGTCAAGCGGGACCTTCACCTACAGGATAGGCGCTGAATCACGGGCAATAAAAAGCCGCCCGGAGGTGTCTCGTTCGACCCTTAGAACTTGTTCAAAGTCTTGTATGCGCATGAAGAGGCAACTACAAGGCAGAAGCAGCCGTTGATGCAGTACTTGTGGGAGCGGGCCATGCCCGCGAAATCACGGGCATGGCCCGTTCCCACAAGGAGCGATCTGCCGACCGCTCCCGCCACTTAGCCGCCAAAGTCGACGAACCTGAGCTTAGATTACGAACAGGTTCTTAGAGTTCTGGGCGCATATGCGGGAATAGAATCACGTCGCGAATCGACGGCGAATTGGTCAGCAGCATCACCAAGCGGTCGATGCCGATGCCCTCGCCCGCGGTCGGCGGCATGCCGTATTCGAGGGCCCGTACGAAGTCGGCGTCGAAATGCATGGCTTCGTCGTCACCGGCGTCCTTGTCGGCCACCTGCTGCAGGAAGCGCGCGGCCTGGTCTTCGGCATCATTGAGCTCGGAGTAGGCGTTGGCGATCTCGCGGCCACCGATGAACAGCTCGAAGCGGTCGGTAACGCTCGGATCGTCGTCGCTGCGACGGGCCAGCGGCGAGACTTCGAACGGGTAACGGGTGATGAAGTGCGGCTGTTCCAGCTTGTGCTCGACCAGCTCCTCGAAAATCATCACCTGCAGCTTGCCCAGGCCTTCGAAGCCGAGCACCTTGGCGCCGGCCTTCTTGGCGATGGCGCGGGCCTTGTCGAGATCCTGCAGGTCAGCGGCAGTGATTTCGGGGTTGTACTTGAGGATCGAGTCGAACACCGACAGGCGCACGAATGGCTCGCCGAAGTGGAAAACCTTGTCGCCGTACGGCACGTCGGTGCTGCCGAGGATGGTCTGGGCCAGCTCGCGGAACAGCTCCTCGGTCAGGTCCATGTTGTCTTCGTAGTCGGCGTAGGCCTGGTAGAACTCGAGCATGGTGAACTCGGGGTTGTGCCGGGTCGAAACACCTTCGTTGCGGAAGTTGCGGTTGATCTCGAAGACTTTTTCGAAGCCACCAACCACCAGGCGCTTGAGGTACAGCTCCGGCGCGATGCGCAGGAACATGGCCATGTCCAGGGCGTTGTGATGGGTTTCGAACGGCTTGGCCGCGGCGCCACCGGGAATGGTCTGCAGCATCGGCGTTTCCACTTCCAGGAAGTCGCGCTCGGCGAGGAAACGGCGGATGTGTGCGATGACCTGGGAGCGCACGCGGAAGGTGTCGCGCACCTCTTCGTTGACGATCAGGTCGACGTAACGCTGGCGGTAACGCTGCTCGGTGTCGGTCAGGCCGTGGTGCTTGTCCGGCAGCGGGCGCAGCGATTTGGTCAGCAGGCGCACATGGGTCATCTCGACGTACAGGTCGCCCTTGCCGCTGCGGGCCAGGGTGCCAACGGCTGCAATGATGTCGCCCATGTCCCAGGTCTTGACCTGAGCCAGGGTCTCTTCGGCCAGGGTCTTGCGGTTGACGTAGACCTGGATGCGCCCGGTCATGTCCTGGATGACCATGAACGCGCCACGGTTGAGCATGATGCGCCCGGCGACCTTGACCGCAATGGCCGCCTCTTCCAGCTCTTCCTTGGTCTTGTCCACGTACTGTTTCTGCAGGTCGGCGCAGAGGTTTTCGCGGCGAAAGTCGTTCGGGAAGGCACTGCCCTGCTCACGGATGGCAGCAAGCTTTTCCTTGCGCTGGGCAATCAGCTTGTTTTCTTCCTGTTGCAGTTCGTGCTGGTCGGGCTGTTGGTCGCTCATGGTGGTCTATCTGCCTGGCGTCTAATCACTAATCGATGGGGAATCCGCAGGGCGCCGCCGCTCAGCGGCAGCGGCGCCCCACATGGGGGTGCGGGATCAAAGGCCCTGTTTGAGGCTGGCTTCGAGGTAACCGTCAAGGTCGCCGTCGAGCACTTTCTGGCAATCGCTACGTTCGACACCGGTACGCAGATCCTTGATGCGCGAGTCGTCGAGCACGTAGGAGCGGATCTGGTGGCCCCAGCCGATATCCGACTTGCTGTCTTCCAGCGCCTGGGAAGCGGCGTTGCGTTTCTGCATTTCCAGCTCGTACAACTTGGCCCGCAGCATCTTCATGGCGGTGTCCTTGTTGGCGTGCTGGGAACGTTCGTTCTGGCAGGCCACCACGGTGTTGGTCGGCACGTGGGTGATACGCACCGCCGAGTCGGTGGTGTTGACGTGCTGACCACCGGCGCCGGAGGAGCGGTAGGTGTCGACGCGCAGGTCGGCCGGGTTGATTTCGATCTCCACCTTGTCGTCGATCTCGGGCGACACGAACACCGCCGAGAACGAGGTGTGGCGGCGAGCGCCAGAGTCGAACGGGCTCTTGCGCACCAGGCGGTGCACGCCGATTTCGGTGCGCAACCAGCCGAAGGCGTACTCACCCTTGATGTGCACGGTGGCGCCCTTGATACCGGCGACCTCACCCTCGGACAGCTCGACGATCTCGGCATTGAAGCCGCGCTTGTCGGCCCAACGCAGGTACATGCGCAGCAGGATGTTGGCCCAGTCCTGTGCCTCGGTACCGCCGGAGCCGGCCTGGATATCCAGGTAGCAGTTGTTGGGGTCCATCTCGTGGCTGAACATGCGGCGGAACTCGAGCTTCTCGAGGATCTCGCGCAGGCGCTCGATTTCCGCGGCCACGTCGTCGACGGCGCCCTGGTCGTTCTCTTCGACGGCCATGTCCAGCAGGTCGCGCGAATCGGCCAGGCTACCGGTCAGGTCGTCGATGGTTTCGACGATCTGCGCCAGGGTGGCACGTTCACGGCCCAGGCTCTGGGCATATTCGGGTTTGTTCCAGACGTTCGGGTCTTCGAGTTCGCGGTTTACTTCGACGAGACGATCATGCTTGTGATCGTAGTCAAAGATACCCCCGAATAGTCTGGGTGCGCTCGGACAGGTCCTTGATGCTGTTCAGGATCGGGTTGATTTCCATGGCTGGCGGCACTCGCAGATAAAACTTGGGAAAAGCCGCTGAGTATACCTGACTCGGGCTATTCTGGCAGCATGTTAGGGTGTGCTCCCGCTCCGACGCGAGCCGCGTTGCTGCAGGAAATGGCCTGTGATCAGGCGCGGGACGCCGGGAATGGATCAGCCGTCTGCCAAGTCCTGCAACGACGGATGAGGTCATTTACCGCGCAACCTGGGCGCCCCCACCCATAGTGCCGTGCGTGCAAACGGGAGCAGACCAGTGCGGCGATCGGCCACCGGCGGACCAATGGCCCCTCTATACTCGAATGAGCCGCCCGCCATCGCGCCAAGGATCCTCAATCACCATGCTCCGCACCCAAAGCCTGCGTAGCCACTATGCCCTGCTCATCGTGGTGCTGGTCTGCCTGCTCAGCCTGTTGCTCGGCAGCCTGAGCAGCCACGATTCGAGCCAGCGTATCCGCGAGGAAATCGGCCGGGACCTGGCCGAATCGTCCTACACCATGGTCGACCGTCTGGATCGCGATATGCAGAGCCGCGCCAGCATGCTGCAGGTGATCGGCAGCCTCGACGCCCTGCGCCAACCGGCCGACGGCCGCGAAGTGCGCCGGCTGCTCGACGAGCTGCAGGGCAAGTTCCCGACCATCGCCTGGATCGGCTTCACCGACGCCCAGGGCCAGGTGCTGGCCTCCAGCAACGGTATTCTCGAAGGCGCCAGCATCGCCCAGCGTCCGGTGTTTCTGGAGGGCAGCAAGGGCCTGTTCATCGGCGACGTGCACGAGGCGGTACTGCTGGCCAAGCTGCTGCCCAATCCCACCGGCGAGGCGATGAAGTTCGTCGACATCAGCCTGCCGGTGCGCGACGACGCCGGCCACCTGGTCGGCGTGCTCGCTTCGCACCTGTCGTGGTCATGGGCCGACGAGGTGCGTGAGGCGATCCTCAAGCCCATCGAGGAAAGCCGCCAAATCGAATTCTTCGTGGTCGGCCGCGACCGCACCATCCTGCTCGGCCCGCGCGCGATGGTCGGCCAGCGCCTGCATCTGCCGATGATGAACGAGCTGGCCGGCCGACAGAGCGAGTGGGCCGTGCAGCAATGGCCCGATGGCAAGGACTACCTCACCGGACTGACGGCGAGTCAGGGTTACCTCGACTACCCGGGCCTGGGCTGGATGGTGGTGGCACGCCAGGATCTGCAACTGGCCGATGCGCCGGTGCAGGCCATGCACCTCACCATCCTCGGCTGGGGCGTGGTGCTGGCCGTGTTGTTCGCCGCCTGCGGCTGGCTGCTGGCCAGCTACGTGACCCGCCCGCTGCGCACCATCGCTCGTGCGGCGGATCGCCTGGCCAATGGCGAGATCACCGTGATCCCGGAAATCGGCAGCCCCCGGGAGATCGCCCGCCTCAGCCACTCGATCCGCCATCTGGTGGAAAGCCTCACCCACCAGCACGCCGAACTCGACGCCCTGGAAAACCGCGCGCACCACGACCCGCTGACCGGCCTGCCGAACCGGGCTGCACTGGCCAGATTTCTGCCCCGGGCACAACAGCGTAATCAGGGTTCGCAAGACGGCCTGGCGGTGCTTTATCTGGACCTCGACGGCTTCAAGCCGGTCAACGACCGCTATGGCCACGCCGCGGGCGACCAGGTGCTGCGTGAGGCCGCTTCACGCATGCGCGGCTGCCTGCGCGGCGGCGATCTGGTGGTGCGCCTGGGTGGTGACGAATTTCTGATGATCCTGCAAGTCGCCGCCGATGATGCCGCCAATCAGGCCCGGCAGGTCGCCGAACGAACGATCCAGGCACTGGCCGCGCCGATTCACTGGGAAAGCCAGCAATTGCAGATTGGCTGCAGCATCGGTGGGGCGCTGTGGCCGCAGGACGACAACAGCCTGGAGCAGGTGGTGGAGCTGGCCGATCAGGCCCTTTATCGTACCAAGCAGACCGGTCGCGGCCGGGTCACGCTACAGGGCGAAGCCCCGGCGCCGGGCGACGATCCGTAATGATTCAGGACAGCGCGCTGGTGTCGTTGACCATGCCGACCTGATCGCGACCGGCCTGCTTGGCCATGTACAGGCCCTGGTCAGCGATGTTGACCAGTTGCAGGGAGGTCTGGCCGACACGCGGCACCAGGGTGGCGACGCCGATGCTGGCGGTCAGCACCGAGCCCGGCTCGGGTTTGTCATGGGGAATACCGAGGTCGGTCACCGCACGGCGTACTTTTTCCGCCAGCAAGCGTGCGCCACCGGCCGAGGTACTGGGCAGCACCATGGCGAATTCTTCGCCGCCATAACGCGCGGCCAGGTCGGTGGAGCGGCTGCAGCTGCTGCGCAGTGCGGCGGCCACGCGGCGCAGGGCATCGTCACCGGCGACATGACCGAAACGATCATTGAAACTCTTAAAGAAATCGACGTCGATCATCAGCAGCGACAACGCCGTCTGCTCGCGGGTCGCACGGCGCCATTCCATTTCCAGGTACTCGTCGAAATGGCGACGGTTGGACAGTCCGGTCAGGCCATCGGAGTTCATCAGCCGCTGCAGCACCAGGTTGGTTTCCAGCAGTTGCTGCTGGCTCTCGCGAAGGGCGCGGTAGGCTTCGTCGCGCTGCTGCAGGGCCATGTAGGAACGCGAGTGATAGCGAATGCGCGCCACCAGTTCGATGGTGTCGGGCAATTTGACCAGGTAATCGTTGGCACCGGCGGCGAATGCCGAGCTCTTCACCGTGGCGTCGTCCTTGGTGGACAATACGATGATCGGTACGTCGCGCAGCGCCGGCCGTGCGCGGTACTCACCGAGCAGGGTAATGCCATCGACACCGGGCATCACCAGATCCTGCAGAATCACCGTTGGCCGCAGTTGCTCGGCCACCGCGATGGCCTGGGTCGGGTCGGAGCAATAATGGAAGTCGATACCCTCTTCGCCCAGCAGTTCGCGCCGCACCGCTTCGCCGATCATCGCCTGGTCATCGACCAGCAGCACCATGACCGCGCCATCCTTGCGTGAGCCGAATTCTTCCATGGAATGGGATGGGGCTTGCATGTAGGTCTCCGGACCGATTGAAGGCGGGTCTGCGTGGGTATCAGTCAGTCTATCAGCCAAACAGTTCGACGATACGCGGTGCGATGCGCTCCAGCGCGAGTATTTCCTTGGCCGCCTGTATTTCGGCGGCGGCCTTGGGCATGCCATACACCGCACAGCTGGCCTGGTTCTGGGCGATGGTGACGTAACCGCGGCTGCGCATGTTCTTCAAGCCCTGGGCGCCATCGCGGCCCATGCCGGTAAGCAAGACACCGATGGCCTCGCCACTCCAGTGCTCGACCACGCTGTCGAAGAACACGTCGATGGAAGGCCGGTAGGCGTGGCTGCGCGGCTCCTCGGTATAGGTCAGGGTGCCGTTGCGCTGCAGACGCATATGGTTATTGGTGCCGGCCAGCAGCACCAGGCCCGGCTGCGGCTGCTCGCCGTCGCGGGCCAGGCGCACTGGCAGGGCCGATTCGCCGGCCAGCCAGTCGGCCATGCCGGCGGCGAACACCTCGTCGACATGCTGCACCAGCATCACGGCGGCGTTGAAATCATCGGGGAGTTGCTTGAGCAGCGAGGCGAGCGCGGCCGGGCCTCCCGCCGAAGCGCCAATCGCCACCAAGCGGCGCGCCGTAGAGCTCGCCGGTGCCGTGGCTGCGACACTGGCCTTGCGACTGCTGCTCTGGCCGATCAGCCAGCCGATATTGTGGATCTTGCGCAGCAGCACCGCTGCGTCGCTGCCCTGGCCGGTCAATGACGGCGTGTTGACCGCATCCAGGGCGCCATGGCCCATGGCTTCGAACACACGATTGACGTACTGCTCGATATCCACCGAAACGATCAGCACCGCGCAGGGCGTCTGCGCCATGATCCGCCGCGTCGCCTCGACACCGTCCATGACCGGCATCAGCAGGTCCATCAATACCAGATCGGGCAGATCGGCCTGGCAGCAGGCCACGCCTTCGGCGCCGTTGCCCGCCACCCAGACGATGCGATGGGCCGGTTCCTGGGCGAGCGCACGGCGCATGGCCTCGACTGCCAGCGGCATGTCGTTGACGATTCCGATCCTCATTCGTGCGGTTCCCCTACCAGATCAACCACGGCGTCGAGTAACGCCTCGTCATGGAAACTGGCCTTGGCAAGATAATAGTCGGCCCCGGCGTCCAGGCCACGCCGGCGGTCTTCTTCACGATCCTTGTAGGACACCACCATCACCGGCAGCGATTGCAGACGGTTGTCGCGGCGTACCAGGGTGACCAGCTCGATGCCGTCCATGCGCGGCATGTCGATGTCGGTGATCAGCAGGTCGAAGTGCTCGGCGCGCAGCGCGTTCCAGCCGTCCATGCCGTCTACCGCCACGGCGACGTCGTAGCCGCGCGACAGCAGCAGCTTGCGTTCCAGTTCGCGCACGGTCAGCGAGTCGTCGACCACCAGCACGCGCTTGCGCTTGCTGCCGGCCATCTGCCGGGCGCTGCGGTCGACCCGCTCCAGGCGCCCGCTGCCCAGCAGCTTGGCCACCGAGTGCAGCATGTCCTCGACATCGAGGATCAGCACCGGCGTGCCGTCGTCCAGCAAGGCGCCGGCGGAGACGTCCTGCACCTTGCCCAGCCGTGCATCCAGTGGCATCACCACCAGGGTGCGCTCACCGAGGAACCGCTCGACCACCAGGCCAAACAGGCTGTCGCGGTCGCGGATCAGCACTACCGGAATGCCGTTGTCGCTGGGCTTGCCTTCCGGGCGCTGGAGAATCTGGCTGGCCGCGATCAGGCCGACGTGCTGCCCGCCACTCCAGAAATGCTGGCGGCCTTCGAGCTGCACGATGTCCTCGGCCTGCAGGCGGGTCATCCGCTCGATATGCGCCAGCGGCAGCGCGTAGGCCTCACCGCCCACCTCGACCACCAGGCTGCGCACCACCGACAGGGTCAGCGGCACTTCGAGGTGGAAAGTCGAGCCCTCGCCCTGGCGCTGCTGCATGCGCACGCCGCCACGCAGCTGACGCACCATGTGCTGCACGGCGTCCAGGCCGACGCCGCGGCCGGACACCTCGGTAACCTGGTCGCGCATGCTGAAGCCGGGCAGGAACAGGAAAGCCAGCAGCTCCTCCTCGGTCAGTTGCTCGCCGGTCTGCTCGGTGGCGAAGCCGCGTTGGACCACAGCCCGGCGCAGCTTTTCCAGATCGACACCGCCGCCATCATCGCGCAGCTCCAGCAGCAGCATGCCGGCATGGTGACGGGCGCGGATCAGGATCTGCCCGTCGGCAGGCTTGCCCAGTGCCACGCGGCGCTCCGGCGTTTCGATGCCATGGTCCAGGGCGTTGCGCAACAGGTGCGTCAGCGGCGCCTCGAGACGCTCAAGCACGTCGCGATCGACCTGGGTGCCCTCGCCCTCGACGACCAAACGTACCTGCTTGCCCAGGGATCGGGACAGGTCACGCAGCATGCGTTCCTGGCCAGCCAGCACATCGGCGAATGGCCGCATGCGCGAGGCCAGCGCGGCGTCATAGAGGGACTGGGCGCGTTGCCCACCCTGCCAGCCGAAGTCGTCCAGATCGGTCATGTGCTGGGCCAGCAATTGCTGGCATTCGCCGAGGGCCTGGCGGGTTTCCAGCAACATGGCTTCGGCCTGGGCATCCACCGCACCCTTGGGCAATGCCTCGCGGGCGACATCCAGCGCGCGGCGAGCGGTGGCCTGCAGGCGTTTCAGGCGCTGCAGACTGTCGCCCAGAGGCTTGATGCGCTGGAATTCCACCAGGGATTTACTGGAAATATCCAGGAGGTGATCGAGGCGCTCGGCGCTGACCCTGAGAATGCGCGCCCGTCCTTCACTGGCCGGCTCACTGGCCTCCGCGCGGGCAGGCGGCGCAACGACCGGCAGCTCGACAGCGGGCGGGGCTACAGGCTGCTCGGGTGGCGCGACGGCTTGGGTAACGGTGACGGCCGGCTGAGCCGGAGCGGGTGCCGAGGGCGGGACCGGAAGCCCACGCGCCAGCGCTCCCAGGCGCGCCACCAGCGCGTCCATATCGGGGGCGACCACTCCGGGCTGCGCCGGCGTTCCGAGGCCGAGCAGGATATCGGCGCCCTGCAGCAAGGCATCGATATGCTCGGGACTGAGCAGCAAGCGCCCTTCCTGGGCCTCGACCAGGCAATCCTCCATGACGTGGGCGACCTTGACCCCGGCATCGAGGCCGACGATACGCGCCGCGCCCTTGAGCGAATGGGCCGCGCGCATGCAGGCCTCCAGGCTGCCGGCATGCCGCGGCTCGCGTTCGAGCACCAGCAGGCCGCTGTTGAGCACCTGGGTCTGGGCCTCGGCCTCGAGCTTGAACAGCTCCAGCAGCGATGCGTCGCGCATCTGATCGGGCGTCATCCGAGACTCCTGGCGATGGTCTGCTGCACGATCTGCTCGTCGAGCAGGGTCACGCTACGGCCCTTCCATTGCAACACGCCCGCCGCGAACCGGCGGCCCACCGGTACACTGCCGGCGCCGGACTCGACGATCTGGCCAACGGCGATCGCCTCGATGCCCTCGACCTCGTCGACCGGAATAACCACCGGCCCGTCCGCCAGGTTGAAGATCAGCATGCGCGGCACCACGCGCCGCTCGCTGACCGCCTCGCCGGTGTCGAGCCCGAGCATCTCGCCCAGGGAAAAGCACGCCACCAGGGCGCCGCGCACGTTGGTCACGCCGATCAGCCCCAGCGAGCGCTGGTGTGGCAGGGAATGAATCGGCGTACTGGCGGCCACTTCGCTGAGCGCGCGGGTCGGTAACGCCAGCCAGGCATCGCCGAAACGGAACAACAGCAGTGAGCGGCGCTCGCCGCTGTCCTGCTCGACCCACTCTTCCTCCGGCTGGCTGTCGTCGCGCTGCAGCGCGAAACGGTCGAGCAAGCGGGTGGCAAGCTCGGCATGCACTTCACAGTTGCGGCAGTGAATGTGTTTGACCAGCCGCTCGCAGGACTTGTCGCCCTGCACGCCGATACGGTTCCAGCAGTCGTCGACCGCGTCACGTTCGGCATCGCTCAGCGGCAGCAGGCTATCGCTCATCACGGCTCACTCCACGGCCCGCCCGTTGTTGCAGGCGCCTGGCGCCGGCCATATCGCCGCGGGCGGCGAGCAACGCCGCCAGGTGCGCCAGGGCCTCGGCGTGGGTCGGCGCCAGGTACAGGGTCTTGCGGTAATAATCCTGGGCCTCGCCGCTACGTCCAGCCACGTCGCTGAGCAGCCCCAACCAGTAGAACGCCTGGGCGGTCGGCCCATGGGCGGCCAGGTAACGCTCGCAGGCGGCACGCGCCTCAGCGCTACGCCCGGCATTGGCGAGCGCGGCGATTTCATCCAGCGCGGTATCGGCAGCGCCCGCGGCAGGTGCCGGCACCGCAGGCGGCGTACGCCGCACCGGTGCCGGTGCCCTGGCAGCCGGCATCGCCACAGGCGCAGGTCGCGCCCGCGCCGTCACGCTCGGCACGGCCTGAGCCGGCGCGCTGGCCGGCCGCGGTGCCTGGCGGCGGAATACGAAAGCCAACGGGATGTTGAGCGCCTGCATGCCCACCTGACTGAACAGGCTGGCTTCGGCCGGGCCGATGAACAATGCGCCGTCGTCGCGCATCAGGCGCTGCAGCACGCCAGCCACCGTGTGTTGCGTGGGCCGGTCGAAGTAGATCAGCAGATTGCGGCAAAACACGAAATCATAGGGCGCTTCACCGGCCAGAAGGCCGGGCGCCAGGAGGTTGCCGGCCAGCAGGCGCACCTTGCGTCGCACCTCGCTGCGCAGCTCGAAACCTTCAGGAGTTTCGGCGAAATGACGATCACGAAAGCTCAGGTCATCACCGCGAAAGGAATTGCGGCCATACAGGGCCCGCTCGGCGCGCTGCAGGTTGACCTCACTGATATCCATGGCATCGATGCGAAAACCATCGCCCGGCAAACCGGCGTCGAGCAGCGCCATGGCGATCGTGTAAGGCTCCTCGCCGGTCGAGCACGGCAGGCTGAGGATGCGCAGTGGCCGGGCACCGGCCAGTTGCGTGCTGCGCTCGCGGGCCAGGCTGACCAATGCAACGAAGGATTCCGGGTAGCGGAAGAACCAGGTTTCCGGCACCACCACCGCTTCGACCAGTGCCTGTTGCTCGCTGGCGGAGTTGTGCACCTTCAGCCAGTAGGCATCCTCGTTGGCACAGCCAAGGGCGGCGATACGCTGGCGAACCGCCCGTTCGATCACCATCTGGCCAACGGATTCGGCATCCAGCCCGATCAAACCGTGCAGCAACTGCTCGAAGCGCGGGTTCATCGACCGCCCTCCGCCACTGCCGCGTACAGCAGGTCGCGAACCGCTTCGTCGAGCAGGTCGGCAACCCGCACCCACTGCACCAGGCCCTGCTCGGACTTGAGCACCGGCCCCAGATAGCGGGCCTCCGGCAGGCTGACGCCGCTCTCCACGAAGGCCTCGGCGGGGCTGCGTAGCGTGTCGCTGGCCTGTTCGAGAATCAGGCCCAGCCAGCGCGCCGGTTGATCACCCCGTGGCTGGTAATGCACCACTACCAGCCGGGTGCTGGTGCGCACCACCGCGGGCTGGCCGAGCGCCTGGGCGGTCAGGTCGATCACCGGCACCGGCGTGCCGCGAAACACGAACAGCCCGGCGACCCAGGCAGGCGCCGCAGGAATGTGCTTGAAGCGGCGCAACGGCAGCACTTCGACCACTTCGTGAACGTCCAGCGCGTAACGATCACTGCCCATGCTGAACAGCAGGAACAGCTGTCCCGGGCTACGCCGCCCCGGCGAAGGCCTGCCTACCTCGACCATCGATTCAGACCTTGAAGCGGCTGACGCCGGTACGCAGACCGTTCGCCACGAGGTTGAGGTCGTCGATGGAGGCACTGGCCTGGCGTAGCGACTCTACGGTCTGCGAAGACGCCTCGCTAAGCTGCACCAAAGCCTGATTGATCTGCTCGGCACCGGTGGATTGCGCCTGCATGCCTTCATTGACCATCAACACGCGCGGCGCGAGGGCTTGCACCTGATGGATGATCTGCACCAACTGCTCACCGACCTGACCCACCTCGGTGATGCCGCGGCGCACTTCTTCGGAAAAACGATCCATGCCCATCACCCCAGCGGATACCGCTGACTGGATCTCGCGCACCATCTGTTCGATGTCGTAGGTGGCGACGGCGGTCTGGTCGGCCAGGCGACGCACTTCGGTGGCCACCACGGCGAAGCCGCGACCGTACTCGCCGGCTTTCTCGGCCTCGATGGCCGCATTGAGCGACAGCAGGTTGGTCTGGTCGGCGACCTTGACGATGGTGGTGACCACGTGATTGATGTTGCCGGCCTTCTCGTTGAGGATCGCCAGCTTGGCGTTGACCAGTTCGGCAGCGCTCATCACCTGGTGCATGGTGTCTTCCATGCGCGCCAGACCCAATTGCCCGGCACCGGCCAGGGTCGAGGTCTGCTCGGCGGCGCCGGAAACCTCGGTCATGGTGCGCACCAGATCGCGCGAAGTGGCGGCGATCTCCCGCGAGGTGGCGCCGATTTCCGTGGTGGTGGCCGCGGTTTCGGTAGCAGTAGCCTGCTGCTGCTTGGAGGTGGCGGCGATCTCGGTGACCGAGGTGGTGACCTGCACGGCCGAGCGTTGGGCCTGAGCGACCAGGGTCTTGATCTCCTCGGCCATGCCGTTGAAGCCGGTTTCGATGGCGCCGAACTCGTCGCGGCGGCCCAGGTTCAGGCGCGCGGTCAGGTCGCCACTGGCCAGCGTCTGCAGGGTATTGACCACCTGCTGCACCGGACGGGTAATCGCCTGCATCAGGAAGTAGCCGCACACGAATGCGGCGATGATCGCCAACAGCACGGAAATCGCCATGCTCAGCTCGGCGCGGTTGACTGCCGACACGATGTCGCCCGCCGAAGAATAGGCCACGTCACGATTGAGTTCGATCATCGAAGTCAACTGGGTGCGGCCTTCGTTCCATGTGTCGGTGAGCTGGCCGGTGAGCTGCGCCTCGGCATCGGCCTGACGCCCTTGGTCGTAGAGGTCGAGAACCTCGGCCTGCTGCACGAGGAACAGGTCACGGGTCTTTTCGAACGCGTCGAGTGCGCTACGGTCGGCATCGTCCCGGATGGTGGCGCGGTAATCGGCAAGCGACGTGGCCAACTTGTCGGTGGCTCCCTTGACCAGTTGCCTGTCCGCATCATTGAGCGTGTGCGTTTCACGCAGGCTGACCTGAACGATGGTCTGGTGGAACATATCCGTCCAGGCGCTGCGCACCTGGGTAATCTGGAACATGCCGGGCATGGCGTCATCCAGCAGGCGAGTAGCACCGCCCTCGACCTTGAGCAGACGCTCGAAGGAAGCAGCGGCCATCAACAACATGATGGCGATGATGACCGCAAAACTTGCCTGGATACGCTGGCGAACTGTCCAGTTCTTCACATTCAACCCCATCTGCCGATATTCCTGATCCAGCCGTAGGACAGCGCCCGCAGCTCATGCTGCCGGACTCTAGGGGCGTTGCGAGTGCAGCGCAAGCGAGACCAGGCCTATTTACTGTAGAACAGGCGCCCGGACATGCGGAGGGAGAATGGGGACAGCTGCCGGACAACCTGGGGCCGCCGACAGGCAGATGCGAAGGGTTACTGAAGGTCCTGGCGAACCTGGGCTTCCAGCTCCGCCTTGAGGGCGGGGTCGAGCTTCAGGTGACGGGCCAGTTCGTCCAGGTAGGCGCGCTCCATGAAATGCTCCTCGTCGACCATCAGCACGCTGGCCACGTACATTTCCGCCGCCATTTCCGGGGTGCTGGCGGCGCGCGCCACGTCAGCCGGGTCCAGCGGCTTGTTCAGCTCGGCATGCAGCCAGCGCTGGGTTTCACTGTCGCTGGCCAGCTTGCTGAACTCGCCTTCGATCAGTTCGCGCTCGCGCTCGTCGACATGCCCATCGGCCTTGGCCGCCGCCACCAGCGCCTTGAGGATGCTCTGGCTGTGCAGCTCCGCTTCGGGCGCTGGCAAACGATCGATCGTCTGTGGCTCGCCCTTGGGCGCGCCCGCCTGCTTGGCCTGCCAATTGCCGTAAGCCTTGTAGGCGATCACGCCGAGCGCGGCCAGGCCGCCATAGATCGCCACCGTGCCGCCGACCTTGCGCACTCGCTTGTTGCCCAGCAGCATGGCCAGGGCCGCGCCGCCGCCAGCGCCCTTGAGCATCGAACCGATGCCACCGTTATCACTCTTGCCGGCACCAGCAGCGTTGCCACCGAGCAGGCCACCCAGTGCACCACCGAGCCCGGACGAAGACTTGCCAGCGGTTTTCTGTTGCAGCAATTCCTGCCCGGACTTCAGCAGTTGGTCGAGCAAGCCACGCGTATTCATGGAGTTCTCCAATGGTTCAGGAACGGACGAATCTACTGGGAAGCCGGGCCGTCGTCGGTTACAGATTGCGTCTGAATATTGCGCGAACGACCACCCAGCCCAATCAATAGACAGGCCTGAAGCCAACCCCGTTCAAACCTGAACCACCAGGTAGTTTTTGCCTGCTAACGCGGCGCCAGGTGGGAGATCAGCAACTGCACCGATTCCTGGCCGCGGAACTCGTTGACGTCCAGTTTGTAGGCCAGCTCGACCCAGCGCACGGTCGGGTTGGGCCACACGTCACGGTCGACGCCAAAGGCGATGCCGTCGAGTTGCAGGGCGCCGCATTCGCTTTTGAGCACTACCTTCAGGTGACGCTCGCCGACGATACGCTGCTGCACCAACTGGAAGGCGCCGTGGAACAGCGGCTCGGGAAAATGCTGCCCCCAGGGGCCGGCGTTGCGCAGCTCGCGGGCCAGGGGCAGGTTGAATTCATCGATGCTCAGCACACCATCGGACAATAGCCGGCCGGTCAGGTCGTCCTCGCAGAGCTGGCGACGCACTTCCTCGTCGAAGGCCTTGGCGAAGGTCTCGAAATGCTCGGCCGACAGCGACAGGCCAGCGGCCATGGCGTGGCCGCCGAACTTGCCGATCAGCCCCGGATACCGCGAGGCCACGGCGTCCAGCGCATCGCGGATGTGGAAACCCGGCACCGAACGCGCCGAGCCCTTGAGCATGCCCTCCCCGGCATCGGCGAAGGCGATGGTCGGGCGGTGATAACGCTCCTTCAGGCGCGAGGCGAGGATACCGATCACGCCCTGATGCCAGTCCGCCTCGAACAGGCACAGGCCGAACGGCAGGTTTTCCAGCGACAGGTCCTTGAGCTGGGCCAGGGCCTCGCGCTGCATGCCCTGCTCGATGGCCTTGCGGTCCTGGTTGAGCTGGTCGAGCTGCACGGCCATGTCGCGGGCCAGGGCTTCGTCCTCGCAGAGCAGGCATTCGATGCCCAGGCTCATGTCATCGAGGCGCCCCGCCGCATTCAGGCGCGGCCCGAGGATGAAGCCCAGGTCGGTCGAAGTGATCCGCCCGTGCTGCTTGCCAGCCACTTCCAGCAGCGCACGTAACCCAGGGCGCGCGCGGCCGGCGCGAATGCGTGCCAGGCCCTGATGCACCAGGATGCGGTTGTTGGCGTCCAGCGGCACCACGTCGGCGACGCTGCCCAGGGCCACCAAGTCGAGCAGCTCGCCGAGGTTCGGCTCGGGGCGCTCGGCGGTGAACCAGCCTAGTTCGCGCAGCCGCGCGCGCAGCGCCAGCAGCACGTAGAAGATCACCCCGACGCCGGCCAGTGATTTGCTGGGGAAACTGCAGCCCGGCTGATTGGGATTGACGACGACATCGGCCGCCGGCAACTCGTGGCCCGGCAGGTGATGGTCGGTGACCAACACCTTGAGGCCGGCGGCCTTGGCCGCGGCCACGCCCTCGATGCTGGAGATGCCGTTGTCGACGGTGATCAGCAATTCAGGCTCGCGGCCCAGCGCCACGGCGACGATCTCTGGGGTCAGGCCGTAGCCGTACTCGAAGCGATTGGGCACCAGGTAATCGACGTGGGCGGCGCCCAGCATGCGCAGACCGAGCAGACCGACGGTGCTCGCCGTGGCGCCGTCAGCGTCGAAATCCCCGACGATCAGCATGCGCTGGCGTTGCCGCAAGCCTTCAACCAGCAGCTCGACCGCGGCATCGATGCCCTTGAGCTGGCTGAACGGAATCAGCCGCGCCAGGCCCTTTTCCAGCTCCACTGCCGAGAGCACCCCACGAGCGGCATAAAGACGGGTCAACAACGGCGGCAGGTTGCCCAGGTCAGGCAGGGAGGCGGGAAGCGGGCGGGACTCGATACGCATGGACGGGTTTTCTACTCTTGCGGTTAACACGGGGGCCGAAGCCCGGCGTTGCATCAGTTGCTCAGGTCTCGCTCGCCGGCCAGCCACTCCACGGGAATCTCGTGCTGGCCGCGCTCGTCGGTGACGAACAGCTCGCCGTCACTGATCATCACGCTCCAGCTCAGCGAACGGGGCAGATCCTGGGACAGCTCGGCCAGTGCCTCCTGGCCAAGGGCGACGACGTTGATGTTCTTCAGGCTGCGCACCGGGTCCAGGCACTTGGTCTGCCACACGCGCAGGTTACCGTAGGCCACCAGGCTGAATTTCTCGGTACGCCGCGAGCACCAGGTGATGCGCTCGCTGTCCGGCTGGCCGACCTCGATCCAGTGCAGCACGCGACCATCCAGGCTCTTTTCCCACAGCGCCGGCTCATCGACGTCCGACAGGCCGCGACCGAAGGCCAGGTTCTCCTGGTAGAACAGCGCATAGGCGATCAGCCGTGCCGCCAGGCGTTCTTCGGTTTCCGAAGGGTGGCGAGCCACGGTGAAACGCAGGCTTTCGTAGATGTTGCGATCGATATCGGTGAGGTTGAGATCGACCTTGTAGGTCGTGGACGGCAGGGCCATGGCGCACTTCTTGGAATTCGGAAAAGTGCGCCAGTCTATCAGCCCGGCCAGGAGCGTGGGCAGAGCGCCGCTCAAAGGAGGCGCTTGCCACCTGTCAGGCGATCAGGAATCGCTCTTCCAGTCCGGGTAACGGCGCTCTGCCGGCGCCGGCGGGAAGTACTGGTACAGCCAGGTTTCGCTGAGCACTTCCTTATTGTCGACGCGGCGCAGGTAAGCGCGCATGTTCACCGGCTCGACGCTGTCGCTGGTGGGGAACCAGTCGAACTGCGCACGGAAACCTTCCACCTCCGGGTACAGGGCCAGGATGCTGAAATCCTTGGCCTCGCCGTGGGAAGCTTCGACCACCACCTCGACCTGGGCCTTGGCATCCATTTTCGCCAGCGGGCCGCCCGCGAAGTCGATGGCGAAACGCCGCGCCCAGACTTTCGGCCAGTGCTCGCCCGGCGCCCAGCCGAGGGTGAAGCCGCCCATGCCGGAGCGGGTGGCGTGCACCTGCGCCAGGGTCGGTTTGACCGGCGGCAGCGCGGCCCAATAAAGCTTGTAGCCGAAGTTCAGCGAGGTACCGGGCTCGATCGGTTGCTTGGGATTCCAGAAGCAGACGATGTTGTCCATGGTTTCGCCGGTGGTGGGAATCTCCAGCAGGTCGATGCTGCCCTCGCCCCATTGGGTGGTCGGCTCGACCCACAGGCTCGGACGGCGGCTGTACCAGACCACGGTGTCCTGATAGGACTTGAAGTCATGGTCGTACTGCACCAGGCCGAAGCCCTTCGGGTTGGTGTCGGCGAAAGCGTTGAACTGCAGTTTTTCCGGGTTGTTTAACGGCCGGCAGACCCACTCGCCGTTGCCACGCCACATGGACAGGCGATCGCTGTCGTGGATCGCCGTGGCGATGAAGTCGCACATGCGTCGCTCATGGCCACCGCAGGAGAACATGCTGGTCATCGGCGAGATGCCGAGCTGCTTGATGGTCTTGCGAGCATTGATATGGGCGTCGATATCCATCACCACCTGCTTTTCCTGGCAGTCGATATCGAAACGGAAGGCGCCAGTGGCGCTCGGCGAATCGAGCAGGGCGTAGAGCACGAAGCGGGTAGCGTCCTTGTCCGGGGTCTCGAACCAGAACTCGGTGAAATCAGGGAACTCCTCTGGCGTGTCGGTGAAGGTATCGACTGCCAGGCCGCGCGCCGAGAGGCCGTACTGGCCGGTATTGTCCACCGCGCGGAAGTAGCTGGCGCCGAGAAACGACACGATGTCGTACTTGGCGATGTTCGGCTGCTTGAATACCTTCAGGCCGGCAAAGCCCAGGTCACCCTTGAGCTGCGCGACGTCCACGCCACTCTTGCCGTACTCGAACAGCTCGGGGCGGAAATGCACTTCGCGCGCCTGGCGGCTCTTGGGGTCGACGGCGTGCATGCGCACCGGCTGGCGAAAGCCCATGCCGACGTGGAAGAACTGCACGTCCAGCTGTCCGCCAAGTTCGTTCCAAAGCGAGTGCGCCGGGTCGTACTGGATGGCGTTGAACTGCTGGGGCGTCAGCTTGGCGAGGGTCTCCGGCAGCACTTCGGCGGTGCTCTTGTAAGCCCGGCCAGCCAGGCTCTTGGCGCGCGCCTGCAGTTGCTTGAAGTCGAAGGGTTCGGCCTCGCCGTCAGCGGTTTCGGCGAAGCTGTGCAGGCTGAACAGGCTGGCCGGCAGGCCACTGGCAGCGGCCAGCATCATGGAGGCTTTGAGAAGGTTACGTCTATGCATGGGCATCCCTGAATAGGTAATTTTCTGCACGAGGCGATTAAAAATACCTACAACAGATAGCCCTACCCGCCACATGGTTCCGCGGTGAATTTGCAACCGCGGCCAATCACCTCCCCGACCACAAGCGAGACGCTAGCGGCGCGCCGCCAGCAGCGCGCGGATGGCCTGGCGATCACGCTTGCCGTCACGCTTGTCGAGCAGATCGAGAAAAGCGAAGGAGTCGAGGCCGTTGACCGTGGTCTTCGGGCTGACGATCTTGCGCTTGGGATCGGCACCCTGGGCGAGCAGCAGCTTCACCAGCTCCGGCTCGTTATAAAGAATGGCGCCATTGAGCGCCGAGAGCCCCATCTGGTCCGGTTCGTCGACCGGGCAGCCGGCCTCCAGCGCCTGTTTCATCTGCGCCAGTGCCATGTCCTTGCGCGCTTCGGACTCGCCATAGGCAGCGGCCATCAGCGTCAAGGTCGGCGCCTGCATGCCGGCATTGCCGAGTACGCAACCGCGCTCGTCCATTGGCTGCAGGCCGTGGTCTTTCTGTACGTCTTCGGCATGCACGAGGCTGGTTGCCAAGAGGCACGCTGCCAGAAATTCAAATCGCATAGCGTTTCTCCAGGGTGCTGTAGCCCATGCCTACACCTTTGTTGACCTTGAGCTGCACGGCAACACGCTCCTTGAGCGCCTCGACGTGGCTGATCACGCCGATCATCTTGCCGCTGGCGTTGAGATTGTCCAGTGCATCGAGGGCCACCTCCAGGGTTTCGCCGTCCAGGGTGCCGAAACCTTCATCGAGAAACAGCGAGTCGATGCGTGTCTTGTGGCTGACCAGGTCGGACAGCGCCAGGGCCAGCGCCAAACTGACCAGAAAGCTCTCGCCGCCGGACAAGGTGCGCGTGTCACGCGCCACATCACCCTGCCAGGTGTCGACGACCTCCAGCTCCAGTTCGCCCAGGGATTTGCGCGCCAGTTGATAGCGGCCATGCAGGCGCTGCAGTTGCCCGTTGGCCAGGTGCACCAGATGGCCGAGGGTCAAACCCTGGGCGAAGCGCCGGTATTTGGCGCCGTCGGCCGAGCCGATCAGGCTGTTGAGCTGCTGCCAACCGTCATACTCGCCCTGCTGCCGGGCGATGGCCTCGAACAGCGCCTGTTGGTTGAGCCGCCGTTGCTCGTCACCCTGCAATTGCCCGCGGATTTCGCCCTGGCGCTGGCCGAGCTGCCTCAAGGTCGCCTGCAAGACCTGCAGCCGTTCATCCAGGTAAGCGGCATCGTGTTCGGTCTGTGGCTCGGCCTGCAGCGTGGCCAGTTGCGCCTGCGCCGAGGCCTGCAGGGCGCGGGCTTCGGTCTGGGCTTTCTCCAGGCGCTGTTTGAGCGCCTGCAGCCGTTCGCGTTGTTCGTCTTCGAGAGAAGCGGCGAGAAATGCCACCTCGTCCGCGAACGGGCTGCCAGCCAAGGCCGCCTGCCACTGCTGCGCTGCCGTCTGCTCGGCCTCATGCAACGCCAGTTGCTGTTGGGCGATAGCGTCCAGGGTGATGCGCAGCTCCAGGCAGCGCCGTTCGGCACTTTCCCAGCCGATCTGGGCCGCCTCGAGACGTGCCGCCGCCTGCTCCATCAACTCGCCTGCGAGCGGCACACCGCCTGCCTCCTGCCAGCGCGCCTGCCACTGCTGCGCCTGCTTGTCGGCCTCGCTGGCCTGGTGTTGCAGCGCCGGCAGTTGCTGGGTCAACGCCTGGCGTCGCTGCTGGGTTTCCTGCCAGCGAGCGGCCTCGGCCTGGCGGGCGGCCAGCCAGGCAGCGCCATCATCCGGCAGCTCATGGCCGATGCTCGCCAGCTGCGCGGCCAGTTCGGCCTGCGATGCACTCAAACGTTCCTTCTGGGCCCCCAGCTGCTCGTCCAGCGCCTGCTGAGCGGCCGCCACAAGATCACGCTCATGCTCGATGGCGGCCTGCTGATGCTGCGCCGCGGTGTATTTCTGGCCGGCGATGTTGGCGCTCTGCCGGGCGCGCTCGAGCTCGACCTTGAGGCCATCGAGGGTTCTGAGGGTGGCATTGATCTCGACATGCTCGGCGAGCTGGCGGGTCTGCGCAGCGGCCAGGGCCTGATCGTCTTCGGGCAGCGGGTCAAGTGCTTCGCCCAGGCGCTGCCAGGTCGCCGCCAGAGCATCGAGCTGGCGTTGCAACTCCTGATCCTGCTCCTGGCTCTGCACCACCTGGGCCTGCAGGGTGGCGACCTGGTTGCTGAGGTTCTGCCCCTGTTCGGTCAGCGCCTCCAGCGCATGCCGCGCCTCGTCGCGCCCTTGCTGAGTGGCCGAGACGTCCAGCGCCTGATAGGCGGCGATGGCCGGGTGTTCGATGGAGCCGCACAGCGGACAGGGCTCGTCGGCCTGCAACTGCGCGCGATAGGTTTCCAACGCGCGGATGCGCTGTTCCTGTTCGAGCAGTTTTTCCTGGTCGGCCAAGCGCTGCTTCACCTCGCGATAGCGCTCACGTAGTGTCGAGCGCGCGGCCTCCTGCTCGACCAGGCTCTGCTGCTGACGGGCCAGGCCGGCCGCCGTGCGCTCACGCTGCTGAAGCAATTGCCTGCGCCGCTCGGCCAGTTGCGCCAGTTGTTCCAGGGCGCTGCCGCGCGCGTGCACCTGCTGCCAGCGCTCACGCCATTGCGCCTCGCTGTAACCGGCCAGGGCGGCTTGCCAGCGCCCTTGCGCCTCGTCGGCCACTCGCTCCGCTGCGGTTCTGGCCTGGGTGGCGGCCTGCAGCGATTGGGCGAGGCCGCTCAGTTGCGCGGTGAACTGCTGCAACTGGCCTGCTCCCGCCTGTTGGCGCGTCTGCAAGGCAGTGAGCGTCTGAAACAGCTGATCGCGAGTCTGAAAGGCTTGCTGCCAACCGCTGAGCTGCGCGGCCAGGCGCTCATGGTCAGCGGTGGCCTGCAGTTGGGCATCCAGGGCTTGGCATTCATCATCGAGCCGTTGCACGGCTTGGCGTTTTTCCAGGGCCAGCGCCGCGCTGGCCCGTGCGGCCTGCTCCAGGCTGCCGTGCGACTGCTCACCGGCCTGGCTGAATGCCTGCTGGTGGCTACGTTGTTGCTCTTGATTGGCGGCCAGGGCACGGCCAGCCTCGCGCCGCGCCTGGTAAAGCGGCTGCAGGCGCCGGGCGGGCTCGCTCAGTTGCAGACGCGCCAGGTCACTGACCGCGTCGCGCTCGGCCTGGTTGGCAACTTCCACCTGGTTGGCGGCAGCCGCCACCTGGCCTTCGGCACGCGCCAGGTCGGTCAGCCATTGGCGCTGGCGGCCAGCCTCGGCGAACGCGCCCTGTGCCTCGCCCTCATCGACCGCCAACTGCGCCGCCTCGTCAGCCAGCGCCAGACGTTGTTCGTCGTCCAGCAGCTCGACGCCCTCGGCACGGGCGCGCAGTTGATCGAGGGTGGCTTTCACCTCGCGGGTCTGCTCGAACACCCGCTGGGAAATCTGCCCGTAGATATCGGTGCCGGTCAGCTCTTCGAGCAACTCGGCACGCTGGTTGGCGGAGGCTTCGAGAAAAGCCGCGAAACCGCCCTGAGCCAGCAGCATGGACTTGGTGAAACGACCGAAATCCAGACCGGTGAGACGCTCCACTTCCTTGGGTTTCTCGCTGAGCTTGTCGGTGATGATCTGCCCGTCCAGCCGAGCCAGCTCGGCCTTGGCGCCCTGCAACGCACCGTCGGCCTTGTCGCGGGCGCGACGCTGGCTCCAGAACGCCCGATAACCCTGCCCCTTCACTGCAAACTCGACCTCGGCCAGGCACTCGGCCGTGTGCCGGGTCATCAGCTCGTTCTCGCCGCCGACCTTGTCCATGCGCGGGGTGCGGTGATACAGCGCCAGGCAGATGGCATCGAGCAGCGTGGTCTTGCCTGCGCCAGTCGGCCCGGTGATGGCGAACAGGCCATTGCTGGCGAAGGGCTCGGCGGTGAAATCGATCTTCCACTCGCCCTTGAGCGAGTTGAGGTTCTTCAGGCGCAGGCTAAGGATTTTCATGGTGGCTGAGCTGGACTCGAAACGGTAGCAGGCCGCTATTGTGGCATTGTTGCCGGCTGGCGGGGCCTTGCCGCGACGCAGATGGTTTGACGTGCGTGGTAACAAAAACGCCCTGTTACATCCTCGGCGCGCGGGTAACGTATGAGGCCCGCTATCAGGAGAGATTCGCCATGACCCGTCCCGTTCATCTTTTGCTCGGTGGTATCGCACTCGGTCTCGCCAGCCTCGGCGCCCAGGCGGCGGACGCTCTGCCCCAGGCACAATGGCCGTTCACCGCCGAGCCACGCGCCACGCTGGATGAGCCATGGGCCATGACCTTCCTGCCCGACGGCACGCTGCTGGTGACCGAGAAGCGCGGCGTGCTCAAACATGTCGACCCCAAGACCGGCAAGAGCCACGACATCGCCGGCGTGCCGGAAGTCGCCTACGGCGGCCAAGGCGGCTTTGGTGACGTGATCCTGCACCCGGACTTCGCCAACAACCAGTACGTCTATATCAGCTACGCCGAAGCCGGTGACGGCGACACCCGCGGCGCGGCAGTGGCCCGCGCCAA
Organism: Pseudomonas sp. PA15(2017); assembly: GCF_001945395.1. Taxonomy (GTDB): domain Bacteria; phylum Pseudomonadota; class Gammaproteobacteria; order Pseudomonadales; family Pseudomonadaceae; genus Aquipseudomonas. The sequence goes on along the minus strand of NZ_MSXV01000056.1, from coordinate 38,344 downwards.
GCTGCAGCTCAACGACGACGGCAGCGGCGCGCTGACCGAGCTGAGCGTGATCTGGCAGCAAACGCCCAAAGTCAGCGGTGCCGGGCACTACGGCCATCGCCTGGCATTCGGCCCGGACGGCAAGCTGTGGATCACCTCCAGCGAACGGCAGAAATTCACCCCGGCTCAGGACATGAAAGCCAACCTCGGCAAGCTGGTGCGCCTCAACGATGACGGCAGCCTGCCGGCCGACAATCCCTTCGCCGATCAGGGCGGCGTGGCCGCCCAAGTGTGGTCGCTGGGCCACCGCAACATGCTCGGCCTCGCCTTCGACGCCAACGACAAGCTGTGGGTACACGAGATGGGCCCGGCAGGCGGCGACGAGCTGAACCTGATCGTACGCGGCGAAAACTACGGCTACCCGGAGGTTTCCAACGGCGACCACTACGGCGGCAAACCGATCCCCGATCACGACACCCGCCCTGAATTCGAGGCCCCGAAGATTACCTGGAACCCGGTCATTTCCCCGGCTGGCTTCGTGATCTATCAGGGTGAGCGGTTTCCCGGCTGGAACGGCGCCGGGCTGATCGGCGGCCTGTCGTCCCAGGCGCTGGTGCGCGTCGCCTTCGACGGCGACAACGCCCGCGAGGCCGAGCGTTACGACATGGGCGCGCGCATCCGCGAAGTCGAGCAAGGCCCGGACGGCAGCATCTGGCTACTGGAGGATGGCAGCGGCGGGCGACTGCTGGAGTTGCAGCCCAAGTAATCGAGTTCCCGGGTATCGCCTCGCTCGACCCGAGCGACATGGAGACCATAAAAAACCGCAGCCTGGCTGCGGTTTTTTGTGCCCGGAATTCGTCTCAGTAAACGAACGTGAGCAGCACGTTGAACACCAGCGCCGCCACGAAACCGATGGGCGCGGCCTTGAACAGCAACTGTGGGAACAGCGCGGTGCGGCTCTGCTCCGAGGTGCAGGAGCCGAGGATCAGGCTGCCGCCGGAGGCGAACGGCGAGATCGAAGTGGCTTGGGCACCGACCACGATGGCGATGAAGATCACCATCGGCTCGATACCCATGGTCGCGGCGATCGGCGGCACGATGGGGAAAAGCGCCGGCGTCACCACGCCCAGGGTACTCGCGAAAATCGACATGATCGCGGCGATGATGCCGAACACCACTGGTACCAGCACCGGCGGAATGGTGCTGCCGATCCACGAAGCGAGGATGTCGATGGTGCCGGCCTTGATCGCCACCGAGATCAACATGCCCACGCCGCAGATCATGATCAGCGTGCTCCACGGCACCGAGGCCATGGCCTTGCGTTCGTCACCGAGTTTGAGCAGCAGGGCGATCACCGAGAACAGGCTGGCGATCAGGCCGATGTCCATCTTCGCGTTGACGAAGGTGACGGTAGCGTTGTCCGGCAGGGCGATATGGGCGATGGGCGCGGCGAGCACGATGGCCATCATCGCCAGGGTCAGCCACAGGGTGATGCGCTGCTCGCGATTCAGCGGCGCCGGCGGCGTGGCCACGTAGGACGAATTCTTCATCGACTTGCCGTGCCCGGTGAGGAACACGAAGGCACTGATCACTACCAGCGGAATCACCAGGGTGCTGAGGAAGATGCCGAAGGCATTGATGAAGGCATCGTTCTCGGAAATCCCGGCACCGGTCATCAGGCCACGAAAGATGATGCCGCTCTGGCTGGACACGAAGTTGGCACCGGTCAGCGCCCCGTAGTTAACCGCCATGCCGCCGAGGATCAGGCTCATGCCGGTGCGCTCGCAGAGCAGCAGGGTGATCGGCGCCATGAACGCCAGCACCGTGTAGTAGCCCGCACCCATCGCAGCGATCACCCCGGCGGTGGCGAACACCGCGAAAGGCAGCAGCTGCGGGAAGGCGCGGCAGGTGTAGATCAGGTGTTCGGCGAGTTTCTCCAGGGTGCCGTTGACCGTGGCGAAGCTGTAGAACAGGCATACCGAGAAGATGATGAAGAAGATCTTCAGCGGCCACATGTTGATGATGTCGGACGGGCTCAGGCCCATGCCGAAGCAGCCGATCAGGTAGGCGAACGCGATGGCGAACAGGCCGATGTTGATCTTGGTCTTGTAACCGAGGGCCACGGAGATAACGATCGCCGCGACGACGAGCAGGCTCATCATGATGAAGGCTTCCTGTGTATGCGGGCGATCAGCGGGTGAAGCCGAACAGGCGGGCGGGGTTGGCAACCAGCACCTGGGCGCGCTCGGCCGGTTCCAGCAGCGCCTCGATCAGCGCCAACTGCTCGGCATAGTGTGTCCGATCTTCGAACTGGGTGTTGGGCCAATCGCTGCCCCACAGGAAGCGCTCGAGCCCACCGGCTGCCTCGCGTACCTGCGCCAGGACCCAAGTCGCCTGGGGCAGATCGGACTGGCTGCGGTAGGCCGCCGACAGTTTCAGCCACACCCGTGAATCGCCGAGCAGATCCAGGAATGCCCGGTGATGGGGGTTCTGTGCATCGATGCCGCCGGTCGGCAAACCGAAATGATCGATCACTACGTCCACACCGGTGGCGACGATGGCCGGCACGATCTGCGCGAGGTCATCGATGCCGCGCTGGATTTCCACCTGCCAGCCACGACGCGCCAGGCGCTCGAATAGCGAGGTCCAGGCTGGGCCGCTGTAATCCTGCAGCACCTTGCCGATCAGGTTCAGGCGAATGCCCACCACGCCGGCTGCCGCAAGCGCGTCCAGCTGCGTGTCGTCGATGCTGGCATCGACCACTGCCACGCCGCGCAGGCGCTCGGGGAAACGGCGCAGCGCCTCGACCATGAAGCTGTTATCGGTGCCGAGAAAGCTCGGCTGGATCAGCACGCCATGGGACAAGCCATGGTCATCCAGCTGGCCGAGGTACTGCTCCACCAGCGCATCGTAAGCGGGGCTGTAGCGACGGTTGGCGACCATCGGCAGATCCTGGCGAAAGATGTGCGCGTGGGTGTCAATGCCGGTGATGGCAGGGCGGGAAGTGCTCATTGAGGCGTTACCTGATCGATTGTTATGGAGACCGGCAGTGGTGCCAATCGTTGTTATCACGACATGCAGTCATATATATGAATAGTTGACCATATATTCGCTTCTGCCATTCTGTCAATCGACCAGGGGGTGATAGAGTGGCGCCAGCCTGTTGCAACCGGACACGAAGACGCGATGACTCTCGGATACGACGAACGCCTGCCGCTGTACCAACGGCTGCGCGAAGAGATGCTGGCCAAGATCGCTGCTGGCGAGTGGTCACCCGGCGCACCGATTCCCACCGAAGCGGAGCTGACCAAGTTCTACGGCGTGGCCATCGGCACGGTGCGCAAGGCAGTGGATACCCTGGTCAACGAGGGGCTACTGCTGCGCAGTCAAGGCCGCGGCACCTTCGTGCGCCGACCGAACTTCGACGCGTCGCTGGCGCGCTTCTTTCGCCAGGTGAACGCCAGCGGTGGCCGGGAAATCCCTTCCAGCAGGATTCTTTCCAAGGCCCTGCAAAAGCCGTCCAGGGAAATCGCCAAGGCGCTCGCCCTGAAAAGCGGTGAGCAGGTGCTGCGCATGGAACGCCTGCGGGTGATCGAAGATCGCACGCTGTTCCATGAGGAGATCTGGCTGCCCGCGTCGCGCTTCATCGTGCTGCTGGATATCGATTCGGACACCTTCGGCGACCTGCTCTACCCCTTCTATGAGAAGCAGTGCGGTCAGTGCATCGCCTCGGCCCGCGAGACCCTGACCGTTGGCAGCGCCGATGCCGAAATGGCTGGCACCCTGGCCATCGGCGAGGGCGACCCCATCGTGGTGATCGAGCGCACGGCCCTAGGTTACGACCGCAGCCCGCTGGAGTACCGACTTTCGCGCGCCGCGGCAGCCAACTTCCGCTACCAGATCGATATCTGCTGACGCGACCGCCACGTTCTACCGCGTGGCCAGATCGGCCCCACGCCCCCTCCCATTCGCTGCGTGCTTGACGGCGCGCGGCAGGTTGCTCTCACGCCCTTTTCCGGCAGCCATCCGATGACCTGAAAGCCGCGTCACACGGGCTGTTGCCCGATAGATGTAGAAAACTATCAAACCCGCATCTTTTCGATTTACGCCGAGCTATCGAAGTGCTATCAGGTGAGTAACGATCGCTGCCGTTTCGCACCAGCGCCATAACAAGAACAACACTGTCAGGAATGCCGCCATGAATAGCTTGCGTCGCTTGCCGATCAATCGTCGTCTGTGGCTCATCATCGCGATGCCGGTGCTGATGTTGGTGCTGCTCGGCGCCTACATGCTCAACCAGATAAGCGTCGGCCTTTACGCCGGCAAGGCCGAGAAGACCCAGCACGTGGTGCAGACGGCCGTAGGCCTGCTCAAGTATTACCAGGGCCTGGAGGCCAGCGGTACGCTGAGCCGCGAGCAGGCGCAGAAGCAGGCGATCGAGGTGATCCGCAGCCTGCGCTACGGTGGCCAGGAGTATTTCTGGATCAACGACCAGACGCCGACCATGGTCATGCACCCCACCAATGCCAAGCTCGAGGGGCAGAACCTGTCCGGCATCAAGGACCCGGACGGCAAGGCTCTGTTCAACGACATGGTGGCCATCGCCAAGCGCCAGGGCGCCGGGCCGATCGACTACCGCTGGCCCAAGCCGGGTGCCAGCGAGCCGGTGCCGAAGATTTCCTACGTCGAGCTGTTCCAGCCCTGGGGCTGGATCATCGGTTCGGGCGTCTACGTCGACGACGTGCAGGCCGAGTTCAAATCCCAGGCCCTGAGAGCGCTGGCCATCGGCGTGCCGGCCACCCTGCTGCTGATCGTTCTGGTGGTGATGATTTCGCGCAGCATCGCCACGCCACTGCAGCAGGCGGTTGCGGCCATGGCCAACATCGCCAGCGGCGAAGGCGATCTGACCCACAAGCTCGATGATCAGGGTCGTGACGAGCTGGCCGCCCTGGCCGGACACTTCAACGCCTTCACCGGCAAGATGCGCCAGGTGATCCGCCAGTTGCTCGACTCCGCGTCCTCGCTCGACCAGGCCGCGCGTTCGCTCGGCGACATTTCCAGCGCCGCTCAGCAGCACAGCCAACAGCAGGCTCAGCAGATGGAACTGGTCGCCACCGCGGTCAACGAAGTCACCTACGGCGTGCAGGACGTCGCCAAGAACGCCGAGCACGCCTCCAGCGAAGTGCACACCGCCGAGGAGCAGGCCCGCCAGGGCCAGCACAATATCGACGCCAGCCTCAAGCAGATCGACCAGCTGTCCGGCACCATCGACAAGGCCGTGGCGGTGATCGAGTCGCTGGCCAGCGAAAGCAAGCAGATCGGCGGGGTGCTGGAAGTGATCCGCTCGATTGCCGAACAGACCAACCTGCTGGCGCTCAACGCCGCCATCGAAGCGGCCCGGGCCGGCGAACAGGGCCGCGGCTTCGCCGTGGTCGCCGACGAGGTACGTCTGCTGGCCCAGCGCACGCAGAAATCCACGGCCGAGATCCAGGGCATGATCGAACGCCTGCAGACCAACTCACAGGCGGCGGTGAAAGCCATCGGCGACAGCAGCCACGCTTCGCGCCTGACCGTCGAACAAGCCAGCCAGGCCGGCGAGAGCCTGGCGCAGATCGGCCAATCGCTGCGCAACCTGACCGGCCTCAACGCCTCGATCGCCAGCGCCACGCTGCAACAATCCCATGTGGTCGACGACATCAACCAGAACGTCACCGAAACCGCCGCCCTGGCCCATAGCACCGCCGAGTCGGCCGATCAGTCGAGCGCTGCCAGCCAGCACCTCAGGCAGTTGGCCGAGCAACTCGGTCGGCTGCTGGGGCAGTTCCGCGTCTAAGCCCAGGCGCCACCGCGAACGCGCTTCGCGTGCGCTCGCAGTGGAATCGGCGGCCAGTCACATGGGCGTCCGCAAAACGCCAGGCGACGGACCATAGCGGCAAGCTATAACATCAATTAGCCATCGCAAAACACTTGCTTTCCGCTGTGCAAAGATTAGCCTCAGCGTTCCCTGGCCACCCTCTCCTGCGCGCCCACCGACCGCTCGAGCAAGCCGGCCCTTTCTGCTCATAGGTACCCAAGATGTCGCAACCGCTAACGATCGCCCAGCGTCTGGCCATGGGTTTCGGGCTGGTGTTGTCGCTGATGATTCTGGTCGCCCTGGTCGGTATCCAGCGCGTGCAGGTGATCGACAGCAGCCTCAGCGAAGTCAACGAGGGCGCCAGCCTAAAGCAGCGCTATGCGATCAACTTCCGCGGCAGCGTGCACGACCGTGCCATCGCCATCCGTGACCTGGTTCTGGCCCGCCAGCCCGCCGCGCTGAACGAACAACTGTAGAACATCGAGCGTCTCGACGCCTTCTACCAGCAATCGGCTGCGCCGCTGGACAAACTGGTCGCTGCCAGTACCGCGAGTGTCGAAGAACAGCACCAGCTCAGCCAGATCAAGGCCGTCGAAAACACCGCGCGCCAACTGACCCAGCAACTGATCAGCCAGCGCCAGAGTGGCGATATCGAGGGCGCGCAGACGCTGCTGTCACGGGACGTGGCGGCTGCCTATACCGAATGGCTGAAGCGCATCAACGCCTTCATCGACCTGCAGGAGAAGGACATCATCACCAGCCTGGATGGCGTGCGTGAAACCGCGGGCAGCTTCGGCCTGCTGATCGTGACCGTCACCAGCGTGGCGATCCTGCTCAGCGTGGTCGTCTCGCTGCTGATCATCCGTCGCCTGCGCTCGACGCTCGGCGCTGAGCCCCACCAGGTGGCCGAGGTCATCCAGCGCCTGGCCGGCGGCGCCCTCGATCAGCGCGTCGAGACCCGCTACCCGAACAGCGTGATGGGCGCGGTCAAGGACATGAGCGCGCGCCTCGGCGATACCATCGCCCAGGTGCGCAGCGCCGCCAACGAGCTGAACCTGGCCTCCGATCAGTTGCGCGCCACTTCGGCCAGCAATAACCGCCAGTTGCAGGCGCAGTCCGAAGAAGCCGAGCAGATGGCCGCGGCCATCAACCAGATGGCCGCGACGGTCAACGAAGTGGCCGGTTACGCCGGCACCGCGGCCTCGGCCACCCGCAACGCCGACGGCGAAGTGGAAACCGGCAGCCAGCTGGTGACTCAGGGCGGCCAGGCAATTCAGGAGCTGGCCAAGGTGCTCGACGCCGCTGCCGAGCAGGTCGAGCAGTTGGCCCGCGACAGCAGCAACATCGAGACCATCATTGCGGTAATCACCGCGATCGCTGACCAGACCAACCTGCTGGCGCTCAATGCCGCCATCGAAGCGGCCCGGGCGGGCGAGCATGGCCGCGGCTTCGCCGTGGTGGCCGATGAAGTGCGCTCGCTGGCCAGCCGCACGCAGACCTCGACCCGGGAAATCAGCGGCATGATCGAACAACTGCAGGCCGGTGCCAGCGGCGCCGCGCAGATCATGCAGACCAGCAGCCAGATGGCCCGCAAGACGGTCGAGCAGACCGCCGAAACCGAACAGGCTCTAGGCCGTATTCGCCAGGAATTCGGGGCGATCAAGGACATGAACGCGCAGATCGCCAGCGCCGCTCAGCAGCAGAGCCTGGTGGCCGAGGACGTCAACCAGAACATCAGCCGCATTCACGCCAGCACGGTGGAAACCACCGCCGGCTCCACCCAGGTTTCGGCGGCCAGCGAAGAATTGTCGTCCCTGGCCCGCCGGCTGCTGGAGCGGGTGAGTTTCTTCAAGGCCTGAAAGCCTGCTCATGACCTCTATGAGCAGCAAGCGGCAGCTACAAGGCAGAAGCGGCCATCGATACGGAACCTGTGGGAGCGGGCCATGCCCGCGAAAAATCACGGGCATGGCCCGTTCCCACAGGATAGGGGAACGGCTGCTCCCGCCACTTAGCGGCCAACCAGACGAACCTGGGCGGCAAGATCATGAACAGGTTCCGAGTCAGACCGGCTCGTCGCGCAGCTCGGCCAACACCTGGCTATAAAGCCCGTGCAGTCGCCGCGCCTGCTCGGGCTCCAGGGTTTCGCTGGCCAGGCGCTGGTCGAACACCTGCTCCGGCGTCAGTTCGTCGAGCATGCCCCGCTCGCCCTGCAGGCTGGCGACCACCGTGCCCCGTGCGCGGCGGATGCGCAGCACCTCCACGGGCAGGCCTTCGCACAGCGCGGCGATGCGCACTTGCAAGTCGCTCAGGTAATCATCCATTTCGACCTGCACTTCCAGCCACACCGGACGCTCGTCGCTGCCCTCACGCGCCGCCTCGGCCAGCGCCGCCGGCAGCGTTTTCAGCGAACCACGCACCGGCTGCAAGGCCTGGAAGCGAGGTACCGGCAAGGCGCGCACCTCGCGCAAGCCGCTGGCATCGAGGTCCACCAGCAGCACTTCCTTCTGCTGGCGGGCTTCGTCGAAGCTCAGCGGGATCGGCGAGCCGCTGTAGCGGATGTGCTCCAGGCCGCCAACCTTTTGCGGCCGGTGGATGTGCCCCAGGGCGATGTAGTCGACGGCAGGAAAGGACGAGGTCGGAAAGGCCTCCAATGCGCCGACGTAAATCTCGCGCACCGACTCGCTGGCGCTGGCGCCCACGGTGGTCAGGTGACCCGTGGCGATGATCGGCAGCGCCGCGCCAAGTTCGCCACGACGCGCCAGGGCCAGCTCGTACAACGCCTGGTAATGGGCGTGGATGGCTTGTTGCAGCGACAGCTGCTTGTCCGCTGCGCTCTGCCCCGCTTCGCTGCGCAGCACATCACGCGGACGGATGAACGGGATGGCGCAGAGCAGCGCCGCCGGCGCGCCATCGGCGCCATCGAGTACCAGCAGTTGTTCGTGCAGGTGGGCGCCAACGCCGGGAATCACCCGGGTGCCAAGCTGTGCCAGCAAGGTGCGGCTCTCGCCGAGCATGGCCACCGAATCGTGGTTACCACCGAGCACCACCAACTGGCAGCCGGTTTCGCGTAGCGCCACCACGAAGTGGTTGTACTGCTCACGGGCGTAGCTGGGCGGCGAGCCGGTATCGAAGATATCCCCGGCGACCAGCACCGCCTGTACCTCGTGGGCGCGCACCTGCTCGATCAGCCAGGCGCAGAAGGCCTGGTGTTCGGCCTGGCGCGTCTTGCCCATGAAGTGCTGGCCCAGGTGCCAGTCGGAGGTGTGCAAAAGGCGCATGCCGGGCCGCTCCCGTGGCTGAAAATTGCGGCCACCATGCCTTTTCGGCGCTGCCAAGGCAATGTTTCACATGAGGTAACACACCCGGCAGGCGCCGTACTCGTTGGGCTACGAGGCGATTTTCCGGCGGCCAGGCAGCAGGCCGGGTTCCACAGGTCGAACCCTGGCGCTTAGGCTCCGGTCGGAAAATCGTTCCCCTCCCTTCACTTGCCGACTCCGCTGAGAGGTATCCGCCGATGACCACCGCAGCCGTTCGCCCCCTTTCCCTGTGTGCCTCTGCGCTGGCCCTGTTCGGCCTGCTGCAATCCGCTGCCCAGGCCCAGACCATCGCCCTTGATGTGCCCTACGTACCAACGCCGGAACCGGTGGTGGCGCGCATGCTGGAAATCGCCGATGTCGGCCCCGACGATTACGTGGTGGACCTGGGCTCCGGCGACGGACGCATCGCCATCTCGGCGGTCAAGGACCGTGGCGCCAAGGCCGCCTACGGTATCGATCTGAACCCGCAGCGCATCGAGGAAGCCGAGGCCAACGCCCAGCAGGCCGGTGTCGCCGACAAGGTGGTGTTCGAACAGGGCGACCTGTTCAAGAAGGACATCGCCGACGCCAACGTGTTGACCATGTACCTGCTGAACACCGTGAACATGCGCCTGCGCCCGGTCATCCTCGACACCCTGGAGCCCGGCACCCGCGTGGTGTCCCACGCCTTCAGCATGGAGGACTGGGAGCCCGATCGCAGCGATATCGTCGAAGGTGCGCGCATCTACCTGTGGATCGTGCCCGCCAAGATCGCCGGCAGTTGGCAGATCGAAACCGAGGGCGAGCGTTTCACCGTCGACCTCGAGCAGCGCTTCCAGGAAATCAGTGGCATCACCCAGCATCAGGAACGCCTGCGCGGACGCCTGAACGGCAGCGTGCTGCGCTTCGAGGTCGACGGCAAGCTGTACGTCGGCCAGGTCGAGGGTGATCGCATCGAACCGATTTCCGCCGAAGGCGCGATGACCGGTTGGAGCGCGCGACGGAGCTGAGCCATGAGCGCACACGCAGCGGCACGACAATCCGGGCTGTCGGTGATCGACGGCGTCGCCATGCTGGTCGGCGTGGTGATCGGCGTCGGCATCTTCGGCTTCCCGCCCCTGGTGGCCCAGCATGCCGATAACGCCTTCCTGTACATCGGCCTGTGGCTGGCCGGCGGCCTGGTGATGCTGGTCGGCGCGCTGTGTTATGCCGAACTGGGCGCCGGTTATCCGGATCGCGGTGGTGAATACCATTACCTGCACCTGGCCTGGGGCCGGCAGATCAGCCTACTGTTCGCTTGGGCCAGGGGCACGGTGATCCAGACCGGGGCGATCGCCGTGGTCGCCTTCATTTACGGCGACTACGCCCAGCGCCTGCTGCCGCTCGGTGAATACGGCAGTGCCTGGCACGCCACCATCGTGGTGCTGGCGCTGACGGCCCTGAATATTCTGGGTACCCACGAATCCAAGCGCCTGCAGGTGCTGTTCACCGGCATCACCCTGCTGGCGCTGGTCACGGTGATTCTCGCCGGCCTGCTGCTGGCCGAACCGTTGGCCCACGTGAAGCCAGCCGCTGCCGATGCCGGCGGCAACCTGGCCGGTATGCTCGGCATGGGCATGGTGTTCGTGCTGCTCACTTACGGCGGCTGGAACGAAGCCGCGTACCTGTCCGGCGAATTGCGCAACCCAGGCCGCAACATGAGCCGCGTGCTGCTGATCGGCACTCTGGTGGTGACCGGCGTCTACCTGCTGGCCAACCTGGTGTTCCTCAACATCTTCAGCCTCGAAGGCCTACGCCAGTCCAGTGCCATCGGCGCCGACCTGATGACCATCGTCGCCGGCCCCTGGGGCGGTGTGCTACTCAGCGCGCTGATCTGCATCACCGCGATCAGCACCCTGAACGCCACCATCCTCACCGGCTCGCGGGTCTACTACGCCCTGGGTCGCGACGTGCCACAGCTGTCGATGCTCGGCGCCTGGAATGACCGCGCCGCCACACCCGTGCGAGCGCTGCTGGTGCAATGCCTGATCACCCTGCCGCTGCTGTTGTTCGGCGCCCTGAGCGAAAACGGCGTGCAGAGCATGGTCGCCTACACCGCGCCGGTGTTCTGGCTGTTCATGTGCCTGACTGCCCTGTCGCTGCTGCGCCTGCGTCGCCTGAATACGCATCGCGCCCGACCGTTCAGCGTGCCGCTGTACCCGCTGCTACCGCTGTTGTTCGCCGCCAGCTGCCTGGGGCTGTTCTGGTCGAGCACTCTGTATGCCGGTGCCGGTGCCCTGCTCGGCCTGGCGATTCTGGCCGCCGGGCTGCCCTTGTTGCTGCTGCAGCGCTCGACCGGAGCCGTGGCGAGCGGTTCGAACTGAACGGGTTTGTATGGTAAACAGGCTTAAACGCCTTACAGGAGACTGCCTGCCATGCCGCCGAAACCGCCCATCGAACTGCTGATCTGCGACTGCGATGGGGTACTGATCGACAGCGAGATCATCGCTGAACACCACCTGCACTCGGCGCTGGCCGAGCACTACCCGGCCCATGAGCTGGACGTGGTGCTGGCTGGCACCTTCGGCCTGCAGACCCGCGACATCATGGCCCTGGCCGAAGCGCATTTCGGCAAAACACTGCCCGAGGGGTTTCTTGACAAGAACCGCGCCATCACCAAGGCGCTGATCCGTGAGCAGGTCAAGCCGATCCCCGGCGTGCGCGAAGCGTTGATGCAAATCGACCTGCCGCTTGCCGTCGCCTCCAACAGTTACGCTGACGCCGTGGCCTTCGCCCTGCAGCGCTGCGAGCTGGTCGAGCGCGTCAATGTCGGGGCCTTCAGCGCCGACCAGGTGGAACGACCGAAACCAGCGCCGGATCTCTACCTGCTGGCCGCCGAGCGCGCGGGCGTCGACCCCAGCCGCTGCTTGGTGGTAGAGGACAGCACCACCGGCGCCACCGCGGCACTGACCGCTGGCATGCAGGTGATCGGGTTTCTCGGCGCCAGCCACATTCCACCCGAGCACGGCGAGACCCTGCGCCAGCTGGGCGTGCACCACCTGATCGGGCGCATGAGCGAGCTGCCGGCGCTGGTGGAACGCCTACGCCACGGCAGCGACTAGAAGCCGGTCTCGATCTTTATGCGGATGAAGCGGCAACTAGAGGGCGGAAGCAGCCGTCACTGATCCACTGTGGGAGCGGGCCATGCCCGCGAAAAATCACGGGCATGGCTCGTTCCCACAGGTATTACGCTGATGTCCGTTTCTGCCTTGCAGCTGCCACTTCATGCTCATAAAGATCATGAACAGGTTCTTAGCCTTGGGCGCCATTACGCCGCAACCCTTCGTCCACCACGTCACCCATGGTGCGCGGCGCACCACTGCGAATCCAGGCCATGAACGGCCGATCGAAACGAAAGGCGACGCCGCACTGCTCCGCCATGAAGCGACGCACGTTCTGAGTGGTGCGGTAATCGCTGCCTATCGGGGTGTCGCGGGTGATGGTGCCGCCGTGCCAGTCGAATGCCATGTCACGTTCCTTGCCGATGGAGCCGGCTATCACAGTACCGCAGGCTGTTGAAAAACGCAGACGAGGCAGCCGATACGAGGAAAAAGCAGGCTAACAAAGCGGAGAATGCCTGGCGGAAAGAGCCGAGATCAGCGACCGCCCCACCGAACGAGGTGAAGCCCAGGCGCAGAAGCGCTCGACCAGGGGCTGTGCTCCGCGCTCGGCGTGGCGGGCATGGGGGCTCTCGGCGGTCGGGCCCACCAATGTGCCCTGCCCTATGATCTTTAAAGGGTGCACTCGCCTAGTTGCGCTTCAACGAACGGCTCATGGCCTTGGCCATGTCCTGGTCGACCCTAGTGCTACCAGTCTCGATCACGGTCGCTGTCGGGCTGCAGGCGCCGCTCGATACCGGCATTCGCACTGGCTTGACACTGGCGGAAGCCGTCGTCCCAGCCGCTGGCGTACTGGTTGTCGGCCAGGTACTGCGGCACGTCCTTGCGAAACGCACCGAGCGCCTTGGCCGCGCTGTCGCCGCTGCTACAACCATCGGCGTAGCCGGAGGCGAAGGCCGGCGGATAGTCCTGGGCCAACAGATAGTCGTGCGTACTCTGGCAGCCGCCAAGCAGCGTCACCAGGGCTATGGCCAGGAAAACCAGGCGCTTGTTCATGATCGTCACCTCACCACTCGTTGAGCGCCTCGAGCATCTTGTCGCGCAGTGCGCAGTACGCCCAGGGGCTGGTACTGCAGGCGCCACTGACCAATGCCTGGCGCAAGCGCGGCAGATCGACCTCGCGCACGTAACGTTCGGCATCCTCGAACCGCTCCTGCCCACCGAAGCCGCCGCCGCGCATTTCGCTAATCGCCTGCTGCTTGCTCCAGCCCTGGTAAACGATGCGGTACATGGCGGCGATCAGGCCGGTACGGTTCTGGCCGTGCTTGCAGTGGATCAGTACCGGGCCGCTGGCCTGTGCCTGGCGAATGCTGCGCAGGGCCAGCAGCACGTCGGCGTCGTCGACGCGGTCGGCATGCAGGGGCTGGTGGATCAGACGGATGTGCGGATCGCTCAGCCACTCGGCATCGCTGCGCTGGTAGAAGTTGATCACCGTGGCGATCTTCAGGCGCTGCAGCTCGCCCTGCTGATTCGCCTTGGGCAGCGCGCTGCGGTACAGGTCAGGCTGCATGCGGTAGAGGTTGAAGGTTTTGTCCACCGGCGCCGCCCATCGCGAGTCCACGACAGCACTTTGCACCGCGCTCCAGGCTGAGGCGCCGGGCGCGCAGAACAGAACCGCCAGCAGCAGTTGACGCAGGTTGACGACGCTCATCCGCGCAGCTCCTGAGCGAGGGTGGGCGCCGGCTGCGGCGCCGGACGGTACAGCAGCACGCGGTAGCCGATCGTGGCGATCAGCCAGTCGAGCAACAGCGTCCACAGGTTATGGGAGAGAAAATGCGCGCCCTGCAGCATGCGCCCCAGCGACAGCACACAGCCCAAAGTCAGAGCGAACCCCAGTGCCCAGCGGGCCAGGCGCGGGCGGCGATCACGCAGGGCGAAATACAGGGCCAGCAGGGAAAAGCCGGTGGAAGCATGCCCGCCCGGCCAGCAGCGCCCGGGCTTGTCGGTAACCGGGCGCTCACCGAGCAGCGGGCTGAAGGCTTCGTGCCCGCCGAACTGGGTGAGGCTCCACGGGCATTGCACGGCGGTCAGGGTCTTGAGCGGCGGCACGATGCTGGTCGACAGCCCCAGCGCCAGCACCAGATAGCCCAGTTCGCGGCGCCAGCTGCGCAGCCGTAGCGGCAGCAGGCTGAGCAGAAAGGCGACGATGCAGGCCACGCCCAGGCAGATCACCATGATCTTGACCTGGTCGTGCAGCACGTTTTCCAGCCAGGAGCTGCGCCCGCCGATGAATCCACTGAGCGGGTCGTAGAAGCGCGCGGCCAGGGCAAAATCCAGCGATTTGGGGTCGAGCACCAGCAGCAGTGCCACCAGGCCCAGAGGCATGCCCAGCCAGAGGCGAAAGTCGAAAGCCCGCGAAGGCTTAGCGTAAGCAGGCAACGACACGGCGTGATCACCGATCATGGGTGCACCGCCACGGCAGCCGCTTGAGTGGGCTGCCAGCTCAATAGACCCTGGGTGAAGTCATGGCTGGCGCCCTGGTAGTAGGCGATATCGCGCGCCACTAGCGGATCGCGCTTGGCCACCGTCCGTTCATGGCTGATGCCCAAGGCATCGTCGTGCCGACGCATGGCACGCTTTGGGCTGAGAATCGCCAGGTTCTGGCCGTCGAACAGGCCCAGGTGCTGGTAGTTACCGATCAGCGCGCGACCAGCCGGAGCGTTATCGCGCAGCACGTTGTGGCCGAAGAAGGTCGAGCTGTAATCGAAGCCCAGCAACCCGAGCAAGGTCGGCGCAACGTCGATCTGGCTGGTCAGCCGCGTTACCTCGGCAGGCGTGATGATGCCAGGGCCGTAGATGAACAGCGGGATGTGGTAGTTGGCCACCGGCAGGTCTTCCTTGCCGGCGCTGCCCGCGGTGTGGTCGGCGACGAACACGAACAGGGTGTCGGCGAACCAGGGCTTGCCCTTCGCCTCGGCCAGAAAGCGGCCGATGGCGTAGTCGGTGTACTGCAGTGCGCCTTCGCGACCGCTGCCGGAAGGAATGTCGATGCGCCCGTCCGGGTAGGTGTACGGCCGGTGGTTGGAGGTGGTCATCAATTGCAGGAAGAACGGCTTGCCGGCGGCGTGGTCGGCGTCGGCCACGCGCAGGGTCTGCGCGTAGAGGTCTTCGTCGCTCATACCCCAGGCATTCTGGAAGGTCATGTCGCTGCTGGCGACGCTGCTCTGGTCGACGATCCGGTAGCCGTTGCCGCCGAAGAAGGCGTTCATGTTGTCGAAGTAGCCGCGGCCACCGTAGATGAACACGCTGTCGTAGCCCTTGTTCCGGAACTGCTGGCCGAGGCTGGCGTAACCGGATTCGCGGCCGATGCGCTTGACGATCGAGCGCCCGGGGGTGGGCGGCACCGACAAGGTGATCGCCTCCAGGCCGCGGTCGGTGCGAGTGCCGGTAGCATACAGGTTGCTGAAGAACAGGCTCTGTTTGGCCAGCGCATCGAGATTGGGGGTCAGGCCACGGGTATCACCGAAGGCGCCCAGGTAGCGTGCACTGAGGCTTTCGACGGTGACCAGCACCACGTTATGGCGCTGCTCGGGGCCGGAGTTGTCGATCATTCGACGGATATCCTCGGGGTCGTCATTGACGAACCGCGCGTTGTCTTCGGCAACCTCCTGGCGCAGCAACGAGCCGACCTGCTCGTCGGGCAGCGTGGCGTAGAACTTCATGTAGTCCAGCTCGTTGTTGCGAAAGGCGGCGAAGAACTGGAACGGGCCATTGCTGGCCAGTTCGTTCTGGTAGGCGTTGCCGCCCAGCCCGCGCGGGAAGTTCTGGTTGACCGCCAGGCTTGCCAGCAGCGCCCCGGCGAGCACCAATGCCCAGGCGCCCAAAGCCGCTTTGTGGGGCATCACCGGTGCACTCAACGCCCCGCTGACCGGCTTCTTCAGGACCACGGTCAGAAAAACCGCCACCAGCGCCAGGGCAGCGATCAGCGGATACACCGGGTACGACTCGAGGATGTTGTTGATCACCTCCTCCGAATACACCAGGTAATCCACGGCGATGAAGTTGAACCGCACACCGAACTCGTCCCAGAACAACCACTCGGCCGTGGCGGTGAACAGCATCACGAATAAGCTAATGCCCAGCAGCAGATGCAGCAACACCCGATGGCCGCGGTGCTGCCAAAGCCGGTGCGGGCACAGCAGCAGGTAGGGCGCCAGCGGCAGCGCGGTATACAGCAGGAAGGTCGCGTCGTAGACCAGGCCCACCATGAAGATACGCAGGATTTGCACACCGCCGGCGCCGGCATCGCTCCAGTGGGCTAGCAGTAACGCGCCGCGGGTGAGCACGAAGACGCTCGCCCAGGCAAACAGGACAATCGACAGGTAACGTAGTTGGGCGTATCGAAGCTGTGGCATCGTATGATCCTGGCTGGATGAACGAGCTCAGTCTCGCGATGGCCCCGTGGGGGGTTCGTCATGGCCGTGTGAAAAAAGCGTCAATCCCCGTGAAGAGAACGTTACATGCGCATTCTGGTGATCGAAGACAACCGCGACATCCTGGCCAATATCCTCGATTACCTGCAGCTCAAAGGGTACACGGCCGATTGCGCCCAGGACGGTCTGAGCGGCCTGCATCTGGCCACCCAAGGGCATTACGACCTGATCGTGCTGGACATCATGCTGCCCGGCCTGGACGGCTACCAGCTGTGCCGGCGCCTGCGTGAAGAGGCGCGCAGCAGCATCCCGATCCTCATGCTCACCGCCCGCGATGCCCTGGAAGATCGCCTGCAGGGTCTGAGCGCCGGGGCCGACGACTACTTGATCAAGCCCTTCGCGCTGTCCGAGCTGGTGGCGCGCATCGAAGCCATCCTGCGCCGCTCCCAGGGCAATCGCCGACGTCTGCTGGAAGTCGCCGACCTCGCCTACGACCTGGACATGCTCAGCGTGACGCGCGCCGGCATACCGATCAAACTCAACCCCCTGGGCATGAAGCTGTTGGCCATCCTGATGCAGCGCTCGCCCGCCGTGGTGCGTCGCGAGGCGCTGGAGGAAGCCCTGTGGGGCGACGACTGCCCGGACAGCGACAGCCTGCGCAGCCACATCCATCAACTGCGCCAGGCCATCGACAAACCCTTCGCCACTGCCCTGCTGCAAACCGTGCACGGCGTGGGTTACCGGCTGGCGGCGAATACCGATGCAAAGTAAGCAGCCGTTTCGCCGGCGCATCCTGATCGCCTTCGCGACCATGACCATCCTGGTCAGCGGGGTGTTTTCCCTGAGCATCGTGGCCATCGTGCACCTGATCGAAGAGCACCTGGTTTCCGAGGAGCTGGCCCTGGAGCTGGGCGTAGTGGTGCACCAGGACCTCAAGAGCGGCCAGGAGCCGCGTCTGGATTCGCGTACCCGCTTCTTCGCCTCGAACTACCCGCAATACGCCATTCCACAGCGCTACGCCAACCTGCCCGAAGGCTTCAGCGAGCGATTGGAAGGCGAGCGCGCGTTCTATATCTTCACCCAGTTGATCAACGGTGATCGCTACCTGCTGGTGCAGGAGCAAAGCGAATTCGAAAAGCGCGAGCAGGTGCTGTTCAACGTGGTGCTGGCGGGTTTTCTGCTGTCGGTGCTCGGCGCCCTGGTGCTGGGCTGGTTCATGTCCGAGCGGGTGATGCGTCCGGTCAGCAAGCTGGCCAATCAGGTGCGCCACCGCGACCAATTGCTGCCACTGGCACCGGCACTGGCTCCGGAATACCCGGACGACGAAGTGGGCCAACTCGCCGCCGCCTTCGACAGCACCCTGGGCCGCCTGCGCCAGTCCCTGGAACGCGAGCGGCTGTTCACCAGTGACGTCAGCCACGAGCTGCGTACGCCGCTGATGGTCATCGCCAGCTCCTGCGAGCTGCTCTCCCAGGTCGACCTGGAGCCGATGCAGCGCAAGCAGGTACAGCGCATCGAACGCGCCAGCGCGGAAATGCAGGACCTGGTGCAGACCTTTCTGCAACTGGCGCGGGTCAAGGGCAACGAGAGCCTGTTCGCCGGCAGCGCCAGCCTGGAGCAGATCGCCTACGAGGAGGTGGACACCTGGGCGCCGCTGATGCGCGAAAAGGGCCTGGACTTCCAGATCGACGCCCAGGCGCAGCCCGATGGCGTGTACAACCCGACCCTGTTGCGCACGGTGATGGCCAACCTGCTGCGCAACGCCCTGCACTACACCGAAAGCGGTTTCGTGAAACTGACCCTGCTCGCCGACGGCTTTCGCGTCGAGGACAGCGGCGTGGGCATTCCCGAGCAGCACCATGAACAGATCTTCGATCCCTTCGTGCGTGGCGAGCAGGCGCGCGGTGAAGGCCTCGGCCTGGGCCTGTCGCTGGTCAAGCGCATCTGCGCCCATCAGGGCTGGCAGATCACCGTGCACAGCCTGCCGGTAGCCGGCAGTTGCTTTCAGGTGTTACTGCAACCCGGCAACTGACACTTTTTCACCTTTGCTTGACGGGTTCATCAGAACTGCCCGCTTAGCATCGAGGCACTCCCCAAGAGGTGCCTCGTCATGTCCAAATCCCGCTCCATCGAACTGGCCTTCTCCGGCAAGTACGACCAGCAACACGCCCAGAGCTACCTGCACAAACACCAGGACGGCCTGGCCAGGCGGCTGTCGCACTGGCGCGACGTGCAGGTCGGCCGCAGCGCCCTGCGCCTGGCCGGCGATCCCAACCTGGTGCTCGACCTGCCTTGCGGCGCCGGGCGTTTCTGGCCGATGCTCGCCGAACACCCGAACCGGGTGATCCTGGCTGCGGACAACTCCGCCGACATGCTCGCCACCGCTCTCGCCGCCCACCCGCCGGCAGTGGTCGACCGGGGCAAGACCTTCAAGACTTCGGCCTTCGATATCGCCCTGGGCGACAACTCGGTGGATTGCGTGTTCTGCATTCGCCTGCTGCATCACATCCAATCAGCGGAACACCGCTTGGCGGCATTACGCGAGTTTCACCGGGTAACCCGTGATACGGTGATCGTTTCGCTGTGGGTCGACGGCAACTACAAGGCCTGGCGGCGTAATCGCCTGGAGAAACGCCGCGGCGCGGGCGAGAACCGCTTCGTGGTGCGCCGCGAGCAGATCGAATCCGAGTTTCTCGAAGCGGGATTCCAGATTCTCGGCCATCGCGACTTTCTGCCCGGCTATGCCATGTGGCGCACCTATGTACTGCGCAAGCGCGAGGTGCTGTGATGGCGACGGCAGTCGGCTTTCAATCGACAGTACAGGCCAGCCCCTTCGAACGCTGGTGGCAGTGCCACGGTGCCTGGGTAGAGCCTCTCAATCAGCGCCGCGAAGGGCAAAGCGGTGTGCAATTGTTGCGGCCCCGCAACCCCTCCCATCCGCTGCTCTAAAGCAAACGGCAGACCGGGCACCTGTACCGCAGCCTGCGCCATCCACTTGGCCGCCCGACCATCTTGCGCGAGCTGCAGGCTTATCAGGCACTCGCTGAGTTGGGCGTGCGGGTACCAAAACTGGTTTATGGCTCAGCCCGCAAGCATGAGGGCCAGTGGCAGGCCCTGTTGATCACCCAGGCGCTGACAGGGTTCATCAGCCTGCAGCAGTGGTACGAAACACAACACAGCGCCGAGCAGTCGGCCTACATGCTGGCCGCACTGGCCGATACCCTGGCTCGCATGCATCGCGGTGGCTGGCAGCACGGCTGCTGCTACGCCAAGCATGTCTTCATCAGGGTCGAAGACGATGAAACCGCTTCACCCCGCACTGAAATCGCCCTGCTCGACCTGGAAAAAAGCCGCCGCCGCTGGCGCCCCGCCGACGCCTCGCGCCATGACATGCGCCAGCTGAAGCGTCATTGCGGGGCAATGCCCGAGGAGGTTTGGCAGTTGCTGATGTGGGCTTATACGGCGGCGCTTGACGGCTAACAACCTGTTCATAATCTTTAGGTCCAGATTCGCCGATTCTGACCGCTAAGTGGCGGGAGCGGCCGTTCTTTCCCGAAGGATGGACGGGTGATTATCTGTGACAGCGGGCCATGCCCGAGAAAAAGTCACGGGCATGGACTGGGCGTCCCCGCCCGCTCCCACAGGTACTGCATCAATGGCCGCTTCTGCCTTATAATTGCCGCTTTATGCGCATGCAAGACTTTGAACAGGCGCTAGAAACCTGTTCATAATCTTTCGGCTCAGGTTCGCCGATTTGGCCGCCAAGTGGCGGTAGCGATCGTTCACCGATCCACTGTGGGAGCGCGCCATGCGCGCGAAAAATCGCGGGCATGGCCCGCTCCCACAGGTACTGCATCGATGGCCGCTTCTACCTCGCAGCTGCCGCTTCATGCGCATGATGATCGTGAACAGGTTCTAAGGCTCAGGTGAACGATCCCCGGGCTTGCTCTCTCCTGACCGGCTCAGCCTCATGCAGATACCGCGTAAAAGTATCCTTCGGTCGTTCGAGCCCATGAATCGCCAGCGTTCGCGACGCCATCCCGCGATGATTGCTGCCATGCGTCAGCAGATGTAGCAGCACCTCCTCCACCGACAATTGCCCATGGTCGCCATCGGTGAAGCGAAACGAAACGACGCGCTGCAATTCATCAGCTGTGGCGCGCTCTGCAAAGCCGATGAGCCACGCATCGTTCTGCGCGATACGTGCCTTGAGCTGTGCAAATGTAGGCGTCTCGCGGGTGTTGTCAGCGCTGTAGCGTTCCGCCCCACCAGATAGACGACTGATAAAAAGGCTGTCGACGACCGTGGTGTGATTAAGGATGCGGGTGAAGAACTGCGCATCGTTCTCGGGAAGCTGTTCCAGTTGGCGCTCGCCAAGCTCAAGCAATTCCGCGTTTGCCCATTTCTTGTACTTGAACGCATCAGCGAACAGCATCTCACAACTCCTCTGCATTGGTATCGGTTTAAGAAACAGCTCCAGACTGCGCCGCCAGAAGCCTTAAAACTGGTCAGCAAAAGCGCTGATGGCCGAAGCCGCATCTCCAGGAGCGGCCTGCAGCAGACAATTCGGGGCCGCCACCGAGACAACGCGAATAGCAGGGAGCTCGCGTTGTATAAGGGCGCAGGAGGATGACCGAACGAGCCGATCCTCAGTCGCCTGAAGATAGAGCACTGGTGTTGAAATGGATCCTAGTTTCGGCAAGACGTTAACGGTATGGATAGCCTTCATCCTCACGGAAAAAGCAGCGGGCGATAGTTGAGCGACTGCTGACGACAAGGCTGAACGAAGTGCTTTGCTTGAATAGCGACCAAGCAACAAATGATCGAGAACTGCGCGGGGCGCTCGTTTGGGCGACAAGGTCCCCGCCAGAAGCCAAAGTGCGGTGATAGCAGGGCGTGGGCTTACAGCGAAGGTGCTGCAAAGGATCAAGCCAGTCAGGCCGGGTGGCTGCGCAGCTGCAATCGATATTGCGATGGGCCGGAGAACGATTCCCCAAGAAGCATGAATGGCTCGCCCTTGGGCAGCGCTGCGATAACCAGGCGCTCCAACGCCTCGTAGCCCAAGGCTTCGGTAGCGGGGTAGCGAACCACTCTGATATCGAAAAGGTGCCGAGCCGATCGATGAGAGGCTGGAACAATGAACCGGTTCCATCCATGCCGGGAAGCAGCACCAATATCGGTGCAGAACCTCTGAGCCTCACATCAGCCAATCCTTCACCACCATATGGGTCTTCACCTTGAACACGCCTGGCAGGTTCTCGATCTCCCCGCGTACTTCCGCCAGCCGTTCCATCGAAGCTGCCTCGAGATAGATCAGCATGTCCGTTTCGCCGCTGATGCCCGAGCAGCGGCGCACTTCCGGGAAGGCGCGCATGCGCTCGACATACTGCTCGCAGCGTCCGCCCTTGTAGAACAGTTCCAGGTAGGCCTTGACCACCACCGCGGCCGGCTCGGCGATGCGCGCGTGGTAGCCCTGGATGACCCCGGACGCTTCCAGCTGGCGGATGCGCTCGCTCACTGCGGAACGTGACAGGTTGACCTGGCGAGCCACCTCGGTGACGGTCAGGCGCGCGTCGGCGCACAGCAAGGCGATGATGCGTTGATCGAACTTGTCCACTGAAGCTCTCTGCAAACAGGATGACGGTCATTGCCGCCGTTTTGTCGGTGATCGGCGACGCTTCGCCAGCAGCCGCGCAAGCGAAGCGGCCTTACCATGGCGATACGGTCGGCAGGCGCTCTGCCAGGGGCCGCGTCTGGAGCGAGAGCATACAACATGAGCCGATTGAACAAGGAACTGGGGCTGCTGCAGGGCGTGGGTTTGCTGTGTACGTCTCTACTGGGCACCGGAGTTTTCGTGATTCCCGCGCTGGCCGCCACGGCTGCTGGCGAGATTTCGCTGTGGGCCTGGCTGCTGTTGATCGTGCTGATTCTGCCGATGGCCTTCACCTTCGCCCAGCTCGGCCGCCATTACCCGCATGCGGGCGGCGCCCCGCACCTGATCGGTCGCGCGTTCGGCGCGCCCATGGAGCGCACCAGCGCCTGGCTGTTTCTCGCGGTGATTCCGGTGGGCCTGCCGGCGGCGCTGAACATCGCCAGCGGCTTCTGGCACGCCTTGTTCACCCTCAGCGACCTGGCAGTCCTGGCCATCCAGCTCGCTACCCTGGGCATCATTCTGCTGCTCGGCCAGCGGCCGGCCCGTACCTCTGGTGGCGTGCAGATCGCCATTGCCCTGGCCATCGTCGCCACCATCGCACTGATCTGGGTCAAGGGCGACCTGCCCCACGCCGAGCAACCGTTGCTGCCGCCCCTGGCCGGAAACTGGCAGCTGTTGCCGGTGGCGTTGGGCGTGATGTTCTGGTGCTTCGTCGGCATCGAGGCCTTCACCCATCTGGGCGAGGAGTTCAAGAATCCGCAGCGCGACTTCCCCCTCGCCCTGCTGCTCGGCGTGCTGCTCGCCGGCCTGGTGTACTGGGCCTGTTCGGTGGCGGTGCTGAGCTTTCACGCCTACGGCGATGCGCGCACCGATGCCGCGTCGCTGCCGCTGATGCTCGACGTGCTGCTTGGCGACCAGGCCCGCTGGCTCAGCGCGAGCATTGGCTACCTGGCCTGCTTCGCCTCGATGAACGTGTATATCCAGGGCTTCTCGCGACTGATCTGGAGCCTGGCCGACGAAGGCAAGCTGCCCCGCGCGTTGGCGGTTCGCAACGGCAATGGCGTACCGGCCAGGGCGTTGCTGCTGGTGGTGCTCAGCTGCGCCCTGAGTGCCACGCTGATCTGGAGCCTGTCGCTGTCGCTCGACCAGCTGATCCGCTACGCCAACGGCAACTTCATCGTCATCTACCTGCTCAGCATGGCCGCCGGCTGGCTGCTGCTCCGCGGCCTGTGGCGCTGGCTGGCCGGCCTCAGCACGCTGCTGTGCGCGGGCATCCTGCTGATGCTGGGCCTCGATGCGCTGTACGCCATCGGCCTGCTGGCCGGCTTACTGGTGCTCGATCGCTGGCGGGCAAGTCGCCGCACGGCAATCGCCCTGGACTGACTCGGCGGCGGGCGACCAAGGCTGCGACAGTCGGGTAAACTCTGCGCAACCCTGGCCGCTTTGACGCGGCCCCTTTGCGTCACGCCTGAAGAGATAGCCCATGCCGATCCGTCACTGCATCGTTCACCTGACCGACGAGAAGCCCGACGGCAGCCCTGCCATGTTGCCCATCCGCGGCAGCGAATGGGGCGCCTGCGCTCCGCAGCAACTGAGGGCTCAGCGGGCCTGCGGCCGTTCACCGATCCACCGTGGGAGCGCGCCATGCGCGCGAAAAATCGCTGGCATGGACTGGGCGTCCTCTACCGCTCCCACAGATAATGCGCCGATGTCCATTTTTGCTTTGTAGTTGCCGCTTCATGCGCATACAGGACTTTGAACAGGCCCTCAGGCCGCCAGTTATCCCGTTCATCGCCACACCTCAGTCGAGATGCCTGGGCGAAGCAAGCTGATAGCGAAACCACAAGGGCAAACTGTGTACTCTGCGCTTGCCAAAAACGCCCTGGCAGTGGCGAGCAAAGGCTTCTACAGAGCCCAGCTGATCGGCAAACGCGTGTCACGAAAAAGCGTAGAAAGCCAGAAATGAGTGGCCGTGTTCAACCAACAGCGCTGGCTGGAGCCGCTTGGAAATAGGCCGCCAGCGGAGATTGAGGCAGGGGGCGAACCGAGCCAGGCAGCCATCCCACTGGTCGCCTGGCTCAAACACTACCTGGGGCGCTTTACTTCGCGCTTGCTACCTCATCCAGGGCAGCTCCACTCCAGCCGCCGCCCAAGGCGACGAACAATTCGATCTGCGCAATAGCTCTGTCGCTTCGAACTCGGTTCGCTTGTTGACGGGCGTCGATCACCTGCCGTTGAGCATCGAGCACCTCGTTGAGGTTGGCCTCGCCAAGCTGATAGCTACGGTCGGCCAACTGATGGGCACGTTCCCGATGAGCCAGGCTGCGCTGCAGCGCCCCGGCACGCCGCTCGGAGCCATCTTGCCGCACGGCAGCACGCTCGACTTCCTCCAAGGCCTTGGCCAGGGTCTGACGTAACGTGAGGTAGGCTACTTGCTGCTGAGAGTCTGCGATGTTGATTGCAGCGTCGCGGCGCATGAAATCCAAGAACGGCAGATCAAACGTCAGCCCAATGCGGCCGAAATCGGACACGCTGGACTGCCCGCCGATGGCAAAGCCACTGCGCCCAAGGGCAGCCTGCAGGGCCAAGGAGGGGAAGAGGTCACGGCGTGCCGCGATCGCTTGCTGCGAGGAGGCATCCAAACGCGCGATGTCCGCGATCACATCGGGGCGGCGGCGTAACAGATCCGCTGGCTGACCGATTGCCACGGCTCCATTGTAGAGAGGGACAGGTCGCTGGCCGAGGGATTGCTCAACCGAGCCTGGTGGCATATCCAGCAGCGTGTTCAGCGCCAGACCCGCCTCTCGCAAATTGGCATCTGTTTCGGCGAGCTGCGCAATCAGGCTCTCCTTTTCAGCAAGCGATGCCTGGACATCCAGAAGCGTGACCTCGCCTATGTCAAAGCGCCGCTGGGCGATGTTGGCAAATTTCTCGGCAAGCGCAATGGCTTGATTCAGTTCGTCACGTTGCGCCTGGTGCCCACGTAACTGGATGTAGCCCTGGGCAATCGTCGAGGTGACCGCCAGGCGCATCGCCACAATCTCGGCTTGCGCAGCCCGAGCTTCTTCTTCGGCACCACGAATGCGCGCCCGGGTCGCGCCAAACAGATCCACCTCCCAGCTGGCCTGCAGCGCTACCTCCCAGTTTTGCACGCGAATACGATCACCTAAGCCCAGCTCTTTGCCCAGTTCGCTGTCGCCAGCGTCGGCATCAATCCATTGCCTACTGGCTTCCGTCGGAGCCGAAAGCGTCGGATAGATATCAGCCCGCGCGTTTCGCAACTGCGCACGCGCCGTGTCGAGCCTCGCTATCGCCAGGCGAACGTCCTGATTGCGCGAAAGACCGGTATTGATGAGACGGCTTAAATCATTGTCGCCAAAACCAACCCACCAGTTGGCCAGCGAAGCATCATCGAGCGCCTGGTAAGGGCCGACACTGAAATACTGTTCGGGGAGTTCGGCAGGCGGCATCTCTCGATGGCTCGAGCAGCTAGCCAGCATTGCGGCGACGAGCACGCAAACGGCAAGTCTCATGTTTCATCCTCATTGATGCGCATCATGAGCGCATACAGGCAGGGTACTGCTACGAGAGTAAGAAGCGTGGCGAACACTAAGCCGCCAATGATCGTAACAGCCATATTGGCGAAGAACGGGTCGAGCAACAGAGGCGCTACGCCCAGCGCGGTGGTGATGGCCGCCAGACTGACCGGGCTGAGACGCGATGCAGATGCTTCGACGAGTGCCTTCATGCGCGGCACGCCATCGGCAATTTGCTGATCAATCTCGTTGACCAGAATCACCGCGTTCTTGATCAGCATGCCTGTCAGGCTGAGCAGACCCAGCAGGGCCATGAAGCCGAAAGGCAAGCCCGATATCAGCAGGCCAACGACCACGCCACAGACCGACATCGGCACGACCAGCCAGATGATCAATGGCTGCCGAACCCGTGAGAACAGTAGAACGGTGATAACGATCATGGCCAGGTAGGGCAAGCCCAGGGTTCCCGCCAGTGCTTCCTGGGCATCCGAGGAAGACTCATGGTCTCCGCCCCACTTCATGCTGTAGCCATGGGGCAGCTCGATCCCTTCGAGTAACGGAGCGATACGCTTCTGGGCTTCGCTCGAAATTTCATCGCTGCGAGGCTCGGCGCGAACCGATACCGTCAACTCACGGTCGTAGCGATGCAGTTGGCCAGGCTCGCGAACACGTTCGACACCATCGCTCACTTGACTGAGCGGTATGTAGCGCCCAGCACTGGGGCTCCAGATCTGCCGTTCGAGAAGACCCTCGGGGCTGACTCGTTCGCTGTGCTTAGCCCTCAGCAGGATAGGTATCCGCTCGTCTGCCTCTCGGAAGGCGCTCGCCCTGTAGCCCTCACTGTAAAGTGCCAGCGCTTGGGCAACCGCCTGGCGCGTCAAACCGCTGTCCGCCAGTCGCTCCAGATTGAGCTGGGGACGCAGCGACCACTCGAGCCCGCGCCAGTTATCACGCACGTTGAAGACGTCGCCGTCGGCCAGCAGACGACGCTGCGCCTCAGCGGAAATGGCCCTTAACACCTCTGGCGAAGGCCCACTGAAGCGGGCTTCCAGCTTCGCTTCTTCGTTGGGACCAAACATCAATTGCTTGGCTGCGATGCTGCCTTCCGGATAGCGATCCGGTAACTCCTTGTTGGCCTTTTCAGCCAAGCCTGCAATCTGCTCGGCGTCATCGACCAGCACCACGAAATGTATCAGGGAAGGCTCGGGGCGCTCGGCCATGTAGGTCAGCATGAACCGCGACGCCCCCGTACCGACGAAGGTCGCTACACCGGAAACGCCATCCTGTTCGGCCAACCAGCTTTCAACGCCGCCGGCCACCCGCTCGGATTCGCGGATATCTGTGCCTTGGGGCAAGAACACGTCAACCGTGAACAACGGCGTGTCAGAGGGCGGGAAGAAGTCTTGAGGGACGAAGCGAAACGCATAGAGCGACGACGCGGTGACCACTACCAGCAAGGCGACGGAGAGCCTGCGTCGGTGCAGGACGGCACTGACGAAAGAGCGGAAAAGGTCATAGCCCTTGCCCTGAAAGGCTTTGTCGCCAGCTTGCTGATCTCGCTCACCGTCATCATCGGCCTGCTGTGTTTGGCCTTCTTCCTTGCGCCCGCCAAGCAGGTAATAACCAAGAAAGGGCACCCCCACGATCGCCAGAAACCAGCTCAATAGCAGAGAGCTGGCGACCACGGCAAATAACGAGAACAGGAACTCGCCGGTTGTGTCCTGGGAAAGGCCAATGCCGGCGAAGGCAAGAATGCCGATGAATGTGGAACCCAGTAATGGCCACTGAGTGCTTTTCACTGCTTCGCTGGCCGCCTTGGCGAAACTCAGCCCGCGTTTTTGCCTTACCAGCACGCCATCACAGATGACCAACGCATTGTCGACCAGCATACCCATGGCGATGACCAGCGCACCGAGCGAAATCCTCTCCAGCTCGATGCCTAGCACCAGCATGACCAGCAACGTACTCAATGCGGTCAACAGCAATACACTGCCGATGATTAAGCCACCCCGCAGCCCCATGGCAACGCAGAGCACCGCGACAACAATCAAGATCGAGATCGCGACATCGATGACGAAGCCGCCTACCGCCTCGTCGACCACTTTGTGCTGGGCATAGATAGGGTGCAGTTGGAGACCGGTGGGTAAGTCGCGCATCAGCTCACCGAGCCTGGCTTCAACACGCTTGCCGACTTCAACGATGTTGGCCCCGGATTGCCCACTGAAGCCCAAGGTCACCGCTGGCTCGCCGTTGAAGCGAATCAATTGGCCGGGACGCTCGCTGTAATCTCTGTAAACCCGCGCAACGTCTCCCAAACGCAACCTCTGGCGGCCTTCGCCGACAGGGAGATTGCGCATAGCCTCCAGCTCATCGAAAGCACCGGTGGGCCTTATCCGCAGGAAGTTGCCTGCCACCTGTACACCACCACCGCTAACGACCTGGTCGGCGTTCTGCAGTGCCGTGATGATTTCTTCAGGCGACAAGCTCAGCGAGACCAGCCTGTCAGGATCTACCTCGACCACGACGGTCTGCTCATGCACCCCCATCAGCTCGACCTTGTTCACATCCTCGACAAGGGCCATTTCGCGACGCAGTTTCTTTCCCACATCACGAAGTTCGGCGGGGGTCAGGCCGTCACCGGTCAGCGCATAGTAGATTCCGTATACATCGCCGAAATCATCATTGACCAACGGCGCGGACGCGCCAGGGGGTAAGCTACCCGCCGCATCGCCCACTTTGTTGCGCACTTGGTTCCAGATCTGTGGCAACTCGCTACCGCGATAGTGCTCGAGGATTTCAATGCGAATCTCGGCATTGCCAGGCGTGGCTTTGGAGCGGATCGTCTTGACCTGCTCCAGTTCCTGAATGACCGTTTCCAGCGGGTCGATGACCTCCTGGTCGACCTGTTCAACGGTCGCCCCCGAGTAAGAGACGGTGATCACTGCTTCTTTGATGGTGAACTCCGGGTCTTCCAGACGCGGTAGCTCGAAGTAAGCGTACAGGCCTCCAAAAAAGCAGACCATCAATAGCAGACCAATATTGACGCGTCGCGTCATGGCATAACGGGCTATATCCATCACTCGGTGCGCTCCTGGAAGCGAACCTGCTGTTCGTCCTGCAACTTGCTAGCACCCGCAACCACGATTTTGGAGCCAGGAGAAAGGCGCTCGCTTTCAATCACAGCCAATTCCCCTTGAAACCCCATCATCTTGACTGGAATGTGCCGAGCTCGGTCAGAATCGACGACCCAAACGGACTCGTTGCCATCTTCGTGCTTAACGACGGCACTGACGGGTACCTGATAGGCATTTGCCGTACCTGAATCATGTTGCCGGGGTATTTTCACTCGCACAGCCATACCAGGCAGCAAGTTAACCCCGTTGGGCCGATCACCACGCAGCCTGACGCGATAGGTACGGGCACGCTCATCCGGCTGGGTCGCGTGCTCCTTGTAGACCAAGGGCAGCGAAAGATTCTGCGAAAGGATCGTCCCCTGGACCTGCAGCGTGGCGTCAAAAGGTATCTGCAGCGCCACAGACTCGGGTATATCGACGTCAACCTCCATGAAACGGTTGTCCTGGAATGTGAAGATAGGGCTGCCTGCCTCCAATACAGTGCCTGTTTCCACATGACGCCTTGCAACAACACCATCAAAAGGTGCCCTTAGGCGAGTGTGAGACTCCTCGCGCCGCGCCATGTCGAGCGCGACTTGAGCAGCGATCTGGTTCGCGACTACCGGCTCGACCGCAGCCGGCGCGAGAATGCCTTCAGCCAGCAACTGGCGTTTACGCTTGAGGTCCGCCGTCAGCAGATCAAGATTGGCCTTGGCATCGCGCACCCGAAGTCGGTAATCGGTAGCGTCAAGCTCGGCGAGCACTTGGCCGCGCTTGACAGGGGTACCATTGGCAACCAGAACCTTTTCCAGACGCCCAGAGACCTGAAAAGCCATGTCGGTCTGGGTCACGCTGTTGATCGTGCCTGAGAAACGCCACGGATCACCTTCACTGTGTAACGCTTCGATGCTTTGAATGATGACCAGCGAAGGAGGCAGCGGCTCCTGGGGATCATCACTTGAACAGCCAGCAATCAAAAAGCCGCTCGATGCGAAAACGAGGGCTTGCCAAGAAATACGGAAAGAAGGCATTCAACATCCCTATCTGTAGTGAAAAACCGTGGAGCAAACAGCGTCGACGCCTCGTATCCAACACGACCGCTAACGACAAACGCTGCAGCGCAATGATGTAAAACGCCCACCGGCCAAGCGCCGCAAACCTGTCAAACCTTTGGAGCGAGGACGCTCGCTGCCAGATTTGATGAGGTAAGCGGCACACAGGGAACCAGCAACATCGGATTAACCGGATGGCTTTATCAATCAAGGACAAACACAGGACGCCGCCACGCTGGAGCGGTTTAGTCGCCACTCATTAAGCGGCGCACCTTGACGAGCTTTTGTCCACGCGCATGGCATCAGGCACCGCTAATGGCTGGCCATGTCCTGAACGGCGATGTAACCGAACGTGATGCCTTGACCAATGGTGGCGCCAGCGCCGGGGTAGGTTCGACCAAACGCGTTGGCTGCGTTGTTGCCGATTGCAATAGAGCCCTTCGATTGGCGTTTCATCTTCACGTAGCACGCGGGCATGTTCGTCGGTCATCAGGCCACCACAGGTGCCAAGATCAGAAAGCACCAGCTTGATGGCATACAGCGTGCCCGTTAAGGGACGAACATTGGGGTTGGGTCGAATCGTTGGGTCGCCGTAGTAGCGATCGTAGGCGAACTCGCCACGGTGGAAATCTTCATCCTTTCCTTGCAATGCATTGCCATTGAATCGCTCGAAAGCAGCAACGAAACGGTCTTCCGGCAGGCCGGCGGCGCGGGCCAGATCACGGGGGTTATCCGCCTTGACCGCAATACCCTCGTCGTACCAAGCCTGCGGCAGAGACATACGCGGCATCAGCGAGCCAGCCAGCATGTAGCCGTTGCGATTGGCCTGGTCGAAAACCAGCCACATCTGGCCCACTGGCTTACCCTCTTGCTCGCGCTGCAACAACTTCTGGCCGAAACTCATGTAATCCATGGCTTCGTTCAGGAAACGCTCGCCATGCTGGTCGACGATGATCGAGCCTGGCAGGGAGCGCTCGGCCAGCAGAATTTTCGGAGCTTCGCCCTTAACAGCCTTGACCGAAGGGAACCACCAGGCCTGATCCATCAGTTCAATCCCTGCACCGCTCTCTTGCGCGAGGTTGATCGAGTCGCCGGTATTACCTTCGGCACCGAGGCTCAAGTCTTCAACCAGCGATGGTGACTGGTATTTCGTGCGCATCGCCATGTTGTGGTCAAAGCCGCCGGCGGCCAGAATCACCCCGCGCGCAGCGTCAACCCGAAAACGCTGGCCGTCCTGCTCGACGACCGCACCGTTCACACGTCCACTTTCACTCAACAGCTCAACCACGCGGGCGCGGGTCCAGATTGGAATATTGGCTCGAATGGTGCCCTCGAACATGCCTGCAGCTAGCGCCTGACCGCTGGCGACGTGAAACTTGCCCAGCAGCATTGCGCCCAGCCCTTTGAGGATCACGCTCTTGAAACCAATCACAATGGCTTGCAACGGCTTGCGTACGATCAGGTTCAGCCACCGATAAGCCGTGCCTGTGACCGGCACGGATATAGGCGACGAGCCCATTGCAGAGGGCCTGAACCGTTTT
Organism: Pseudomonas sp. PA15(2017); assembly: GCF_001945395.1. Taxonomy (GTDB): domain Bacteria; phylum Pseudomonadota; class Gammaproteobacteria; order Pseudomonadales; family Pseudomonadaceae; genus Aquipseudomonas. The sequence goes on along the minus strand of NZ_MSXV01000056.1, from coordinate 6,789 downwards.
TTCTCAGCGCCAAGCTGGTTGATATCGAAGGGGCTACTCTCACAGGTGCGCCCAAGTGCGCTGCCGCCTGGGCGCTCGGCGTGGTAATGCGAATACTCTTTTGACCATATGAAGCGCAGCTTGGTCATTCGCTCCAGCATCGAGACCGCTGCCGGCCCATGCTCTACGTAGGCCGCTCGCCGAGCGGGCTTGGCATCCTCGCCAACCAGATCATCCAGATAGGTTTTCACCAGCTTCGCCGAGGTATTCGCACCGTCCCGGCGCAACGCATCATTGCCGGGTATCCAGAAGGCGCCTCCTGAGCGCGCGGCGGAGCCGCCCACCAGCTCGGTTTTCTCAACCACAAGAACGGAAAGCCCCTTTTCCTTGGCAGCAAGTGCAGCGGCAAGCCCGGTTCCAGAGCCCATGATGAGCACATCAACACTTATGTCTCGGGCCTTTGGGCCGGCAGGTCTGGCACTACTGGTCATTAGTGAACTCCTTCAATAACCGCCATGAATACAGATTGCTCGGACTACCTATGACAATGCTAGTCATTAACGTTAAAGTTAGTATTGGGAAAAAATGTAACAATACTCAGCCAGCCAGCTGACCTTGCTCACAGAAGCGGTTGTCAAGTCTGCCTCGAAACTCGACATCCTGAGACGCGCTATTCGCTACCCCCTACCGCTGCTCGGCAGCGGGGTGACTGAGCCTGCGACAGTCGGATGAACTCTGCGCCCCCCCGCTGCTCAGACGCGACCCTCTCGCGCCAGGCCTGAAGGGATAGCCCATGCCGACCCACGCCCATCTGATCGACAAAAACCACAGCGGCAGACGTGCCTTGTTGCATGCCCGCGACAGCCATCTGTGGCCTTCACGGGCATCGAAAACATGTTTGCCGGCCTCAACGACAGCTACGACGCCAAGCAGGGTAAAGCTGGGGCTTCTTCCCCCGAGAAATGCGGCATCCATCCCCTACAGCGGCTGGCTGAAAAACCTATCTGGAAGATGGCGAAGATTTCGCTGCCTTCAGTGCCTGCAGAAGCTATTATTCATAATAGTCTGAAATAATGTTATATAATAACCTTTAGATATTTATCGGGAAAATTTGTAACAAGTCACAGATAGCCCACTGCCCTCGTCCACAGAAGCAATCCTGACGCGCACCTCAACACTCGACACCCCAAAATGCGCCAAGCCCCGCTGCTGGTTCGGCAACGGGCGACCAACGCGACGACAGTCGGGTAAACTCTGCGCAACCCTGGCCGCTTTGACGCGGCCCCTTTGCGTCACGCCTGAAGAGATAGCCCATGCCGATCCGTCACTGCATCGTCCACCTGATCGACAAGAAGCCCGACGGCAGCCCTGCCGTGTTGCACGCCCGCGACAGCGAACTGGGTGCCTCCCAGGCCATCGAGAACATGCTGGCCGACCTCAACGATAGCTACAACGCCAAGCAGGGCAAGGCCTGGGGCTTGTTTCACGAGGAATCCGGCGCTTATCCGTTCAGCGGCTGGCTGAAAACCTACCTGGAAGACGGCGAAGATTTCACGGTTTTCAGCCGCCAGGCCGTCGAGCACCTGCAGAAGCTGATGGAAGAATCCAACCTGTCAACCGGCGGCCACGTGCTGTTCGCCCACTACCAGCAAGGCATGACCGACTACCTGGCCATCGCCCTGCTGCACCACAGCGAAGGCGTGGCGGTGAACGACGCGCTGGACGTGACCCCAGCCAAGCACCTGGACCTCGGTCAGTTGCACCTGGCGGCGCGCATCAACATCAGCGAGTGGCGCAACAACAAGCAGTCCAAGCAGTACATCTCGTTCATCAAGGGCAAGAACGGCAAGAAGGTCTCGGAGTACTTTCGTGACTTCATCGGCTGCCAGGAGGGCGTCGACTCGCCCAGCGAAACCCGCACCTTGCTCAAGGCCTTCAGCGACTTCGTCGAGAGCGAGGATCTACCCGAAGAGCAGGCCCGGGCGAAGACCGACACCCTGGTCGACTACGCCACCAGCCAGGCCAAGATGGGCGAGCCGATGACCCTGGAAGAACTCTCCGGGCTGATCGACGAGGAGCGCCCCAAGGCCTTCTACGACCATATCCGCAACAAGGATTACGGCCTGTCGCCAGAGATCCCCGCCGACAAGCGCACCCTGAGCCAGTTCCGCCGCTTCACCGGCCGCGCCGAAGGGCTGTCGATCAGCTTCGAGGCCCACCTGCTGGGCTCAAAGATCGAATACGACGAGGCCTCCGATACCCTGACCATCCGCAACCTGCCGACCCAGCTGACCGACCAGTTGAAACGCCGCAAGGATTAGGGTCTATTGACGTTTCAACGCGAGCCGCGTTGCCGCGAGAAATCTCGCCAGGCTAGGCGGAGGACGCAGGGAATGGTCGTTCCCTTGCCAAGTCCACCAACGACGCATGACGAGATTTCTCGCGCAACCCGAAGGGCCGGGCCCGTTTTATCGCGAGGCAGCGTTTCTCGCCGGCTCATTTAGCCAGCTAAACTTCGCGGCTCGTGCCTTGCCTCGCGATAAAACGGGCTCTGGCGCGGCCGCGTGTGAAACGTCAACAGACCCTAGCTGATAAACGCCGAGCCCCATTGCCGAGACGCTCATCATGAAACGGATTTTGCTGATTCTCGCGGCGCTCGCCGCCTGGCAACACTGGGATCGCATCGAACCGATGCTGCTGGGCAAACCGCAGCAGGTGGCCGGCCAGGGTGAAGTCATCCTCTATTCCACCAGCTGGTGCTGGCTACTGCGCCAAGACCCGCGAGTTTCTCGGCGAACGCGGCATCGCTTACACCGAGCTGGACATCGAAAAATCTCCCGAAGCCCGCCGCGCCTACGACGCCCTGGGCGGCCGCGGCGTGCCGGTGCTCAAGGTCAACGGCACGGTGATCCACGGCTACCACCCGCAGGGAATCTTGGCGGCGTATTGATTGCTGATGTGGCATCTCAAAACAACACTCATACTTCTGCTCGATTGTGTTTGCTGTCATCTACAGTCGCCAGAGTGTCTTCAGTTCTACTGACTTCGGCGAAATGATCGCGGTGGCAGACGCAAAAAAGGGCGGTTACCCGCCCTAATCGCTAAGTTAAGCCTTTGGGTGGCGTATCGCCTCAGTCCATGCTTTCAGCGATCTTGCGAAAAAGCTCGAAAGTCTCATCTTCGTGCAACGAGATATTCTCTTTTGTAGTGCCATAATTTCGAGGCGCGGACAGCTTGACGATTACTGTGCGGTGTTCCGGGCTCACATAGATAAACTGATTGTACACGCCAATGGCAGAGTAATCATGCTTACCGCCTTCGAGCAGCCACCATTGATAGCCATAGCCCATACCAGAATCACCGTTTTCCCGATCACCAGGCACCAAGTGCGGAGCATCAGCGGTCAGCGATGCATTAACCCATTTTTCTGGAACGATTTGTTTACCGTTGAACTTGCCACCTAGGCGATACAATTCTCCAAGCCGAGCATAGTCGCGAGCGGTTGCGTTGAAGCCCCCGAAAGCCATCGAGTGGCCAGCCTTGTCCGTGATCCAGTAAGCATCATCGGTCGCACCGAGCGGCCCCCAGAGCTTTTCCTGAGTATAGGCTGCCAGCGTTTTACCGGTTACACGCTCCAACACCAATCCCAAAACCAGCGTGTCTGCAGAGTTGTAGCGATTGAAGGTTCCGGGCTTTAGCTCATTTTTCATAGAGCCCACGAACTCCAAAAAAGAAGACTGTCCGGTCATGGCGCTCAAAAGACGGTTGACTTCACTTTTCTCGTCAGAGTAATCCTCACTCCAGCGAGCACCCGAGGACATCTGCAGGATGTCCTTCAATCGCACACCTTCGTAAGCAGAGCCTTTCAGCTCTGGTAAATACTTCGAAGCGGTGTCTTCGACACTCTCGATCATGCCCTCGGAAACCGCAACGCCCATCAGTACAGAAACCAGACTCTTGGCCACGGACATCGACATCCAGTGATGGTCTTCCCCACCGGTCAGCCAATAGTTTTCGTAACGAATCTGGCCATCTTTAATGACCAGGAGAGCGGATGTTTCTGTCTCTGTCAAAAGGCCCTGAGTCGCGCGCTCCTCTCCTTGGAATGTATAGCGATCTGGAAGAGAAATAGATTTGCCTACTGGCCACTGCACTGGATTGCCCGACTTCAAAACTCTATTGGTAGGGAATATTTCTTCCATTCGATAGAAGTTTGAATACTGCTCTGTGCCCGTGAACACGCTTTCCAAAAACTCCGTCGCATTCTCGCTGCGATTGATCTGCTCGGCGTGAACAGCACCCGTCATGGCTAGGATTATTGCCAGGGAAATACTTTTGAGATTCAAGACACTCACTCCAATGGATGTTGACTGCATTCAAACACTTGTTTTCAGAAAGCCATTATCGATTTGGCTGACTGCCCAGTGCGGTCTACCCGTTTGGCGTCCGCGTAAACCTCTACGTCGCTGCTGCGTGAAGCAAACGGAGGCCCTTGCGAGCCAACCCGGATTGAAAAGCTCATGCCACGGCCATCGGTGAATCTGATGATCGGCCATGGCCAATTAATTATCACAAATAAAAAAATATAGTCAACTATAAAATTTTATTAGAATAAAAATATTCGCCGTAGCTGGTCGTTTTCAGCTAACATGTGGCGGCGCAAGAATAGGCGTGGAGTTAGCCCGATTGAGGCTAGCTGTGATCTCTCAGTAGGTTGTTCATCCGGGGCGTTCCCGGAATTCTGGAAGCGCAACCAACACAGCCTTCCAGGAGCCCCGGATGAACTTGCATAAACATGCCCGTCTTACCCCTCGAGGTCGAGCCCTTCTCGTGCAGCGCATGCTCGATGGATTACGTGTCGAAGATGCAGCACAAGCCGCAGGAGTCAGTGTCCGCACCGCCTACAAATGGCTCAGGCGCTTTCGTGAGGAGGGCGAGGCCGGCCTGATGGATCGCTCGTCACGTCCGCATTCATGCCCTCATGAGACGGCAATCGACCTCATCGCACAACTGATTCAACTACGCCAATCTCGCCATACCTACCGACAGATCGCGCTGGCACTCGGCGTGGCCGTCAGTACCGTTGCGCGCCGTCTCAAACAAGCGGGCTTTCATCGGTTGGCCGAGCTGGAGCCTGCCCCG
>NZ_MSXV01000056.1:0-1431 GCF_001945395.1 Pseudomonas sp. PA15(2017) | reverse complement strand
GCCGTCTCAAACAAGCGGGCTTTCATCGGTTGGCCGAGCTGGAGCCTGCCCCGGCAGTGGTGCGCTACGAATATCCCAACGCCGGCGATCTCCTGCACCTGGACATCAAGAAGCTGGGTCGATTCTGGAGGCCAGGGCACCGAGTTACGGGGGATCGTCTGCAGGGCTCCTTTGGCGCCGGCTGGGAGTTCGTTCATGTAGCCATCGATGACGCGTCTCGGCTGGCCTTCACCAGCCTGCACCCAGATGAGCGCGGCAATAGCGCCTGTCGAGCCCTGCTGCAGGCGTTGCGTTACTACCGCGGGCTGGGCATCCGCTTCAAACGCGTCATGACAGACAATGGTGCCTGCTACCGCTCTCATTCTTTTCGGCGCTTATGTGCTCGGCTAGGGCTGAAACACATGCGCACTAAACCCTATACATCGCGCACGAACGGCAAAGCCGAACGTTTCATTCAAACGAGCCTACGTGAGTGGGCCTATGCACGCAGCTATGACAGCTCCGAACAACGAGCCAAGCATTTGCCAGCCTGGCTGCACCACTACAACTGGCACAGGCCGCACAGCAGTCTCAACTACGAACCACCAATCAGTCGGGCTCCATTGCCACTGAACAACGTACTGGGTTTACACAACTAGGGCCTGTTCCCGTTTCACATGGGGAGCCAAAGGAAAACGCAAGCCATAGCCACGACGCTTTCGTAATTTCTCTTGAGCTTGTCGAACCGTGATGACACCGCCCGGTACTGTTTCAGCGGAGCGAAGGCGTTTTCCACCAGGTGCCGGTTGCGGTAAAGCCCTCTATCCAGATCCGCGTTTCCTTTCACAGAGGTGCGCTTTCTTGGAATCACTACCCGGCCACCCTGCTGGACGATTTGCTCTCGGATCGCTTCGCTGTCATAACCTTTATCCGCAATGATGTTTTCGGCGTCGGGTACCTTGGCGATCAACGAGGATGCCTGAGTGCAGTCGTTAATTTGGCCTCCGGTAATTTCGAAGGCAATCGGCAGTGCGCAAGCATCTACGGCCAAGTGAATCTTGCTGGTGTTACCGGCTCGGCTTTTCCCTATCGCTTCATCCTGTCCACTGGCAGCACCTGCGCTGTGCTGGTGGGCTTTGACATAGCTGCCATCAATGAAAACCCATTCCATATCGGGATCAGTCACAAGGATCTGAAGCACCTTGAGCCACTTGCCAGACGCAGACCATGAATTGAAGCGCTTGTAGATCTTGCTCCAGCTCCCGAAGGCACAAGGCAGGTCTGGCCAGGGACAACCCACGCGCATGCGATACAGCATGCCTTCGACTGTCATGGGGTTCTACCCCGTTAGCACGGACACTTTCAAGTAAGCTCACACCGAGCTGAAGGAGTGTTCATGAAGCGCAAGAAATACAGTCCTGAATTCAAGCGGGAAGCCATAGAGTTGGTTCG
>NZ_MSXV01000016.1 GCF_001945395.1 Pseudomonas sp. PA15(2017) | reverse complement strand
GCCGAGGTCGAGCAGTTGCTGCTGAATGGGCATAAAAAATCCGATACCAGGAGGCTGGTATCGGATTTTCTAGAAACCCCGGCTTGGACTCAAATGCTTAAGTGAACAGCATTACGCCCGCGTGCGGGGCTTTTTTATGGTTCTACGCACGGTTTGAGAAAAGTTTGGGTTGATACCGGACTGGCAAGTTTGTGTGCGTATCACTACTGAATTAGCACGATCCATTCCCGCATCTACTGGACCTTTCGGTTGCGCCCCTTACGGGCGCCACACCTTGATTCGCCCGTAAGGGGCGAAACCCACCCGGCCAGGCAGCGTGCTCGTGGAGAGTGCCAAGCCATCGACAGCGAAGACTGATTTGCCAGTCCGGTGTCGGGCCTATCCTCCCCGCGAAAATGCGAAGACCTTTTTATGGGCGGCCGTCCATGGCCGCCGTGCTACAGGCGCACGCCGCCGTCGAGCTCGAGAATGCGCCCGGTGAAGTACTCGTTTTCCAGCAGGAAGGCGATGGCGTGGGCGATTTCCCTCGGTTTGCCGAGGCGCTTGAGCGGAATCACCTCGGTCATGCGCTGTAGCGCTTCGGGTTTCATGCTGGCAACCATGTCGGTCTCGATGAAACCGGGGGCCACGCCCGCCACGCGAATGCCGTAGCGCGCCAGCTCGCGGGCCCACACCACGGTGTCGGCGGCTACTGCGGCCTTGGCTGCCGAGTAATTGGCCTGGCCGATGTTGCCGGCGCGCGACACCGAGGAAATATTGACGATCGCCCCCTCGTTTTGCAGTTCGATCATCTTCGCCGCCACCTCGCGGGTGCACAGGAACACGCCGGTCAGGTTGACGTCGATCACCGATTGCCACTGGGCCAGGCTCATCTTGCTCATTTCGCCGTCCTTGACCTTGATGGTCAGGCCGTCGCGCAGAATGCCGGCGTTGTTGATCAGCCCGTTGATCGAACCGAAGTCCTCGGCGATCTGGGCGATGGTCTGGGTGACCTGCTCTTCGTTGGCCACGTTGCACAGGTAGGTACGCGCCTGCACGCCCAGCGCCCTGCAGGCCGCTGCGGTTTCGTCGAGCTTTTCCTGGTTCAGATCGACCAGCGCCAGGCGCACGCGGCGCTCGGCGAGGTACTCGGCCATGGCGCGGCCGAGGCCCTGCCCGCCACCGGTGATGATGATGACTTTATCTTTGAGTTGCATGCCAATTCCCTAGAGTGAAAGTCGAACGGGCCAACCAGCGTTTTGCCCAGGCCGCACTTGCTGCCGCGCGTTCGAGCCGGTCGATTGCCATGACGTACAGGCAGCAGCATAGAGCGCGAGGTGGGCAGGGCACCAGCGCTACCCATGCAAGCCTCAACATCCTGTAACAGCGTGGCCGGTGTGCGCGAAGCCTCGCGTCGTCTGGCGTTGAACGCAGCGTGGGTGAGCGAAGTCGAAACTTCAGCTTGAATTAAGCGCAACACCCCATACTTCTCTCCTACTGGAAGATGTTCTCCCGTCAAGGAAACCGCGATGCGCATTTTCATGTTGTTGTTCTTGCTGTTCCCGATCCTCGAACTGGCCGTGCTCATCTCGGTGGGCAGCGCCATTGGCGTGCTGCCGACCATTGCCCTGGTGATCCTCACTTCGATCTGTGGCGGCCTGATTCTGCGTATTGCCGGCATCACCACGGCCTGGCGTGCCCGTGAGCGCCTGGCGCGCGGCGAAATGCCGGATCAGGAGGTGCTGCAGGGGGTGATGATGGCGGTCGGCGGTGGTCTGCTGCTGTTGCCGGGTTTCATCAGCGACGTCATCGGCGTGCTCTGCCTCATGCCGTTCACCCGGCGCTGGCTGGTCGAGCGCGTGCGCCAGCGCGCTGCCGAGCAGGCCGCGCGGCAGCGCGCCTTTGCCGATGACCTGGCCGCCCGCAACGGCCAGCCTGGCGCCGCCAAGCCGAATGTGCTCGAAGGTGAGTACGAGCGTCGCGACTGATTCCGTCGCACGGCGCACAGGCCCCGGTCAGAGCTCTCTGGCCGGGGCTTTTCGTTTTGGGGCGGAAAATCGATGGGCAGCCAAGGTAAAAATTTTAACGGCCTGCCCTTGAATTGCTGCTGGCCGACCTTATGTAGCGGTCACCGCAAGGTTTTTCGGCGTTCGATGCGCCGAAACATATTCCGGCGTTACGTGCATTGCGCATCGCCACGATCATGCCGGTGAGAGCACCGGTTGATGTCAACAACTATTGGGAGAGATCGACAATGAAGCTTCGTCCTTTGCATGACCGCGTCGTGATCCGTCGCAGCGAAGAAGAAACCAAAACCGCTGGCGGTATCGTGCTGCCGGGCTCGGCTGCCGAGAAGCCGAATCAGGGCGAAATCGTTGCCGTGGGTACTGGCCGCGTTCTGGATAGCGGTGAAGTCCGTGCCCTGGCCGTCAAGGTTGGCGACAAGGTGGTATTCGGCCCTTACTCCGGCAGCAACACCGTCAAGGTCGACGGCGAAGACCTGCTGGTGATGAGCGAGAACGAAATCCTCGCCGTCGTCGAAGCCTGATCGCCCGCGAATTTCCGTTTAATCGTCAAGAATTGAGGATCAAATAACATGGCAGCTAAAGACGTAAAATTCGGCGATGCCGCTCGCAAGAAACTGCTGACTGGTGTCAACGTTCTGGCCGACGCGGTCAAAGCCACCCTCGGCCCGAAAGGCCGTAACGTAGTCCTGGAGCGCAGCTTCGGCGCGCCGCTGATCACCAAGGACGGCGTTTCCGTCGCCAAGGAAATCGAGCTCAAGGACAAGATCGAAAACATCGGCGCCCAGCTGGTGAAAGACGTGGCCTCCAAGGCCAACGACGCTGCCGGTGACGGCACCACCACCGCTACCGTTCTGGCTCAAGCCATCGTTACCGAAGGCCTGAAGTCGGTCGCTGCCGGCCTGAACCCGATGGACCTGAAGCGCGGCATCGACAAGGCCACCGCGGCCATCGTCGCCGAGCTGAAGAACCTGTCCAAGCCGTGCACCGACAGCAAAGCCATTGCTCAGGTGGGCACCATCTCCGCCAACTCCGACGACTCCATCGGCAACATCATTGCCGAAGCCATGGAAAAAGTCGGTAAAGAAGGCGTGATCACCGTTGAAGAAGGCTCGGGCCTGGAAAACGAACTGTCCGTCGTAGAAGGCATGCAGTTCGACCGCGGCTACCTATCGCCGTACTTCATCAACAAGCCGGACACCATGGTTGCCGAGCTCGACGGCCCGCTGCTGCTGCTGGTCGACAAGAAGATCTCCAACATCCGCGAACTGCTGCCGGTTCTGGAAGCCGTTGCCAAGGCTGGCCGTCCGCTGCTGATCGTTGCCGAAGACGTCGAGGGCGAAGCCCTGGCGACTCTGGTGGTCAACAACATGCGCGGTATCGTCAAGGTCGCTGCCGTCAAGGCGCCGGGCTTCGGTGATCGTCGCAAGGCCATGCTGCAGGACATCGCCGTTCTGACCGGCGGTACCGTCATCTCCGAAGAGATCGGCCTGAGCCTGGAAAGCACCACTCTGGAGCACCTGGGTCAAGCCAAGCGTGTTGTCCTGAACAAGGAAAACACCACCATCATCGACGGCGCTGGCCAGCAAGTGGACATCGAGTCCCGCGTTGCGCAGATCCGCAAGCAGGTCGAAGACACCACTTCGGACTACGACAAAGAGAAGCTGCAAGAGCGTCTGGCCAAGCTGGCTGGCGGTGTTGCCGTGATCAAGGTCGGCGCTGCCACCGAAGTCGAGATGAAAGAGAAGAAAGCCCGCGTTGAAGACGCCCTGCACGCAACCCGCGCAGCCGTCGAAGAAGGCGTGGTACCTGGCGGTGGTGTTGCCCTGGTGCGTGCCCAGTCCGCTCTGGACGGGCTCAAAGGCATCAACCTGGAGCAGGACGCCGGTATCAGCATCCTGCGCCGCGCCATCGAAGCGCCGCTGCGTCAGATCGTTGCCAACGCTGGCGACGAAGCGTCCGTGGTTCTGGACAAGGTCAAGCAGGGCACTGGTAACTACGGTTACAACGCTGCCAACGGCGAGTACGGCGACCTGATCGAGTTCGGCATCATTGACCCGGCCAAGGTTACCCGTAGCGCGCTGCAAGCCGCCGCTTCCATCGCTGGCCTGCTGATCACCACCGAGGCGATCGTTGCAGAGCTGCCGGAAGACAAGCCTGCACCGGCCATGCCGGACATGGGCGGCATGGGTGGCATGGGCGGCATGATGTAAGCCGACCGGCACCCTGAGCTGTACCGAGAACCCCGCGCCTTGGCGCGGGGTTTTTTTATTGTCTGCGTGTCAGCCTCGGATGAAGGGCGGCTCCGGCGTCTAGCCGGCGCGCCGCGAGCCCTGCGCGCCGGCCGCGAGACAGCGGATGCCGCGAAGGGTTTTGACCGTTCGTCATGTTGTAACCTTCCATGACTTATCCTGATCTAGTGTTAGCAAGCGCGTTGGCCGCACTATCAAGAGGTTGCGATCATGAGTTTAGGTGTCGCCAGAGGTTTGTTTCTCGTCGCCGCATTGAGCGTCTCGGCGGTCGCGGTGGCCTCCTGGTACGAGCCCGGCCCCGGCGTGGTCAACAGTACCAACCGCAGCAATTGTCTGAGCCCTATCAGTAAGCGGGTTGCCCAAGCCTCCCCCGAAGCCAGCCAGAATCTATTGATATTGGTGATGGGTCTGTCCCACGCGCGGCGCTGATCATCCGCCGTTGCTCCCTCTGCCTGAATGGCGGAACAGTGAATTTCTCTCCCTGCTGCGAACTCCGATACCCTGAGTGTTCACTCTAGGCAAGGAGAGCAGCAGATGTCGATCTACCGTGAGCGTGGCCAGCGCCTTCAGTCATTGCACCAGCAGCCTGAGCTGCTGATTCTGCCCAACCCCTGGGATGCCGGGTCGGCGAAGATGCTCGCCGCGCTCGGTTTTCACGCCCTGGCCACCACCAGTGCCGGGCTGGCTTTTTCGTTGGGCCGACGCGATGCCGAAGGCGCGGTGAGCCGCGACGAGGCGCTGGCCAATGCCAGGGCGATCGTCGAGGCGACGCCGCTGCCGGTGGTCGCTGACCTGGAGAATGGCTATGGCGACTCACCCGAGGACTGCGCCACGACCGTACGGCTGGCGGTGCAGGTCGGCCTGGTCGGCGGCTCCATCGAGGATGCCACAGGGCGTTCGGAGCACCCCATCTATCCCTTCGAACTGGCGGTGCAGCGCATTCGCGCTTGCGTGGCGGCGGCTCGCGAACTGGATATTCCCTTCACCCTGACGGCGCGAGCGGAAAACTTCCTGCACGGCCGTGCCGATCTGGACGACACCATTCGCCGCCTGGTGGCTTACGCCGAGGCGGGCGCGGACGTGCTGTATGCGCCAGGGCTGACCAGTCGTGAACAGATCGAGGCAGTGGTCGAGGCGGTGGCGCCCAAACCGGTCAACGTGTTGGTCGGCTCGCCGAGCCTAATGCTGTCGCTGGACGAGCTGGCGCAACTGGGCGTCAAGCGCGTGAGCCTGGGCTCGAATCTGGCCCGCGCTGCCTATGGCGCCTTTCTGCAGGCAGCCACCGGGCTTGTCGAGCGCGGCGATCTGAGCGGTGCTCGACAAGCCCTGCCGTTCGATGCCATCAACGATTTGTTCAAGGGTTGACGTGCGGCAGTTCCTGATCGCGTTGCTGATCTTCGTGGTGGTCGGTGGCCCGCTGGCGCTGTACCGCCAGTGGATCGACGTGCCGCCGCGCTGGAATCCCTGGGCACCCCTGGACCTGCGCGACACCCCCAATTGGCTGACCGCCTACAAGCTGCGTCGCCTGCAGAGCGATGCCGAGCTATGCCGCACGGTGCTGGATACTTCCGCGCTGCGTTACGTTGCACTGCCCGACAGTACACCTGCTGTCGATTGCCCGCTGACCAATACGGTCCGGGTGCAGGGCAGTGACGTGCGCCTGAGCAGCAGCTTCATTGCCACCTGCCCGGTGGCTGCGGCTTTCGCCCTGTTCGAGCGCCACGGCCTGCAACCGGCGGCTGAACAGCGCTTCGGCCAGCGCGTGGTGCAGGTCGACCACGTTGGCAGTTTTGCCTGCCGCACCATCGCTGGCAGTCAGCGGCGCAGCCAGCACGCCTCGGCCAATGCCCTGGATATCGTCGGCTTTCGCCTGGACGATGGCCGGCGCATCAGCGTGTTGCGCGACTGGCCGGGAGAGGATGACAAGTCGCTGTTCCTGCGCCAGGTACAGCAGGCGGCTTGCTCCAGCTTCAATACCACGCTGGGGCCGGACTACAACGCAGCGCACCGCGATCATTTTCACTTGGATATGGGCGGCTTTCGCATGTGCCGCTGACGGGCACCCGCGGCTTATCGAGCCAGGCGCTGTTGCAAGGTCAGGTGGCCCATCAGCAGTTCCCAGGGGGCCAGGGATTCTTCCAGCAGCGGGTTGCTGGCGGCGTTCTCGGCTGCGCCGGTCGGCGTCAGCGGCTGCTGTTGCAGTGCCAATTCTTCGAGGGGCAGAGCGGCGCTCACCTCGTTCAGCGAGCAGATGAACTGACGCTGCATCATCACGTCTTCCAGGGTGCGTACGCCGTGTACGGGCGCTTCGTCGGCCGCGATCGCCGTGACCGAGGCCGACGCCGCGGGCTGGCCCATGGCGCTTTCCATATCGCGCAATACGCTGCGCAGAATCTGGTCGTACAGCGCCGCGCTGGCGCTCGATGGCGTACCGGCTTTCTGGGCGGCTACCCGGGTGTCACCGGGAATACGGGAGATGACTTCGAACATCGAACGGCGGGCTCTGGCAAACTAGCGCTGTTATGGGTATCGGCTGCTGTCGGCCCGAGTTGAGCCCGCGGTTGCTTGAAAGCTGCCGCTTCTGAATCGATGGACGATCCGCAATGAGTGAACTACAGCCCGACGTGCGCATTCGCATGGAGGCCCTGGTGCCACACCTGCAAACCGGCGCGCAGCAATGGGCGCAGCGCCTGGGCTTGGCGCTGGAAGGCGAGGCCGGTTATGCGCTGCAACTGGGCGAAGCTGGCCTGCAGTTGGTCGAACTGGGCCCGCAGGCACCAGGGCCGGTGCGGGTGGATTTCGTCGAGGGCGCGGTGGCGCACCGTCGCCAGTTCGGCGGCGGGGCCGGGCAGATGATCGCCAAGGCCGTCGGCATCGCTCAAGGCATTCGCCCGCGGGTGCTGGATGCCACCGCCGGGCTGGGCCGCGATGCGTTCGTGTTGGCCACCCTGGGTTGTCACATGGATCTGATCGAGCGCCAGCCGTTGATCGGTGCGTTGCTCGAAGACGGCCTGCAGCGTGCGGCGGCCGATGCCGAGGTGGCGAATATCGTCGCGCGCATGCGCCTGCTGCAGGGCAACGCCATCGAGTTGATGGCCGGCTGGCAGGGCGAGGCGCCGCAAGTGATCTACCTCGACCCGATGTTCCCCCATCGCGACAAGAGCGCTCTGGTGAAGAAGGAGATGCGCCTGTTCCGGCCCTTCGTCGGCGACGACCTGGATGCGCCGGCGTTGCTCGAGGCTGCGCTCGAACTCGCCAGCCATCGCGTAGTGGTCAAGCGCCCGCGCAAGGCACCGGTCATCGAGGGTGCCAAACCGGGTTATGCGCTGGAGGGCAAGTCCAGCCGTTACGACATTTACCCCCTGAAGAAACTCACGCCTTAGGCTGCTCACGATCTTTCGGCTCGGCTGCAGCGTTTGGCCGCCAGTGGCGGAAGCGGTCGGTCGTTCTCGTGGGATGGATTGGTGATTATCTGTGGGAGCGGGCCATGCCCGCGAAAAATCACGGGCATGGACTAGGTGTGATCTCTCAGTAGGTTGTTCATCCGGGGCGTTCCCGGAATTCTGGAAGCGCGACCAACACAGCCTTCCAGGAGCCCCGGATGAACTTGCATAAACAT
>NZ_MSXV01000055.1:109043-280388 GCF_001945395.1 Pseudomonas sp. PA15(2017) | reverse complement strand
ACTGCTTTGCCCGCGACCTTCGCCCTGGATATAACCCATAAACGACAATGCCCCTATCAACCGATAGAGGCATTGTCTTCAACTCACCCTCGGACTGCTAGGTTTTCACACAGTCTGGTCTGGACCCGTTTTTTATTGTGGACTTTCCTCGCAGGGCCTAGAACCAGGCGTCCTGCATCGCCAGGCAGGTATCGTCGCGGCGCGCCAGGATGTCCAGGTCGTGGTGGCAGCTTGGCACTTCGCGCAGCAGGAAGTAGCGCGCGGCCTGCAGCTTGCCCTCATAGAAGTCGATATCGGCGCCAGTGCCCGCCAGCCGGCCTTGCTCGGCGCGCACTGCTTGCTCCAGCCAGCGCCAACCAAGCACCAGGTGGCCGAATGCCTTGAGGTATAGCGCCGAGTCGGCGAGTGCGACGTTGACGCGACCCTGTTGCAGATCACCGAGCAGGCCCAGGGTAACCTCGGACAAGCGTGCCAGCAGGGCTTGCAAGGGCTGGCGCAGGGCGTCCAGCTCGCTGAACGGCTCGGCCCGCTGGCAGGTGTCGGTGATTCGCTGGTGCAAGGCCTGTAGTGCGGCGCCGCCGTGCTGACCGACCTTGCGGCCCAACAGGTCGAGGGACTGAATGCCGTGGGTGCCCTCGTGGATCGGGTTGAGGCGGTTGTCGCGGTAGTACTGCTCCACCGGGTGGTCACGGGTGTAGCCATGGCCGCCGAGAATCTGGATCGCCAGGGCATTGGCCTGCAGGCAGTATTCGGACGGCCAGGATTTGGCGATCGGCGTGAGCAGGTCGAGCAACTGGGCGGCCTGTTCACGCTGGGCGGCGTCCTCGAGGGTCTGGCTGTCGTCGACCAAACGTGCGCAGTACAGCACCAGGTCGAAACCGCCTTCCACGTAGGCTTTCTGCGCCAACAGCATGCGGCGCACGTCGGCGTGCTCGATGATCGCCACCTGGCCGCCGGCCTGCTTGGCATCGGGCAGGCGCCCCTGGGGGCGCTGGCGGGCGTAGTCGAGCGAATACAGGTAGCCGGCATAGCCGAGCATCACCGCGCCCATGCCGACGCCGATGCGCGCCTCGTTCATCATCTGGAACATGTAGGCGAGCCCGGCGTGGGGTTTGCCGACCAGATAGCCTACGCAATTGCCCTGATCGCCGAAGTTCAGCGCCGTCGAGGTGGTGCCACGCCAGCCCAGCTTGTGGAACAGGCCCGCCAGCACCACATCGTTGCGGGCGCCGAGGCTACCGTCGTCGTTGACCAGGAATTTCGGCACGATGAACAGTGAAATACCCTTCACACCGGCTGGCGCGTCGGGCAGGCGGGCCAGCACCAGGTGGACGATGTTCGCGCTGAGGTCGTGGTCGCCACCGGAAATGAAGATCTTGTTGCCCTTGAGCCGGTAGCCGCCGTCGCCTGCCGGCTCGGCGCGGGTGCGGATATCGGCCAGGGAGGAACCGGCGTGGGGCTCGGTCAGCGCCATGGTGCCGAAGAAGCGCCCGTCGATGATCGGCTGCAGGAAATGGCGCTTCTGCACGTCGTCGCCAAAGGCTTCGATCAGGTTGGCGGCGGCCATGCTCAGCAGCGGATAGGACGCCGTGGCGATATTGGCCGCCTGGAAATGCGCGAAGCAGGCCTGGGACAACAGGTTGGGCAGCTGCATGCCGCCCAGCTCGAAATCTCGCGTGGCGTTCAGGAAGCCGGCCTCGTTGAAGGCCTGCAGCGCTGGCTTGACCTCGGCGATCAGCTGCGCGCCGCCATCGACGAATCTGGGCTCGTGTTCGTCGTTCTTGCGGTTGTGCGGGGCGAACAGGTTTTCGGCGATGCTGCGTGCGGTGCCCAGCGCAGCGTCGAAGGTTTCCCGGTTGTGCTCGCTGAATCGCGGGCGCTGGCTGAGTGCCTCGGCATCGAGCACTTCGTAGAGTTCGAATGCCAGGTTGCGGGCGCTGAGCAAGGTATCGGACATGGTGGCTCTCCGGTGGAATGAAGCCAGTCTAGAGGGCAGCTCGGGCGTGGCCAGCATCATCGAAGCCGGTGATACCCTGGGAGAAGCCGGACGGCGTCCGCCGGGCGCTGCGCCAGGCGCCCAGGCCGGCTACAATTCGCCTCCTGCTCAGGAGCCGATGATGAATTACCGCCACGCCTTCCACGCCGGCAACCACGCCGATGTGCTCAAACACCTGGTGCTCTGCCGCCTGTTCGCGCTGCTGGCGCGCAAGGACGCGCCCTATGCCTACCTGGACAGCCACGCCGGCGTCGGCCTCTACGACTTGCAAGGTGACCAGGCCAGCCGTACCGGTGAATGGCGCGAAGGCATCGGCCGGCTGTGGGAGGCCACTGACGCACCCGAGGCGCTGCTCGACTACCTGGAAGTGATTCGTGCGATGAACCCCGATGGCGTGCTCCGTCATTACCCCGGCTCGCCCGAACTGGCCCGCTTGCAGACCCGTGAACAGGACCGCCTGCACCTGAACGAGAAGCACCCGGACGACGGCCAGGCGCTCAAGGAAAACATGGCCGGCGACCGCCGCGTGGCCGTGCACCTGGGCGAAGGCTGGCACCTACCGCGTGCCTTGCTGCCAACGCGCGAGAAACGGGCAGTGATGCTGATCGATCCGCCGTTCGAGAAGGCCGATGAGCTGGAGCGCTGCGTGACCGCCCTCAACGAGGCGATCGGGCGCATGCGTCAGACCATCGTGGCGGTCTGGTACCCGATCAAGGACGAGCGCCAGCTCAAGCGCTTCTACCGCGACATGCAGAAGAGCGCCGCACCAAAGTTGTTGCGCGCCGAGCTGCTCGTCCACCCGGCCGACGATGCCGGGCGCCTCAATGGCTCCGGCCTGCTGATCAGCAACCCACCATGGGGGTTGGAAGAGGAGCTGCGGGCATTGCTGCCCTGGTTGGCCGAACGCCTGGCGCAAAGCCAGGGCAACTGGCGGCTGGATTGGCTGATCGCCGAGCAGCAGCCCTGATGACCTATTAACGATCTTTAAGCGTCGATTTTGGCAGCAAAGTGGCGGGAGCGATCGTTCGCGTAACTCGTAGGAGGGGCTTTAGCCCCGAGCTCTTTGCACCCTCATATAGCTCGGGGCTAAAGCCCCTCCTACAAAAAACAGCAGAGCCCGATGTCCGCTTCTGCCTTTAGCTGCCGCTTCATGCGTAATAAAGATCATGAACACTGCCGCAAACGTTCAAGCCGACGGCTGCTAGCGGCGCCGTGGGTCGACAAAATAGCTCAGTTGCTGGCGCGGGTTGAGGTATTCCAGCGCTTCGGGTGGTAGCTGGGAGGGGCGGATGCTGGCGGCGATGGCCAGTTTCGGCTCGGCTTCCAGGTTGACGATCAGCGCTTCCTCCTTTGGCACTGCCGGATCGTAGATGATCAGGGTCGGTTTCAGCGGCAAGGTCGGGTGCATGCCCAGCACCAGCGCATAGCGTTCGTCCTCGAGCTGCACCAGGCTGCCAGGCGGATAGACGCCCATGCAGCGGATGAAGGCCTTCAGGGCGACGTCGTCGAAACGCACCCGATACTGCGGCAGGAACATCCGTGCCAGCGCCTCGTGGGGGCTCAGGGCGGTTCGCGGGTCGATCGGGTTGCACAGGTTGTCGAAGTGGTTGGCGATGCACACGATGCGGCTCAGGCGGCCGATGGAAGCCTCGCGCAGCTGCTGTGGATAACCGCTGCCGTCACAATGTTCATGGTGCTCGTGGATGATGCGCAGCACATCGTCATCGAGCATCAGCTTCTCGCCCATGCGCTTGCCGTAGAGCGTGTGCATTTCCAGCAACTGTTGCTCGGCGCGGGTCAACGGTGGCGGCTTGAGCAGCACCTTGCTGGGCAGTTCCAGCTTGCCGATGTCATGCAGCAGGGCGCCCATGCCGAGCATGTGGCTGGCTTCGGCGTCCAGGCCCAGTTGGCGGCCGAGCATCATCGACAGCACGGTGACGTTCAGCGAGTGCAGGTAAGAGTCCTCGGCTGCCTTGCCATTGATGCTGTGCAGGGCGACGCCATCTTCGCCGAGCATGGTGGTAACCAGCTCGTTGACCAGCGCACCGGCCTGCTTGACCGATTCCTCCGGCTGGTTGCGCAGGCTCTGGTTGAGGGTCTTGACCCGCTGGCTGGCTTGCACGAAGGCGCGGTCGACTTCCGACAGGCGTTTGCGCAGCACGCTGAGCTGCTTGACCCGCGCCTGACGGGCCTGTTCCTGGGGATCGGGCGGCGGCGGCGCGGCAGGCTGTTCGACCGGCGCTTCGGCCAGTGGCAGGGGCGCGCAGTCACTGCGCGCCGGATCATAACGCAGGCGCTTGAGACCCAGGGTGCGCAGCTGCTTGAGCTGGCCGTCGTCCTTGATCTTGAAATTGCTGAACGCGAACGAATGTTCCCACCAGCTCAAATCGAGCTGGATGTAGAGCCCGACGCAGAGCTGCTCGGGCGAAATGTAGGGCAGGTTGGCGGGCATCCGGTGCTCGTCGATTACTGGCTAATTGCCCACAAGTCTAGTCGGGCTGACGATGGGATGGCAGTAATTCGTCAGGCCATCACGTCGATGCTGTTGCCCAGGTTTGGCGGATTGGCGGGAGCACTGGCGGGTGAAGCGGCCTGCACCAGGCCGCTGACGCTGGCGGCCTGCAGTTCGAGCGTCTTGCGCAGCAGCAGGAGCGACATCTGCGCGGAGAACTGCGCCGATGCCTGACTCGATACCTGACTGGCGATGCTACTCAGCTCCACGGTCGCTTGCTCCTATTCAGGCCTGCGCTGGCAGGCACACACCGGTGCCGCCCAGCCCGCAGTAGCCCTCGGGGTTCTTGGCCAGGTACTGCTGGTGGTAGGCCTCAGCGTAGTAGAAGGTTGGCACGGAAGCGATCTCGGTGGTGATCTCGCCCAGGCCGGCCTTGCGCAGCTCCTCCTGGAACTGCTGCTGGCTGTGCCTGGCGGCGGCGAGCTGCTGTTCATCGACGCAGTAGATGGCCGAGCGATACTGGCTGCCGATGTCGTTGCCCTGGCGCATGCCCTGGGTGGGGTTGTGCACTTCCCAGAACACCTTGAGCAGATTTTCGTAGCTGGTCAGCTTGGGATCGAACACCACCAGTACGACTTCGGCGTGACCGGTCAGGCCCGAGCAGGTCTCTTCATAGGTCGGGTTCGGCGTATGGCCGCCGGCATAGCCCACTGCGGTGGTCCAGACGCCGGGCTGCTGCCAGAACCGCCGCTCGGCGCCCCAGAAGCAGCCGAGGCCGAACAGCGCGGTCTGCAGGTCAGCGGGGAAGGGGCCTTGCAGCGGGTTGCCGTTGACGAAATGCGCCTCTGGCACCGAAATCGGGGTTTCGCGACCCGGCAGCGCCTGCTCGGCGCTGGGCAGTTCGAGTTTGTGGGCGAGAATTTCCGAGCGTAGAGCCATGTTGACCGTTCTCCGAATCGTTGTGCTGGGTAGACCACGGTGGCTGACGGAGGTTGTTTACCGTCTGGCGGCCGGGCGTCGCGAGTAGCGCTTGAGACTTTCTACCAGATCACGGCCCGGTATGGGGCGATCGAATAGATAGCCCTGGCCGATATCGCAATGCTGACGGCGCAGGAAAGCCAGCTGCGCGTGCGTCTCGACGCCTTCGGCGACGACCTTGAGCTTGAGGTTGTGGGCCATGGCGATCACCGCGGAGGTAATCTCCATGTCATCCTCGCTCTCGGGGATGTCCTTGATGAAACTGCGATCGATCTTGATCACGTCGATGGGAAATTTCTTCAGGTAGCTGAGCGACGAGTAGCCGGTGCCGAAGTCGTCCATGGCCAGGGTCAGGCCCAGTTGCTTGAGGGCGTTGAGCTGGCTGCGGGTGCCGTCGGTGGCCTCCAGCAGCAGCCCTTCGGTCAGTTCCAGTTCGAGCAGGTTCGGTGGCAGCTGTTCTTCTTGCAGAATCGCGGCGATCGAGCCGACCAGGTCCGGGTCGCTGAACTGCTTGGGCGACAGGTTGATGGCCACCTGGAGATTGCCCAGCCCGACGGCGGTGAGTTGCTTGCTCATTCGGCAGGCCTGGCGCACCACCCATTTGCCGATCGGCACGATGAGCCCGGTTTCCTCGGCCACGCTGATGAACTGGTCCGGGCGGATCATGCCTTTTTCCGGGTGCTGCCAGCGCAGCAGCGCTTCCATGCCCAGCAACTGACCGGTCTTCAGGCACAGTTTGGGCTGGTAGAACACCTCGAGCTCGTTCTGCGTCAGGGCGCGGCGCAGGTTGTTCTCGACGAACAGCTTGTAGTTGGCTTCCTCGTTCAGCACATCGGTGAACACCTGCATCTGGTGCTTGCCGTTGGCCTTGGCCTTGTGCAGTGCCAGGCCGGCATGTTTCATCAGGGTTTGCGGGTCGGCGCCATGTTCGGGCGAGCAGGCCAGGCCCACGGAGCCGCTGATGATGATCAGCTGGTTGTCGACGAACAGGGGCTTGTCGAGGGTTTCCAGCACCTGCTGGGCGATCAGTTGGCCACGCTGGCTCTCGCAGTTATCGAGCAGGATGGCGAATTCGTTGCTGGCGAAGCGCGCCAGGGTGCCTTCGCCGCTGAAGCTGTTGCGCAGGCGCTTGGCGAGGCTGACCAACAGCTTGTCGCCGGTCTGGTGGCCGAGGGTGTCGTTGATGCGCTTGAAATTGTCGATGTCCACCAGCAGCAGGCTGACCGGTGCGGTACCGCTGCTGAAGCGCTTTTCCAGCGCGCGGATGAAGGCGTAGCGGTTGCCCAGGCCGGTGAGGTTGTCGCTGTAGGCCAGGCGTTCGATGCGCTGCTGAGACTGCTTGGTCTCGGTGATGTCTTCGTAAATGCCGATGTAGTGGGTCAGGGTGCCGTCGTCGGCATGTACCTTGGAGATCGAGAACTGGCTCCAGTAGGGTTCGAGGTTCTTGCGCCGGCTCTTGAACTCGCCCTGCCAGCTGTTCTGCTCGGCGAGCCCGGATTCACTGTCGAACAGCAGTTCGCTGAGGTTTTCCAGGGCCGGCAGCTCGGCGAGCTGACGGCCCTGCACCTCGTCGGCGCTGTACTGGGTGATGGCCGTGAAGCTGGGGTTCACATACTCCACCATGCCGTCACGGTTGAGCAGGATGAAGGCGCTGGCGCTCTGCTCGACGGCGCGCTGAAACAGATACAGGGCGCTGGTGGCGTTGCGTCGTTCCTGGTTGCTCAGCACGTTGGCGTACTGGTCGGCCAATTCGCCGACAAAGGCGACTTCGTCCGCCTGCCAGGCGCGAGGGCCGCCGGTGTGCTCCAGGCACAGCACGGCCACCAGTTCGCCGCCGACTCGAATGCTGGCATCGAGAATCGCCGACACCGATTTGGGGCGCAGATAGTCGTCGAACAGCTCGCGGGTACGGGCGTCGTTCTCGGCATCGTGGGCGTGTAGCGCGCGCCCCTCCTTGAGTGCACGCAGGTAGTTCGGGTAGCGCCGGCCGTCTATCGGCAGCGGCGTCTCGTGACGGCCTTGCTCCTGCAGGTAGAGCGCCACGGGTTCGAGGGTATCGCCATTGATATGCCAGATGCCGGCACGCGCCACCCCGTAGATCTCGCAGGCGCTGCGGGTGATCAGTTCGGCGGCCTCGCGGCGCTGGTCATTGCCCTGATAGCGCTGACTGGCCAGGCGCACGATGAGCTGCTGCTGGGCGAAGGCACGGGTTTGCTGCTGCAGCTCGCTTTGGCTGCGCTGCAGGTCTTCGAGCGAGTCTTGCTGCTTGAGGGGCGTGGCGGTTGTCTCGTCGCTGGTAACCAGCAGGTAGCCGCGCAGCAGGGCCCGGCCACGTTGCTTGAACGGCTCGCCAAGCTCCATCAGCCGCAGCGGGCCCTGGGGTGTGTGCAGGGTGTAGCGCACCAGGTAGCGCGAGTTTTCCACCAGCTGCTGCTGGATGGAGTCGTGCAGCCGGTAACGCGCCTCGGGCTCCATCAGGCTCGCGTAGGGTGTTTCCACGAGGTTGCAGAGATCGCTGGGCGGGATGCCGAACTGTTTTTCGCAGGTTGCATCGATGAACAGCAGGAGCCAGTTCGCCTCATTCATCCGCTCGAAACGCATCATGCCGAGCCGCGAGGGCACGGGTAATTGCGTCACGACCTCGGCCATGGCACGGCCTGCGGTATCGGGATGGCTCTTCATCGAATGGCTGTATCCATCGGCTGGCACAGGTTACTGCCCGGCCACTTCACTATAGCGCTAACGAGGGGATTACCGTATCTGCTCCAGCCACCATGGGGCGGTAGTGGAGGCCTAGGTTGCACCATGGTGTGGCGGCTGACAAGAAGTCTAATGGCATTGTGCTGTCTTTATTTCAACTGTCTGATTTGAAAAGGATATTGGATCGAGAAAAAGGGGGATGAACGGTCGGTCGTATACCATCGACAGGGTAAAAAAAACCCCGCCGGATCGGGCGGGGTCGAGGATACGAGCGTGGCGCTCGAAACGGTTCGCTTACAGCAGCATGGTGCGGATGTCGGTCAGCACATCGCCCAGGCGCTTGGTGAAGCGGGCAGCGGCCGCACCGTTGATCACGCGGTGATCGTAGGACAGCGACAGCGGCAGCATCAGCTTGGGCTGGAAGGCCTTGCCATCCCACACCGGCTGGATGGTCGCCTTGCTGACACCGAGGATCGCCACCTCCGGCGCGTTGACGATCGGCGTGAAGCCGGTGCCGCCAATGTGACCGAGGCTGGAGATGGTGAAGCAGGCACCCTGCATGTCGTCAGCCGACAGCTTCTTGTTGCGCGCTTTCTCGGCCAGTGCAGCGGCTTCGGCAGCCAGTTGCAGCAGGCTCCTCTGGTCGACGTTCTTGATCACCGGTACCAGCAGGCCGTCCGGCGTGTCGACGGCGAAGCCGATGTGCACGTACTTCTTGCGGATCACGGCCTTGCCGCTCGGCGCCAGCGAACTGTTGAAGTCCGGCAGCTCCTTGAGCAGGTAGGCGCAGGCCTTGAGCAGCAGTGGCAGTACGGTCAGCTTGACGCCCGCTTTCTCGGCGACGGCTTTCTGGGCGACCCGGAAGGCCTCCAGCTCGGTGATGTCGGCCGAGTCGAACTGGGTCACGTGCGGCACGTTGAGCCAGCTGCGATGCAGGTTGGCGGCGCCGACCTGCATCAGGCGGGTCATCGGCACTTCTTCGATTTCACCGAATTTGCTGAAATCGACGGTCGGGATCGGCGGAATACCGGCACCGCCGGTCGCGCCGGCAGCAGAAGCGGCAGGCGCCGACTTGGCCTTCTGCAGCTCGGCCTTGACGTACGCCTGCACGTCTTCCTTGAGGATGCGACCTTTCGGGCCACTACCGGGCACCGCGCCCAGCTCGACGCCGAACTCGCGGGCCAGCTGACGCACGGCCGGGCCGGCGTGTACCTTGCTGGCATCGCGGCTCGGAGCAGCGGCAGGAGCGGCTTGCGGCGCGGCTTTGGCAGGTGCGCTGCCCTGCACGTTGGCCGGCTTGGCCTGCTCGGGAGCAGCAGCAGGCGCCTGGGCAGCGGCGGCCGGTTTGGCGGCAGCCTTGCCTTGAACCTTGAGGGTCAGGATCAGGTCGCCGGTCTTGGCTTCGTCACCGACCTTGATGGCGATGCTTTCGATCACGCCGGCTTTGGGAGCGGGGATCTCCATGCTCGCCTTGGCCGATTCCAGGGTGATCAGCGATTGCTCGGCTTCCACACTGTCGCCAGCCTTGACCAGCATCTCGATGACGCTGGCAGCGTCGGCGCCGATGTCCGGGATACGCACTTCTTCAGTGCTCTCACCGGCCGGCTCTTCGGCAGCGGCAGAGGCAGGTGCTTCGGCCTGGGCCTGGGCCGGAGCGGCCGCAGGAGCTGGCGCGCTGGCAGCCTGCTTCTGGGCGCCTGCAGCACCCTTGAGCACCAGGATCAGGTCGCCGGTGCCGACCTCGTCACCGACCTTGACCGATACGCTTTCCACCACGCCGGCAGCCGGCGACGGGATTTCCATGCTGGCCTTGTCGGACTCGAGGGTGATCAGCGATTGATCGACCTCGATGGTGTCGCCCGGCTTGACCGCCACTTCGATGATGCTGGCCTTGGCGCTGGAACCGATGTCCGGCACCTTGACTTCCTGAGGCTCGGCGCTGCCAGCCGACTGAGCTTGCGGCTCGGCGGCCGGTTGCTCGGCGGCAGCAGGCGCTGCCTGTTCGGGCGCCTGCTCCTGCTTCTGCTCGGCCGGCGCGGCCTCGGCGTCGCCTTCCACGTCCAGTTCGAGCAGCTCGTCACCTTCTTTCAGGGTGTCGCCGAGCTTGACCTTCAGGCTCTTGACGACGCCGGCCTTGGGGGCCGGGATTTCCATGCTGGCCTTGTCCGACTCGAGGGTCAGCAGGCTTTGGTCGGCCTCGATGCGGTCGCCGACCTTGACGAACAGCTCGATGATTTCACCCTCACCGCCGCCGATGTCGGGTACGCGAATCAATTCACTCACAATGCGTCTCCTCAGCAGTCCAGTGGGTTACGTTTTTCGGGGTCGATACCGAACTTGACGATGGCCTCGGCCACGGCCTTGCGTTCGATCTGACCGCGGTCGGCCAGCGCTTCGAGCGCGGCCAGAACGACCCAGCGGCGATCCACTTCAAAGAAGTCACGCAGTTTGCGACGGCTGTCGCTGCGGCCGTAACCGTCGGTGCCCAGGACCTTGTATTCCTTGACCGGAACCCACTGACGAACCTGTTCGGCGAACAGCTTCATGTAGTCGGTGCTGGCAATGACAGGGCCCTGACGGCCGCTCAGGCACTGCTCGACATAGCTCTTCTTGGGCTCCTGCTCCGGATGCAGGCGGTTGCTGCGCTCCACGGCCAGGCCGTCACGACGCAGTTCATTGAAGCTGGTCACGCTCCACACATCGGCGCCGATGTTGTAGTCGTTACGCAGGATCTTCGCCGCTTCGCGAACTTCGTTGAGGATGGTGCCGCAGCCCAGCAGTTGCACGTGGTGGGCGGCTTCCTTGTTGTCCTCTTCGAGCAGGTACATACCCTTGATGATGCCGCCTTCGACACCGTCGGGCATGGCCGGCTGCTGGTAGTTCTCGTTCATCACGGTGATGTAGTAATAAACGTTTTCCTGCAGGGTCATCATCCGGTGAGTGCCTTCGCGCATGATCACCGCCAGCTCGTAGGCGTAGGTGGGGTCATAGCTGCGCACGTTGGGGATGGTGCTGGCCAGGATATGGCTATGGCCGTCTTCGTGCTGCAGGCCTTCGCCGTTCAGCGTGGTGCGACCCGAGGTGCCGCCCAGCAGGAAGCCGCGGGTCTGGCCGTCGCCGGCAGCCCAGGCCAGGTCACCGATACGCTGGAAGCCGAACATCGAATAGAAGATGTAAACCGGCAGCATCGGTGTGTTGTAGTTGCTGTAGGCGGTACCGGCAGCGATGAAGGAGGAGAACGCGCCGGCCTCGTTGAGGCCTTCCTGGAGGATCTGGCCGTCCTTCTCTTCGCGGTAGTACATCACCTGGTCGCGGTCGACCGGCTCGTACAGCTGACCGACAGGCGAGTAGATACCTAGCTGGCGGAACATGCCTTCCATACCGAAGGTACGCGCCTCGTCAGCGAGGATCGGCACGATGCGGCTGCCCAGCTCCTTGTCCTTGACCATCGAGGCAAGGATGCGCCCGAACGCCATGGTGGTGGAGATTTCGCGGTCACCCGAGCCATCCAGAACGGCCTTGAGGGTTTCCAGCGGCGGGGTGGGAATGCTGATACTGCCGCGGTTGCGTTGCGGCAGGTGGCCACCGAGCTTCTCGCGGCACTTGCGCAGATATTTCATTTCCGCGCTGTCTTCGGCAGGACGGTAGAACGGCAGTTCTTCGAGCTGCGAGTCGTTCAGCGGAATGTCGAAGCGATCGCGGAATTTCTTCAGCGACTCGATATCGACCTTCTTGGTGTTGTGCGCGGTGTTCTTCGCTTCGCCGGCGCCGGTGCCATAACCCTTAATGGTCTTGGCCAGGATGACGGTCGGCTGGCCTTTGTGGTTGACCGCCTGGTGGTAGGCCGCATAGACCTTGTACGGGTCGTGGCCGCCGCGGTTGAGGTTGAAGATTTCCTCGTCCGACAGCTTCTCGACGCGCTTGAGCAGTTCCGGATCGGCACCGAAGAAGTGCTTGCGCACGTAGGCACCGTCTTTGGCCTTGTAGTTCTGGTATTCGCCGTCGATGGCCTGGTCCATGCGGCGCTGCATGCGGCCGTCTTCGTCCTGGGCGAACAGCGGGTCCCACATACGGCCCCAGATGACCTTGTTGACGTTCCAGTTGGCCCCGCGGAACACGCCTTCGAGCTCCTGGATGATCTTGCTGTTGCCGCGAACCGGGCCGTCGAGGCGCTGCAGGTTGCAGTTGATGACGAAGATCAGGTTGTCGAGGTTCTCGCGGCCGGCCAGGGAGATGGCGCCCAAGGTTTCCGGCTCGTCGGTCTCGCCGTCACCGATGAAGCACCATACCTTCTGCTTGCCGGCCGGGATGAAGCCGCGGTTTTCCAGGTACTTCATGAAGCGTGCCTGGTAAATCGCGGTGATCGGGCCCAGGCCCATGGAAACGGTCGGGAACTGCCAGAAGTCCGGCATCAGGTGCGGGTGCGGGTACGACGACAGGCCGCCGCCGTCCACTTCCTGGCGGAACTTGAGCATCTGTTCTTCGCTCAGGCGGCCTTCCAGGAAGGCACGGGCGTAGATGCCGGGCGATGCGTGGCCCTGGTAGTAGATCAGGTCGCCGCCGTGTTCTTCGGTCGGCGCCTTGAAGAAGTAGTTGAAGCCGATGTCGTAGAGGGTCGCGCTGGAGGCGAAGGTGGAGATGTGGCCACCCAGATCGGGGTCCTGCATGTTGGCGCGCATGACCATGGCCAGTGCGTTCCAGCGAACGATCGAGCGGATGCGGCGTTCCATGAACAGGTCGCCCGGCATGCGCGCTTCACGCGTGACCGGAATGGTGTTGCGGTAGGGAGTGGTGATCGAATAGGGCAGCTGTGTGCCGCTACGAGTGGCCAACTCACCCAGGCGCGTCATCAGATAGTGGGCACGGTCTTCGCCTTCCTTGTCGAGGACGGATTCCAGCGCGTCCAGCCATTCCTGGGTTTCGATTGGATCGAGGTCTTGCATGGCTTGCTCCAGAGCGGAAAGGCTTCCAGAATCGGAAACCAGATGCGTGGCCGGCTTTTTGGGCGGGCACATTAATTCTTGGATGTACCGGTTGGGTAGATCCGGCTTCGTGTAGTTTTACTACATTTCGTCGGCGATTTCAGCTTTCTCGATCGACTCAGTCGTAGCGAAACTACAATCAAATCAGGCGAGAGCCAGAAGCGGCGAGCCTTCGCAGGGTCTGCGCCGGTTTTCCACCAGGCTCGCAGCCCGCCGAAAAGGATAGACCATGAGCTTGCCCGCGCTCGTCTCTTTGCCTGCCACGCTCCACCCCATCGCCCAGCGTGCCGAACAATCGCTCGCCGAGGCGTTCATGGCCTCGTCCGCTGACGCCGCTGCCGCTTTCGTCGCCTGGCCGGCCCAGCGCAAGGAGCACCTGCAGCGCGTGACGGCCGCCAGTGACTTCGTGACGCAGCAGGGCCTGCGCGACCCGCAGATGCTGCTCGACCTGGCCGCCAGCGGCGAGCTGGAACGGCGCCTGGCGGGCGGTGAATTGCGCGCTCAGCTCGCCGAGCAGTTGCAGGCATGCGCGGACGAGAACGCCCTGGCGTGCAGCTTGCGGCGTTTTCGCAACCGCCAGCAGGTGCGCATCATCTGGCGAGACATCAGCCGCCAGGCGGATCTGGTGGAAACCTGTCGCGACCTGTCCGACCTGGCCGATGCCTGCATCGACCTGGCCTATCACTGGCTGTACCCCCGGCATTGCGAGCAATTCGGCATGCCGGTCGGGCGCCGCAGCGGTGAGCCGCAGCACATGGTCATTCTCGGCATGGGCAAGCTCGGCGCCTTCGAGTTGAACCTGTCGTCGGATATCGACCTGATCTTCGGCTACCCGGAGGGTGGCGAGACCCAGGGCGTGAAGCGTCCGCTGGATAACCAGGAGTTCTTCATCCGCCTGGGCCAGAAGCTGATCAAGGCGCTGGACGCCATCACCGTCGACGGCTTCGTGTTCCGTACCGACATGCGCCTGCGCCCCTATGGGTCGAGTGGCGCGCTGGTGTTCAGCTTCAATGCGCTGGAGCAGTACTACCAGGACCAGGGGCGCGACTGGGAGCGCTACGCGATGATCAAGGCGCGGGTGGTCGGCGGCGATCAGCAGGCCGGCGCGCAACTGCTGGAGATGCTGCGCCCGTTCGTCTATCGCCGTTACCTGGACTTTTCCGCCATCGACGCGCTGCGCACCATGAAGCAGCTGATCCAGCAGGAAGTGCGCCGCAAGGGCATGGCCGAGAACATCAAGCTCGGTTCCGGTGGCATTCGTGAGGTGGAGTTCATCGCCCAGGCGTTCCAGCTGATCCACGGCGGCCGTGACCTCAGCCTGCAGCAGCGCTCTTTGCTCAAGGTGCTGCAAACGCTCAAGGATCAGGGCTACCTGCCTGGCCAGGCGGTCGACGAGTTACTCGCCGGCTACGCCTTCCTGCGTTACACCGAACACGCCCTGCAGGCCATCGACGACCGGCAGACGCAGATGCTCCCGGACAACGACCAGGATCGCGCGCGGGTGGCCTTCATGCTCGGCTTCGGTAGCTGGGATGCCTTCCATGAGCGGCTGATGCACTGGCGCGGCCGGGTCGACTGGCACTTCCGCCAGGTCATCGCCGACCCCGACGAGGACCAGGAGGGCGACGAGGAACCCATGGTCGGTGCCGATTGGTTGCCGCTATGGAACGACGACCAGGATGAAGAAGCCGCCTGCCGCCAACTGGCCGAGGCCGGTTTCGCCGACGCGTCGGCCGCCTGGCAGCGGCTGGTGGGGCTGCGCAACGGCAACCAGGTGCGCGCCATGCAGCGTCTGGGCCGTGAGCGCCTGGATGCCTTCATCCCACGGTTGCTGGCCGCTACCGTCGAGCAGGAAAAGCCGGATCTGGTGCTGGAGCGCGTGTTGCCGCTGATCGAGGCGGTTGCGCGCCGCTCGGCTTACCTGGTGCTGCTCACCGAAAACCCCGGGGCCTTGCTGCGGCTGTTGACGTTGTGCGCCGCCAGCCCGTGGATCGCCGAGCAGATCAGCCGCTTCCCGCTGCTGCTCGACGAGCTGCTCAACGAAGGGCGCCTGTTCAGACCGCCCCATGCGCCGGAGCTGGCCGCCGAGCTGCAGGAGCGGCTGACGCGCATTGCCGAGGACGATCTGGAGCAGCAGATGGAGGCGCTGCGTCACTTCAAGCTGGCCCACGGCCTGCGCGTGGCGGCTTCGGAAATCGCCGGCAGCCTGCCGTTGATGAAGGTCAGCGATTACCTGACCTGGCTGGCCGAGGCCATTCTCGACCAGGTAATGGCCCTGGCCTGGCGGCAGATGGTCAGCCGCCACGGCACGCCGCTGCGCGCCGATGGCAGCCCGTGCTCGCCGGACTTCATCATCGTCGGCTACGGCAAGGTCGGCGGCATCGAACTGGGCCACGGCTCGGACCTGGATCTGGTGTTCATCCACGACGGCGACCCGCAGGCCGAGACCGATGGCGCCAAACCCATCGACGGCGCGCAGTTCTTCACCCGCCTGGGCCAGCGCATCATTCACCTGCTGACCGCGCAAACCAACTCCGGCCAGCTCTATGACGTCGACATGCGCCTGCGCCCCTCCGGCGCGGCGGGGTTGCTGGTCAGTTCCCTGGGCGCCTTTCGTCGCTACCAGGAGGGCGAGGCCTGGACCTGGGAGCATCAGGCGCTGGTGCGCGCCCGGGTACTGGTCGGCTGCGAGCGCGTGGGCGCCGCCTTCGCCGAAGTGCGCAGCGCCGTGCTGGGCCGTGAGCGTGATCAGGCCAGGTTGCAGGCCGAGGTCAGCGAGATGCGCGGCAAGATGCGTGACAACCTGGGCAGCCGTGCCACCGCCGCCGGCACGGCGGAGAATGCCTTCGACGCGGCCTCGCCCTTCGACCTCAAGCAGGACGCCGGAGGTATCGTCGATATCGAATTTATGGTGCAATACGCGGCCCTGGCGTGGTCGGAGCAGCACCCGGCGCTGCTCGAATTCACCGATAACATCCGCATTCTGGAAGGCCTGGACCGGCTCGGCCTGCTCCGCGATGGCGAGGCGACCCTGCTGCAGGACGCCTACAAGGCCTATCGCTCGGCAGCCCATCGGCAGGCCTTGCAGAAGCAGCCCGGGATCGTGGGCGGCGACCAGTTTCACGAGCACCGGCGCAATGTGATGCGCATCTGGCGTGAGCTGGGCCTGAGTTGATGGCTGTCGTCCGCCATCGGGCTTCTCTACCGAAACTGAGCTTATGAATATTCTGATCATCGGCCCTTCGTGGGTAGGCGACATGGTGATGGCGCAGACATTGTTCCAGTGTCTGAAGCTGCGTCATCCCGACTGCGCCATCGACGTATTGGCCCCGGACTGGAGTCGGCCGATCCTCGAGCGCATGCCCGAGGTTCGCCAGGCCTTGAGCTTTCCCCTGGGCCATGGCGTGCTGGAACTGGCCACGCGGCGCCGCATCGGCAAGTCCCTGGCCGGCCGTTACGATCAGGCGATCCTGCTGCCCAACTCCATGAAGTCGGCGCTGGTGCCGTTCTTCGCCGGCATCCCGCTGCGCATCGGCTGGAAAGGCGAGATGCGTTACGGCCTGCTCAATGACGTGCGCAAGCTGGACAAGGATCGCTACCCGCTGATGATCGAGCGTTTCATGGCCCTGGCCTATCCGGCTGGCGCCGAGCTGCCGCAGCCGTATCCGCGCCCGTCCCTGCGTATCGACCCGGCGACTCGTGACGCGGCCCTGGCGCATTTCGGTCTCTCCCTGGACCGCCCGGTTCTGGCCCTGTGCCCCGGCGCCGAGTTCGGCGAGGCCAAGCGCTGGCCCTGCGAGCATTACGCCAAGGTTGCCGAGGCGAAGATCCGCGAGGGCTGGCAGGTCTGGCTGTTCGGCTCGAAGAAGGATCACCCGGTGGGCGAGGATATTCGCTCGCGGCTGATTCCCGGCCTGCGCGAGGAGGCCGTCAACCTGTCCGGCGAGACCAGTCTGGCGCAAGCCATCGACCTGCTGTCCTGCGCCGCCTCGGTGGTCTCCAATGATTCAGGGCTGATGCACGTGGCCGCAGCGCTCGACCGTCCGCTGGTGGCGGTGTACGGCTCGACCTCGCCGCAATTCACGCCGCCGCTGGCCGAGCAGGTGGAAATCATCCGCCTGGGCATCGAATGCAGCCCGTGCTTCGAGCGCACCTGCCGCTTCGGTCATTACAACTGCCTGGTGCAGCTCGAGCCACGGGTCGCCGTCGATGCGCTGCAGCGGCTGGTTGGCGAGCCGGTCGAGGTCATGCCCTGAATGCGCGTGCTGGTGATCAAGACCTCATCGCTGGGCGACGTGATTCATACCCTGCCGGCCCTGACCGACGCGGCCCGGGCGATCCCGGGCATCCGGTTCGACTGGGTGGTGGAAGAGGGCTTCGCCGAGATTCCGGCCTGGCATCCGGCAGTGTCCCAGGTGATTCCGGTGGCCATCCGCCGCTGGCGCAAGCACCCGCTGAAAACCCTGCGCAGTGGCGAGTGGACGCGGTTCAAGCAGCGCCTGCGCGAGAGCCATTACGACCTGGTGATCGACGCCCAAGGATTGCTCAAGAGCGCCTGGCTGACCCGCTACGTCGAGGCGCCGGTGGCAGGGCTCGATAAAAAATCTGCCCGCGAGCCTATCGCTGCGCGCTTTTATGATCGCCCCTACAGCGTGCCGCGGGCCCAGCATGCGCTGGAGCGTACCCGTCAGCTGTTCGGCCAGGCGCTGGGCTACAGCGTGCCCGCTGGTCTGGGCGACTACGGGTTGAATCGCGCCCAGCTTGCAGATCCTGCCGCGAGCCCTTATCTAGTGTTCCTGCACGGCACCACCTGGGCCAGCAAGCACTGGCCCGAAGCCTACTGGCGCGAGCTGGCCGAACAGGTCGCCGAGCAGGGCTGGGCGATCCGCCTGCCATGGGGCAACGAAGCCGAGAAGGCGCGCGCGGAGCGCATCGCCGCCGGCATCGAAAACGCCGCCGTGCTACCCAAGCTGAATCTGGCAGGCGTGGCCAAGGTGCTCGCCGGTGCTCGGGCCTGCGTGGCCGTGGACACCGGCCTGGGTCATCTGGCAGCCGCGCTGGATGTGCCGACCGTGTCGCTGTATGGCCCGACCTTGCCGGGCCGGGTGGGCGCCTACGGGCGCTCCCAGGTGCACCTGTGCGCCAGCGGCCCGGATGCGGGCAAGGGTGACCGCGACAAGCCCTGTTTCGATGATTTGAAACCACAACGGGTGTTCACCGAATTACATGCCCTGCTGCTGGACCTGGGGCTGGACTGATGCAAGCGAGCGGAGGGCCGATGCGCCTGGCTTTTATCCTCTACAAGTACTTCCCCTATGGCGGGCTGCAGCGCGACTTCATGCGTATCGCCCTGGAGTGCCAGCAGCGCGGCCACAGCATCCGCGTCTACGCGCCGATCTGGGAAGGTGACGTGCCAGAGGGTTTCGAGGTGGTGGTGGTGCCGGTCAAGGCATTGTTCAACCATCACCGCAACGAGAAGCTCACCGCCTGGGTGCAGGCCGACTTGCGCGAGCGTCCGGTCGACCGCGTGGTCGGCTTCAACAAGATGCCCGGCCTGGACGTCTACTACGCCGCCGACGGCTGCTTTGAAGACAAGGCGCAGACCTTGCGCAACTCGCTGTATCGCCGCTGGGGCCGCTACAAGCATTTCGCCGAGTACGAGCGAGCGGTTTTCGCGCCGGAGTCGAACACCGAGATCCTGATGATTTCCGAGGTGCAGCAGCCGCTGTTCGTCAAGCATTACGGCACACCCGCCGAGCGCTTCCATCTGCTGCCGCCGGGTATCGCCCTGGATCGTCGCGCACCGGCCAACGCGGTTGAAATTCGTGCCGAGTTCCGCCGCGAGTTCGCCCTGGCCGACAGCGACCTGCTGCTGGTGCAGATCGGCTCGGGCTTCAAGACCAAGGGGCTGGACCGCAGCCTCAAGGCGCTGGCCGCCTTGCCGGAAGCATTGAAGAAGCGTACCCGGTTGATGGTCATCGGCCAGGATGACCCAAAGCCGTTCCTGCTGCAGATAAAGGCGCTCGGCCTGAGCGACCAGGTGCAGATTCTCAAGGGGCGCAGCGATATTCCGCGCTTTCTGCTCGGCGCCGACCTGCTGATCCACCCGGCCTACAACGAAAACACCGGCACCGTGCTGCTCGAGGCGCTGGTCGCCGGGCTGCCGGTGCTGGTCACCGATGTCTGTGGCTACGCCCATTACATCAGGGATGCCGACGCCGGCCGCGTGGTGCCCAGCCCGTTCGAGCAGTCCACGCTGAACCGCCTGCTGGCCGAAATGCTGGCCGACGACGCTGCGCGCGCGAGCTGGAAGCAAAATGGCCTGGCCTATGCCGACACGGCCGATCTGTACAGCATGCCGCAGCGGGCTGCGGATGTGATTCTGGCAGCGCACGGGTGAGCAATCCAATCGCTTTGGCAACCATCGATCTCGTAGGGGCGTCGCCCTCGGCGCGTTGCACCCGTGATCGTTCCACAAGGCTCGCATTGCCTTCAGCATTCGCCGCGAGACCGCGGCTTCTACAGGGAGGCCTATGCGCCTGATTCTTGCTGAACCATTCAAGTCCCTATGGGACGGCAAGGATGCCTTTGAAGCGGTCGAGGGCCTGCAGGGACAGGTGTACCGCGAACTCGAGGCGCGTCGCACGCTGCGCACAGAGGTGAATGGCCAGGGCTATTTCGTGAAGATTCACCGTGGCGTGGGTTGGGGTGAAATCGTCAAGAACCTGATCACCGCCCGTCTGCCAGTGCTGGGGGCGGGGCAGGAGTGGACGGCCATCCAGCGTCTGCACGAAGCCGGTGTGTCGACCATGACCGCAGTGGCTTACGGCGAGCGCGGGAGCAACCCGGCGCAGCAGCATTCGTTCATCATCACCGAAGAGTTGGCGCCCACCGTCGACCTTGAGCAATTGACGCTGACCTGGCTCGAACAGCCGCCAGCGCTGCTGCTGAAACGGGCGCTCGTTCGCCGCGTAGCGCAAATGACCGGGCGCATGCATGCCGCCGGCGTGAACCACCGGGACTGCTACATCTGCCACTTTCTGTTGCATACCGACAAGCCTTTCGATGCCGACGATTTCCGCCTGTCGGTGATCGATCTGCATCGCGCCCAGGTGCGTAATGCCGTACCGAAACGCTGGCGCAACAAGGACCTGGCTGGTCTGTATTTCTCGGCCTTGCATATTGGTCTCAGCAGGCGCGATCTGCTGCGCTTCATCAAAATATATTTTGGCGTTGTCGACAGCCGCCCCCTGCGTCAGATCCTGCACGACGAGGCCACCCTGCTGCGCTGGTTACAGGGCAAGGCCGACCGCCTGCGCGCGCGTTACGCGCGCAAGTACCAACCGGAGGGTGGAGCATGAGTCAGTGGCGCGTCACCGCCTTGGCCTCGCCAGAGGCGGCCAGGGCATTCGCTTCGCTTGATGCGGTCTTTGCCCTGCAGGGCGAGGCCATTACCCACGATCCGTTGTCGGACGTTATTCGTGTGGAGTTCGATGGGCTGCGTTACTACGTCAAGCGCTACCACGGTGCCGGCAAGGGCGCTCGGCGCTTCGTTGGCCGGCCGCGGGTCAAGGCCGAGTGGCAGAACCTCAAGCATTTCGCGAGCTGGGGCATTCCCACTGCCCCTGTCGCCGCTTACGGGCTGGAGCGCAAGGGGGCGGCCTTTCACCGAGGTGCACTGATTACCCAGGAGCTGGTCGATACCACGGACATGTGGCGGCTCGCCTCCTCGGGTGACGCGCGCCTGCGTGACCGGGCCTGGGTCGACGATGTCAGCTGTCAGCTGGCGCGTGCCACGCGCATTCTGCATGATCATCATTTCGCTCATAACGACCTGAAGTGGCGCAATCTCCTGGTCGACGAGCACCGCCGTCTGTACTTCATCGACTGCCCGACCGGTGCATTCTGGCGAGGGCCGTTTTTGCGTCGGCGCATCGTCAAGGATCTCGCCTGTCTGGACAAGGTGGCCAAGTACCACCTGTCGCGCACCCAGCGCCTGCGTTTCTACTTGCAGTACCGGGGGCGTGAACGGCTCAACGACAGCGACAAACAGCGTATCGGCCAGATCGTGCGGTACTTCGAGGGAAGAGAATGAAGGACTTTATCGACCGCGATGATCAAGCGCTGCTCGAACGTCATGGGCTAGCCAGTTTCGAGGCGCTCTGGACGCTCGAATTGCATGCGGTCGACGAGCCCAACCAGGCGCCGCGCGGCGGCTGGAGCACGGTCTATCGACTCGATCTGGAAGGCCATGGCTATTACCTCAAGCGCCAGAGCAACTACCTGACGCACAGCCTGGAGCGCCCCTGGGGTGAGCCGACGCTGGCGCGGGAGTTTCGCAACATCCGCCGGTACCGGCGCCTGGACATTCCGGCGATGAGCGCCGCGTTCTACGCCGAGCGGCGCATCGCCGGTGAGCGCCGGGCCGTTCTGCTGACCCGCGCGCTGGATGGTTGGCGCGACCTCGACAGCTGGTTGCCCGAATGGCATCAACTTGCAGTGGAACAGCGCCAGGCGATCGTGAGTGCTTGCGGGCGTCTGGCTCGGCGCGTGCACGAGAAGGGCCAGGTGCATGGTTGTTTCTACCCCAAACATATCTTCCTGCAACCGCGGGATGGAGGTTTTGCGGCGCAACTGATCGATCTGGAGAAGACCCGGCCGCTGTTTCTCGGCGAGCGTGACAGGGTCAAGGACATCGAGCCGTTGCTGCGTCGCACCAACCCCTGGAATGAAGTGGATCACCGGGGTTTCCTGACGGCCTACCTGGGCAGCGGGCAGCATGTGGAACACTGGTCGCAGCGCCTTACAGCGCGTTTGAAGGACAAGGCCCAACGCCCATGAAACTGGTTCACCTCAACGAGGCAGGGCGCAGCCCTGCGCTGCCGCTGCCGATCGACCTGCCGGGCGGTGCGTCGCTTGAATTGCAGAGCCTGCTGCGTGTCCTGCCGGGGCAGCGTTACGTCGGTGGGGCGCAATGGCAGGGGCGCCAGGTGCTCGCCAAGATGCTGGTCGGCAGCAAGACCGAGCGGCATTTCGCCCGGGAACTGCAGGGTGCCCAACTGCTGGCGGACCAAGGATTGTGCACCCCCTTGCTGCTCGATCATGGCGTATCGGCGGGCGAGGGCGGCTGGCTGTTGTTCGAGTTCCTGGAGGGTGCCCGCAGCCTGGCGGATGACTGGCAGGCCGCCGCTGACCAGCCCTGGCTGAGCGATACGCAGCAGCAGGTGCTGGGCGAGGCGCTTGGCGTCATCGGCCAGCTTCATCGTCGTGGGTTGTGGCAGGAAGACTTGCACCTGGACAACCTGCTGCGCCATGACGGGCGTCTGTACCTCATCGATGGTGGCGGCATTCGCGCAGAGACGCCGGGGCAAGCCCTGTCCCGAGCCCGCGTGCTGGAAAACCTGGGGCTGTTCTTCGCGCTCTTCCCCCGCGCCATCGACGACTTCATCGAAGAATTGTTGGTCCACTACCTGCTGGCCAACGGCGAGCATGCGCTGCCGCTGGAGGCCCTGCTCAAGGCCGTGGCCAAAGCGCGCGAGCTGCGCCTTCACACGTTCATGGCCAAGATCCAGCGTGAGTGTACGGCGTTCCGCGTCTGGAGCGGGCCGTCGCGCCTGCAGGTGGTCAGGCGTGAAGAAGCCACGGCGCTGGCGCCCCTTCTTGCCGACCCCGACGCGGCGATCGCGGCAGGCGAGCCACTCAAACTGGGCGGTTCCTCGACCGTGGCCCGCGTCCAGCAGGCTGGTCGGCAATTGGTCATCAAGCGCTACAACATCAAGGGTTTCGGCCATTGGTTGCGGCGTTTCTGGCGGCCTAGCCGGGCCTGGCACAGCTGGTGCGAAGGCAACCGCCTGGATTTTCTCGGTATCGCCACGCCCAGGCCGCTGGCCGTGCTGGAGCGGCGTACGCTGTGGTTGCGCCGCCAAGCCTATCTGATTACCGAACACACCCCGGGTATGGATATAATCGCCCGTTTCGCGCCGTGCGGGGCGGATGAGCTGCCGCCAGAGGCGGACTTGCAGGCGTTGGAAGCGTTGTTCGCAGCGCTGTTGCGCGAGCGCATCAGCCATGGCGATTGCAAGGGCAACAATATTCTCTGGCAGGATGGCCGTTGGGCGCTGATCGATCTGGATGCCATGCAGTTCCATGGCCAGGCCAGCAGCTTCAAGGCCGCCTATGCACGTGATCGCGCGCGCCTGCTGCGCAACTGGGCCGCCGACAGCGCCCTGTATCGTGAACTCGACCGGCGCTTGCCAACATATATTTGAGCCTTCCGAACAAGGCTCAGCGAAATCAAACCGTATCGGTTGTCGACCCAGGCAGCCGCGTTAAGAGGCTTTACCCGTGGCATTGACGATTCTTGGCCTGTCCGGCGCCCTCAGTCATGACCCCTCCGCGGCGTTGTACATCGACGGCAAGTTGATTGCAGCGGCTGAAGAAGAGCGCTTCGTGCGTGACAAGCACGCGAAGAATCGCATGCCCTACGAGTCGGCCAAGTTCTGCCTGGAGCAGGCTGGTATCAAACCCGCGGACGTCGATGTGGTGGCGATTCCCTTCGCGCCCATCAGCCTGTTCGGCAAGGCGCGCTGGCACTACGCCAAGCGTTACTGGTATGCACCGGATCGCGCCCTCGACGCGATCCTGATGGGCAACCGCCGCTACAAGCGCTATCGCAAGAAAATCGTCTGGTGCCTGGAGCAGCTGGGCTTCGACGCCAAGAAGGTCAAGATCGAGCCGGTCGAGCACCATTTGGCGCATGCGGCCAGCGCCTACCACTGCTCGGGTTTCACCGAGAAAACCGCCATCCTCGGTATCGACGGCAAGGGTGAGTACGCCACCACCTTCTTCGGGTATGGCGAAAACGGCCGTATTCACAAGATCAAGGAATTCTTTGACCCGGACTCCCTGGGTGGCCTGTATGGCGCGGTCACCGAGTTCCTCGGTTTCGAGATGCTCGACGGCGAGTTCAAGGTCATGGGCATGGCGCCCTATGGCGATGCCAGCAAGTACGATTTTTCCCGCCTGGCCAAGTTCGAGAACGGCGAGCTGGTGATCAATACCGACTACGCCAACGTCATCGGCCTGCGCCGCCACAAGGAAAAGGGCAAGGGCTTCTACTTCTCGCCCAAGCTGATCGAGTGGCTGGGGCCCAAGCGCGAAGGCGACATTGCCGACGACCCGTACATCCACTACGCCGCCAGCATGCAAGCGCTGTTCGAGAAGCTGGCGCTGGAGATGATGGATTACTACCTCGGCGACATTCTCCGCGAAACCGGCAAGATCGCCTTCGCCGGCGGTTGCGCGCTGAACGTCAAGCTCAACCAGAAGATCATCGCCCGTCCCGAGGTCAAGGAACTGTTCGTGCAACCGGCCTCCGGTGATGCCGGTACTTCGGTCGGTGCCGCTGCCTACGTTTCCCACAAGCGTGGCGTGCCCGTGGAGAAGATGGAGCACGTCTATCTCGGCCCGGCCTATTCCAACGAAGACGTCATTGCCGCCTGCGCTCGCCACCCGAACGCGCCGAAATGGCAGAAGATCGACGACATGCCGCAGCGTATCGCGCAAATCATGGTCGATGGCAACCCGGTCGCCTGGTTCCAGGGGCGTATGGAATTCGGCCCGCGCGCCCTGGGTGGCCGCTCGATCATCGGTTGCCCGAGCATTCCCGGCGTGGCCGACCGCATCAACGAACAGATCAAGTTCCGCGAGCGCTGGAGACCTTTCTGCCCCTCGATGCTCGACACCGTCGCCGAGCAGATGCTCAAGGTCGATCACCCGAGCCCGTTCATGACCTTCACCTTCGAAGTCAACGACGAGTGGAAAGAGCGCGTCAGCGAAGTCGTCCACGAAGACGGCACCTCTCGCGCCCAGGTGCTCAAGCGCGAGTACAACCCGCGCTGGTACGACCTGATGCTGGAGCTGGAACGACTGACCGGCAACGGCGTGTCGCTGAATACCTCGCTGAACCGTCGTGGCGAACCGATGATCTGCTCGCCTACCGACGCCCTGAACATGTTCTACGGCTCGGACCTGCAGTACCTGATCATGGAAGACATTCTGGTGATCAAGGACGACGTGACTGCGTCGAACGATGAGTTGCTCGGCAGCGTGGAGCCTTAGGTTTGGATGGCAACCAAGCAGTTTTGAAGGCGCTGTTGTTCAACGACACGTCTTCAGAGGGGCACCACGGTTGTCATTTGGTGATGCAGCAGATTTACACGCTGGCCGAGCAGGCTGGCCTGGAGATCTTGCGTTCCTGCCCGATGCACCATGACTGGCAGACAGATGATCAGCTACAAAGCGACATCCGCGCGGCTGATATCTGCCTGGTCAACGGCGAAGGCACCATGCACGACGACGCGCCGCTGGCCCTGCGTTATGGAGCGTTGGCACGGTATTGCCGGGAACATGGCGTGCCATGTTTTCTGATCAATTCAGTTTGGCAGAACAATGTTCGGCTCAATGCCGATGCGCCTCTGTTTACCCGTGTGTTCGTGCGAGACGTGCTGAGTCAGGCCGCGCTGGATGAGATCGGCGTGTCGGCCGAGGTGGTTCCGGATCTCACGCTGACTTATCGGTATGAGGGCGCTACTCCCAATCGTCGGGGGCTGTTGATCAACGGTAGCGTACTCACGGAGCGCTTGCGCGAGGCGTGGCGGATCAGCTGTACCAATGCGCGTCTGCGTTATGTCAGCATCCGCACCGTTGCGCCTCTGCAGCTGGGAAAAGGTTTCGATGTCTATCTACGCAAGAATCTGCGCAAACGGCTGAAGGCTTATCGGCGTATCGCGGCCAGTTATCTGCATCGCTATCCAGCCGAACTGCCCAATTCCCTAATAGACAGGTTGCGCTGGCGCTACGCCGTGCTCGCTCCGCTTCGCTTTCTCGCTCTGTTGCGCCGTTCGGAGGGAGTGGTCACTGGCCGTTTTCATCTGGTGACCTTGTGCCTAGTCACCGGAACCCCGTTCTATGCCATTCCCTCGAATACCCACAAGATCGAAGCCTTACTACGGCAAGTCGGGTTGATCGAGCGCCTGCGTCTCTCTTACGAGCAGGCCGTTGCTGATGCGCACTGCGTCGCATTCAGCAAAACAGAGCAAGCGCTTATCGAGAGCTTCCTGCACAAGGCCCGCCAGCAAGCTGACGCGATGTTCGCCCAGATGGCTCAAATTGCTCGAAATCAACGCGCGTCGCATTAATACGCAAAGCTGCACCCGTGGGTTTTCTATGTGACCGATCGGTCAGAAACCCATGCTGTGCGCCGCCCGTCAGGTACATTGAACCATGTTGACTCATGCATCTCCGACCTCAATGGTCGAGGTTTCGCCTGCCCTGATTTTTAGGCGTTGACGTCTGATTTCCGGCTGCAGCCGATGCGACTTTCACGGGTGCTTACCCGTATCTGAATCGTTGCCGTGATGAGAGTTGGATTAATGAATACTAATAATATGAGCCAGGCATGGGTGCTGCAGATCTGCCATGGCTATGAAGGTCCGTTTCTCGATTGTGCCCGCCAATACGCCGTGCTATTCGCCGATACGCCCTACAAGGTCCTGACGGTTTATCTGAGTGGTAAATACGACGCGCAGGTAGAGGCCGAGTCCGCTTCCGATGAAGTGGTCTTTCTCGAATACAGCAGCAAGGCGCTCAGAGGGCTGAAGCTCGGCGCGATCCGCGCCATTCGCCACCTCGTTTCTGAGCGTAACTTCGCGCTTTGCATTGCCCATCGCTTCAAACCGACCTATATCGCTTGCCTAGCCACGCGGCTACCCGTCATTGGCGTGAACCATGCCTTCGGTGTCTATCGCAGGCGATTTCGCCAATGGTTCGCCAATGCGTTCAGCAAGCGCTTGATGCTCCTCGGCGTGTCCAATGCAGTGCGCGACGATCTGCGTGCGAGCCTGCCTGCATGGCCTGACTCACGTATCGAAACCTTGTACAACCGCATCGATATCGACGCCTTGAAGGCGCAACAGGTGACGCGCGAGAGCGCCAGGGAGCACCTTGGCCTGCCTCAGGATGTCTGGGTCGTCGGCAACGTCGGGCGTTTGCATCCGGACAAGGATCAGGAAACGCTGATTCGCGGCTTTGCCAAGGCTCTACCGGATTTGCCTGCGGGCAGCCTGCTGGTGATCGTCGGCCGTGGTCGTCTGGAAGCCAGGTTGCGAGCATTGGCTGAAGAATTGGGCATCGAGCATGCTGTACGATTGCTCGGGCAGATCCCCAATGCCAAATACTATTTCAAGGCATTCGACGTATTTGTCTTGACCTCGGATCATGAACCCTTCGGCATGGTACTCCTGGAGGCGATGGTGGCGGGGATACCGCTCATCTGTTCTGATTGCGGGGGCGGACGTGAAGTGGTCGATAGCGTCGGCATACTGTTCCCTCAAGGCCAAATCGATGCCCTTTCGCAGAAAGTCGCAGCGGTTTGTGCTTCGCAAGAAGTTGAACTTAAGAGCTGCCGATCATCAATGGTTGCTCGCTTGAACGATCAGTTTTCGGATCGGGCTGTCGAGTCCCGTTTTTGGGCCTTGCCCTTTCTCACCCATTTATCCTGACTGATCTGGAAGCGTATTGATGTCTTTACCGCAAGCCGCTGAAAACGGTTTACCACGTATCCGTTTCATCATCCCGTATTTTGGGCGGTGGCCATTCTGGTTTGCGTTTTTTTTAGAAAGCTGCCGACGTAATCCGAGCATCGACTGGCTGCTGTTCACGGATTGCGAAGTGCCTGAGCAAGCACCTGAAAACGTGCAGTTCGTGCTGATCTCTTATTCAGATTATTGCGCGAAAGTTTCTGAACGGCTGGGTATCGATTTTCACCCTAGCAATGCGTACAAGCTCTGCGACATAAAGCCAGCTCTGGGTGCCGTGCATCAGGACGTGTTGGAAGGCTACGACTTCTGGGCGTTTGGTGACATCGACGTCGTTTACGGAGACCTGCGCAGGTATTTCACTGCGCAACGCTTGAGCACCAAAGACTTGTTTGCCACTCACCCGCGTCGTATTTCAGGTCACTTGTGTTTATTACGAAACACGCCGCTCATGCGTAATGCTTTTCGGCGAATACCCGGTTGGCAGGAACGTTACGAGGACGAGAAACACCAGGCTTTGGACGAGGGCGCATTCAGCCGCCTGTTCATCCGCCACAAGAACTGGCCTGAGCCGTTGCGTCGGCTCGCTTCTCGGTTCAATTCCTGGAGCAGGCGCAGCGAGTTCATTGAGGCACATAGCACCTACACGCTCCACGCCGATGGCCGTCGGGTTGTTGCGGATAGCTGGTTCTATCGGAGTGGACGGTTGACCAATAGCGAGCAAGGCGAACAGATTCTTCCGTATCTACATTTCATGATGTGGAAGAACGTGGATTGGAAAGGTCAGCTCCCGGAAGAACTGCTAGGGCCAGCGAACCTGCATCTTGCAGATTCCTGGCGGATCGATACCCGGGGCTGGCATGCATGGCCGCAGCAGGAGGCTGGGGCGTGAGTGTCTTGGATCGACCGCTCGTTTCAGTAATCGTGCCTTGTTATAACTATGCCGCCTATGTCGCCGATGCGCTGCGCAGCGTCTTGTCCCAGGATTACGAGAACTTCGAGTTGATCGTCATCGATGACGGTTCTCGTGATGACAGCGCCAAGGTGATCGAGCAGGTTCTGCAGGCTCATCGTCAGTCGAGCAAAGTGAAGCGAATCGAGTTCGTCAGGCAGGAAAATCAAGGCGTCAGTGCCGCGTTGAATACCGGCCTGGCCCTGGCTGGCGGGGTTTTCGTGGCGACCTTCGATGCTGACGATGTGATGCCGGCTGGCCGCTTGGCGCTGCAGGCTGCCTACCTCGAAGGGCATCCCGAGGTAGGGTGCCTGGGAGGCGTGGCGGTGAGGATCGACGAGCACGGTACGATCCTGCCCAAAAGGGACAAGAAACGGTTGGTTCGTCGCTACGATTTCCACGAAGCGCTAGCCGCTGCGCTCGTCGTGGGCGGCAACATCGCCGTCTATCGGCGTGACGCCATGCACGCTGTTGGCGGCTACGATCCAGCGATCAAAGTGCAGGATTTCCAGATGACGCTAAAGATCGCGCATGCGGGAAGTTACGTGGATGTACTGCC
Organism: Pseudomonas sp. PA15(2017); assembly: GCF_001945395.1. Lineage (GTDB taxonomy): Bacteria > Pseudomonadota > Gammaproteobacteria > Pseudomonadales > Pseudomonadaceae > Aquipseudomonas. The sequence goes on along the minus strand of NZ_MSXV01000055.1, from coordinate 251,172 downwards.
TGACGTGGTGACGCTCTACCGTAAACATCCACACAGTTTGTCGAAGCAATACAAGTCTGAATATGACTATGGAATGCAGGTGATAGCGGCATACCGCGATCATCCAGCTTATCCCTCTGCCAAGGCACGGCTGATTACCAAGGCGTTACGTATGGCCGTCACCGATGACAAGGCATATGCCTGGCAGCTGTTGCGTCAGGTTCCGCTCAGGCAATGGGACCGGCAGTTACTCAAGCGAATGAGGCACCTGCTTTTGAAGAAGGGCAGGCTAGAGAGAACAGAGCATGTGTGAAGTGCGAGTACCATCAGATCAAGCTGTTGTTATAGACGTGGTAATACTCAGCTTTGCCAAAGACGCGGCCCTGCGTCAGGTCACCGAGCACTGCCTCGATACGCTGTTGGCATCCGAAGACCCGGAGCGTATTCGGCTACGCATCTGGGTGCTCGAGTCCAATGCCCAGGCACCGACCTATGCGCAGCCAGGGGTTGCAACGCTCTATCCCGAGGCGCCCTTCAACTACCACGCCTATATGAACATCGGTATCCGCAAAGGGCAGGCGCCGTTCGTGGCCATCTGCAACAACGATCTCTCTTTCCATCCCGGCTGGGCTTCGGAGCTGCTACGGGTGTTCGAGCAGGATCCGAGCGTCAGCAGTGCCAGCCCGGCCTGCTCCCTGCATCATCCGCGTAATGGTTTCGCGCTCAACAGCGGTGTTTACCCAGGCTATGGGGTGCTGAAGGAAATTTCCGGATGGTGCCTGGTTTTTCGCCGCTCCATCCTGGAGGTGATCGGCGCTCTGGATGAGCGGTTCTTCTTCTGGTACGCGGACAATGACTATGCGCTGACGCTCCAGTCCAAGGGGTTACGGCATGTGCTGGTCACCTCTTCGGTGGTCGATCATCTCGACAGCCGCACGCTGCGTACACACACCTCGGCTCGTCAGTGGTTGATGACCAAGCGCGCCAAATACACCTTCGAGGAAAAATGGCTGGGTCGCAGCAAGGGCTACCTGATGCGCAAGAAACTCAAGCTATACCTCAAGTTTCCACTCTATTACCTGGGGCTGAAGCAAGTTAAATGAACGACCGTTTTTCGGGGTGCCCGAGTTGATCTCCGTGATCATCTGCAGTGCTCAGCCCGCCCGCTTACAGGCAGTGGCCCTCAATATCGAGGCCACGATCGGTGTCGAATACGAACTGATCGCCGTGGACAACAGCATTGAGGGCCGAGGCATTTGCGCGGTCTACAATGAGGGCGCCTCCAAGGCGTGCCATCCGTTCCTGTGCTTCGTGCATGAGGACGTGGAGTTCCTGAGTCAGGGCTGGGGCGCGCGGGCGCTCGCTCATTTTTCGCAAGACGAGAGCCTTGCCCTCGTCGGCCTGGCAGGGAGTCGTTACAAGCCGGCAACACCTTCCGGTTGGCACAGCGGTGATGATGATGATCTGTGTATCAACGTGTTGCACGGTGCGTCGAGCGTGCGTGCCAGCGCTGCTTTTGCCAAGCCTGCCGACAGTGGATCGAACCGCTGCGTGCCGGTCGTCGCGCTGGATGGCGTCTGGCTGTTCGCCCGTCATTCGGCGTGGGCTGCAACGCGCTTTGATGAGCGCTTAGAGGGCTTTCATTTCTATGACGTCGATTTCAGCCTACGGGTCGCCCAGCAGGGCAAGGTCGCCGTCGTTTACGATATCGAGCTTTTACATTTTTCCCTTGGCAGCTTTGCTGAGGCCTGGGCCAGGCAGGCGCTCGCCTATGCCGCTGCGGCACCAGTGGCGCTGCCGTTTTCTTGCGGCGCAGCCCTGAATCCAGGCCGGACGCGCCGCAAGGAAGAGGCGGCAGTGCGTTACTGGCTGCGCTTGCTGAGGCGAGCGCAACTGCCATGGGGGTTGCGGGTTCGCTGGCTCCGGGCTGTCGGTGTTCTGCGCTACCCCGCCCAGTGGCGCGTGGCGCTCAAGCTTCTGCTGCGTTGATGATTTCAGCATAGCGAAAGCAGGACGCCCCCAGGATGTATTCGGCAAGCTGGCGCGTGTCGATAGGGGCATCGGCGAGTTGCACCAGCTCATCGGCATTGGAAAAGCTGGGTATGCCTTCGGCTACCAGGTTCAGGCTCTGTGCTTGGAACAGCGCGCAAGGTACGCCGAACAGCATGGCTTCAAACAGGCTGGTAGTATTGAACCCGATTGCCAGGTCGTAATGTCCGGCACGCAGCGCATGCGCGAGGGTTGGGCTGTCGTCGAGCGAGGCGCTTGATGGCAGGGCAGCCATCAATGCTGCGTCTTTGGCGAGCAGCGGATGCAGGCGTACCGTCAGCCGGTAACGCGGAGTCAGCGAGGCCAGTAGATGGAGCAGTTCGATGCTGTCGCCCACATAGCGTTTGCCCGGCAGCACGCAAAGAAGCTGTTTGTCCGCCTGCTTCGATGCTGTTGAAGCGGTTTGGGGCTCGGGTGGATCGATATAGCCTGCGACCTGCATCTGGTAATCGGGCGTGCGGCCAATTTCATGGTGGAATGCAGCAATTTCGGCGCGGCAGAACTCGCTCCAGACCAGCAAGGTGCTGGCCGTGACGTTTTCATAATTGATGATGTCGATCGGTCGTTCGCCGCGATAACGATGATACAGCCCGTGCTGCAGCGAGTAGGTCGGCAGGCCGTGGTGCCGGCAGGCGGTGACCAGAAAACACTCGGGAATGTTGGCGCTGTTGAAGCTGACCAGTGAAGTCAGTTGCTGGGGGATCCGCAACCTGTCGATGGCTCTGAAGTGCTTGATGGTATGGCACAGCGCGCTGAATACGTAGAACTGCAGCAGCAGGGGCAACGAACAGCACCGTGTTATCCTCCAGGCTGCGTACATGGCGCGCCAATCCAGGGATTTGCTGGCGTCCTCCCTAATGGCGGGCATGTAGCTGATGTTCCGGCGTTGTTTTTCGCTGAGCCGGTTGCCGATGCCCAGGGCCAGCCTGGTCTGATCGTCGCGATCGCAATGCCAGATGTACGCGTCACCCTTCAGCTGATCATGGTGGCGGTAACGCGGGGTCAGGCGAATCAACTTGAAGGCGCTGCGGATCTTCTTACGGGTCGAGCGCTTGTCGAACAGCAGATGCGCCAACACGGCTGCCGTAGGGTTGCAGAGGTTGTAGCCACCATAAGTGGCCATCCTGAGCTTTTCTTTTGTCTGGGCGTAGAGGCTGTACATGAACCGGTCCATGGGGCAGCGGCATGCTGCACTGCAAGCACCTGATGCTCGCGGGGAGGCTTGAGGTGGGCAAAACGCTAGTCTTTCAAAATGAGCGCATCGGGCGCAAACAGATCCGAGCATTGAGAGGGCTTCTCGTCGATCTCGTCGACTTCGCACCTGGCCGTGCGGTTGCCCGTATCGGTCATGGAGACGAAGCCCTGTTCGTCAAACGCTATCGGCGATCCATGAAACCCTGGTGGAAGCGAATTCTACGCCGGCCCTACCAGTCTCCATTGCACAATGAGGCGATGCTGCTCGCCAGGCTGAAAAAGCTCGGTTTTCCTGCGCCTGAACCTTTGCTGTATACGGAATCGCGTCATCCAGAGTTTCATGAAAGTCTGTTATTCACACGCTTTTTGCCAGGCGTGCCGCTGGCTACCCTGACGGGGGAGACATTGCAGCGAGGCGCGCACCAGGCGCTGGGCCTGCTTGGTCAGCTGCATAGTCATGGATTCGCTCACGGCGACTGTAATCCGTACAATTTTCTGGTGGCCGAGCAGGCATATCTGCTGGATTTCGAGCGGGCTGAGGATTTCAGCCGTGCAGCTGGCATCGACGACTTCAAGAAGATCATGCTGCGTCTGCGTGACCTGGGGTTGAGCGACAGCGTGCTCGAGGCGCTTGCCGCACGCTACGCCTCAGCGACTGACTCGCCGGTATTAGATGCCCAGGCGATGCTGGCCGAGTTGCAAGGGTTGAGTGTGGTTCGCAAGCCAACACGCTGGCGCCCGCCGCAGCAGCTGCAAGGCTCGCTCTGAACAGCTAGTCATCGTAATCAGGCATTCAGGGAGCGCGGCTCGCTGGTTTTAAGGCGCATTTGGTTGCGGGTTGCCTGGTGGTACAATCGCCGGCTAAATCCCAGAGCCAGCATCTCATGCCTGATTCAAGCGCCAAATCGCCCTCGATCTCCAGCTTCAAGTTGTACATGCGGCTGTTGAGCTACATGCGGCGCTACTGGTTCATGTTCGGCGTGAGCATGATCGGTTACATCATCTTCGCCTCGACCCAGCCAATGCTCGCCGGGCTGCTCAAGTATTTCGTCGACGGCCTTGCTGCCCCTGAAGCCGGTATGGTCGAGCTGCCGCTACTGGGCAGTATGCAGCTGCTCTACGGTGTGCCGCTGGCGCTGTTGCTGATCACCATCTGGCAAGGCTTAGGCTCATTTCTCGGCGGCTATTACCTGGCACGGGTATCGCTGGGGCTGGTACAGGACCTGCGCATTGCGCTGTTCAACAACCTGCTGACACTGCCCAACCGTTACTTCGACAACCATTCTACGGGTTACCTGATCTCTCGCATCACTTACAACGTCGGTTCGGTTACCGGCGCAGCGACGGATGCCTTGAAGGTCATGGTGCGCGAAGGTCTGACGGTGGTTTTCCTGTTTGGCTATCTGCTGTGGATGAACTGGAAGCTCACCATGGTGATGGTGGCGATCCTGCCGCTGATTGCCCTGATGGTTAAGAGCGCGAGCAAGAAATTCCGTAGCCAGAGCCGCAAGATCCAGAGTGCCATGGGTGAATTGACCCATGTGTCGTCCGAGACCATCCAGAACTACCGGGTAGTTCGTAGCTTCGGTGGCGAGCGCTATGAACGTGAGCGCTTCTACGAGGCGAGCGAAGACAGCACCCGCAAGCAACTGCGCATGACCCGCACCAGCGCGATCTACACGCCCAGCCTGCAATTGGTGAACTACGCCGCCATGGCGTTCCTGATGTTTCTGGTGCTGTTCCTGCGCGGTGATGCCAGCGTGGGCGATCTGGTGGCCTACATCACTGCGGCCGGCCTTCTGCCCAAGCCGATTCGCCAACTCTCGGAAGTCAGTTCGACCATCCAGAAAGGGCTTGCCGGCGCCGAGAGCATTTTCGAACAACTGGACGAAGTGACCGAGCCCGATAACGGAACGGTCGAGAAAGAGCGGGTAACCGGTGCCCTCGAAGTAAAACACTTGAGTTTCGTTTACCCAGGGACCGAGAAAATCGTGCTGCAGGACATCAGCTTCACCGTCGAGCCTGGGCAGATGGTGGCGCTGGTGGGTCGCTCGGGTAGCGGCAAGTCGACCCTGGCCAATCTGATCCCGCGCTTTTATCAGCACGACCAGGGGCAGATCCTGCTCGATGGCACGCCCATCGAGGACTATCGCGTCGAAAACCTGAGGAAACATATCGCACTGGTCACGCAGCAGGTTTCGCTGTTCAACGACACAGTCGTGAATAACATTGCCTATGGCGATCTGCGTAACTTGCCACGCGAGGCAGTCGAGGACGCTGCTGAGGCTGCCTATGCACGTGAATTCATCGATCTGCTCCCGCAGGGCTTCGACACCAAGGTGGGCGAGGACGGCGTGATGTTGTCGGGTGGCCAGCGGCAACGCTTGGCGATCGCCCGGGCGTTGCTCAAGAGTGCGCCCGTGCTGATTCTCGATGAAGCGACCTCGGCCCTGGATACCGAATCCGAGCGCTACATCCAGGCAGCGCTGGACAAGGTGATGGAAGGCCGCACCACGCTGGTCATTGCGCATCGTCTGTCGACCATCGAGAAAGCCGATCTGATCCTGGTGATGGATCAGGGGCGCATCGTCGAGCGCGGCTCTCACGAGTCCCTGCTGGCGCAGAATGGCTACTACGCTCGTTTGCATGCCATGGGGCTGGAGGAAAAGGACGAGCCCGGTATGCAGGATCAACCTGAGCCGTGAGCGGCTGGAGTTGTGTGTAGCAACGATATCGCGTTCGAACGACCGGATGTGCCCTGGTGAAGGTTTGCAGTACATGATCACGGACGATACTGGATTATGCGGGAGTTCTGATGGCCGAAGTTTTAACGCACGCTGATACCTCTCTATCGGTGGCGCCGGATGATTGTCGGATCGCGTTGGTGCCTTCAATGGGGCTTGGTGATGGCTGCATCTATCTAGTGCTGGCCGCCAATCTGGCACGTGCTGGCTATCAGGTAACAGTGCTGAGCAATCATTTCGGGGCGCTCGATGAGTGGTTGCCGCTGTTCGAAGCCCGACTACTTCCGGCACCTGCGGAAACGTTCGCGGTGCTCGACGATTTCGATCTGGTCATCTCCGACATGGGCAGCATGCTGACGCGCCATGCCGAGGCGGCCGAAACGCTGGCCAGGCGATACGTTTTCGTTGGCACGCTGAAAATCGATTCGCGATTCGCACGAGAGCCAGCAGCCGAGACCTTGGCGCGGCTTCCTGCAGGCAAGGCTCGCCTCCTGGCTCCCCTGGCTGCGGCGGCGGGCCCGCTGCGCTGCCTGCCGGATGATAGCGTCAGCATGGTCGAGCAGGCCGTAACCTTCTGCCGCACGCGCTTGGGGCTGGCTGAGGCCAGTAGCGATATTGGCCTGCAGATGCCTTGCGCGCTGAAGCACCGCCGCCATGCAGATCGGGTGATGCTGCATCCGCTCTCATACAATGTGAAGAAGAATTGGCCCGCGCTTAAATACCTTGCCTTGGCCAGGCGACTGCGCGCTGAGGGCTATGAGCCACAGTTTGTGCTGTCACCCAAGGAGCGCTGTGATCATCTCGAGGTGTTCGCTTCCGAGTTCGAGGTTCCTGAGTTTCCCGATGCCAAGGCGTTGGCCGCCTACCTGTACGAGTCCGGCTATGTGATTGGCAATGACTCGGGCGTTGGCCACCTTGCCTCGGCGTTGGGTGTGCCGGTGCTCACCCTATACCGAAAGCGGCGCGATGGTTTTTGCTGGCGCCCAGGCTGGGGTGCAGGCCAGGTGGTGCGCCCGGTGTTCTCGCTGAATTTCATGCGCGAGAAGTGGGCGATGTTCATGAGTGTCAATCGGGTGGCCAGGGGCTTCCAGATGTTGAGTCAAAAGGTCGGAGGAGGCCGATAATGAGTGGGTCTGCCGCGATCACGATCGTCATTCCGGCGTACAACTACGCCAAGACACTGGGGCGCACCGTTCGCTCGGTCGTACCGCAACTGAGTGCTGACGATGAACTGCTGATCATCGATGACGGCTCCAAGGATCACACGCCGCAGGTCATCGAGGCGCTGAAAGTCGAATTCCCAGCGCGGTTCACGGCGTTGCGCAAGGATAACGGTGGTCTGGCCTCCGTGCGCAATCTGGGTATCGAGATCGCGCGCCATGACTGGCTGATCTTTCTCGATGCGGATGATGAAATGGCGCCAGACAGCCTGGCTCTGATTCGCGCGCATCTGGCGGCCAACCCAGATACTCGGATGGTCATTGGCGGACACTGGTCGGTCGACCAGGCAGGGCGACGTCGCCGGCATTCGCCCGACAAGCTGCCGCAGACGGCGCTTGAGCGAGTGAAGGCCTACCTGCTGGAAAAGACATTGAGCATTTCCAACGGTGCGTGCGTGATGCACCGTTCTATCTTCGAAGCTGGCGACTATCCTGAGCGTTTTCGCAATGCCGAGGACATCCCGGTATTCGCGCAGACGCTGGCGGCCTACCCGATTACCCTGTTGCCGGAGCCGTTGGCAATGATTCACAAGCACAGCGACAGTCTGCGCCATGACTTCGGCTCGAGCCTGGCGGGCGGAGTCGAACTGGTCGACGAGGTATTCGGGCGGCTCCCTGAGCAATTGCAGCAGCTGCGTGCCGCGTTTTACCAGCAGCGTTGCCTGTCGCTGTTTCGCAGTGCCTGTCTGGCGGGCGATCCGGTAGCTGCCAAGCAGTTTTACCGCCAGGCGGTGGCAAGCGACTGGCGTGTGTTGCTGAAACTGTCGTATTTGCGCAAGGCGATCCGCCTGTGGATGGGCCGCCTGGATGGTTAGGCCGCTGAAAGTCCTGCAGTTGCAAACCCGTTACAACGCGGGCGATACCAACTCCGACCTGGGCGAGCAGATCCTGCAGGGGCTGCCGGGCGAGCGCTTCGAGGTGGTCAATGCTTATCTCGAGGGCCGGCCGGCTGACGGCGCACCTCATCCTGCCGGTCGCCGCCAGGTATTCTTCGAGTTCAACGAGAAGGACATGAGCGGTTTGCGTCGTAAGGTGCGCGCCCGCTTATTGGCGTTTTGTCGGGAAGAAGCCTTCGACGTGGTGTTGCTGCATCGCTTCAAGGCCGTCAACCTGTTCATGCACCTCAACAAAGAGCTGCGAATCACCCGCTGCATCGGCGTCTCCCACGGCTTCGGCGAGTACGACAGGTTCTATCGGCGCTGGCAGGCCAAGCGCTTGATCGATGAATGCTGGCGTTTCGTCGGTGTGTCGCCGGCAGTGGTCGATTACCTGGTTTCGCTGCGCTGCGGTTTCACGAAGGCGAACACGGTGGCGATCACCAATGCCCTAGATATCGACCTGGCCGAGTCCCTGCAGCTGTCGCGAGAAGAGGCGCGTAAAGCGCTGGATTTACCGATGACACCAGTGATCATCGGTGCTATCGGGCGCTTGGTTCCAATCAAAGGGCACACCCATCTGATTCGGGCCTTCGCTGCCGTCAGTCAGGAATTCCCCCATGCGAATCTGGCCATCATCGGTGGCGGGCGAGAGCGGGACAATCTCGCTGCGCTGATCGCCGAGTCCGATTTGCAGGGCCGTGTGCACCTGTGCGGCACTCAGCCCGATGCCATGCGCTACGTAAGGGCCTTCGACATCTTCGCCATGCCTTCGCTACAGGAAGGCCTCGGGCTTGCCCTGCTCGAGGGTATGTGCGGGCGCCTGCCGGTAATGGGGTCGGATATTCCGGCGATGCGCCCCTTGTTGCACGGCGCTGGCGGCCGACTGTTCGGCCCGGGCGATGTGAGCTCGTTGACCGAGCAGCTGCGTGCAAGCCTGCTCGATAGCGAAGCCGAGCGAGTCGAGCAGGGTGAGCGGGCTTACCGCTACCTCAGGTGCGAGCACGACATCGAGGATTTTCGCCGCAAATACCGTGAGCTGCTCGAAGGCGATCAGCCGCTGACAGGATCGTCTCAATGACCGATAGCACCCACCCGCTGCCTTTGGTATCGGTACTGATCTCTTCCTACAACCATGCTGACTTCATCGAGGCCAGCATTCGCAGCGTTTATGCGCAGAGCTATCCCATCATAGAGCTGCTGGTGGTCGACGATGGTTCACGTGACGGCAGCGTCGAGCTGATTCAACGATTGCAGGCGGAGTTCGGCTTCGACTTCGTCGCGCAGACGAACAAGGGGCTGTGCACCACGCTCAACGAGATGATCGCCCGAAGCAAGGGCCGATACATCGCGCCGCTGGGCTCGGATGACGTGATGCTGCCCGAGCGGCTTTCCTTGCAGATTCCATTTATGGAGCAGCATCCGGAGACCGGAATCTGTGCGGGCGGCATCGTGCTCATCGACGGCGACGGCAAGCCGTTGCCCGACAAGAAGCAGCGGCATCGCCCGGCCAGGCGCCTCGACTTCGATGACCTGTTCATGGATCGCAAGCCTGGGCCACCAGCGCCGACCCTGCTGTTTCGCCGCGATGCATTGGAGGCGGTGGGCGGCTTCGATCCGACCATCCGGATCGAGGATTACTTCGTGGAGCTGCGCATCGCGCGTGCCGGCTATTTCATCGACATACTCCAGGAGCCGCTGGCGCTGTACCGTGTGCATGGCCGCAACACCTACAAGAATCGGCGTCTGATGATCGAAACCGAGCTGGCGATCTATCAGCGCTTCAGTGACCATCCGGGTTACGAGGCGACGCGCCTGCGCTACCTGAACGCCATGTTCACCAAGGTTGCCAACGAGGATCGAGCGCTGGCCAGCGAGTTGCTGGCGCAGATCCCGTGGCGCTCGCGCAACCTGAAGACACTCAAGGGGCTCTGGCGCTACTGGCTCAAACGCTGAGCGCCAGCCGTAGCGCTCGGTGGCCTGGCTACCGGACCTGCAGCCACTTTTTCAGGTCGCGGCTGAAACGCTCGGTGTCGCATCGGCTGGCGCTCTCCGCATAGCCTTCTAGCCAGCTACCGAGATGCTGTTGCGTGAGCCAGTCGATATCCTCGGCATAGCGCAGGATGTGCTGCAGGTTGCGCCGCCTCTTCCAGGGGGCGAGCGGACGGCTTTCCAGCTTCATGTCCGACAGGTCGATCAGGCCAAAGCTGCCGTCTGGCAGCAGTAGAACGTTGCCCAGATGCAGCGAGCGGAAATAGACGCCAAGCTGATGCAGCTCGCCGAGAAAAGTCCCGAATCGTTTTACCAGTGCCGGACGCTGCCGCGCGTCGAGTTGGCGTAATCGATTGCGCAGGGTGTCGCCTGGCAAGGGCTGATAGAGCACGGCGCTCAGGCGGCGTTCGCTGATCATCAGGACATCGAGCACGTACGGTGCGGTGATCCCCAGGCGCAGCAAGCCTCTGGCGTTGTCGGCGAAACGCTGTGCCGGTAAATCCCAGAGGTCGGAGGACAGCAACCGCTTGCGACGATACAGCTTCAGAAAGTCGCCGCTGCCCAGTCGCGCCACTTTGACGCCAAGGCCATCTTCTTCGATGGTTTTGGCGCCCTCCAACAGAGCATCCAGCTGTGCCGCATCGATACGCTTCATGGCTTAGCCTGCCGATGCCGGATGGACAGTGCAGCGACCAGCGCCATCGGGATCCAGATCAAAAACCAGCTTTCATTGGGGCGCGACAGGTAGTTGCCGCCCTCCGTAAGCCCTGCACAGAGCCCATAGATCAGCAGTGCCGAAGCGATCTGGAATTGCGGCAGGGCGCGCAGGCGCAGGCAGCGAAACAGTGCGAAGCCGTACATGATGGCCCAGATACCCAACCCGATCATGCCCAGCTCGAGAAGAACCGCCAGCTCGACGTTGTGCGGGTCGTGCAATGGTTGATGAGAGCCGGCAACATTGAACTCGAACTTGCTTTCATAACCGGCGCCTAGCCAAAGATGCTGGCCCGCCTGGCGCCAGGCATCGCTCCACAATTCCGGGCGGTAGGACATACCGCGCTGCAGAATGATCTCTGGCGCAACCAGATAGGCGGCAATCGCGCCGAACAGCAACGCGGCGACCAGATAAATGGCCCGTCTGCCGCTCATCGACAGCATCCAGACGCTGGTCAGTGCCAGCCCCATCAGCGGCGTGCGCGAACCCGTGGCCAGTAGCGCCGCCAGCAAGGGAAGCGCCATCATGATCGGTAGCCAGTCATGACGCTCGTTGCGTGATAGCCAGGCTGCGACCCAATAGGTGCATAAAAAGCCTAGAACGTGAGAGGTGAGTAGCGGGTTGCGCAGAGCTCCGGTACCGATCAGTCGTTCGCCCGGCGCTGCGATGTGCAGGAACCAGGCGACGTTGACCAGCGCCGCCAATGCACCGACGCCTTCTCCTAGGCGCAAGGTTTTCAAGAACAACTCATCATTACGCAGAGCGATCAGTGTGCAGCCCACGAACAGCATGAATACATAAAGCGGACGCTTGGCCAGGCTGCCGAAGCCATCCTCGGTGCGACTCCAGCCCAGGGTTATGAGCAGCCACGCGCTCAAGACCAGAAAGCAGAGGACCATAGGTTCACTTAGCAGGGGTTTGATCTGGCGAGGCATGATCATCACCGCCAAAAGAGCAGGTGCCGCGCTCAGTGCGTAATAGAATTTCGTGTACTGACTGCCGTCGGGAATCCAGAACAGGCCTGTCAATAAAACCAGATAGCCGCCGACCAGCCAACGGGTGGTGATGAAGTCGAAAAGACGCGTACGCAAGGCGTCGGGCTGTGGGGAGGGTAGCTGCACCAGAGATCCTAAAGCATGGGTAAAAAGGCCTATCTTAAAGCATCGTCCGGCAGTAGGCAGCGACCGCGTGATAAGCTTGGCGATCTTTTCGCCCGAGCCGGATGCCTGATGTTCAACCCGTTACAACGCTGGCGCGAGCGAGGCTGGCAGCCGATAAGCGCCGATGTCTATGCGCAGGTGTGGGCGCGGTTCGGCGGCAGTGTCATGACTCAACCAGACGTCGTTTCCCGGCTGTCTGTGCTGGCGGGCATTCCCGTTCGCTACCTGGGCTGGCCGCGGCAGGGCGAGTTGCAGGCTGCGGTTCCAGTCTGGGGAAATGCGTTGGCACTTTCTCGCGATGTGCTCAAACGCAAGGGTCGTCGCGACCTTTTCGACCTCGGCAACGCCGAGGTGATACTGCCCGTCGCGCCAGGAGCGGCCGCACCGGTTCGGCATCGAATGCGCTATGTCTCCGCCTTGAATGAGGGCGCGATATCGACGTTGCGCACCCAGTCGGAGCAGCTGGCGCTGGCCAGGCAGCCGGAGGAGTACGGCAAGAAGTTCCGCTACAACCAGCGTCGTGAACTACGGATGCTCGAAGAGGCGGGCGGCGAGGTTGTGCCGGTTTCCGGCTTGTCGGCCCATGCGCTGGCCGCAATTTATACGGAGCTGTTCGAAAAGCGCTGGGGCTTCGACGTGCCTGGCAAGCAGTATCTCGTCGAGGTTTTCGAGGCGCTGAAAGAGTTTCTCTGGGGCGCGTATCTGCAGCTCGATGGAAAGCCCATAGCCGTTCAGGTTCTATACAGGGTCGAATCGCCAGGCTGGATTAGTATCGAATACATCAACGGTGGAGTGGATCCAGCCTCTCGTGACTTCAGCCCTGGCAGTGTACTCAGCTTTATCAATACCCAGTCCGCATGGGACGATGCGCGCCTGCGAGGAAAGCCGCTGCGCTACTCCTTCGGCAGAGCGGATGTTGAATACAAGGATCGTTGGTGTAATCGCCAGCCTGTTTTTCGGGTGTAAGTGAATGGAAGCACGCAAGCAGCGGTTGGTACGCCGGCATCGGCGTAACAAGCGTATTCTCATGGTCGTGGCATTGCCGATTCTGGTGGCGCTCGACTGGTTCGGTTCGTGGGGAACGGCGCCCGTCGTTCTGGTGCTGGCATGGATTGCCCACGAAGCCTGGTTTTCCGACCATCTTTTCTACTCGCCCCGTGACGATTACCGCCACGCGTTCCCGCCGGACAGTTTCAGTCTGTCGGTGATGCTCGATCGCGATGGGAAAATCTTTCCACATGGCGGGGAGTGGCCCGAGGAGGCCGACACACTGGTGCTGGCCCTGCATGTTCGCAGCAACTGGCTGGGGCGTTGCCTCGACCCCCATGTCCTGATCGGTGAGGACAAAGACCTCGACCGCCAAGATTTCGAGCGCGGCGTCAACGGCGTACGGTTTCTCAATCTCTCCAGCTGCCTGCCACTATTGCGCGATGGACGACTGAGGCTGCGCGGGCGCTTCTGCAAGCTCGGGCGCGAAGCAACGCTGTATGGCTTCAGCAATCCCGACTACTCACGCAAGCGCGTCATGGTGCTTGCTCCCCACGCGGATGATGCCGAGCTGGCTGCTTTCGGTCTTTACAGTCGCAGCCAAGAGGTGTCTATCGTCACCTTGACCCAGGGCGAGATCGAGGCCGACTTCTACCGCCGTCTTGGCCTCAGCGATGCCGCCGCCGCGCGCCTCAAGGGGCGGCTGCGCAGTTGGAGCAGTCAAACGGTACCTCTGTGGGGTGGCGTCGAGCCCAGTCGATGCGTGCAGCTTGGCTATTACTGCATGCAATTGCGGCAGATGGAGGCCGAGCCAGGCACAGCTTGTGCGTCGCGCGAGTCGGGCGACTCGGATATCCGCAGTGTTCGTCGTTTCAATGCATTGAAGCTTCCTGGCGATGTAGACGGGGCACCGACGTGGAATAACCTGATCGCCGACCTCGCGGCGTTGTTGCGGCACTTCAAGCCGGAAGTCGTCGTGTTTCCGCACCCCGAGCTCGATCCGCACCCCGACCATATCCAGACGGGCCGAGCGTTGCGGCAGGCCATCGAGCAAAGTGGCTGGCAGCCTGACGTGCAACTGCTCTATGCCAATCACCTGACGGACAATGACCGCTGGCCCATGGGGCCGGCCGGCAACGGCGTGGCATTGCCGCCATGTATCGAACCCTTGCCAGCCGATCAGCTGTGGTGCCTGCAACTTGATGACAATGTATTGCTCGACAAGAGTCAGGCATTGGCGATGCAGCACGATCTGCAAACGCCGCTACCCTTCAAGAAGCGTCTGCGTCGGTTCATCCAATGGTGCCTGGCTGCACGCCGCTGGCCGCAGGCAGGGGAAGACGAGTTCTTCCGCAAGGCGGTGCGTCGCCACGAGTTGTTCTGGGTTCGCCCGTTCGAGCGCTAAGCGGTGCTGAAACGTGCGGCGGCGGTTCGTAATAGCCGATGTGCTATTCTCCGCGGCGATTTTGCAATTCCGGAGTTTCCGCATGAAGTTATCCATGCCCCGTTTCGATCAGGCACCCGTATTGGTGGTGGGTGATGTCATGCTCGACCGGTATTGGCACGGCGCTACCTCGCGTATATCGCCCGAGGCTCCGGTGCCGGTGGTCAAGGTCGAACAGATCGAGGATCGCCCCGGCGGTGCGGCCAATGTCGCACTGAATATCGCCGCTCTTGGTGCGCCGGCTGTTCTGGTTGGCGTTACCGGCGAGGACGAGGCTGCACAGAGTTTGCAGCAGAGCCTGGAAGCCATCGGCGTGAAGACCTACTTCCAGCGTATCGAGAACCAGCCGACCATCGTCAAGCTGCGGGTCATGAGCCGTCATCAGCAGCTCTTGCGCATGGATTTCGAAGAGCCGTTCCAGACCGACGCCGAGGCGTTGGCGCGGCAGGTCGAGCAGTTGCTCGATCAGGTCAAGGTGCTGGTGTTGTCCGATTACGGCAAGGGTGCGCTGCAGAATCATCAGGCCTTGATCACGGCAGCGCGCAAGCGCGGCATCCCGGTGTTGGCCGACCCGAAAGGCAAGGATTTCTCCATTTACCGCGGCGCCAGCCTGATCACTCCGAACCTCAGCGAGTTCGAGTTGATCGTCGGTCGCTGTGAGGATGAAGCCGAGTTGGTCAGCCGTGGCGCGCGCCTGATGCGTGAGCTCGACCTGGGCGCCTTGCTGGTTACCCGTGGCGAGCATGGCATGACGCTGCTGCGCCCTGATCATGCGCCGCTTCACCTGCCGGCGCGTGCGCGCGAGGTGTTCGATGTGACGGGCGCGGGCGATACGGTGATTTCCACGCTGGCCGCCTCCATCGCGGCAGGCGAGGAGCTACCCCAGGCCGTGGCGCTGGCCAATCTGGCTGCCGGTATCGTGGTGGGCAAGCTGGGCACCGCGGCCATCAGCACGCCTGAGCTGCGCCGTGCCGTGCAGCGTGAAGAGGGCTCCGAGCGTGGTGTGCTGAGCCTGGAGCAACTGCTGCTGGCCACCGAGGATGCGCGCGCCCACGGCGAGAAGATCGTCTTTACCAACGGCTGCTTCGATATCCTGCATGCCGGCCACGTGACCTATCTCGAGCAGGCGCGGGCGCAGGGCGACCGTCTGATCGTGGCGATCAATGACGACGCGTCGGTGAGCCGTCTCAAGGGCCCAGGTCGGCCGATCAATGCCGTGGATCGCCGCATGGCGGTGCTGGCCGGTCTTGGCGCCGTGGACTGGGTGGTGAGCTTCAGCGAAGCCACGCCCGAGCGCCTGCTCAAGCAGGTGCAGCCCGATGTGCTGGTCAAAGGTGGCGATTACGGCATCGACCAGGTGGTCGGTTCCGATATCGTGCTGGCCTACGGCGGTGAAGTGCGGGTGCTGGGGCTGGTCGAGAACAGCTCGACCACGGCCATCGTCGAGAAGATCCGCAGTCGCTGATCGCGCAAACAAAACCCCGCCACTTGGCGGGGTTTTGTTTTGTGACGCTTGCCGGTCAGACCGCCGCGGCGGTATCCAGGCGAACCCTTGAAGATACCTCGGGCCCCGTGCTGAACACGTCGGGCTTGCTGGGTTTCGGTGTCAGGTTCTGCAGCGTCAGCCAATCCTTCCAACGGATGCGTTCATCACGCACCAACCAGCCGTCCTGGGCGGCAAAGCTTTCCGCCAACCACAGGCCGCGGGTGTTTACTGGCACCAGTTGGCCTTGGCGCAGGGTCAACAGCTCAGCGGTGGGGCGACCCTGCTCCAGGGGGATCAGGTACAGATCGGGACGGGCGTGATCCAGGCGCGCGATCAGCTTGCCATTCTCCAGGTGCTCATCGACGTGCAACAGACTGGGTTGCTTCGCCTCTTTGGGCAGATCCAGGCGTAGGTCGTAGACCAGCTGCAGCGATGCGGTGGGTACATGCACGTAGGCCCGTGGGCGCTCCAGCAAGGTCAGGTTGCCGCATTGCACCGGACGAGCGGCACCAGACAGGGGGCTGAGCCGAAAATGGACGTTATCCCGATACTTGAGTGTGCCCTCGTAGGGCGCAGGCAGCCAGGTGTCGCCGAAGCGGCCGTAGAGCCAGCCTTCGCTGGTTTCCAGCAGGCATTCCTCGGCCACTTCCTGGATGGCGGTCAACAGCGGCAGGTTGAGTTCGTGGGCCGGTACGTAGCCGGAAATCAGCTTGAGCACGACATCGCCGCGGTCATGGCGGCGCTGGCGCACCAGCAGCCAGTATTCGCGGCCCTGCCAGTGCAGGGTCAATCGCACCGATACCCCCAGGTTGGCCAGCTCCGCCGCGAAGCGCTGGCTGTCGGGCAGCTCGACCGGTTTGCGGCGTTCGAGCATTTCGCTGAAATTCAGTGGGCGGCCAAGGCTCTGGTAGGCGATGCCATCAGGCGTTGCCTCGACGTATAACGGCAAGGTCTTGAAGGTGGCGGGGTCCTTGCGGGAAATGATGCGCGGCATGTCGGCTCCTTCTTGCGTCGGGGTCGGCCGCCTGGGCGGCGTCAAAAGGCGTTATCGGAACGCCTGTTCATCACTCTGCTGATCCTCTGTTACCACGTTTAGTGCCGAAAATAACCTCGGCAGCCACTGCCACGTTGTGCGCCAGATGCAGTGGGTTGATGGTGCCGACGATGGCGCTGCCCACACCTGGGTGAGCGAAGATCAGCTCGAAGCTGGCGCGTACCGGGTCGACACCGCTGTCCAGGCAGACATGGCCGCTGGCCAGGGCTTTCTTGATCAGCACGCCTTTGGCGTGACTGGCAGCATAGTCCAATACCGGGCGTTCCTGCTGCTCGCCCAGGTTGTAGGTGACCATGGCGCAGTCGCCGCGCTCCAGTGCCAGCAGGCCACCCTCGACCGTCTTGCCGGAGAAGCCGAAGCCGCGAATCAGCCCGGCCTGCTTGAGCTCGGCCAGGGTCTCGTAGACCGCTTCATGCTGCAGGATCGCCAGGTCGTCGCCGTTGGAGTGCACCAGCACCAGGTCAAGATAGTCCGTTTCCAGACGTTTCAGGCTGCGCTCCACCGAGCGCCGGGTGTGCGCGGCGGAAAAGTCGAAATGCGACAGGCCGTTGTCGAACTCCTCGCCCACCTTGCTGACGATCACCCAGTCGTGGCGCTGGCCACGTAGCAACGGGCCCAGGCGCTGTTCGCTGGTGCCGTAGGCCGGCGCGGTATCGAGCAGGTTGATGCCCAGCTCCCGGGCCAGGCCGAGCAGCTGTAGCGCCTGCTGGTCATCGGGAATGGTGAAACCGTTGGGGTATTTGACGCCCTGATCGCGGCCCAGCTTGACGGTGCCCAGGCCAAGGGGGGAAACGCTCAGGCCGGTGGAGCCCAGCGTGCGGTGCAGCTCGTGCAGGTCGCGCATCAGAATGCCGCCTCCCACGCAGTACGGCCGATAACCGGGCGCGGCAGTTCGGGCAAGGCAGCTCGAGCCGCCGGGCGAATGCCGTCGCGCTCGAGATGGCTCAGCACGCGATCGGCGAAGTCCGGCGCCAGGGCCAGTTTGGTTGGCCAGCCGACGAGCAGGGCGCCCTGGTCGCTCAAGAAAGCATTGTCCGGGCGCACCAGGCCGCTTTGCGCGGGCTCCGCACGCTCGACGCGCAGGGTCGCCCATTGCGCTGTGGACAAGTCGATCCACGGCAGCAACTGGGTGAGCTCCTTGCGCGCCGCTTCGATCTGCGCGGCTTCGTCGCGTGCCACGCCGTCCGCCTCGGCCAGGTCGCCGCCCAGGTACCAGACCCATTCGCCATCGGCGCTCGGGTGGCTGGTCACGGTAATCCGCGGCTTCGGGCCTCCGCCCAGGCAATGGGCGTACAGCGGCTTGAGGCTCGGCCCTTTGACCATCACCATGTGCAGTGGGCGCAGTTGCTGGCTGGGTTGTGCAATGCCAAGGCTGGCCAGCAGGTCGGCGTTGCCGCGACCGGCGCTGAGCACGATGCGCTGGGCACGGATTTCACGACCATCGACACGCAGGCCGACCAGTTGGCCGTTGTCGTGCAGCGGCTCGATGGCATCGGCGGCGAGCAGGCTGTCGCTGGCGAGTTCGGCCAGGCGGGTGATCAGGCTTGGCACGTCCACCACCAATTCCGCCAGGCGATAGACCTTGCCCTTGAATTTCGGGTTCTGCAGCGCCGGCGGCAACTGTTCGCCCTTGACCTGGTCGACGCGCCCGCGCACGGCCTTGCTGGCGAAGAAACTGGTCAGGTTGCCGGCCAGGGTGCCTGGCGACCACAGGTAATGGGCGTCGGAAAGCAGGCGCACGCCGGACAGGTTCAGCTCGCCCGTGCCATCCAGCGCCTCGCGCCAGCGCCGTGGCATGTCGGCGATGGCTTCCGATGCACCGCTCAGGGCGCCATGCAGGGCGTACTTGGCGCCGCCGTGGATGATGCCCTGGGACTTGACGCTCTGACCGCCGCCAAGGCTTTCGCGCTCCACCAGCAGCGTGGCGTAGCCCTTGGCACGCAGCCGTGCATTCAGCCACAGGCCGGCAACGCCGCCGCCGACGATCAGGACGTCTGTGCTCAGAGTTTGGGACATGCGGGCGCCTCTCGGAAAAACAGGCGCGCAGTATAACGCTCAGTGGCCGGTGACGCGGGAGAACAGCTGGATCACCACCACGCCGCTGACGATCAGGCCCATGCCCAGCACGGCTGGCAGGTCCGGTTTCTGGTCGTAGACGAACATCGCCGCGATGCTGACCAGCACGATGCCCAGCCCGGCCCAGATGGCGTAGGCGATACCCACTGGAATGGTGCGTACCACCAGGATCAGCATCCAGAAGGCGATGCTGTAGCCAGCGATTACCAGCAACAGCGGCAGGGGTTTATTGAAACCATCCACGGCCTTCATGGAAGTGGTGGCGACGACTTCGGCGGCAATCGCCAGGGCGAGATAGAGATAACCATTCATCGGCAGAACTCCTCTTGACGGGCTGACAATTTTACCGCCGTCCGCTGTTAGGTAAACTGATTACCTATCTATATGGGAGATAGGTCGTGCGCTGGAATCTTGAGCAGTTGGACGTTTTCGTCGCGGTCGCCGAGGGCAGCTCGTTCTCGGGCGTAGCGCGTCGCCTGGGTCGTGTGCAGTCGGCGGTCAGCACGGCAGTGGCGGCATTGGAAGATGATCTCGGCGTGCGCCTGTTCGAGCGCAGCAGCGGGCGCCAGCCGCGTTTGACGGAGGCCGGCCAGGCGCTGCTGGAAGAGGCGCGCGAATTGTTGCGCCAGTGCGAGCGGCTGGAGGGCCGAGCGCTTGGCCTGGCCAAGGGCGAGGAGGCCTGCCTGCGACTCGCCCAGGACGAGGCCTTGCCGCTGCCTCCGGTGCTCGACAGTCTCGAGGCCCTGGCACGCGCCTTTCCAGGTGTGGAAGTGCAGATGACCAGCGGCGGGCAGGGCGTGGTGGCGCGTCGGCTCATCGAGCGACGCGCCGATCTTGGCCTGCTGTTCCACCATGAGGGCATGCCGGCGGAACTCGAACGACGGCGCCTGGGCATGGTGGAAATGGTCATGGTGTGCGGGGCCGGCCATCCGCTGGCACAGGCTGGCGCGGTCGGGCGCCGTGAGCTGGCGCGCCACCGCCAACTGCTGATCACCCTGCAGGATACCCAGTACCCAGGCAACGAACGGATCAGCCCCTCAGCCTGGTATGCAGACAGCTTCTACGCGATGGCCGAGCTGCTGATGCGCAACCTGGGCTGGGCCTGCCTGCCGCGGCACGTGGCCCAGTACCCGACCTATCATGGGCATCTGGTGGAGCTGCGCAGCGACTGGATCGCACCGCCGCTGCCGCTGGAAATGGTATTCCGCCGTGACGAGGCGCTCGGGCCGGCCGCTCAGTGGCTGGCAGCGGCGCTGGCCGAACGGCTGCGGGTACTCAAGGCATGAGCCCGTGGCGCGACTTGTGCTGCCCCGCCCGCATCCCTAAGCTTCGCCGCCATGAATCGATATCTCTATAGCCTGCTGTTTCACCTCTGTTTGCCGCTGATCGGCCTGCGCCTGGCTTGGCGCGCCTGGCGTGCGCCGGCGTATGCCAAACGCATCGGCGAGCGCTTCGCCCTGCTGCCGCCACTGCGCCCCGGCGGTATCTGGGTACATGCCGTATCGGTGGGCGAAAGCATCGCTGCGGCGCCGCTGGTGCGCGAGCTGCTGGCCCGCTATCCGGACTTGCCGATCACCCTGACCTGCATGACGCCCACCGGCTCCGAGCGCATCCGTGCGCTGTTTCCCGAGACGCAGTTCGCCGGCCGGGTGCAGCACTGCTATCTGCCCTACGACCTGCCCTGGGCCGCGGCGCGCTTTCTGCAGCAGGTGCGGCCGAAGTTGGCAGTGATCATGGAAACCGAGTTATGGCCCAACTACATCCACCAATGCGCTCGCCGCGGCATTCCGGTGGCGTTGGCCAACGGTCGGTTGTCTGCGCGTTCGGCCAGAGGCTACGGCCGTTTCGCCAAGCTCACCGCGCCGATGCTCGCCGAGCTGAACCTGCTCGCGGTGCAGACGCAGGTCGAAGCCGAGCGTTTCATCGCCCTTGGCGCGCGACCCGAAGCCGTCGAGGTGACCGGCTCGATCAAGTTCGACCAGCAGGTGGACGCCGAAGTGAGTGCCCGCGCCAGCGCGCGGCGCGAACAGTGGCAGGCGCGGCAGCGACCGGTGTGGATCGCGGCGAGCACCCGCGAGGGCGAGGATGCGCTGGTGATTCAGGCGCACCGGCGATTGCTCACCAGCCAGCCGGATGCCTTGCTGATCCTGGTGCCGCGCCACCTGGAGCGCTTCGACACGGCGGCGGCACAACTACGTGAAGCGGGCCTGAACTATGTGCGGCGTTCCTCGGGCGAAGCGGTTGGCCCCGATGTGCAGGTGCTGCTCGGCGACAGCATGGGCGAGTTGATGTTTCTCTACGCCCTGGCCGATATCGCCTTCGTCGGCGGCAGCCTGGTCGAGACCGGCGGCCACAATCCGCTGGAGCCGGCTGCCCTGGGCCTGCCGGTGATCATGGGGCCGCACCGCTTCAACTTTCTGGAAATCACCGCGCAACTGCTCGAGCACGGCGCGCTCAGCGAAGTCGCAGATGCCGATGCGCTCGGCGATCAGGTCGCAATGCTGCTGAGTAATCCCGCAAGAGCAGCCGAGATGCGCGATGCCGGGCTGGCGGTGCTCAAGGCCAATCAGGGGGCGTTGAAACGCCTGCTGGATGGGTTGGGAAGGCTACTCGTTTAAGGCCTGCTCAATTGGCCTGGATGTGGCCGCAACGCTGCGCACAGCCTCGATTCATGTGGGAGCGCGCGGGGACGCCTAGTTCATGCCCGCGAATTCGCGCGCATGGCGCGCTCCCACGATTGGCTGCTTAACAACTGCCTTTGTATTCCTCGTCCTGAGCGCCCTTTTGCTTACTCGCCCTGCAAACGCGCTTCGCCAGCCTTGGCCAGATCCGTTGGCAGGAAATCGCGATCCGGGTTGTAGTCCGGTTTCAGGTAGGCG
Organism: Pseudomonas sp. PA15(2017); assembly: GCF_001945395.1. Taxonomy (GTDB): domain Bacteria; phylum Pseudomonadota; class Gammaproteobacteria; order Pseudomonadales; family Pseudomonadaceae; genus Aquipseudomonas. Next base: position 229,318 of record NZ_MSXV01000055.1, on the reverse strand, counting down.
CCCAGTGCTTCCAGGTCGGCCGGGCTGAGGGTGCCGGCGGCCTGCTTGAGGCGCAGGTTGTTGAGGATGTAGTCGTAGCGCGCATCGTTGTAGTTGCGCACGGCGCTGTATAGCTGACGCTGGGCGTCGAGCACGTCGACGATGTTGCGGGTGCCGACCTGATAACCGATTTCCGTGGCCTCCAGCGCGCTCTGATTGGAGATGATCGACTGGCGGCGCGCCTGCACGGTTTCCACGTCGGTATTCACCGCCCGGTACAGGTTACGAGTGTTCTGCACCACCTCGCGGCGCAGCCCTTCGCGGCGTTGTTCGGACTGGCTCAGGCGCTGGTAGGCCTCGCGCGCCTGGGAGCTGGTCAGGCCGCCGCTGTACAGCGGGATGTTCAGCTCCAGGCCGATGCTGCGCTGCGACACGTCGCTGCCGTAGTTCTGCCCGGTGTAGTTGGGATTGCTCAGGCCGAAGGCGTCGTTGTCGCCGCGCTGGTAGCTGGCCACCGCGTCGAGGGTCGGGGCATGGCCAGCCTTGCGCTGGCGCAGGGTTTCCTCGGCGGCATCGACCGCGAAGTTGCTGGCCTGCAGGTTGAGGTTCTGGGCTGCCGCGGTGTTGACCCAGGCGGTCGCGTCATTGGGCATCGGGGTGAGAATCGGCAGGCTGTGCTGGATACCCTCGATGCTGCGGTATTCGCGGTTGGTCAGGGTGATCAGCGCCTCGAAGGCATCGTCGACCTGGCGCTGGGCGGTGATGCGGTTAGCGCGCGCACTGTCGAAGCCGGCCTGGGCCTGCAGTACGTCGGTCTTGTCCGAGAGGCCGACATCGAAGCGCTCGTTGGCCTGGTCGAGCTGGCGGTTGAAGGCGGCTTCCTCGGCCTTGGTCGAGGCCAGGTTGTCCTGGGCGCGCAGTACCGAGAAATAGGCTTCGGCGCTCTGCAATATCAGGTTCTGTTCATTGGCTGACAGCTCCAGCGCGGCCTGCTCGCTGACCGCCTCGGCGGCCTGCAACTGGAACCAGCGATCGGCACGGAACAGCGGTTGGCTGAGGTTGGCCTGGTAGACCGTGGCGCTGCGCGACTGGGTGGCCGAAGGCTGCTGCAGGGCTGTGCGGGTGTCGTTGACCCGGGCGCCGGCACTGAGGTTCGGCAGCAAGCCGGCGCGGGCCTGGGGTACGCCCTCACGCCGGGCCTGGTAGTCGGCGCGGGCCGCGGCCAGATCGGCATTGTTGGCGGCGGCTTCCTGGTACACCGATATCAGGTCGGTACGCACCGATAGCGGCGCGGGTTCTGCCCAGGCCGTGGCGGTTGAAGTGGCGGTCACGGCAACGGCCAGGGAGAGTCTGCGCAGCATGTCGGTGGATCCTAGAGGGGCAGTAGCAGGCGAGACTAAGCCTGGCCATCGGGGTGGTCAAGGCGCGACGGTGGCGGCCACCACGCGACCAGCGGGTCGCCTTCGCATTGCCGCCACCGGCGGCTGCCAGTAGACTGGCCGGGTTCTTGTCGGGGTGCCTCGAATCGGAGGCTGAGATCGGAGAGTTCCGGATCCCGTTGAACCTGATCAGGTTAAGGCCTGCGTAGGGAACAAGAGGTATCCACCTCTACAGATCGTTTAAAAACGTAGGCGAGGCAGCCAGCGCAAGGCAAAAAGTGGCGAAAAAGCGGAGTGTACGAGTAGTACATGAGCATTTTGAGCCGGTTTTTAACGCCGCGATGGCAACGCAGATAGTTTTTCATCGATCTGCATGGTGGATTCCCCCACACCACACTCGTGGTGTGCCCGCGCCCTGGCTGTTTGATCATGCCGGCGCTCTTCAAGACTCCTGCATGCTCGAATAGTCTCGGCTCGGCGTTGCTTCATCGCGCGTGTCCGTCAGGTTCTCTCCGACATTCAGCCGAGGAGCCAACCGATGAGCGTCAAACAACAACAGCAGAACCTCAGTGAATCGGCCCAGGTCGACCAGCAGTCGATCCAGCCTTTCCCGCGGTCGCAGAAAGTCTACGTACAGGGCAGCCGCCCGGATATTCGCGTGCCGATGCGCGAGATCAGCCTGGACGTGACGCCCACTGATTTCGGTGGCGAGATCAACGCGCCGGTCACCGTCTACGACACCTCCGGCCCGTACACTGACCCGAACGTGACCATCGACGTGCGCAAGGGCCTGGCCGATGTGCGCAGCGCCTGGATCATCGACCGCGACGACACCGAGGTGCTGCCAGGGTTGACCTCGCACTTCGGCCAGCAGCGCCTGGCCGATGCCGAACTGACCAAGATGCGCTTCAGCCATGTGCGCAACCCACGCCGCGCCAAACCGGGCAAGAACGTCAGCCAGATGCACTATGCGCGTCAGGGCATCATCACCCCGGAGATGGAATACATCGCCATCCGCGAGAACATGAAGCTCGCCGAGCACCGCGCCGCCGGCCTGCTTAAGGAACAGCATGGTGGCAACAGTTTCGGTGCCAGCATCCCCAAGGAAATCACCCCCGAATTCGTTCGTGACGAAGTCGCCCGTGGCCGCGCCATCATTCCGGCGAACATCAACCACACCGAACTGGAGCCGATGATCATTGGCCGCAACTTTCTGGTGAAGATCAACGGCAACATCGGCAACTCTGCGCTCGGTTCGTCGATCGAAGAAGAGGTCGCCAAGCTGACCTGGGGCATTCGCTGGGGCTCGGACACGGTCATGGATCTGTCCACCGGCAAGCACATCCACGAAACCCGTGAGTGGATCATCCGCAACTCACCGGTCCCCATCGGTACGGTGCCGATCTACCAGGCCCTGGAAAAGGTGGGTGGCGTGGCCGAAGACCTGACCTGGGAGTTGTTCCGCGATACCCTGATCGAGCAGGCCGAGCAGGGCGTCGACTATTTCACCATCCACGCCGGCGTACTGCTGCGCTATGTACCGCTGACCGCCAAGCGGGTCACCGGCATCGTCAGCCGCGGCGGCTCGATCATGGCCAAGTGGTGCCTGGCCCACCACAAGGAGAACTTCCTCTACACCCATTTCGAGGAAATCTGCGAAATCATGAAGGCCTACGACGTCAGTTTCTCGCTGGGTGACGGCCTGCGTCCCGGCTCGATTGCCGACGCCAACGACGCCGCCCAGTTCGGTGAGCTGGAAACCCTCGGCGAGCTGACCAAGATCGCCTGGAAGCATGACGTGCAGTGCATGATCGAAGGCCCCGGCCACGTGCCGATGCAACTGATCAAGGAGAACATGGACAAGCAGCTGGAATGCTGCGACGAGGCGCCGTTCTACACCCTCGGCCCGCTGACCACCGATATCGCGCCGGGCTACGACCACATCACCAGCGGCATCGGTGCGGCCATGATCGGCTGGTTCGGCTGCGCCATGCTCTGCTACGTCACCCCCAAGGAACACCTGGGCCTGCCCAACAAGGATGACGTGAAGACCGGGATCATCACCTACAAGATCGCCGCCCATGCGGCCGACCTTGCGAAAGGTCATCCGGGCGCGCAGATCCGCGACAACGCCCTGTCCAAGGCGCGCTTCGAGTTTCGCTGGGAAGACCAGTTCAACCTTGGCCTGGACCCGGACACCGCCCGTAGCTTCCATGACGAGACGCTGCCGAAGGACTCGGCCAAGGTCGCGCACTTCTGCTCGATGTGCGGGCCGAAGTTCTGCTCGATGAAGATCACCCAGGAAGTGCGTGAATACGCCAAGGAGAACGGTCTGTCGGACGAGAGCAAGGCGGTCGAAGCCGGCTTCAAGGAACAGGCCGAACGCTTCAGGGAAGAAGGCTCGGTGATCTACCGGCAGGTGTGAACCTCGGGCGCAGGCGCGACGGACACCGCGCCTGCGCCTGGGCTCTAGCGCGAAGCGCCAGGCATGTACGCTGGGCGCAGGATGCCCTGTAGCTGGCTGTAGGGGATGAGGATTTCCGGGTGGCCGTCGGAGTAGGGCGCCAGGCGGGCGACATCGTACTTGAGCATCACCGCATCGGGATTCAGGGCGATGTTGGCGGTGCGCTCGAACGGCCAGGTCTTGCGGTATTCCACGTCGTTGCCGTGGCCCTGGGCGATCAGCCAGGCCTGGTGGGCGCGCTGAGCGATCTGCCAGAACGCCGGTTCCTCGCCGGGCACCAGCATGTCCTGCAGGCTCAGCACCTCGTTCTGCTCACGATCGTAATTGAGGTAGGTGCGCCCAGGCACGCCGTGGGCGCCGCCGATGAAGTGGTAGCTGGACAGCTCAATCACCACGAGTTGGTCATGCTGGCTAAGCACCTTGGCTTGCAGGTAGCTCACCCAGCCCGGCTGGCCGTTGGCGAGAAAGTCGCGCTCGTGTTCGGCCAGCGACGCGGGGCGCGTGCCGGTGGCGGCTTTCACCAGGTCGAGCAGGGTGGCGTCGATGCGCGCATTGAGGGCCGGTTGATCGGTCACGCGTTGCAGTTCGACGTTGACCAGCGGGCAATCTTGGGCGCTGCAGTCGGCTGGCTTGTGCTCCCACTTCTCATGGCTGGTGGCCACCCCCGCCGGTGCGTCGGAACGGGACAGGCTCTGGCAAGCACCGAGCAGTAGGGCGAGGCTGAAAAGAGCACCGAGACGGGCAATGCGGGACATGTTCATGCAGGAAAAGCCATTGGCAGAGGACGGGCGTTCGACTGCCTGATGGCAGGGGAGTTCGCGATTATTCGCCAATGCGAGCAGATCGGCCAGGCTTTCGATACGTCGCTTGCGGGAGAGCCTTAACAGCCCCTAGGATGGTTCCAATGTGTAGGTGAACGAGAGAACAGCAGATGACCGAAACCTTCAACCCCGGCCCGGACGCGGTGGAAATCATCGAGCGTGAGGAATGCTTCCGCGGGTTCTACCGTCTGGATCGCTTTCACCTGCGCCATCGGCAGTTTTCCGGTGAAATGGGCCCGGTGCTGCGCCGCGAACTGTTCATCCGCCACGATGCCGTGTGCGTGCTGCCTTACGATGCGGTGACCGACAGCGTGGTGCTGATCGAGCAGTTCCGCGTCGGCGCCATGCACAAGGCCACCAACCCGTGGCTGGTCGAACTGGTGGCTGGGCTGATCGACAAGCACGAGGAGCCGGACGAAGTCGCACTGCGCGAAGCCGAGGAAGAGGCCGGGCTGACGCTGACCTCGCTATGGCCGATAACCCGCTATTTCCCATCGCCAGGTGGCTCGGACGAGTTCGTGCACCTGTTTCTTGGTCGTTGCGACAGCGCTGGCGTCGGCGGCATTCACGGCCTCGAGGAAGAGGGCGAAGACATCCGCGTGCAAGTATGGCCATTCGAGGATGCGCTGCAGGCGGTCAAGGATGGCAAGATCAACAACGCGGCGAGCATCATCGCCCTGCAGTGGCTGGCGCTCAACCGCGCCGAGGTCAGGGGGCTATGGGGTTGAATCTGCTGCGCGAGCGCTACCGGGTCGACTTGATCGAGCTGCAGGCGGCTTGCGAAGCCAACTATGCGCGGCTGATGCGCCTGCTGCCCGGCATGCGCGAAGCCCAAGGGGCTCGGCGGGTCGCACTCAGCCAGGGCGAGCGGCAGCTCGGCGTGCTGGCGCTGGAAGTGGTCGAGAGCTGTCCGTACACCTCCACGGTACAGGTGCGCCAGGAGCACAGCCTGCCGTGGTTGCCGGTGCCCCAGCTGGAAGTGCGCGTCTACCATGATGCGCGCATGGCCGAGGTCACCGGTGCCCAGAGCACGCGACGCTTTCGCGGCATTTACCCCTATCCCAACGCCGCCATGCACCAGCCGGACGAGAAAACCCAGCTCAACGTGTTTCTTGGCGAATGGCTGAGTCATTGCCTGGCCTGCGGGCATGAAACCGAGCCGCTGATGTGATTGATGGCCTTTGGCCATGTAACTGCATCGGGTTTCTGTGAACCAGTGCTTATTTGCGGGTTTACCGCCTCGCTTGACGATTCCATAATTCGCACTCATTCAAGGAGAAGCACCTTGGCGCGTGCGGCCATTTCCCCCTCAGCCGATTCTTCGGTGCTGCTGGTGCAGCTCACCGACAGCCACCTGTTCGCCGATGCGGACGGCCGGCTGTTGGGCATGGATACGGCCGACAGCCTGAACCGGGTGGTCGAGCAAGTGCTCAAGGAGCAGCCGGCCATCGACCTGATCCTGGCCACCGGCGACCTGTCCCAGGACGGCAGTGCAACCTCCTACGCGCGCTTCGTCGAATTGAGCGCGGCGATCGCTGCGCCGGCCCGCTGGATTCCCGGCAACCACGACGACATTCCCGCCATGCAGGCCGCCTGCGTAGGCACCGACTTGCTCGAGCCGGTCGTCGACCTGGGCAATTGGCGGATCACGCTGCTCGACTCGTCCATTCCCGGTGCCGTACCGGGCTATCTCCAGGAGCCCCAACTGGCGCTGTTGGAACGGGCCTTGAGCGAAGCGCCGGATCGCCACCACCTGATTTGCCTGCACCATCATCCGGTGGATATCGGCTGCCAGTGGATGGCGCCGATCGGCCTGCGCAACCCGGATGCCCTGTTCAACCTGCTGCAGCGCTTTCCCCAGGTGCGCGCCGTGCTCTGGGGCCACGTGCACCAGACCATCGATACCCAGCGTGGTGACTTGCGGCTATTGGCTTCGCCTTCAACCTGCGTGCAGTTCACGCCTGGCAGCGAAGACTTCCAGGCCGACAGCGCAGCGCCGGGCTATCGCTGGCTGCGTCTGCACGATGACGGTCGCCTCGATACCGGCGTGTCGCGGGTCGAGGGCTTCGTGTTCGAGCCCGACTACAGCGTTGGCGGCTACTGAGGCTTGTTGGTCGGCCGCAACGGCAATGCTTGCAGCCTGCAGGCTGGCGCTAGTAGCCTCCCGTTATGACCAATAGCATTCTTTATATCCACGGCCTCAACAGTTCGCCGGCTTCCACCAAGGCCAGCCAGCTGACCGCCGCCATGACCGCCCGTGGCCTGCAGGCCCAACTGCGGGTTCCGGCCCTGCATCATCATCCTCGCCAGGCCATTGCCCAACTCGACGCGTTGATCGCCGAGCTGGGGCGCCCTACGCTGGTCGGCAGCTCGCTGGGCGGCTACTATGCGACCCACCTGGCCGAGCGGCACCGGCTCAAGGCGCTGCTGATCAACCCGGCGGTGCGGCCCCACGAGCTGTTCGACGGCTATCTGGGCACGCAGACCAACCTTTACAGCAACGAGACCTGGGAGCTGACCGCCGATCACGTGACGGCCCTGGCCGAGCTCGCTGTCGAGCCGCCAGCAGACCCGACTCGTTACCAGGTGTGGCTTCAAACCGGCGACGAAACCCTCGACTACCGGCGCGCCCAGGCCTACTACCGGCACTGCGCCCTGCGTATCGAAGCGGGCGGTGACCACGGTTTCCAGGGCTTCGCCGAGCGCCTGCCGATGTTGTTCGCCTTTGCCGGCATTGCCCCCGCTGCCTGAGTGGCCGCGCCGAATCCCCGATCAATCAGAGCATTGCAGAGACCCATGGCCCAGCAAAACGCCTATAACGCCGATGCCATCGAAGTGCTTTCCGGCCTCGACCCGGTGCGCAAGCGCCCGGGGATGTACACCGATACCACGCGCCCCAACCACCTCGCCCAGGAAGTCATCGACAACAGTGTCGACGAAGCCCTGGCCGGCCACGCCAAGTCCATCCAGGTGATCCTCCACGAGGACAACTCCCTGGAAGTGATCGACGACGGCCGCGGCATGCCGGTGGACATCCATCCCGAAGAGGGCGTGCCAGGCGTCGAGCTGATCCTTACCAAGCTGCATGCTGGCGGCAAGTTCAGCAACAAGAACTACCAGTTCTCCGGCGGCCTGCACGGCGTCGGTATCTCGGTGGTCAACGCCCTGTCGACCCGCGTGGAAGTGCGCGTCAAACGCGATGGCAGCGAGTACGCCATGGCCTTCGCCGATGGCTTCAAGGCCAGCGACCTGGAAGTGACCGGCACGGTCGGCAAGCGCAACACCGGCACCAGCGTGCACTTCTGGCCGGACCCCAAGTACTTCGATTCCCACAAATTCTCGGTCAGCCGCCTCAAGCACGTGCTCAAGGCCAAGGCCGTGCTGTGCCCCGGCCTGGCAGTCAGCTTCCACGACAAGGCCAGTAACGAAAAGGTCGAGTGGCTGTACGAAGACGGCCTGCGCTCGTATCTGGTCGACGCGGTCAGTGAATTCGAGCGCCTACCGGGCGAGCCGTTCTGCGGCAGCCTGGCCGGCAACAAGGAAGCCGTGGACTGGGCGCTGCTGTGGCTGCCGGAAGGCGGCGACGCGGTACAGGAGAGCTACGTCAACCTGATTCCCACGGCCCAGGGCGGCACCCACGTCAACGGCCTGCGTCAGGGCCTGCTGGACGCGATGCGCGAGTTCTGCGAGTTCCGCAACCTGCTGCCCCGCGGCGTCAAGCTGGCGCCGGAAGACGTCTGGGAGCGTATCGCCTTCGTGCTGTCGATGAAGATGCAGGACGCCCAGTTCTCGGGGCAGACCAAGGAGCGCTTATCCTCCCGCGAGGCGGCTGCGTTCGTCTCTGGCGTGGTCAAAGATGCCTTCAGCCTGTGGCTCAACGCCCACCCGGAATTCGGCCAGCAGCTGGCCGAACTGGCGATCAGCAACGCCAGCCGCCGCCTCAAGGCGGGCAAGAAGGTCGAGCGCAAGAAGATCACCCAGGGCCCGGCGCTGCCCGGCAAACTGGCCGACTGCGCGGGACAGAACCCGCTGCGCTGCGAGCTGTTCCTGGTCGAGGGTGATTCCGCCGGCGGCTCGGCCAAGCAAGCGCGGGACAAGGAGTTTCAGGCGATCCTGCCGCTGCGCGGGAAGATTCTGAATACCTGGGAAGTGGACGGCGGCGAAGTGCTGGCCAGCCAGGAAGTGCACAACATTGCCGTTGCGGTCGGCCTCGACCCCGGCTCCAGCGATCTGAGCCAGCTGCGTTACGGCAAGATTTGTATCCTCGCCGACGCCGACTCCGACGGTCTGCACATTGCCACGCTGCTCTGCGCGCTGTTCGTGCAGCACTTCCGTCCATTGGTCGATGCTGGCCATGTCTACGTGGCGATGCCGCCGCTGTACCGCATCGACCTCGGCAAGGAAATTTACTACGCCCTCGACGAGCCCGAGCGCGACGGCATTCTTGACCGTCTGGTTGCCGAGAAGAAGCGCGGCAAGCCGCAGGTCACCCGTTTCAAGGGGCTGGGTGAGATGAACCCGCCACAACTGCGGGAAACCACCATGGATCCCAATACCCGGCGCCTGGTGCAGCTGACCCTCGATGATTTCGAGGGCACGCGCGAGGTGATGGACATGCTGCTGGCCAAGAAACGCGCCAGTGACCGCAAATCCTGGTTGGAGTCCAAGGGCAACCTGGCCGAGGTACTGCTCTGATGCGCCACCTGGTCGGCGCCATGCTGTTTGCAGTCGTGACGCCGGTGCTGGCCGACACGCCGCTCGAAGAACTCAAGCTGGTCAGCGAACACCCGGTGGCCGGCATGGACGCTGGTAACCTGTCGGGGCTGGCCTGGTGCGGCGACGCGCTGTGGGCAGTGTCCGACCGCGAGGATGATCGCCTGTACCGCCTCGATTCGTCGGCCAGCGTCTGGCAGGCCGAGGCCGAGCGTTTCGTGGCGCCGCCAGCACCCGACATGCCGTTGCCCTGGGGGTTGCGCATGCGCTCGTGGGTAGCCGGTCTGGTGCGCGGTGGTCATCTGGATTTCGAAGGTATTTCCTGCGACGCCAAGGGCAATCGCTATCTGGTCAGCGAAACCCGCGCGGCGGTGTTGCAGGTACCGCCGGCTGCCGATGCGCAATGGCTGAACCTGCCCGAAGGCATGGTGCGCCAGGCACGGGCCAGCGGCATGCTGCTGCACTTCAATTCGCTGTTCGAAGGCATCGCCATCGACCCGGCCGGCGAGCGCCTTTGGCTGGCCGCGGAGAAGGAGCGGCGCGGCCTCGTGGTGTTGCATAACCGGCGCGCCGCTTGGCGCTGCGAGGGCGGTTGCGTACTGCTCAACGAGGGCGGTGAGGAAATCTCGCCCGAGGCGCTCGGTGGCCGGCCCGCGCCGGTGGATTTCTCCGACCTGGCCTTCTTCGAAGAGAAACTCTATACCCTCGAACGCCAGGCTCACCGTATCTGCCGGCGCACGCCGGCCAACGGCGAGGTCGAGCGGTGCTGGTCGTTCGCCGCCGAAGCGCTGACCGAAGAGCGCCGCTATCCGCTGCACTACGGCGTTGCCGAAGCCCTGTCGGTGGATGCCGAGGGCGCCTGGATCGGCCTCGACAACGGTGGCCAGGCCCGCGGCGACGGCGAGAAGCGTCCGCTGGTCTGGCGCTTCGCTGCGCCCGCCGGCGGCTGGGGGGCTGCGCAGTGAGCGAGCAGCCCGCAGGCCGCCGCGCCGGCCGGGTGATGCTGGTGCTCGCCTGGGGCGCCGGCCTGCTGATGGCTACGCATTTCTTCGGCAATTGGGAGGATGCCAAGCAGCATCCCAATCGCCAGCCCGAATCGGTGCATGGTGATGATTACGTCGAAGTACGCTTGGCCAGCAGCCCCGGTGGGCATTATCGGGCCGATGGGCAGATCAACGGCGAGGCGGTGAGCTTTCTGCTCGACACCGGTGCCACCCAGGTCGCCATCCCCAGCCAGGTCGCTCGCGACCTCGGTCTGCAGGCCGGCGCGCCGGTTCAGATCCGTACCGCCAACGGCATCGCCACGGCCCACCGCACGCGCCTTGAGCGCTTGCAGCTCGGCGATATCATCTTGCATGACGTGTCCGCACTCATCGTGCCCGGCATGGATGGTGACGAAATCCTGCTGGGCATGAGTGCCCTGAAACACCTTGAATTCAGTCAGCGCGACGGCACCTTGATGCTGCGCCAATCAACCTTGCAATGAGGCACGCATGAGCGAAACCCTCGATCTGAGCCTGGACGGCGTCGAACGCCGCTCCCTTGCCGACTTTACCGAGCAGGCTTATCTCAATTACTCCATGTACGTGATCATGGATCGCGCGCTGCCGCATATCGGCGACGGTTTGAAGCCCGTGCAGCGGCGCATAGTCTATGCCATGAGCGAGCTGGGCCTGGACGCCGATTCCAAGCACAAGAAGTCGGCGCGTACCGTCGGCGACGTGCTCGGTAAATTCCACCCCCACGGCGATAGCGCCTGCTATGAGGCCATGGTGCTGATGGCCCAGCCGTTCAGCTACCGCTACACGCTGGTCGACGGCCAGGGCAACTGGGGTGCGCCGGATGATCCCAAGTCGTTCGCCGCCATGCGTTACACGGAGGCGCGCCTATCGCGTTATTCCGAAGTGTTGCTCAGCGAGCTCGGCCAGGGCACCGTGGACTGGGTGCCGAACTTCGATGGCACCCTGAACGAGCCGGCGACCCTGCCGGCGCGTTTGCCGAACATTCTGCTCAACGGCACTACCGGTATCGCCGTGGGCATGGCCACTGACGTGCCGCCGCACAACCTGCGCGAAGTCGCCACCGCGTGCGTACGCCTGCTCGATGAGCCGAAGGCCACGGTCGAGCAGCTCTGCGAGCATATCCAGGGCCCGGATTACCCGACCGACGCGGAAATCATCACCCCGCGTGCCGACCTGCTGAAAATCTACCAGACTGGCCGCGGCTCGATACGCATGCGCGCCGTGTATAGCGTCGAGGACGGCGATATCGTGGTCACCGCGTTGCCGCATCAAGTGTCCGGTGCCAAGGTGCTCGAACAGATCGCTGCGATGATGCAGGCCAAACCCTCCAAGGCGCCGCAGATCGCTGACCTGCGTGACGAGTCCGACCATGAGAACCCCTGCCGTATCGTGATCATCCCGACCGGCAGCCGGGTCGATCACGATGCGCTGATGCAGCACCTGTTCGCCAGCACCGATCTGGAGTCCAGCTACCGGGTCAACACCAACGTCATCGGCCTCGACGGCAAGCCGCAGGTCAAGGACCTGCGCACCCTGTTGGTCGAGTGGCTGCAGTTCCGTGTCGGCACCGTGCGCCGCCGTCTGCAATTCCGTCTGGATAAGGTCGAGCACCGCATGCACCTGTTGGAAGGCCGCTTGATCGCCTTCCTCAACCTCGATGAAGTGATCCATATCATCCGCACCGAGGACCAGCCCAAGCCGGTGCTCATGGAGCGCTTCGGCCTTACCGAGATCCAGGCCGAGTACATTCTGGAAACCCGTCTGCGCCAACTCGCCCGCCTGGAAGAGATGCAGATCCGTGGCGAGCAGGATGAGCTCAGCAAAGAGCGCGACAAGCTGCTGGCACTGCTTGGCAGCGAAGCCAAGCTGAAGAAGCTGGTGCGCAAGGAAATCCTCGAAGACGCCGAGAAGTACGGCGATGACCGTCGTTCGCCAATCGTCGAGCGCGCCGAAGCCAAGGCGCTGTCCGAGCACGATCTGCTGCCGAACGAAAAGATCACCGTGGTGCTCTCGGAAAAAGGCTGGGTGCGCTCGGCCAAGGGCCATGAAATCGATGCCACCGGTCTGTCCTACAAAGCTGGCGATGGCTTCAAGACTGCTGCGCCGGGCCGCTCCAACCAATATGCAGTATTTATCGACTCCACTGGGCGCAGCTATTCGCTGGCCGCTCACACCCTGCCGTCTGCCCGAGGTCAGGGCGAACCGCTGACCGGTCGTCTGACGCCACCGGCCGGTGCCACCTTCGAGTGCGTGTTGCTGCCCGATGATGAAGCGCTGTACGTGATCGCCTCCGATGCCGGTTACGGTTTCGTGGTCAAGGGCGAAGACCTGCAGGCCAAGAACAAGGCCGGCAAGGCGCTGCTCAGCCTGCCCAATGGCGCGCGCGTCGTAACGCCGCGGCCGCTGGTCAGCCGCGAGGAAGACTGGCTGGCTGCAGTCACCACCGAAGGCCGTCTGCTGCTGTTCAAGGTCGCCGACCTGCCGCAGCTGGGCAAAGGCAAAGGCAACAAGATCATTGGCATTCCCGGCGATCGCGTGGCCAGCCGCGAAGAGTACCTCACCGACCTGGCCGTACTGCCAACGGGCGCGACCCTTGTGTTGCAGGCTGGCAAGCGTACTCTGTCCCTGAAGGCCGATGACCTCGAACACTACAAGGGCGAGCGTGGCCGTCGCGGCAACAAATTGCCGCGTGGCTTCCAGCGCGTGGACGCTCTGCTGGTCGAGTAGGGCTGCTGGCCAATGGCCTGGGGCTGGAGTTAACGGGCGGTTTATCGGATGATACCGCCCCTCGCATGCCCGCCGGACGGTGGGCCATCTGCCACCCTGGTATTCAGTCGTCGGGTGGCAGGCGCATTGCATGTAGACAGGGATTATTTGCATCGTTTCGGCGCTGGCCGACGCGATGATTTATCTATTTTTTTGTTATTGGCTTTTTCACCTGTAGCCACGATCGCTGGCCCTGCCGCCAGCCGGAAGACATTGATGATTGCTAAACGGCTTCCTCTCACCCTGCTTCTCAGCGGGCTGCTGCTGCTGACCGGTTGCTCGCACCTGATGCCCGTATCCCTCTACCAGCTCGACGGCGGCCCGGCACCGACCAAGACTGCGGACAAGGACGGCATGAGCGTATTACTGGGCCCGATCACCGTCGCCGATTACCTGCAGCGCGAAACCCTGCTGCAGCGCCAGGACGACGGCAGCCTGAGCCCCGCCCGGACCTCGCGCTGGGCCGGTAGCTTGGCCACCGACCTGGATCGCCAGGTGCTACGCCAGTTGTCGAACCGCATCAACAGCCAGCGCCTGGTGCTGGCTTCGGACAACCCGAATTACAAGGCCCAGGTGCAGGTGCTGCTGTCCATCACCCGCCTGGACTCCGGCCCGCATCAGCCGGCGGTGCTCGAGGGTCAGTGGCGCCTGGTCGGCCGTGACGGGCAGTTGCTCGACACCCGCCTGGTGCGCCTGGAAGAAAAGCACAAGGGCTCGGTCGCCGATCAGGTTCGCGCCCAGAGCGAAGTGGTTCAGCAACTGGTCGGGCAACTGGCCACCGCGGTGAAGAATCACGGCAACACCCCGCTGGCTGCCGAAGAACCACGCCGCAAGGCGCCGGTGCCGGCTGCCCGGCAAGAGCCACCAAAGATGCCGGTGGCCGAGCCGATCCGCATCGACGCGGAAGTGTTCCGCTTCTGATGTCGGCGGGTCAGGCCTGGCCTGGCCCGCTTTCGCCGTCTTCTCGCTGATAGCCCTCCAGCACGCCCGCCGTGCGTACCGCCTCGTCGAGAAAGACGGTGACGGCCGGGTGCTTGCGCTCGCCCTTGCGATAGGCCAGAAATATCTTGCGTTGAATTGCCGGGGCGAGGCGCACGGCGGTCACGCCTTCCACCGGCCTTAGCAGGCGCAGACCGGAAACCACCGAAATCGAATTGCCCGAGGCGACCATCGCCGCGACCATTTCGAAGCCTGCGCAGTGCGCATTGATGCGTGGCGTAAAGCCCGAGCCGCGGCACAGGTTGGCGATGAATTCGCCGAACGAGCTGTTGGTGGAGTCCAGCGCCCAGGCTTCGTCCTGCAGGTCGGCGATGGTCAGCGTGGTACGTGATGCCAATGGATGGCTGACGGGCAGCAGGACGTGCAGACGGTCCTCGGTCAGCGGAATCAGCTCGTGATGTTCCTGCCGCGCCTTGCTGGCGCCGGCCAGGTCATCGACCACCGCCACGTCGATCTGCCAGGCGTTCAGTGCGCTGAGGCTTTCCCGGGGCTCCAGGTCGGCGACCACCACTTCCAGGCGCGGATAGGCCTGGCGCAGGTTGTGCACGATGGGCGCGACCAGTGCCACGGCGATCGAGGGAAATGCGGCGACGCGCAGTTCGCCAGCGATCTCGCTGCGCATCTGTGCCAGCTCCGAGCGCGCCTCGTCGAGAATCACCAGAATCCGCTCCACATGGGCCACCAGCCGTATGCCGGCCGGTGTCAGTACCACGCCACGGCCACGTCGCTCGATCAATGCCACATCGGCCTCACGTTCCAGCTGCGCGACCTGTTGGGACACGGCAGACGGCGTCAGGTGCAGGAATTCGGCAGTGGCCGCCATGGTGCCGCAGCGGGCCAGCTCACGAAGGGTGCGTAGGCGGATCAGATCCATGCCAGATACTCGATAGGTAAGATTTGCTAATCAATACAGTAAGAATAAATCAGTATACATAACGGAATTGCGCTTTTAGATTTTCCTCACCGACGCTGCCTGACCGTGCAGCCGTCCTCACCCCAACAGAAGAAAAATCAGCCATGGCCGTCAGCGTATTCGACTTGTTCAAAGTGGGCATCGGCCCATCGAGTTCACACACCGTTGGCCCGATGCGGGCGGCCGCCCTGTTCACCCATGCGCTGGAGAATCAGGGGCACATGCCGGGTGTGGTGCGTGTGGTCGCCGAGCTTTATGGTTCGTTGGGTGCCACCGGCAAGGGGCATGGCAGCGACAAGGCGGTGCTGCTGGGGCTTAGCGGCTACGAGCCGGATACCGTGGATGTCGAAAAGGTTGCCGGCTATATCGACGCCATTCGCACTGACAAACGTATCGTGCTGCCAGGCGGTCACGCGGTACCGTTCAATGAAAAAACCGACCTGAAGATGATCCGCAAGGCACTGCCCCTGCATGCCAACGGCTTGCGGTTCGCCGCTTTCGACGCCGCCGGTATTCAACTGCACGAGGCCACCTATTACTCGGTGGGGGGCGGCTTCGTGGTCAGCGAGGCGGTGCTCGCCGATGGCTCCAAGCACAAGGTGATCGCCCCGGACGCCACCGCGCTGCCGCTGCCGTTTCGCACCGGTGCGGACCTGCTGCGCCTGAGTCGCGAGTATGGTGTGGGCATCGCCGAGATCATGCGTCGCAACGAGCGCCACTGGCGTACCGACGAGGAAGTCGACAATGGCCTGTTGGCCATCTGGAAGGTGATGCAGGGCTGCGTCGAGCGTGGGTGCCGCACCGAGGGCATCCTGCCCGGCGGCTTCAAGGTACGACGTCGCGCGGCGATCCTGGCGCGCAAGCTGGGCGGCTTCCAGCGCAGCTACACCGAAGATCCGCTGCGCATGCTCGACTGGGTCAACCTGTGGGCCCTGGCGGTCAATGAAGAGAACGCCGCCGGTGGCCGGGTGGTTACCGCGCCGACCAATGGCGCGGCCGGGATCATTCCTGCGGTGCTGCATTACTATGCCAACGCCATTTCTGGTGCCACCGACCGTGGCATCATCGACTTCCTGCTCACCGCCGGGGCAATTGGCATCCTGTACAAGGAAAATGCCTCGATCAGCGGCGCTGAAGTCGGCTGCCAGGGCGAAGTCGGCGTGGCCTGTTCGATGGCTGCCGGTGCCTTGTGCGCGGTACTCGGCGGCACCCCGGAGCAGGTCGAGAACGCCGCCGAAATCGGCATGGAGCATCACCTGGGCCTGACCTGCGACCCGGTCGGCGGCCTGGTGCAGATCCCCTGCATCGAGCGCAACGCCATCGCCTCGGTGAAGGCCATCAACGCGGCGCGCATGGCGCTGTACGGCGACGGCGCGCACTACGTGAGCCTGGACAAGGTGATCAAGACCATGCGCGAAACCGGCGCCGACATGCTGACCAAATACAAGGAAACCGCTCGCGGCGGCCTGGCCGTCAATATCATCGAGTGCTGATTGCAGCCGCCCGGCTAACCAACGCCAACTAATACGCCCGCGCCTGACCTGAGTCTGTTCCGGTTTCAACGCGAGCCGTGCGTGAAACCGGAACAGACCCTTGCACACCACCTGGGTAGCGCTGTCACCCGTTCCGTCCCTTATAATCGGCGGATGTCTTGGGGTGACCTGCCCGGTTGGCGTGGTTCATTCCCTTGCTGACCTGTCCCCCCAATGCCGTCAAGCCTAGAATTCTGGACAGCGTCTACAACATGAATACTCTTAAACGCATTGCTTGTGCCTACTCGAATACCAGCCTGGTGCTACGCATCTTCATCGGCCTGGTACTCGGCATTCTGCTCGCCTATTTCGCCCCGGACGCCGCACTCAAGGTCGGTCTGCTCGGCGAACTCTTCGTCCTCGCCCTGAAGGCCGTTGCGCCGGTGCTGGTGCTGGTACTGGTGATCTCGTCCCTGGCGGCCCACCAGAGTGGTCAGCCCACCCACATCCGTCCGGTGCTGCTGATGTACCTGATCAGCACCTTCAGCGCCGCGGCCCTGGCAGTGTGTGCCAGCTTCCTGTTCCCGACCATGCTGTCGCTGGACGTCGGCTCGGCCGAAGGCAACCCGCCGGGCAGCATCATCGACGTGCTGCACAACCTGCTGACCAGCATCTTCGTCGGCCCGGTGCAGGCGCTCAATACCTCCAACTACATCGCCATCCTGGCCTGGGCGGTCGCCCTCGGCCTGTTCCTGCGCCACGCCGCACCGAGCACGCGCACCATGCTGCATGACGTGTCCAACGCTTTCACCCAGGTGGTGCGTTTCGTCATCAATCAGGCGCCGATCGGCATCTTCGGCCTGGTCGCCAGCACCCTGGCCGAGTCCGGTTTCGATGCGCTGTACGGCTACGCCCGCCTGCTGATGGTGATGGTCGGCTGCATGCTGATCGTGACTCTGCTCATCAACCCGCTGCTGGCCTACCTGAAGATGCGCCGCAACCCTTACCCACTGCTGTTCACCGTGCTGCGCGAAAGCGCCGTGACGGCGTTCTTCACCCGCAGCTCGGCGGCCAACATCCCGGTCAACCTGCGTCTGTGCGAGAAACTCAAGCTGGACAAGGACACCTACTCGATCACCATCCCACTGGGGGCGACCATCAACATGGCCGGCGCGGCGATCACCATCTCCGTGATGGCGCTGGCGACCACCCATACCCTGGGTATCAACGTCGACCTGCCGACCGCATTGCTGCTGTGCGTGGTGTCGTCCCTGGCGGCGGCAGGCGTGTCCGGTGTGGCCGGGGGCTCGCTGCTGCTGATCCCGATGGCCACCAGCCTGTTCGGCATCGACACCGAGATCGCCATGCAGGTCGTCGCCATCGGCTTCGTCATCGGTGTGGTGCAGGACTCCTTCGAGACGGCGCTGAACTCCCACACTGACGTGGTGTTCACCGCCGCGGTTTCCTACGCTGGCGAGGGGCGTGCGGAGCAGGCCAATCGGGTCGACGCATAACCCGCCTCAGCCATTAAAAAACGCGCCATCAGGCCGTGTGAAAACTACTGCGCTCGGTCATGCGGCGTTAAAAACCGGCTCGGATGCGAGTCCAATCAAAATGCTCATTTACAGCTCGTAAACTGCGCTTTTTCGCCGGTTTTTGCCTTGCCTGACCTTCGCTCGCTACGTTTTCACAAGGCCTGATCTGGCGCGTTTTTCATGGGCGGTTCCCGCCTACACGTACTGCGCAGCGGCGTAGCCGGAGGCCCAGGCCCACTGGAAGTTGAAGCCGCCCAGGTGGCCGGTCACGTCCAGCACCTCGCCGACGAAATACAGCCCTGGCGACTTCAGCGACTCCATGGTCTTGGACGACACCTCGCGGGTATCGACCCCGCCCAGGGTCACTTCCGCCGTGCGATAGCCTTCGGTGCCGGCCGGCACCAGCTGCCAGTCGGCCAGGCGCTCGGCAATCGTCTTCAGCTCGCCCGGGGTGTATTGCTTCATCGGCTTGGAGGCGAACCACTGGTCGGCCAGCAGGCCAGCCATCTTCTTGGTGAACAGCTCGCCCAGCAGGGTTTTCAGTTCGCTGTTGGGCCGCTCTCGCTGCTGGGTCTGCAGCCATTCGGGCAGGTCGATGTGCGGCAGCAGGTCGATGCTCAGCGTGTCGCCGGGCTGCCAGTAGGAGGAGATCTGCAGGATAGCGGGGCCGCTGAGGCCGCGGTGGGTGAACAGAATGTTTTCCACGAAGCTCTGGCCATTACAGCTGACGCGACAATCTTCCACCGAAGTGCCCGACAGCTCCGTGCACAGAGTCTTCAATTGCGGGTCGGTAAGCGTGAAAGGCACCAGGCCGGCGCGGGTCGGCAGCAGTTCGTGGCCAAACTGGCGGGCGATCTGGTAACCAAAGCCGGTGGCGCCCAGCGTCGGGATCGACAGCCCGCCGGTAGCGATCACCAGCGACTCGCAGGCTACCGCGCCGAGGCTGGTAGCCAGGCGGTAACCGGCGCCTGCACGTTCGATGGCGCTCACCGAGGTATCCAGGTGCAGATCGACGCCGACCTGCCGGCACTCGTCCAGCAGCATCGCGAGGATGTCGCTGGACTTGTTATCGCAGAACAGCTGGCCGAGTTTCTTCTCGTGGTACGGCACGCCGTGCTTGGCGACCAGGGCGATGAAATCCCACTGGGTGAAACGCGCCAGCGCCGACTTGCAGAAGTGCGGGTTGTGGGAAAGGAAGTTGCCGGGCTCGCAGTACATATTGGTGAAGTTGCAGCGCCCGCCGCCGGACATCAGAATCTTCTTGCCGGCCTTGTTGGCGTGGTCGAGCAGCAGCACGCGGCGACCGCGGGCAGCGGCGGTCATCGCGCACATCAGCCCGGCGGCGCCGGCACCGATGATGACAACCTGGGGTGAAAGCACGGCACGTTCCTCATACGCTGGGCGCCGGGCATGGCTGGGCCGACGCGAAACGGCGCAGTTTACCTGAAGGCATGCGGGCACTGTGGCGCCGGCCTCCGTGCGGCCGGCTGGTACGCTTTCTCGAACTGCGGCTGCCCCGTTCAAGTCTAGGTGATAAGCATCAATCGCAAGGCATGATGGCGATTTGCCGCTATCTTGTTTATCGGCCTCGCCGTTGTGTCCTATCGCGGTCCCTTTCCCGTCCACCCTGCAGGGCTTGCCACCATTGAAAACCTGGCGCGTCTGGTTGCTGTCGCTGGTGCTGTTGCCGTGGGCTGCGAGTGCGCAGCCCCTGCGTCTGGTTGCCGACAGCTGGCCGCCGTTTACCGATCAGCGCTTGCCAGGCAATGGCGTCGCGGTGGAGTTGGTGAGCGCCGCGCTGAGCCGCGCCGGGTATGCCAGCGACTACCGCGAGGTACCCTGGCAGCGCGCCGTGCTGGGGCTACAGCGTGGCGACTACGATGTATTGATCACTGCCTGGTTCAGCCACGAGCGGGAGGCGTTCGGGCATTTCTCCGCGCCTTATCTGGTCAACCGGGTTCGCGTGGTGCAGCGCAGGGACGCGGGTATCGTCTTCGATCAACTCGCCGATCTGCACGCCCATCAGGTCGCCGTACGGCGTGGCTACGCCTATTCGCCGGCATTCGTGGCCGACGACCAGTTGCAGAGGGTCGAGGTCAGCAGCTTCGAGAGCGCGGCGCATATGGTGCAGCGTGGCCGGGTGGATCTGGCGCTGGAGGACGAGTACGTCGCCCGTTTCCTGTTCGCTACTTCGCTGAAGGCGATCGCCGATGATCTGGAATTCCTGCCGATGCCCCTGAGCGAGAATGGCCTGCACATTCTCATTCGCCTCACCCACGGCGAGCACGCCGAGATCGCCCGCCGTTTCGATGCCGCCATCGCCGCCATGCAGGCCGACGGCAGCTACGCGGCGATCATGAAGCGCTATGGTCTGCAGTGACCACCGACTACCAGTTGGTGCGCCCGCGACCCTGATGCTTGGCCTGGTAGAGTTGCTGGTCAGCCAGGTGCAGCAGGCTCTCCAGATCCTCCGGTGGGCCGTGGTGGATACCGGCGCTGAATGACAGTGGCGGGGCGCCCACGGCGTATTTCAGCTGCCTGCAGTGCGCACGCAGCAAGTCCAAGGCCTGACCCAGTTGCTCGGCGGGTTGCGCGCTGACCATGGCGAATTCCTCACCGCCCAGGCGACCGAGCAAGGTGTCCGGGAAGGCGGCGCTGAACGCGCGGCTGAAGGCGATCAGTGCGGCATCACCGGCGGCGTGGCCGTGCTCGTCGTTGATCTGCTTGAACAGGTCCATGTCGAGCATCGCCACGCTTAGCGCGTAGCCTTCGCGCTGCGCCTGCTGGAACTGCTGCACGCCCTGCTCGTAGAAGGCGCGGCGGTTGTTCAGGCCGGTCAGGGCATCGTACTGCGCGACCTTCTTGAGGGCGCGCAGCATGTCGCGGCGCTCCAGGGTGGAGATCACTCGGCAATTGAGCTCTTCGGGGCAGAACGGCTTGCGCAGGAAGTCATCGGCGCCGTGCTTGATGAACATGGCGCTGAGCGAGCCTTTGGTGTCAGCGGACAAGCCGAGAATCACCAGGTCGTTGCGCTTCATCTTCTGGCGCAGCAGCTTGACCAGATCGAAGCCACTGATGCCCGGCATGCTGTGGTCGACCACCAGCATATCGATGTCCGGCTGTTCCTTGAGAATGCGCAGGGCTTCGTCACCGTCGCGGGCGTCGATGATCTGGTAGCGATGGGGCGCCAGTACGTGGCGGATGAAGTTGCGCGTGGCCTCGGAATCCTCGGCAACCAGGATCTTCACCTGGCTGTTGCTCTCCAGGCGGTGCAGCAGGCGAAAGGCGTACTCGTAGGAATGCTGGCTTTCCTTGAGCACGTAGTCGACCACGCCCTTGAGCAGCAGGTCGTCGCGACGCTTCTCGTTGTACGAGCCGCTGAGCACGATGCAGGGCAGGGCATAGCGCATCACCAGGTCGACGCTTTCGCCGTCCGGCGCGTCAGGCAGGTGCAGGTCGACGATGGCGGCGAAGAACAGGTCTGCCGAGGTTTCCAGCATCACTTCGGCTTCGCCGAGCGAGGCGCAGAATACCGGCTGCAGGTCCGGCTCCTGGCGGAACAGGTGATCGAGGATCTTGAGCACCAGCGGACTGTCTTCGATGACCAGGATATTGCGCACGAACCCCCTATGCCCGCTCTGCTCTAAAGCGTGCGCACGCGCAGCGAGCGACCTTTTATCTTGCCTTCGCTCAGGCATTTGAGCGCTTTCACGGCCAGGCTGCGTTCGACGGCGACGTAGGCCTGAAAGTCGAAAATGGCGATCTTGCCGACCTGCGCGCCAGGGATACCGCCCTCGCCGGTGAGGGCGCCGAGAATATCACCGGGGCGCAGCTTGTCCTTGCGCCCGGCGCCGATGCACAGCGTCATCATCAGTGGCTGCAGCGGCGCGCCGCCTTGATGTTTCAGGCTGCTCAGCGGGTGCCAGTTCAGCGGCGATTTCTGCAGGTTCTCGATGGCCTGGGCGCGATGACCTTCGGCCGGGGCAACCAGGCTCATGGCCAGACCTTTCTCGCCTGCACGGCCGGTGCGGCCCACACGGTGGATGTGAATTTCCGAATCACGCGCCAGTTCGACGTTGATCACCATGTCCAGGCCGTCGATATCCAGGCCGCGTGCGGCCACGTCGGTGGCGACCAGTACCGACAGGCTGCGGTTGGCGAACATCGCCAGCACCTGGTCACGCTCGCGTTGCTCCAGGTCGCCGTGCAGGGCGGCGGCGGAGATACCCTTGGCGGTGAGGTGGTCGACCACCTCCTGGCACTGCTGCTTGGTGAAGCAGAAGGCCACGCAGGAGGTCGGGCGATAGCTGTTGAGCAGCTTGACCACGGCGTCCATGCGCTCTTGCGGGGCGATTTCGTAGAAGCGCTGTTCGATCTGGCTGTCGTCGTGCAGCGCCTCGACCTTGACCTGCTGCGGATTGCGCATGAAGGTCGCCGACAGCTGCTTGATGCCGGCCGGGTAAGTGGCCGAGAACAACAACGTCTGGCGACGCTCCGGGGTCTGGCCGATGATCTCGGCGATGCTGTCGTAGAAGCCCATGTCGAGCATGCGGTCGGCTTCGTCGAGCACCAGGGTGTTGAGACCGTCCAGCTTCAGCGTGCCCTTGGCCAGGTGTTGCTGCACGCGCCCCGGGGTGCCGACGATGATCTGCGCACCATGCTCCAGCGAGCCGATCTGCGGGCCCATGGGCACGCCGCCGCACAGGGTGAGAATCTTGATGTTGTCTTCGCTGCGGGCCAGGCGGCGCAGCTCCTTGGCGACCTGGTCGGCCAGCTCGCGGGTCGGGCAGAGCACCAGCGCCTGGCAGCCGAAGTAGCGCGGGTTGAGCGGCGCCAGCAGGCCGATTCCAAAGGCCGCGGTCTTGCCGCTACCGGTCTTGGCCTGGGCGATCAGATCCAAGCCCTTGAGCATCACCGGCAAGCTCTGCGCCTGGATGGGCGTCATCTGCGCGTAACCGAGGGACTCGAGGTTAGCCAGCATGGCGGGCGACAGGGCAAGCGAGGAAAAAGCGGTGGCGGTCACGGTACGGGCCTGAAGAGCGTTCGGAAAGAGCCCTAGTGTAACAGGCGCCACGTCATGGCCTGCCGACTGCTCGTCATTCGTCGACGTCGACCTTCACGCGCCTGGCACTGCGCCCGTCCTCCGCCGATAGCTGCAGAAAGATGCCCGCTGCCAGGATCGTCAGCAGGCCGATGCACAGGTAGGTGGCCTGGAACGCGCTGAGCACGCCATCGGCCGCATCCGCGTTGTCCAGGCTGAAGCCGCTGAGCAGCGCCGCGCCGGTGGCGATGCCCATGCTGATCGACAGCTGGACCACCACCGACAGCAGGCCATTACCGCTGCTCGCCTCGCTGTCGGGCAGGTCGATCAGGGTCACGGTGTTCATGGCGGTGAACTGCAGCGAGTTGAAGGCGCCGATCAGGCTCAGCTGGATGGCCAGCTGCAGGTGCGAGGTCTGGCCGTCGACCAGCGCCATGCTGGTGATCAGCAGGCCCAGCAGCACGGTGTTGAAGGTCAGGATGCGGCGGTAGCCGAGGCGGTCGATCAGCGGCTTGGCCAACGGCTTCATGGCCATGGCGGCGAGCGCCAGGGGAATCATGCTCATGCCCGCCTGGGCCGGCGAATAGCCCATGCCCAGTTGCAGCAGCAGTGGCGTGAGGAACGGCAATGCACCGGTGCCCAGACGCGCGAAGATGTTGCCGAAGATGCCCACCGCGAAGCTGCGGGTGTTGAACAGCCGCGGCGGAAACAACGCATGGGCCGTGCGCCCGGCGCGCAGCCAGTAGGCGGCCAGGCAGGCCAGGCCGGCGAGCAGCAGGAGCACCACGCGCATGTGCGGCAGGTGCAGTTCGCCAAGGCCTTCGAGGGCCATGGTGATCAGCAGCATGCTGGCGCCGAACAGCAGGAAACCGAGCAGATCGAAGCGTGTGCGCTCGCTGCCGCGCAGCTCCGGCATGAAGCGGTAGGCGGCCCAGCAGCCCAGGGCGCCGACCGGCAGGTTGAGCAGGAAGATCCAGTGCCAGCTGGCGTACTCCACCAGCCAGCCGCCCAGGGTCGGGCCGATCAACGGGCCGAGCAGGCCGGGCAGGGTGATGAAACTCATGATGCGTACCAGCTCGGTACGCGGGTAGGCGCGCAGTACCACCAGACGACCCACCGGCATCATCAGCGCGCCGCCCAGGCCCTGGATGATGCGCGCGATCACCAGCATGGTCAGTGACTGCGAGACTGCGCACAGCAGCGAGCCGAGGCTGAACAGGGCGATGGCCCCGAAGAAGATGTGCCGCGTGCCGAAGCGATCGGCCAGCCAGCCGGAGGCCGGAATCAGCAGCGCCACGGTGAGCATGTAGGCGATGACCACCGACTGCATGCGCAGCGGGTCTTCGGACAGGTCCGCCGCCATGCTCGGCAGGGCGGTGTTGAGGATGGTGCCGTCCAGCGTCTGCATGAAGAATGCGATGGCGACGATCCAGGGCAGCAAGCGGGCAGTACGGGCGTCGAGCAGGGTCATGGCGATTGGTGATCAGCGATGGCTGAAACAGTTTGACCCAACTTGGCGACAAATGTCGCAACAAATGGGCACACCGCGCCCTGATTCAGGCGCGGGGGGTGTCAGTTGGCTCAGGAGGCCGAGCGCATGTCCTCGACCACCCGTTGCGGGGTGCGGCGTACCGGCGCGCCGTTGGCCACGTAGTAAGGCGCGGTGCTGCGCGGCAGCGCTTGGCGACCGCGGATACGGTCGGCGATTTTCTCGGCGATCATGATGGTGGTGGCGTTGAGATTGCCGGTGATGATCTCCGGCATGATCGACGCATCAACCACGCGCAGCCCTTCGAGGCCGTGCACGCGGCCCTGACCGTCGACCACTGCCATGTCGTCCGAGCCCATCTTGCAGGAGCAGGACGGGTGGAAGGCGGTTTCCGCGTGCTCGCGGATGAAGGCGTCCAGTTCCTCGTCGGTCTGCACGTGGGCGCCCGGGCTGATCTCGCGGCCGCGGTACGGGTCGAGCGCCGGCTGGTTCATGATCTCGCGGGTCAGGCGGATGCCGTCACGGAACTCCTGCCAGTCCTGCTCGCTGCTCATGTAGTTGAACAGGATGCTCGGGTGCTGGCGCGGATCCCTGGA
Source organism: Pseudomonas sp. PA15(2017) (assembly GCF_001945395.1). Taxonomy (GTDB): domain Bacteria; phylum Pseudomonadota; class Gammaproteobacteria; order Pseudomonadales; family Pseudomonadaceae; genus Aquipseudomonas. The sequence continues at coordinate 204,129 of NZ_MSXV01000055.1, read as the reverse complement.
TTTCAACTGCACGCGGCCACGGCTCGGCGAGCGCATGGAACCGACGTGAGCCTGGAAGCCATGCTCGTTGACCGCGTTGCTGCCGTTGTAGTTGATCGCCACCGGCAGGAAGTGGAACTGCAGGTTTGGCCATTCGAACTCCGCGCGCGAGCGAATGAAACCGCCGGCTTCGAACTGGTTGCTGGCACCGATGCCATCCCCCGCGAACAGCCACTTGGCGCCGATGCCCGGCTGGTTGAGCAGCTTGAGCGCCGGGTACAGCGACACCGGCTGGGTGCAGGCGTACTGCAGGTACATTTCCAGGTGATCCTGCAGGTTCTCGCCAACGCCCGGCAGGTCATGCACCACGTCGATGTCGTGGCTGCGCAGCAATTCGCCGGGGCCAACGCCGGAGCGTTGCAGGATCTGCGGCGAAGCGATGGCACCGGCGCACAGCAGTACTTCGCGGCGGGCATGGGCGATGGTCGCCTCGTTCGCATTGCCGATCAGGTAAGCGACGCCATTGGCGCGCTTGCCATCGAACAGGATGCGGTCGGTGGTGGCGTGGGTGACGATGGTCAGGTTCGGTCGCTCGCGGGCCTGATCCAGATAGCCGCGGGCGGTACTGGCGCGACGGCCTTCGGGCGTCACGGTGCGATCCATCGGCCCGAAGCCTTCCTGTTGATAACCGTTGAGGTCATCGGTACGCGGGTAGCCGGCCTGCACGCCGGCCTCGACCATGGCGTGGAACAGCGGGTTGTTGCCGGCCTTGGGCGTGGTCACGCTGACCGGGCCACTGTCGCCGTGGTAGTCGTTGGCGCCGGTGTCGCGGCTTTCCGCCTTGCGGAAATAGGGCAGGCAGTCCAGGTAGCTCCAGTCTTCCAGGCCGGGCTGCTTGGCCCAGTTGTCGAAGTCCATGGCGTTGCCGCGGATGTAGCACATGCCGTTGATCAGCGACGAGCCGCCCAGGCCCTTGCCGCGCCCGCATTCCATGCGGCGATTGCCCATGTGCGGCTCCGGGTCGGTTTCGTAGGCCCAGTTGTAGCGGCGGCCTTGCAGGGGAAACGCCAGAGCGGCAGGCATCTGGGTGCGGAAATCGAGGCGGTAGTCAGGGCCACCGGCTTCGAGCAGCAGTACGCTGACATCCGCATCCTCGCTCAGGCGGGTCGCCAGCACGTTACCGGCCGAGCCGGCGCCAATGATGATGTAATCGAATTCCTGAGTCATGGCTCCTCCTGTTACCCGGCTGTGGTCCGGGAGAACACGGTGACTGTTGCCGGATGGCATCCGGGCTACGGGACTGCGACTTTCTCGTGTGAGCAGCTAAGCGGTGCGCTGCCCGGCTGCTCCCACTCCGTGGTGGCGATCAGAACACCGAGGCGTAGTCGCCCAGCTCGACCTGCACGGACTTGATGCGCGTGTAGTGGGCCAGGGTGGTCAGGCCGTTCTCGCGGCCCACGCCGGATTGCTTGTAGCCGCCGACCGGCATCTCGGCCGCCGACTCGCCCCAGGTGTTGATCCAGCAGATGCCCGCTTCCAGCTTGTGGATAACTCGGTGCGCGCGGTTCAGGTCGCGGGTCACGATGCCGGCTGCCAGGCCGTAGGTGGTGTCGTTGGCGCGGCGGATCACTTCGTCTTCGCTGTCGTAGACGAGGATGCTCATCACCGGGCCAAAGATCTCCTCGCGGGTGATGGTCATGTCGTCACGGCAGTCGGTGAATACCGTGGGTGCCACGTAGGCGCCGTTGGCGTAGTCACCGTCGATGACGCGCTCGCCGCCGATCAGCAAGCGCGCGCCCTGCTGGCGGCCTTGCTCGATGTAGCCGAGCACGCGTTCCATGTGGGCGAAGCTGACCAGCGGGCCGAAATTGGTGTTGTCGTCCTGGGGGTTGCCCAGGCGGATGCGTTTGACCCGCTCGACGATCTTGCTCTCGAAACGCGCCTGCAGGGCGCGGGGTACGAATACCCGGGTACCGTTGGTGCACACCTGACCGGTGCTGTAGAAGTTGGCCATCATGGCGATGTCCGCGGCGCGGTCGAGATCGGCGTCTTCGCAGACGATCAGCGGCGACTTGCCGCCCAGCTCCATGGTCACTTCCTTGAGCGACGAGCTGGAGGCGCTGGCCATGACCTTCTTGCCGGTCACGGTGCCGCCGGTGAAGGAAATCTTCTCGATGCGCGGATGCTCGGTCAGCCACTGGCCGACCTCCGCGCCCAGGCCGGTCAGCACGTTGAACACGCCGTCCGGCACGCCGGCCTCGGTGTAGATTTCGGCGAGCTTCAGAGCGGTCAGCGAGGTGACTTCGCTGGGCTTGAAGATCATCGCGTTGCCGGCGGCCAGGGCCGGCGCGGATTTCCACAGGGCGATCTGGATCGGGTAGTTCCAGGCACCGATGCCGGCGACCACGCCCAGCGGTTCGCGGCGGGTGTAGACGAAGCTGGTGTCGCGCAGCGGGATCTGTTCACCCTCGATGGCCGGTATCAGGCCGGCGTAGTACTCCAGCACGTCGGCGCCGGTGACGATATCGACATAGCGGGTTTCCGACAGCGGCTTGCCGGTATCGAGCGTTTCCAGCTCGGCCAGCTCATCGTTGCGCTCACGCAGGATGTCCACGGCGCGGCGCAGGATGCGCGAGCGCTGCATGGCGGTCATCGCCACCCACACCTTCTGGCCCTGTTCGGCGCTGGCCACGGCGCGTTCGACGTCGTCCTGGCTGGCGCGCTGCACGTTGGCCAGCACCTCGCCGTTGGCCGGGTTGATGCTTTGAAAGGTGGTACCGCTGCTGGCGTCGACGTACTGGCCGCCAATGTAGAGCTGCTGGTCTGCGAATCGGGCCATGGGGCGTCCTCCTGATCGGGGCAAGACGCGTGTCGGGCGCCTTGCCGAATGGATCGACTGAGCGAGGTGAAAAGGGATGTCAGCCGAGTTGGTCAAAAAACAGCCTACTTTATTTTTATTGATCGATCAATCAATAAAGAATCCTGGGGACGACCGAAACCGTGCCAGATGCGGCATAGATGCTGGGTTTCAGGTTTTTTGCGGAGGCTCTCGACGAACAATCTCTGTAGGAGGGGCTTTAGCCCCGAGCTTTATTGGGGACAAAGAGCTCGGGGCTAAAGCGGAGCGCCGCCCGGCCCCTCCTACAATTTTCGCGAACGGCTGCTCCCGCCACTTAGCTGCCAGAATCGGCGAGCCTGGGCTGGAACTTGGAGATGGTTGGGCTCAGTCCGCCTTGGCGAGCTGCAAATCCAGATAGTCGTAGGCGATCTGCGCGGCCTGGCGGGTGTCGAAGTTCTCGCCGGTCAGTGCGCCGCGCAGCCACAGGCCGTCGATCAGCGCTGCGAGGCCGCGGGCGGCGGCGCGGGCTTGTGCTTGCGGCAGGGCGCGGCTGAACTGGCCGCACAGGTTGGAATACAGGCGCTGGTCGTTGACCCGCTGCAGGCGGCGTAGGGCCGGCTGGTGCATGCTGCTGGCCCAGAACGCCAGCCAGGTCTTCATCGCCGGGCCGCTGACCTGGGTTTCGTCGAAGTTGCCGTCGATGATGGCGCGTAGGCGTGCCCGTGGGGTGTCTTCGCGCAGCAGCCGATAACGTGCATGTACCGCCTCGCGCAACGCCTGCATGAGGTGACGCATGGTCGCCTCTAGCAGGCCGTTTTTGTCTTGGAAATAATGGCTGATGATGCCGTTCGATACGCCGGCAATCCGCGCGATGTAGGCGATGCTGGCATCGCTCATGCCAACCTGGTCGACGGCTTCCAGGGTTGCCGCAATCAGCTGGGAGCGGCGGATCGGCTGCATTCCGACCTTGGGCATCGTGTTCTCCGGCAAGGGGTGTTTCCCGAGTCTAACAGAGCGCGTGGAGTTGTCGGCGTGCCCAGGTTTCTTGGGGCCTGTTCACGATCGATATGCGCATGAAGCGGTAACTGCAAGGCAGAAGCAGACACTCAAACCAACCTGTGGGAGCCCCGACCTCGGGGCGAAACGATTGCAGCCTGACTGCCTATTTCGGCGGTGGCTGAGCGATTCGCCGCGAGGTCGCGGCTCCCACAATGGATCGGATAACGACCGCTCCCGCCACTTAGCTGCCAAAATCGACGAATCTGGGCTGAAAGATCATGAACAGGCGCTCAGGCGATCAGCCGGTAGCCGACACCCGCTTCGGTAATGATCAGCCGCGGCGCCGCCGGGTCATCACCGAGCTTCTGGCGCAGATGAGCGATGACGATACGCAGGTAGTGGCTGTGCTCGATGTGGGTCGGGCCCCAGATGTCGCGCAGCAGTTGCTGCTGGGTAACGACCATGCCGGGGTGACGGGCGAGGGCTTCGAGTACCGCGTATTCCTTGCGCGTCAGGCTGATTTCCTGGTCATCCAGGGTCACGCGGCGAAAGGCGAAGTCGACCCGCAGCGGGCCGCTGGCGAGGGCTGCGGCGGGCTTTTCGCCCGCTGGCCGGCTGCGCAGCAGGGCGCGCACCCGGGCGAGAAATTCCTGCACGCCAAAGGGCTTGCTGACGTAGTCGTTGGCGCCGTTGTCCAGGGCCTGCACCTTGTCCTTTTCGCCGGCGCGCACCGACAGCACCAGCACCGGCACGGCGGACCATTCGCGCAGGCGGGTCAGTACCTCCTGGCCGTCCAGGTCGGGCAGGCCGAGGTCGAGCACCACCAGGTCGGGTTGTTCCAGGGCCGCCAGGCGCAGGGCCGCCTCGCCGCAGTCGGCCTCCAGTACCTGGTAGCCCTGGGCCTGCAGGCCGATGCGCAGGAACTTGCGGATCGCCGCTTCGTCGTCGACCAGGAGGATGCGCGCTTCAGTCATGCCGGGTTCTCGTCAGGGGCTTGCAGGGGCAGTTGCAGGATCAGGGTGGTGCCCTGGCCGGGCATCGATTCAACCCGCGCCGTGCCGCCGTGGGCGTTGAGCATGCCCAGGCAGATCGCCAGGCCGAGGCCGGTGCCCTGGCCGCCGCGATCGCCTCGGGCTGCGGTGTAGAAAAGGTCGAAGATCTGCGCCTGTTCGTCGGCGGGGATCCCCGGCCCCTGGTCGGCGATGGCGAAGCTGAACGTCTCGCCATCGTGGCTCAGGCGGATGTCGATGACGCCGCCGGGCGGCGAGAAGCGCGCGGCGTTGTCCAGCACGTTGACCAGCGCCTGTTCGATCAGCGCACCCTGCACCCACAGCAGCGGCAGGTCGGCGGGTACATCCATACGCACCTGCAGGTGCTGCAGCACCGGCTGCAGACGCTGCAGGGCGGCAGCGAGCAGGTCGCTGGCGGCTACCCAGTCGCGCTCCAGGTGCAGGCCGCCGTGGCCCAGGCGGGTCATGTCCAGCAGGTTCTGGATGTAGCGATCCAGGCGCGAGGCTTCGCTGGCGGTGCTTTGCAGCAGGTCGTCGCGGGTCGCCGCGTCCAGGCTGTCGATGAACAGCTGCAGGGTTTCGATATTGCCGCGCATGGCGGTCAACGGCGTGCGCAGGTCGTGGGACACCGAGGCGAGCAGGGCGCTGCGCAGGCGCTCGGTTTCATGTTGCAGGCGCGTATGGCCGAGGGTCTCGACCAGTTGCACACGGGCCAGGGCGTGGGCCAGCAGCGGCAGCAGAACGTCGATCAGTTGGCGCTGCTCACCCGCTGGCGGGTCGCCTTGGGCGGTGCGCATGCCCAGCAGCGCCAGTGGCTGATCGTTGTCCATCAATGGCCACCACCACCAGTGTGGATGAGTCAGGCTGTGGCTGTCGTAACCGCGCGCCTGGCGGCTCTGCCAGGCGTGTTCGGCGCTGATGCGCTCCAGCTCGCTGAGCGCCAGCCGGCTGCCGTCGGCCTGATACCAGTTGCCCTGGGCGTCGCGGCTGAGCAGGCACAGGCGCTCGGCCGGCAGGTCCAGCTGGCTGAGCATGGCGGCCAGCAGGTCACGCTGGTCCTGGGCGCTGGACAGCCTGCCTGCGAAGCCCAGCAGGCTTTCGGTCTGCCGCTGGGCCACCTGCAGGTCACGGAACTGCTGGCGCTGGCGGGCGGCGAGGTTGCCGGTCAGCAGAGCGATGAGCAGGAAGAACATCAGGGTCAGCACGTCCTGCTCGCGCTGCACCACCACTGACCAGGTCGGTGGCAGAAAGCAGAACCCGTAGGCGGCGAACGACAGCAGGGCGCACAGCAGGGCCGGGCCGACACTGCTGCGCACCGCCACCACCAGTACCACGGCGAGAAACACCAGGGAGATGTTCGGCAGGTCCAGCCAGCTTGAGATGGCCAGCGCCAGCAGGCAGCCTAGCCCGGCGGCGAGGGCGGCCAGCAGGTAGTCGCGTGCCGGCGCTGGCGTGCGGCGGGTGAGGCGATCGGTGGCGGTAGGCATGCGCAATTCCGGTGCGGGGCGTGGGCAGATCATGGCGTCGTGCAAGGTTGGCGTAAAGAAGCGCGCCTGCGCGTAAAAAAGCCGTAAAACTGCGTGACGTAAAGCTGCCGCGCGCGTAAAGCCGGCGTATACCTAAGGGTAATCGAGTTCATCACGGATACCTGCAACGTGAGCACCCCCTCCCGTACCTCGCCCATTGCCCTGTTGGTCGGCGCCGTCGGTATCGTCTACGGCGACATTGGCACCAGCCCGCTGTACAGCCTCAAGGAAATCTTCTCGCCGCATTACGGCGTCGGCCTGTCCCAGGCCAGCGTGCTGGGCATCCTGTCGCTGATCTTCTGGTCGCTGACCCTGGTGGTCACGGTCAAGTACGTGATGTTCATCCTGCGTGCCGACAACGGTGGCGAGGGCGGCATCATGGCGCTCACCGCCCTGGCGCAACGGGCGGCCGCCGATTATCCGCTGCTGCGTACCGTGCTGATCATGCTCGGCCTGTTCGGCGCCGCGCTGTTCTACGGCGACAGCATGCTCACGCCGGCGGTCTCGGTGCTTTCCGCAGTCGAAGGTGTCGGCCTGGTGGTCGACGGTATCGACCACTGGGTGGTGCCGCTGGCGCTGGTGATCCTGATTCCGCTGTTTCTGCTGCAACGCCATGGCACCGCGCGCATCGGTTACCTGTTCGGCCCGGTGATGGTGGTGTGGTTTCTGGTGCTCGGCGCCCTGGGCGTGCATGGCATCGTGCAGCGTCCAGACGTGCTGCTGTCGCTCAATCCCTATTGGGCGCTGCAGTTCTTCATCGCCAATCCGCTGCTCGGCCTGACGGTGATGGGCGCCGTGGTGCTGACCATCACCGGCGCGGAAGCCCTGTACGCCGATCTCGGCCATTTCGGCCGCAAGCCCATCGTGCATGCCTGGCTGTTCCTGGCATTCCCGTGCCTGATCCTCAATTACTTCGGTCAGGGCGCGCTGCTGCTTGGCGACCCCGAAGCGGTGCGCAACCCGTTCTACCTGCTGGCACCGGGCTGGGCGCTGATCCCGCTGATCGGCCTGTCGACGCTGGCCACCATCATCGCCTCCCAGGCGGTGATCACCGGCGCCTTCTCGGTGACTCGCCAGGCCATCCAGCTTGGCTACGTGCCGCGCATGCAGATCCTGCACACCTCCAGCGCCGAGCAGGGGCAGATCTACATTCCGTTGATCAACAGCATGCTGCTGGTCGGTGTGGTGCTGCTGGTGCTCGGCTTCCAGTCGTCCAGTGGCCTGGCTGGCGCCTACGGCGTGGCGGTGACCGGCACCATGCTGTGCACCACGCTGCTGGTGTCGTCGGTGATCCTGCTGCTGTGGCGCTGGCCGAAGGTGCTGGCCGTGCCGCTGCTGGCGGTATTCCTGCTGGTCGACGGTATCTTCTTCGCCGCCAACGTGCCGAAGATCATCGGCGGCGGAGCGGTGCCGATGGTCGTCGGCCTGCTGCTGTTCGGCCTGATGACCACCTGGAAACGCGGTCGCCAACTGGTGCTCGAGCGGCTCGACGAACATTCCCTGGTGCTGCGCGACTTCATCGCCAGCATTGCCCTGCAACCGCCCCATCGGGTGACCGGCACGGCAGTGTTCCTGACCAGCCGGGTCGAAGTGGTGCCCCATGCGCTGTTGCACAACCTGCTGCACAACCAGGTGCTGCACGAGCGGGTGATGCTGCTCACCGTGCTCTACGAGGATCGCCCGCGGGTGCCGCTGGCCGAACGCTTCGATCTGGAGGCCTACGACCAGGGCTTCTATCGCGTGCGCCTGCGCTTCGGTTTCCTCGAGGCGCCGGACATCCCTCAAGCCCTGGCCCAGTTGAGTGAAAGGGGCATCGACTGCCCGCCGATGCAGACCACCTATTTCCTCAGCCGGGAAACGGTGATTCCCTCCGAACGTATCGGCATGGCCATGTGGCGCGAGCGCCTGTTCGCTGTGCTGCAGAAGAACGCTGGCAGCTCGCTGGGTTTCTTCCGGCTACCGGTGAATCGGGTGATCGAGCTGGGGACGCAGGTGGAGATTTAGGACGTTTCAAGGTAGGAGCGGTTGGCAGAAAGCTTTTGTGGGCGCGGCGCCACGCGCGCGAAATCGCGGGCATGGCCCGCTCCCACAGAAGCGCGGCATCACAGCTTCTAGCGCCTGGGCGGTAATGCCTCGAGTGCCTTCACACGGAGCCAAGACTTATCACCAATCTCCGTGGGAGCGGGCCACGCGCGCGAAAATCGTGCGGATGGTTCGTTCTCACGTGGTGGCTCCGGATGGCCAGAACCGTCGCCCGTCGAATCAAACCATCTCCCGCTTGCGCCACACACTCGCCAGCCACGGTTGCTGCTCACGGGGCAAGCCGGTAGGGCGGTAGTAATGTTCCAGTTCCTCGAAACCGGCGGCGTCGAGCAGGCGGCGCCAGCTGGCCAGGTCATGCCAGGCGCCGTAGCGTTCGCCGCTCCAGCCTTCTTGGTTATCGCCGCGCGGGTTGGAGCTGAACAGCACGCCGCCGGGCTTCAGGCTGCCGTGCAGCTCGCCTAGTACGCGCGGTAGCTCCTGGCTCGGAATATGGAACAGCACGGCATTGGCGAAGATGCCGTCGAAGCGTTCGGCCGGCAGATCCAGGGCCAGAAAGTCCTGCTGCCAGACTTCGCAGCCGCTCTCGGCGCGGGCCATGGCGACGAATTCGGGGCAGCCGTCGAGGCCGACAGGCTGGTGGCCCAGGGCCTTGAAGGCGCGCAGATCCCGACCCGGGCCACAGCCGAAGTCGAGGATGCTCAATGGCGCGCTGCCCTGCACATGACGCAGCAGCGCCGCGATGTTCTGGCTGACGTCGTGGTCGCGGGTGCCCTCGCGAAAGTCTTCGGCGCCGGTCTGGTAATGGGCCAGCGTGCGGGTGGTGATCTGTTGCAGCTGTTGATGATCGAGGGGCATGGCGAGCCTCCGTACAAAACCTGGCGGCCATTTAACCCCATTCTGCAGGCGTTGCGCCGCCGGGTTACCATCGCACCCTGAACAGCATTCGAGGTGGCAGGGTGGATCTACAGCAGGGCTTCGTCCTGACCCGGCACTGGCGCGACACGCCGGCCGGCAGCCAGGTGGAATTCTGGCTGTCGACCGACGCCGGTCCGCGCCTGGTGCGCCTGCCGCCGCAAACCTCGGTGGCCTTCATTCCTGCCGAACAGCGCGCCCGCGCCGAAGCGCTGATCGCCGGCGACAAGCAGTTCGAACTACGCCCGTTGCAGCTGCGCGACTTTCATCAACGGCCGGTGCTCGGTCTGTACTGCCGGCAGCAACGCCCGCTGCTCCAGCTTGAACAGACCCTGCGCCAGGGCGGTGTGGCCGTTTACGAGGCCGATATCCGCCCGCCCGAGCGCTACCTGATGGAGCGCTTCATCACTGCCCCGGTGCTGTTTGGTGGCACCGCGACGGTAGACGGCGTGCTGGTTGACGCGCAGCTCAAGCCAGCGCCGGACTACCGCCCGCAGCTCAAACTGGTGTCCCTGGATATCGAGACCACCGCCCGGGGCGAGCTGTATTCCATCGCACTGGAAGGCTGCGGCCAGCGCCAGGTGTACATGCTCGGGCCGCCGAATGGCCACGCCGAAGTCGATTTCGATCTCGACTATCTGGATAGCCGCGCCGCGCTGCTGGAGGCGCTGAACGGCTGGCTGGAGCGCTTTGATCCGGACGCCATCATCGGCTGGAACGTGGTGCAATTCGACCTGCGCGTGCTGCACGAACATGCCCAGCGCCTGCAGGTGCCGTTGCGCCTGGGCCGTGGCGGCGAATTGCTGAGCTGGCGCGAGCACGGTTCCAAGCAGCATTTCTTCGCCAGCGCGCCGGGCCGGCTGATCATCGATGGCATCGAGTCGCTGCGTTCGGCGACCTGGAGCTTCCAGTCCTTCAGCCTGGAAAGCGTCGCCCAGCAACTGCTCGGCGAGGGCAAGGCGATCGACAACCCCTATCAGCGCATGGACGAGATCAACCGCATGTTCGCCGAGGACAAGCCGGCCCTGGCCCGCTACAACCTCAAGGACTGCGAGCTGGTCACGCGCATCTTCGCCAAGACCGAGCTGCTCACCTTCCTGCTCGAACGGGCCACGGTCACCGGTTTGCCGGTGGATCGCAGCGGCGGCTCGGTGGCGGCGTTCAGCCACCTGTACATGCCGCTGATGCACCGCCAGGGCTTCGTCGCGCCCAATCAGGGCGAGCGCCCACCGGAGGCCAGCCCCGGCGGTTTCGTGATGGATTCGCGGCCGGGGCTTTACGAGTCGGTGCTGGTGCTCGACTACAAGAGCCTGTATCCATCGCTGATCCGCACCTTTCTGATCGACCCGGTGGGGCTGGTCGAGGGCCTGCGCCAGCCCGACGACGAACACTCGATTCCGGGGTTTCGCGGCGCGCGTTTCTCGCGTACCAGGCATTGTCTGCCGGCCATCGTCGAGCGCGTTTGGCAGGGGCGTGAGGCGGCCAAGCGCGCCGGCAACGCACCGCTGTCCCAGGCGCTGAAGATCATCATGAACGCCTTCTATGGCGTGCTCGGCTCCAGCGGCTGCCGCTTCTTCGATACCCGCCTGGCGTCGTCCATCACCCTGCGCGGTCATGAGGTCATGCGCCGTACCCGCGAGCTGATCGAGGCCGAAGGCCACACGGTGATCTACGGCGACACCGACTCCACCTTCGTCTGGCTGCGCCGCGCTCATTCGGAGGCAGACGCCGAGCGTATCGGCCGTGGCCTGGTGCAGGGCGTCAACGCCTGGTGGCGCGAGCACCTGGCGAACGAATTCGGCTTGCAGAGCGCCCTGGAGTTGCAGTTCGAAACCCACTTCAGCCGCTTTCTGATGCCCACCATCCGCGGCATGGAGGAGGGCAGCAAGAAGCGCTACGCCGGGTTGATCCGTCGCGCCGATGGCCGCGAGGACATGGTCTTCAAGGGGCTGGAAACCGTGCGCAGCGACTGGTCGCCGCTGGCCCAGCAATTCCAGCAGGAGCTGTATCTGCGCATCTTCAAGGGCCAGCCCTACCGGGACTACGTGCGCGATTACGTGCAACGCACCCTGGCTGGCGAGTTCGAAGAGCGTCTGGTGTACCGCAAACGCCTGCGCAGGCGCCTCGACGACTACCAGCGCAACGTGCCGCCCCACGTGCGCGCCGCGCGTCTGGCCGATGCTCACAACGACGAGCAGGGCCGCCCGCGCCAATACCAGAGCGGCGGCTGGATCAGCTACGTGATCAGCGTCGCTGGCCCGGAACCGCTGGAGCTGCGCCGCGCACCCATCGACTACGGCCATTACCTGAGCAAACAGCTGCAGCCGGTGGCCGACGCCATCCTGCCGTTCGTGGACGATGACTTCACCGCATTGATCGGCGGGCAATTGGAGCTGTTCTGAGCCGGGGTCGTTGTAGAGACCGTCGACCGGTTAGCCGGAACCTCACCTGCGCCCCGTGTTCTTTACTGGACATTCGTAAGGAGGCAACCCGCCATGGCGCTCAGTGAAAAACACAAGATGCTCACCGGCGAACTCTACCTGGCCAGTGACCCGGAACTGCAAGCCGAAAGCGCCGCGACCATGGCTTGGTTGGCGCGCTACAACGGCAACCTCGGGCTGTCGCAGGCCGAGCGCAATCAGGTGCTGGGCGAGCGCCTGGCAGCGGTCGGCAAGGGCGTGGTGGTGCGTTCGCCGTTTCACTGCGATTACGGCTTCAACATCAGCCTGGGTGATGGCGTGTTCATCAACTTCAACTGCGTGATTCTCGACGTGGTGGCGGTGAGCATCGGCGACAAGACGCAGATCGGCCCGGGCGTACAGATCCTCACCGCCGATCATCCGCGCGACGCCGCCGAGCGCGAATCCGGCCTGGAGTTCGGGCGGCCGGTGACCATTGGCCGCAACGTCTGGATCGGCGCCGGGGCGTTGATCCTGCCGGGCGTGACGGTGGGCGACGATGCGCTGATCGGTGCGGGCAGCGTGGTGACCCGCGACGTGCCAGCGGGTGCCACGGTGGTCGGCAACCCGGCGCGAATACGCGATTGAGCGCAACGATGGGGGCTCGTGTGCCGAGCGAGTCCTTGTTTTTTGTTATAAATAAATCATTATTTATTCTTTTTAATATTTTCCGATCCTCAGCATAGTGAGCGCCACGCAACGACTCACCTGAGGAGCACACCCATGAGCATTCGCCTGGGCGACATCGCCCCCGACTTCGAGCAGGATTCCAGTGAAGGCCGCATTCGTTTCCACGAGTGGCTGGGCAGCCAGTGGGGCATCCTGTTTTCCCACCCGGCCGACTTCACCCCGGTGTGCACCACAGAGCTGGGCTTCACCGCCAAGCTGAAGGACGAGTTCGCCAAGCGCAACGTCAAGGCCATCGCCCTGTCCGTCGATCCGGTCGATTCGCACCTGAAGTGGATCGGCGACATCAACGAGACCCAGAACACCGCGGTCAACTTCCCGATCCTCGCCGATGCCGACCGCAAGGTGTCCGAGCTCTACGACCTGATCCACCCCAATGCCAACGACACCCTGACGGTGCGTTCGCTGTTCGTCATCGACCCGAACAAGAAGGTGCGCCTGACCATCACCTACCCGGCGAGCACCGGGCGCAACTTCCATGAAATCCTGCGGGTGATCGATTCGCTGCAGCTCACCGACAGCCACAAGGTGGCCACGCCCGCCAACTGGCAGGACGGTGACGAGGTGGTGATCGTGCCGTCGCTCAAGGACGAGGACGAGATCAAGCAGCGCTTCCCCAAAGGCTATCGCGCCGTGAAGCCTTACCTGCGTCTCACCCCGCAGCCCAACAAATAAGGACGTCTCATGTTGGTGGTTTTTCTCGGCGGCAGCCCGAGCCTGAGGTCACGCTCCAACGTGTTGCTGGGTAAGGCGAGGCAGTGGCTGCAGGCCCATGGTGTCGAAGTGGTGACTTATCAGGTGCGCGACTTCGAGGCCGAAGACTTGCTCTTTGCCCGCTTCGACAGCCCGCGAATCCAGGGGCTGCAAGCTCATGTGGCCGCTGCCGATGGCCTGGTGGTGGCGACGCCGGTGTACAAAGCGTCGTTTTCCGGTGCCCTGAAGACCTTGCTCGACGTACTGCCCGAGCGCGCGTTGCACCACAAGGTGGTGCTGCCGGTTGCCACCGGTGGCAGCAGCGCGCACATGCTGGCGGTGGATTACGCCCTGAAGCCGGTGCTGTCCGCGCTCAAGGCCCAGGAAGTGCTGCACGGCGTGTTCGCCGATGACAGCCAGATCAGTTACACCGAGGACGGCGGCGACTTGGCGCCGGCCCTGGAACAGCGTCTGGACGACGCCTTGCAACATTTGATTCAGGCGCTCAATCGCCGACCCCGGCCCATCGAGCCGGGTGTGTTGAACGAGCGTCTGCTCAGTGGGCGCTGGAGCGCCTGAAGCAAGCCAACCTACAGATCCCAGGCAGTTCGCTGCCGCCCCACCTTACTAGCCCGTCAACGAGGCAGCAGGTGGCCACACACTCAATGCAGAGGAGAGCGCCATGCGCACTGTCACCCTGCGTCGGAGTCTGGTCGCCTTGTTTGCCGCGGCCATTTCCTTCGGCGCCATCACCCAAGCCCAGGCCGAGACATTGCGTATCGGTTATCAGAAGTACGGCACCCTGGTGCTGCTCAAGGCCAACGGCGCGCTGGAAAAGCGCCTGGCCGCCAAGGGCATCGACGTCAAATGGACCGAGTTTCCCGGCGGGCCGCAACTGCTCGAAGGGCTGAACGTCGGCTCGGTGGACTTCGGCACCACTGGCGAAACGCCGCCGGTGTTCGCCCAGGCCGCGGGTGCGGATCTGCTCTACGTGGCCTTCGAGCCGCCAGCACCGACCAGCGAAGCCATCCTGGTCGCCAAGGATTCGCCGATCCAGTCGGTCGCCGAACTCAAGGGCAAGAAGGTCGCCCTCAACAAGGGCTCCAACGTGCACTACCTGCTGGTGCGTGCCCTGGAAGAGGCCGGCCTGAAATACAGCGATATCCAGCCGGTTTACCTGCCGCCCGCCGATGCCCGCGCCGCCTTCGAGCGTGGCAGCGTCGATGCCTGGGTGATTTGGGATCCCTTCCAGGCCGCCGCCGAACAGCAGCTGCAGGCGCGCACTCTGGTCGACGGCAAGGGCCTGGTCAGCAACCACCAGTTCTACCTGGCGACCCGCCCCTATGCCGAAAAGCACCCGGAAGTGATCGAGGCGCTGGTCGAGGAAATCCGCGCCATCGGCGAGTGGGTCAAGGCCAATAACGATGCGGCCACTGCTCAGGTCGCGCCGCTGCTCGGTCTGTCGGCGGACATCACCCGCCTGGCCGTGGAGCGCCAGAGCTACGGTGCCCAACTGATCACCCCTGAGGTGGTCGAGGCCCAGCAGAAGATCGCCGACACCTTTACCGCGCTCAAGCTGATTCCCAAAAAGCTGAACATCAGCGACGTGATCTGGCATGCCCCGGCCACCAAGGTCGCCCAGCAATGAACCCTCGCCCCTACCTGTAGGGCGGGGGCATCGCGATTTCCAAGGAGACCACTCCATGAGCCTCAATATCTTCTGGTTCCTGCCCACCCACGGTGATGGCCACTATCTCGGTACCTCGCAAGGGGCCCGAGCCGTCGACCACGGCTACCTGCAGCAGATTGCCCAGGCCGCCGACCGCCTGGGTTTCGGCGGCGTACTGATCCCCACCGGGCGATCCTGCGAGGATTCCTGGCTGGTCGCCGCCTCGCTGATCCCGGTGACCCAGCGGCTGAAATTCCTCGTTGCCCTGCGGCCGGGGATCATTTCCCCGACCGTGGCGGCGCGCCAGGCGGCGACACTGGATCGCCTGTCCGGTGGCCGCGCGCTATTCAACCTGGTAACCGGCGGTGACCCGGACGAGCTGGCCGGTGACGGCCTCAACCTGTCCCATGCCGAGCGCTACGAAGCCTCGGTCGAATTCACCCGCATCTGGCGCCGCGTGCTGGAAGGCGAGGTAGTCGATTACGACGGCAAACACATTCAGGTCAAAGGCGCCAAGCTGCTCTATCCGCCTGTTCAGCAACCACGCCCGCCGCTGTATTTCGGCGGCTCTTCGGAAGCGGCGCAGGACCTGGCCGCCGAGCAGGTCGAGCTGTACCTGACCTGGGGCGAGCCGCCCGCCGCGGTGGCCGAGAAGATCGCCCAGGTGCGTGAGAAGGCCAAGGCTCAGGGCCGCGAAGTGCGTTTCGGCATTCGCCTGCACGTGATCGTGCGGGAGACCAATGAAGAGGCCTGGAAGGCCGCTGACAAACTGATCGCCCATGTCGACGACGACACCATCGCCCGCGCCCAGGCGTCCCTGGCGCGCTTCGATTCGGTCGGCCAGCAGCGCATGGCCGCCCTGCACGGCGGCAGCAAGGACAACCTGGAAGTGTCACCCAACCTCTGGGCCGGCGTTGGCCTGGTGCGTGGCGGTGCCGGCACCGCGCTGGTCGGTGATGGTCCGACGGTCGCCGAACGGGTCAAGGAATACGCCGCGCTGGGCATCGATACCTTCATCTTCTCCGGTTATCCACACCTCGAAGAATCTTATCGCGTCGCCGAGCTGCTGTTCCCCCATCTGCAGGTGAACCGCCCGGCGCTGCCGGAAGGCGCCAACTACGTGAGTCCGTTCGGTGAAATGGTCGCCAACGACATTCTGCCCAAGGCGGCTTCGGCCAGCTGAACCATGGCCGGGCGTGGATGGCCCGGCCCGCGATGATTTCGAGGTACGCGATGAGCAAAGCATCTTCCAACAGCCTGGCCCTACGCCTGGCGCCCTGGGCCTTGCCCGTGGCACTGCTGGTCGCCTGGCAGGGCTCGGTAGCGCTGGGGCTGTTGTCCACGCGCATTCTGCCGGCGCCCAGCGCGGTGTTCGAGGCCGGCTGGCAACTGCTGTCCAGCGGCGAAATCTGGACGCATCTGGCGATCAGTGGCTGGCGCGCTGGCGTCGGTTTCGCCATCGGTGGTGGTATCGGCCTGGCGCTGGGCTTCATCACCGGTTTGTCGAAGTGGGGCGAGCGGCTGATCGACAGCTCGGTGCAGATGATCCGCAACGTGCCGCACCTGGCGCTGATTCCCCTGGTGATTCTGTGGTTTGGCATCGACGAGAGCGCGAAGATTTTCCTGGTCGCCCTCGGCACTCTTTTCCCGATCTACCTGAACACCTACCACGGCATCCGCAACGTCGATCCGGCGCTGGTGGAGATGTCGCGCAGCTACGGCCTGTCTGGCTTCGCGCTGTTCCGTCAGGTGATCCTGCCCGGCGCGCTGCCGTCGATCCTGGTCGGTGTACGCTTCGCGCTCGGCCTGATGTGGCTGACCCTGATCGTCGCCGAGACCATTTCCGCCAGCAGCGGCATCGGTTACCTGGCGATGAACGCCCGCGAATTCCTGCAGACCGATGTGGTGGTGCTGGCCATTCTGCTCTACGCCGTGCTCGGCAAGCTGGCCGACGTCGCTGCCCGTGGCCTCGAACGTGCCTGGTTGCGCTGGCACCCGGCTTATCAGGGAGCGGCTGCGAAATGAATGCCCCATTGAACGCTTTACACAACCTCAAGCGAGGCACGCCGCTGACCATTCGCGGCATTCAGAAGTCCTTCGGTGAGCGCCAGGTGCTCAGGGATATCGACCTGCGCATCCCGGCTGGGCAGTTCGTCGCCGTGGTGGGGCGCAGTGGTTGCGGCAAGAGCACCTTGCTGCGCCTGCTCGCCGGGCTCGACGCGCCCACGGGTGGTGAACTGCTGGCCGGCAACGGGCCGCTGGCAGCGGCTCGCGAGGATACTCGGCTGATGTTCCAGGAGGCACGGCTGCTACCCTGGAAGCGGGTGATCGACAACGTCGGCCTTGGCCTCACAGGTGACTGGCGGCCCAAGGCTGAGCAGGTGCTCGATGCGGTGGGCCTGGCCGATCGCGCCAACGAGTGGCCGGCGTCCCTGTCCGGCGGCCAGAAACAACGTGTCGCCCTGGCCCGCGCGCTGATTCACGAACCCCGCCTGCTGCTGCTCGACGAACCCCTTGGCGCTCTCGACGCGCTGACCCGCATCGAGATGCAGCAACTGATCGAAAGCCTGTGGCAGAAGCACGGTTTCAACGTACTACTGGTCACCCACGATGTCAGCGAAGCGGTAGCCACCGCGGACCGGGTGATCCTCATCGAGGACGGCGAGATCGGTCTCGACATTGAGGTGAACCTGCCGCGTCCACGTAATCGCGGCTCTGCACACTTGGCGGCCCTGGAGGCCGACGTGCTCAACCGCGTGCTGCAGATACCGGCGCTGCCTGCCGAACCGGATCCGGTTTCACCCCTGCCGACCCAGCTGCGCTGGGCGCTCTAACCCTGACTTCATGCCCTTTGTGGGCAGCCTAAAACCCCAGGAGACTTAGCCATGACTATCAAAGCCATCAACGTTCGCAACCAGTTCAAAGGCACCATCAAGGAAATCGTCGAAGGCGACGTGCTGTCGGAAATCGACGTGCAGACCGCCGCCGGCATCGTCACCTCGGTGATCACCACCCGTTCCGTGCGCGAGCTGGAACTGGGCGTTGGCAGCGAAGTGATCGCCTTCGTGAAATCCACCGAAGTGTCGATCGCCAAGCTTTGATCGCGCTGCGTGTTCACTGGCAACTTGTGAGAGCGAGCCGTGCCTGCGAAATCGCGCGCGTGGCGCGCTCCCACAGGTCGTGGCTTCAGCGTCTGCGTCTTCCTCGGATGTTCGTAAGTTGGCGCTTAAACCAGGCTACAAAGGTGCTCCCTGGAAAGGGCATTGCTGGTTGATACAACAACCGTGGGAGCGGGCGGGGACGCCTAGTCCATGCCCGCGAAAAAACGCCCACGCCACGCTCTCTCAAGTCGACTGCAAATGGGCATAAAAAAGGCCGGCATATACGCCGGCCTTTCTCATTTCCACTGCTGAATCGCTAGCGCTCTTCGCGCAGCTTGGCCATTTGCCGCTCCAGCAATGCCGGATACGGATCGAGCAGGCGCTCGACGCAGCTGGCACCCTCGGGGCTGGCGATGGCGCGGATGCGCGCACGCTGGCGCAGGGTGGCATCTTCGCCGACGCGGCGCTCGACCAGCAGCAGGTTGCGGCTGTGCTGCGACAGCGCCAGGGCATCCTGGGCGGTTTCGCTGAGTAGCAGCTCGCCCTGACTCAGGCCCCGCAGGTCTTCACCCAGGGTCAGGCCCAGTTGCAGGTGCAGGGTGATACCGCTGTCGGCCACCTCGATCTGCAGGGCGTGGCCGAGAGCACGCAGCAGTTCGCCGCAGCAGATGGCGTGGGTCAGGTAGTCGTCCCCGCTGGCCTCGTGGTGGAACAGCATCAGGCTGCTGCCATCGTTGAGAGTGTGCAGTTCGGCCTTGTAGAGCGTCGCCGCCTTGTCCAGGCAGCCGCGATAGCTTTCCAGCAACTCCATCAGGCGCGTGCGCGGCAGGTGCCGCAGTTGTTCCTGGGCGCCCAGCTGAACGGCCAGTACGGCACTCTTGCGAGGGGCCGCCGGCGCCGTTGGTGCAGGCGCGGCCGGGCTGTCTTCATCGTCGTACAGGTCGGCGAAGGCATCGTCATCGTGCTCGTCGCGACGCCGGCTCGGCGGGTCGTAGTCGTCCTCGCTGTCGAAGCGAGTGTCGCGCAGGTCACGCATCGCGAAGCTGGGAGCGGGGCGCTCGTCACGCTCATCGCGGTCGTCTTCGTGCTCGTCGTCGAGGAAATCCTCGCCCAGCACATCAAGGTCGTCGAATTCCGGCTCCGGCTCCGGCGGTTTTTCGGGGGCCAGGCGCGCCTGTAGCTGGCGCGCCAGATCGCCGATCTCGTCCTGGCGGTTGCCACCTGGAGCATAGTCGTCCGGATCGCGCAGCCATACGCGCATCTGCATCAATGGCGTGGAAATCTGCCGGCCCAGGCGCAGGCTCAGCGACAGGGTCAGGGCCAGCAGAATCAGGCTGAGAATGCCCATGCTCTGCAGGCTGATGGTCATCGGCTGTTCGAACTGCTGCATGTCCAGGCTGATGCGCAGCTGTCCGGCCATCACCTCCTGGAAGGTGATGGGCGTCGAATACAGGCCTTCGGTTTCACCGAGCATGCTTTTGCTCGGGCGCGTGCCGGCTTCGGCGAGGATGCGGTTATCCACGCTATAGATGGCCGCGTGGGCCACCAGCGGGTTCTTCACCAGATTGTTGAGCAGCACGTTGAGGCTGAGGATGTCGTTGGACACCAGCAGCTCGGTGGCCGAGGCAGCCGTCTGGGTAATCAGGCTGCTGCCCAGCGCTTCGGCTTGCTGCTGCATGGCCTGCTTGAACTGCATGCCGATCACCCAGGCATAGATCACCAGCGCCATGGCCACCAGCAACAGGCTGTGACTGACGATACGCAATGCCAGCGGCACGCGACGTTGGCGCAGCGCACGGAAGAGCAGGAGGAAGAAGTTGTCGGGCTTTACGGGGGCGGGCCGGTTCACAGAGCTCGGCTCTCGTTGACTGGAAGTGGCGCGCAGTATAGCGAGCGACCCGCACAGGGCAAAGCGCCGCGCGTGCCCGCGGGGTGCCGAAATGGTTAGAATGTGCGTTTTTTTACCGGCCCTGCTGCACATTGCCGTTCGGCAGACCGTTCATAGTCCTGCGAGCCCCGGAGTACGCCTTGCGCCAAATCGTCCTGATCAACGTTACCGGTGAAGATCGGCCCGGCCTCACGGTAGCCGTTAGCGGCGTGCTGGCCCAGGCCGGCGTGAACATCCTCGACATCGCCCAGGCTGCCGTACACGGCGCCGCGTCGTTGGGCATCCTGATCGAGGTGGCTGATCAGGCCTCGCTGCCGGCGCTGTCCAGTGCCGTGTTGGCTGCCGCCCAGGCGCTGGGTCAGCAGGCCCATTTCACCCCGCTCGACGAAGCCGATTACCGGCGCTGGGTCGAAGGGCAGGGCAGTGCGCGCCACATCGTCACCTTGTTGAGCCGCCAGGTCACCGCCGAGCAATTGCAGCGCGTCAGCGCACTGACTGCCGAGCAGGGCCTGAGCATCGAGCGTATCGAGCGGCTGTCGCTGCCGGTGCCGGTGGATGCGCAACCGGGCAACGCCTGCATCGAGTTCTCCCTGCGCGGCGAGCCGGGTGATGCTGCCGGCCTGCGCGCCG
Organism: Pseudomonas sp. PA15(2017); assembly: GCF_001945395.1. Taxonomy (GTDB): domain Bacteria; phylum Pseudomonadota; class Gammaproteobacteria; order Pseudomonadales; family Pseudomonadaceae; genus Aquipseudomonas. The sequence goes on along the minus strand of NZ_MSXV01000055.1, from coordinate 183,694 downwards.
AGTTCCTGCGTGCCGCCGACGAGCTGAACATGGATATCGCCTTCCAGGTCGACTCACTGCAGCGTCGCCACCGCCGCCTGGCGGTGTTCGACATGGACTCGACGCTGATCGAGGCCGAGGTGATTGACGAACTGGCCAAGGCCGCCGGTATCGGCGACAAGGTTTCGGCCATCACCGAGCGGGCGATGCGCGGCGAGCTGGATTTCCGCGCCAGCTTCAAGGAGCGCCTGGCGTTGCTCAAGGGTCTGGACGTCGGCGTGCTGGACGAGATAGGCGCCTCGCTGCGCCTGACCGAGGGCACCGAGCGGTTGTTCGCCGAGCTCAAGCGCCTGGGCTACAAGACCGCCATCCTGTCCGGCGGCTTCACCTACTTCGCCAAGCAACTGCAGGACAGGCTGGGCATCGACTACGTGTTCGCCAACGAGCTGGCAGTGGTCGATGGCAAGGTCACTGGTGTCGCCGTCGAACCGATCGTCGACGCCCAGCGCAAGGCGGATCTGCTCCGTGAGCTGGCGCAGAAGGAAGGCCTGCAATTGGAGCAGACCATCGCCGTGGGCGACGGCGCCAATGACCTGCCGATGCTGGCGATCGCCGGCCTGGGCGTGGCGTTCCGCGCCAAACCGCTGGTCAAACAATCGGCCAGGCAGGCGATCTCGACCCTTGGGCTGGATGGCGTTTTGTATCTGCTGGGTGTGCGCGAGCGCGATCAGCAGCGCTAAGCACCTGTTTTCGGTCTTGGTGCGCATGAAGCGGCAGCTACAAGGCAAGAGCAGTTCGTAGGAGGGGCTTTAGCCCCGAGCTTTTTATCAAGGCAAACAAAGAACTCGGGGCTGAAGCCCTCCTGCAAGTATTCAGTTCACCGGCCGCTCCCGTCATTTAGCTGAGCTGCGAAAGTCGACGAACCTGGGCTGAACGATTATGACCAGGTTCTAAGGTATTTGAGGCAGAGCGGGGCGCTTGGGCTGCCCCGCCGATCAATCGTCTGACGAGAAGTTGTAGTCCATCGACTGGCTGGGGCCCTGCAGGTAGTAGCCCTGGATGTAGTTGGTGCCCGCCTGCCACAGGGTGGCCAGCACGCTGGCCGACTCCACGAACGGCACGATGGTCAGCTTGGCCTGGCTGTGCAGGCCGGCCAGCATGGTCTTCAGGGTTTCCTGATTGGCTGGATCGCTCAGCTCCTTGGTGAAAGAGCCATCTACCTTGACGAAGTCCACCGGCAGGTGGCGTAGCGTATTGAACGGGTTCAGGGCGCAGCCGAACTGGCTGAGCGCGATATGGCAGTGCAGGTCCTTCAGGCCCTGGACCAGCGCCTTGGCCTGCTTCAGGTAGGTGATCGCGTCCGGCTCGCTGAGCTGGAATACCAGGGCGTCGGAGGGCAGCCGTGCGGCTTTCAGCGCGACGCTGAGCCACGGCAGCAACGTCGGGTCCTGCAGGCTGGCGCTGGACAGGTGCACGAACAGGCGCGTGGCGTGGCCCTTGGCGCGGTGGTCGGCAAGCAGCTTGATCGAGCTGAGAATCACCCAGCGGTCGATCTTCTCGCCCATTCCCGACTCCCTGGCCACGGCCAGGAATTCATCGGGCGGCACTTCCTGCCCGGACGGGCTGAGCAGGCGCAGCAATACTTCGTAGTGCTCGTGCTCGTCGCCGCGCAGGCTGATCACTGGCTGGAACAGCAGGCGGAAGCTGTTCTGCTCCAGCGCCTGCTGCACCATGGCCACCACGCTGCCGCGGTTGGCAGCGGCTGCCAGCTCCTCGGCCGGGTCGAACAGCTTGAGGGTGCCGGGCTCGTCCAGTTGATCGGCGCAGCGCTGGGCGCGGTCGATGACTTCCCCGGCCTTAGGCGTGGTGTCATTGAGCCCGGCGACGCCGATCGACAGCGTGGTTTGGGCGGTACGGCCGTTGATGTCGAACAGGTGGGCTTCGGCTTTCTTCAGCAGCGCTTCGAGCAGCGGGCGTTGCTGCTGCGGCGAAAGCCCGGTCTGCAGGACGGCGAACACATCGTCGCCGAAACGCGCCAGCTGCGCATCCTTCGGGAAGTGGGCACGCAGCAGGGCGCCGAGGTCGGTGAGCAGCAGGTCGATGGCGCCCAGACCCATGTCGGCGAGCAGCGCGGCATAGCGGTCGACGCGGATATAGGCCAGGCTGGCGGGCTGCTCGTCATGCACGGCGTGGTGGGCGGCGTTGTCCATCAGCTCGAGGAAGTGGGGGCGGTTGTACAGGCCGGTGACCAGATCCAGGCTGCTGATCTCGCGCAACTTCTCTTCCAGTTCGGCGTTGGCGGTCTCGGCGCGGATCACCACCTGAATGCAGGGTTCGCCGTCGTAGGCGGCCGGCGACAGGGTGATGCGCGCCGGGAAGTTGCTGTCGTCGGTGCGCACGCCAGCACAGCCGAGTTCGTGGTTGTCCATCTGCTGATGGTTCTTCAGGAAATCCTTGAATGCCGCCTGATCGCTGGCACCGATCAGGTCGATCATCGGCAGGCCTTCGAGCGCCTCGGCGTCGTCGAAGCCGAACAGTTCCAGATACGCACGGTTGGCGTAGATGTGCATGCCGTCGTGGACGTAGGCGATGGCATCGACCGAGCTGTCGAGTAGCAGCTGGCAGCGTTTCTCGGCTTCACGCAGGGCCACTTCTGCCGCACGGCGGGCGCGGCGTTCCTCGAGGTTGACCAGTTCGCGGCGGGCGACCAGCACCAGGCGCTCGTCTTCGCCCTGGGGCAGGGCGTCCTGGGCGCCGAGCATCAGCGCTTCGGTGACGCTGTCCGGCTCGTTGTCGGCCAGCAGCAGGATCACCGGGATGTCCTTGCCCTCACGGCGGATGCAGGCGAGCGCATCATGTGGCTCCAGGCTGTCACTGGCTGGCGAGCAGATCATCAGGTCCCAGCTGTGCCTGAGGGCTTCGAGCAGGTCTTCGCTGGAGATCAGGCGGTGTACGCGGGTGGCATTACCAGCATTGCGGAACAGGCTGACGAGACGCTCGGCCTCGTTCTGCGAATCTTCGAGAATCAGCAGGCGGATGGTTTTCTTTTCGATGGCCATTAGCGAAGTCGAATCTGCGATAAAACAGCAGAAGAGGGCAGGAAATTGAGGGTTTCCGGCAATCTACAGCGACTTCCAGAGTGAGTCAAAGTCTTCCTCCCCGGCCGGGCGCTGGGTGCCGGAGGCTGTGACGGAGGTCGCGGGATCCGCGCTTTTATGCTCCAGATCGTGGTACTCGAACTGGCTGAAACTGCCGGTGCTGACCTGTTTCTGGCTGAGCACCGCGCGGCGCTCCTTGCCGTTGATGTTGATCAACACCTTGCTGCCTTCCTGAAACGGCAGGCGCGGAGTGATCAGTGTGGCCGGCCGGGAGATGGCGGCGATTTCCGGCAGTAGCAGGGCACGCAGGTACTGGCTGTTCTGTTCGGTCTTGCGCACCAGTTGCAGGCCGCAGGATTGTGCATGGGGCGCGATCAGCTCGATGCCCATCTGCGTGCCGCCGCCGCGTACCTGGCGGATCCAGCGCACCACCGCGACGCTCCAGCCCTGCTGGGGATTGTCGCGAATACCGAGAATCTCGCCGGCCTGCAGCTGGCTGGGCACTTCCTTGGGCCACGACAGGCAGTAGCCGCCGGGGCTGTGGTTGACGATGGCCAGCTCGAAGGTCGGGAAGCTTTCCCCGGCGCCAGACGGCGCGTCCTGCTCGCTGGCGGGTTTGGGGTATTCGATTTCCTCGAAGGAGAGGCCGTTTTCCCATTCGTTGCGGCGTGCATCCGGGGCGCTGGCCCATACATCGGGCTCGCCGCTGCGTGGTTTGAACGAGGCGGTGGTGTCGACCTGCTGCTTGAGGATCTCGCTGAATACCCGGCCATTGGCCAGGTAGTAGTTGAGCGCGCTCATGCCGATGCACAGGATCATGCTGCCGGTGCCCTGGGTGCGCTGAAAGGTGCGCTCGGAGATATCACCCCAGGCCGCGGCGGCGTGCTGCAGCATGTCCACGGTGAATCCGTCGGGCACCTGCAGGCGCGAGCGGGCGCGTTCCTCGGGTTGCAACGCCAGGTGATCCTTGATGGCGTCGACCAGCGGGGTCGGGTCGATGCCCAGTGCACCCTGCAGCTCGCTCGGCTGAAACAACGACGTATAGCGGGGCGGGCCATCGAGCTGCGGCGCGACGGCGAAGATGCTGCTCGGCTGGCCGCCGGGCTGCAGGTTGACCAGTGTGCTCCAGGCCTCCAGCGCTTCGGCGAGGCGGGCAATGGCACTCTGGCGCATCTGGTTGCAGCGCGAGCAGCCGATCAGCAGGGCGACGATATAGCCCTGCTCGACGCTCGGCCCCTGGGTGTGGCGCGCCAGCGGGTCACGAATCACCACCTTGTGCAGTTCGTGACGACGGGCGATCAGGTAGAGCTGGTGCAGCTCCAGCCAGAGGCCTTCGGGCACCGGGCAATACAGCTGGCTGGTGCGGATCAGCGGGCCATTGAGGCTATGCACCGCACGTTGCAGCGCAGTGCCGAGCAGCGCATTGCGCTCGCGGCTGGGCTGCGCGGCGAGGCGCGAGATGATCAGTTTGTAACCGATGGCCAGATGGTTCTGTAGCGCCTGGCATAGGTTGGCGACCTTGCGCGGGCGCTCATCGAGCACGATGGCCTGGTTGAGGAAGTGACGCTCCAGGTGCTGGCAGACGAAATACACTTCCGGGCGCAACAGCTCGAGCAGCTGTATGCGATTGTCCGAAGGGGTCAATAACTGGTTGAGTTCGATCAGCGCCTGATACAGCTGACGGGCGGTTTCGCCGATGTTGGCCTTGGGCAGGCCGGCGATCCAGCGTTTCAGGTCGCGTGGCGTGGCGTCGCAGAAAGTCAGGCCCTGCTTGGTCGGCGTCGGGACGCGGAGCAAAAGGTGGGGGCTCTGTTTATCCATCTAGCTTCGTTACTCCGGCGCCAGCATTCGAACGACTGATTGGTCAGGTTTAAGCGACTCTAGCAGCATCTTGCTATCGTCGCAGCCTTTGCGGCGCCGCAGGCCAAGGCTGCAAGACGAAGGATCCGCTCACTGCCCGAGCAGCTGGCCCATGCGCACCGGGCTGTTGGCGCCCAGTTCCTCGGCCCATTTCACCTGCTCTGGGCCGAACAGTACAATGGTCGTGGAGCCAAGTTTGAAACGGCCCAGCTCGGCGCCTTTTTCCAGACTGATCGGTGCGCGGGCGGCCTCATCGTAACGTGTGGTCTTCAGTTCGCGCTTGGGCGGGGTGATCAGCCCGGCCCACACGGTTTCGATGGAGGCGACGATCATCGCGCCGACCAGAACCACGGCCATCGGCCCGCGCTCGGTATCGAACAGGCACACCACGCGCTCGTTGCGGGCGAACAGCTCGGGTACGTTTTCCGCGGTGGTCTGGTTTACCGAGAACAGTCGGCCCGGCACGTAGATCATTTCGCGCAGGGTGCCGGCCAGCGGCATGTGCACGCGATGGTAATCCTTCGGCGACAGGTACACGGTGGCGAAGTCGCCGCCCATGAAGGGCGCAGCACGCTCACTGTCACCGCCCAGCAACTCGGTCACGCTGTAGCTGTGGCCCTTGGCCTGGAAGACCCGGCCATGCTCGATGCGGCCCAATTGGCTGATCGCGCCATCGGCAGGGCAGAGTACGGCGCCGGGTTGGTTGTCCAGCGGGCGGGCGCCTTCCTTGAGCGCACGGGTGAAGAAGGCGTTGAAGTGCTCGTAGGCAGTGAGGTTTTCGACCTGCGCTTCGCTCATGTCGACCTGATACTGCTTGGCGAACCAGCCGATCAGGCGGTTCTTGAACCAGGCAGCGCGGCACTGCGCGGCGCAGCCGATCAGCCGCGAGAGCAGATGGTGCGGAGTCAGGTGCTGGCTGAGGATAAACAGGCGTTCTTTCATCTTTATTCCTTGGCTGCCCGGCCGTGCATGCTGGGCATATGAGAGTGGACAGTCAGGTCGAACTCAACGTTCGACAGGTGTGTCGGTCAGGTTGCCCCACTCGCCCCAGGAGCCAGCGTAGGCCTTGACCCGCGGATAGCCCAGGGCCTTGGCGACCAGGTAGGTGAAACCGGAGCGGCGATGGCTCTGGCAGTGGGTGATGATTTCCTTGTCGGCGCTCAGCCCGCGCTGTTCGAGCTGCTCGGCGATGTCCTGGCGAATGCGCAAGGCACGTGCGGGGTCCATGCCCGCGGTCCATTCGAAGTGGATGGCGCCGGGGATGTGGCCACCCCGTGCGGCCTGCACCTTTTCGCCGCGGTACTCCTCGGCCGAGCGGGCATCCCAGATGGCCAGGTCGGCGGCGCCCAGGCGCGATTTCAGGTAGTCCGCGCTGGCGGTAGGCGCATCGCTGAGGGTCAGCGAAACCGTCGCGTGCTGTGGCGCAGGAACATCCTGGCTGAGCGGCAGGCCTTCGGCTTGCCAGGCCGTCAGGCCACCATTGAGAAAGTGATAGCGCCCGTGGCCAATGACATCCAGCAACCAGATGAAGCGTCCGGCCCAGCCGCCGCCCTCGTCGTCGTACACGACGTAGGTAGCCTGCGGGTGATGGCCGAGTTGGCTGAATAGCTGCTCGATCTGCGCTTTTTCCGGAAGCAGGCCGGGGGCCGCAGGCGGGCTGGCCTGGGTGCGTTTGCCGTCGACGAAGCGGGCGCCGGGAATGTGCCCGCTCAGGTAGCGCTGATGGCTGCTCAGGTCGACCAGAATTAGGTCGGGCGCTTGCAGTCGTGTGGCGAGATCCACCGGTTCGATGACCAGCGGCAGTTCGTCGAAGGCTGTCATACAGGCCTCGTTGGCGGAGTTAAGAGGGCGATTGTAGCGCAGATGAATACCGTGAAGCGGTGGCGCTCAGCGCTTACGTTTGCTGAAGGTGTCCAGCGCACGCTCGATGCACTGCGTGGTCTTGGTGAAGGTCTGCACGATGGTGTCGTTGATTGCCTGGCCGCCCTGGTCGGCGAACAGCAGCATCACCACCCGTTCGTTGCTGGCCAGGGAGCGGATCAGCAAGTGCTCGCTGGGCAGCAGGGCCTTCAGATCACCGGGCAGCAGGGCGGAGAATTGGGCGATGTTGGCCGGTGTGAGGCGCAGTTGCGCGGGCTTTTGCAGCAGGCGGCGCAGTACTTGGCTTTGCGCCGGGTCGAGAGTCAGGCCGCTGGCACTGGCGGCCAGGCCGGCATGTTGCTGCAATTGCAGGCGCGTGTGAGTGCGGTCGGCGAGCAGCATCACCACCCGCGACAGACCGGCGGCCTGCACGGCCTGGCGGGCGCAGATGGTGAGCTGCTGGACGTTGCTGAATGGCGAAGGCTGGGCGAGCAACCGCGTGCACAGCTGTCGCCAATCGCTGACCTGCGGCGTTGGCGCTGGTTTGCGCGGTTGAAAGTGGCGAGCGCTCCATGGCCACAGCAGGGCCTCGGCAGGGTGCCAGAGGCCGACCGTGTCCAGTTGCCGGGCGCTGTGTGCCGCATTCTGGTGAATCTGTTGCTGCAGTTCGGCCAGCGGCAGTTGCAGGTAAAGACTGTTGAGCCGTTGCCAGCGCCGGGTGTGACTGCCGCTCCAGGCGTTGTGCGCCGACACGGCGATGACGTTGGCGAGCAGGATGCTGTTGGCAGGCTGGGTGAGCCAGCGCTGCAGCGCCGGGTCGGCGTCCAGTTTCTGCTGCTGATGCAGCGGATCGTCGTGACGGCGGGCGATGTGCAGCGCCTTGCCGAGCAGGCGTCGATCATCGATCAGCAGGCGATAGCCCTGGAGGATCCAGGCCGGCAGGCGCCAGCGCTCGGCCAGCGCCAGACACAGGTCGAACAGCGCTACGCCGAGCAGGTCGCGCTCGACCTTGACCGCCGGCTCGCTGTCTATCAGCACCCGCTGCTCCCAGGCTTCGAACAGATGGGGATGGGCGGCCAGCAGGGTCCATACGGGCGCCAGAAACAGCAGGCTGCCCCAGTGGATTTCCTGCCACAGACGCGCCAGACGCGCGGCGAACAGGCCGTTGGCCTGGTAGGCCGCGTGCTGGCTGATCAGCTGGATCTGCCGAAGCGACGGCGGGATGTCGGCCCGTGCCCGCGCTGGCAGGCGCGCGAGCAGCTCTTCGGCGCGCTTGAGGCCCAAGCGGGTGAGTGCCGTCTCCAGGCTCTCCGCCGCTTCACCCAGGCTGCTGCCCTTGCTGTTGGCCTCGCGCAGTACGCTGAGCGCCAGCGCCGGGCTGTCCTGCATCAGGTCGGCGATTTCGCGCAGCGAGCGGCGGCTGTCGGCCAATGCACGGCGAACCTGCTGGTGATGATCGGCTGCGATGGGCAATACCTGACCGTCCAGCTGCTTGAGCCAGGCGTCGAGAGTGCGCGGTAACGGCGTGCTTGCGACCATGGGGCTGTGCCAAAATGGCTTTTTTTAGACTTAACTGACTATAGTCTGGCGCATCTCTTCCGATAAGTAGAAGGGGATTCGCGCGGTCGCCCTTTCTTTTCACCTGCTCAAGTTTCTTTCTATGGCCAAAATCATCGGCATCATCGTTGTATTCGCTTGCGTCTTCGGCGGCTTCGTCGCGTCGGGTGGCCATCTCATGGCCCTGGTGCATCCCTTTGAAGTGCTGATCATCGGCGGTGCGGCGCTGGGCGCCTTCCTGCAGGCCAACCCAGGCAGCATGTTCATGACCGTCTTCAAGAAATCCTTGAAGATGTTCAAATCGCGCTTCACCCACGACTATTACCTGGAAGTGCTGCGCCTGCTCTATGAAATCCTCAACAAGGCGCGCCGCGAAGGCATGATGGCCATCGAGGCCGACCTCGAAGATCCGGCCGCCAGCCCGATCTTCAGCAAGTACTCGGCGGTGCTGGGCGACGAGCGCATGGTCGCGTTCATCTGCGATTACCTGCGCATCATGTCCTCCGGCAACATGGCGCCCCACGAGCTCGAAGGCCTGTTCGACATGGAGCTGGTCGGCCTCAAGGAGGAACTCGATCATCCGGCTCACGCCGTGGCGAAGATCGCCGACGGCATGCCGGCGATGGGTATCGTCGCCGCGGTACTGGGGATCGTGATCACCATGTCGATTCTGGCCGAGGCGGACAACGCGCAGATCGGCGAGAAGGTCGGTACCGCACTGGTCGGCACCTTCCTCGGTATTCTCGCCTCCTACGGTTTCTTCGGCCCGCTCTCCGCTGCGCTCGAACACGACGCCAAGGAAGAGCTGAACGTCTACGAGGCCATCAAGGCCGGGCTGGTCGCCTCGGCGTCGGGCATGCCGCCATCGCTGGCCGTCGAGTTCTCGCGCAAGACCCTGTACCCGGCGCACCGCCCGAGCTTCAGCGAGCTTGAGCAGGCCATGCGCGGAAATTAAACACCATGGAAAACAACCAGCCGATCATCGTCAAGCGGGTCAAGAAGGTTGCCGGCGGCCACCACGGTGGTGCCTGGAAGATCGCCTTCGCCGACTTCGCCACGGCGATGATGGCCTTCTTCATGGTGATGTGGCTGATGTCCTCGGCCACCCCCGAGCAGAAGAAACTGATCTCCGGCTATTTCAAGGACCCCATTGGTTTCTCCGAGAGCGCCAGCCCCTACGTGATCGACCTCGGTGGCTCGCCGACGCCGTCGCCGGACCGCACCCTCAACGAGCAGCCCCAGGAGTCGCCGGGCGACGAAGCGGACACTGACCCGAAGGACCCCGCCGAACTGGATGCCGAGCAAGCCGAGGCCAAGGCCGAAGAAGTCGAGCGCGAGCGCCTGGAACTGCTGTTGCAGGAGTTGCAGACCAAGGTCGAGCAGGACCCGCAATTGCAGCGCTTCAAAGATCAGATCCTCTTCGAGATCACCCAGGACGGCCTGCGCATCCAGATCGTCGATGCCGAGAACCGGCCGATGTTCGCCCTCGGCAGTGCGCAGTTGCAGCCGTACTTCGAGGACATCCTGTTCGCCCTCACCGACACCATCAAGGCGGTACCCAACAAGATCAGCATCAGCGGCCATACCGATGCCAAGCCGTTCGCCGGCGCCGGTGGTTTCGGCAACTGGGAGTTGTCAGCCAACCGCGCCAATGCGGCGCGGCGCGTGCTGATCGCGGCGGGCTACGACGATGCCCAGGTGGCACGGGTGGTCGGCTATGCCTCGTCGGCGCTGTTCGATCGCGACGATCCGTTCAACCCGGTGAACCGCCGCATCGATATCGTGGTACTGACCAAGAAAGCGCAGCGCGACATCGAGGGCGAGCAGGGCGGTGGCGCGCTGGCGCCGGACCCCGCGCCGGGTTCGCCTTTCGGTGGTACTGACGCAGGCTCAGGGGCGGCGCCTGCTGCCGAGCCGCTTTCCAATGATCAGGTGCGCGAGAAGCTGAATATCTTCGAGGACGGCACGCTGAAGATGGATCAGCCGACCGAGTGATCGGCTGGCACCCCGGCGTGCCGGGCGCTCAATACTCCGGCTCTGGCAGGCTGGCCAGAATGTGCCGATAGCTGTTCATCCGCTGCGGCTGGATACGCCCTTCTTCGAGCGCCTTGAGCAAGGCGCAGCCGGGTTCGCGGTCATGCTTGCAGTCGCGGAAGCGGCAGTGACCGAGCAGGTCGGCGAATTCGATGAAGCCCGCTTCCACATCGTCGCGGCTGACATGGCCGAGGCCGAATTCGCGAATGCCCGGCGAGTCGATCAACTGACCGCCGCCGGGAAAATGGAACAGCCGTGCGGTGGTAGTGGTGTGGGTGCCCTTGCCGGTCAGTTCCGACAGCGCGCCGACGCGGGTGTCGACGCCCGGCAGCAGGCTGTTGACCAGCGACGACTTGCCGACGCCCGACTGTCCCACGAAGACGCTGATGTTGCCGTCGAGCTGCCTCTTGAGCTGCTCCATGCCATCGCCCTCCAGCGCCGAGACTTCCAGTAATGGATAACCCAACTGGCGATAGACGCCGAGCAGCGCGTTCAGCGCGGTTTCGTTCTGTGCATCGATCAGGTCGGCCTTGTTGAGCAGCAGCAGTGGGCGAATGCCGGCATGTTCGGCGGCGACCAGGTAGCGGTCGATCAGGTTGGCGTGCGGTTCCGGCAGCGGCGCAAAAACGATGACGATCAGGTCGACGTTGGCCGCCACCGGCTTCAGCTGGCCGCGGGTGTCCGGGCGGCACAGCTCGGTGTCGCGCGGCAGCTGGGCGACGATCACGCCGATGCCCTGGTTGCCCGGCCGCCACACCACGCGGTCGCCAGTGACCAGCGTCGGCAGGTTGGCGCGCAGGTGGCAGCGGAATACCTGGCCGCTCAGTTCGCCGTCGGTGGCTTCGACTTCCACCTGCACGCCGAAGTGGGCGATCACCAAGCCGGTCTGCTCCGGGCCCAGATCGCCGCCTTCCAAGGTTTCCATCACGCGGGATTCGCGCTTGGCGGCGCGTGCGGCGCGCTCGCCCTGGATCTTTTCGATACGCCAGTTTTGCCGGCGGTTGAGTTGGCGTTTGGCCATGGGGCTTCCGAGTCGTGCTGCGCTTGAAGTGGTCGCGATTCTAGCACGCCTGATGGGGCGGCAATTTGTCGAGGCCGGCGCTAGACTGGTCGACCGTTCTTCTGTGAGCCCCGTCGGCATGGCTGCTTCCTACCGCGCGCTGCACCGCCTGGGTGAGCGTTACCCGGCCCTTATGGCCCTGCTGATTCAGTTGGTGATTACCTTGGCCATGGGCGTGGCGATCATTGCTGCTGCCCGGCTGTTCGACCTGCGCGCCAGCCCGTTGGCCGCCGGTTTGCTGCATGGCCTGCTCTGCGCCTGTCTGGCTCGCTGGCTCGGCCTGTCGCGCTGGTGGGGGTGGCTGAATCTGCTGTTCGTGCCGGGGTTGCTGTTGGCCAGTGGTGCGCCTTTGCCGTCCTGGCTGTTTTTGCTCGGCTTCCTGCTGTTGTTGTTGCTCAACTGGAACAGCGTCGGCGAGCGCGTGCCGCTTTACCTGACCGGCGCCAGTACCCGACATGAACTGGCCCGCCTGCTCGAGGGCCGCGGCGAGCGATTCGGCTTCGTCGACCTGGGCTGCGGCCCGGCCGGCACCTTGCTGTGGCTGGCGCGGCGTTTTCCCCAGGCGCAGTTCACCGGCGTGGAAACCGCGCCGCTATCCTTCGCCATTGCCTGGCTGCGCTGCCTCGGCCAGCGCAACTGCCGGATTCGTTATCAGAATCTTTGGCGTGCGAACCTGAGCGCCATCGACGTCGCCTACTGCTTTCTATCACCTGCGCCGATGCCCGCGCTGTGGGACAAGGCCCATGCCGAACTGCCGACAGGCGCCTGGCTGATCAGCAACACCTTCGAGATTCCCGGCGTGGCGCCGCAGCGCGTGGTCGAACTCGAGGACTGGCGCGATTCACGCCTGCTGCTCTGGGAGATTGGCTAGAATGACGAACCCAAAGAGGAGCGCAGCATGCAGAACCCACAGAATCTGATCTGGATCGACCTGGAAATGACCGGTCTCGATCCCGAAACGGACGTCATCATCGAGATGGCGACCATCGTCACCGATACCGAGCTCAACGTGCTGGCCGAAGGCCCGGTGATCGCCGTGCAGCAGAGCGACGAGCGCCTCGCGGCGATGGACGAGTGGAACACGCGCACCCACGGCGAGAGCGGCCTGACCCAGCGCGTGCGCGACAGCAAGGTCAGCCAGGCCGAAGCCGAGGCGCAAACCATCGCCTTCCTGGAAAAGTGGGTGCCGAAAGGCAAGTCGCCGATCTGCGGCAACAGCATTGGTCAGGATCGTCGCTTTCTCTACAAGTACATGCCAGCGCTGGAAGCCTACTTCCACTATCGCTATCTGGATGTGTCGACCCTGAAGATTCTTGCCGAGCGCTGGGCGCCAGGGGTCAAGGAAGGTTTCGTGAAAACCGGTACGCACCAGGCGCTGGACGACATTCGCGAGTCCATCGCCGAACTCAAGTACTACCGTCAGCACCTGCTCAAGGTCTGATCACCCCTGGCGCTGGGCGTGCTGCTCCAGCGCCCACTGCACATGCTCGCGCACCAGCTCCGATGGGTGCTCGCGGCGCGCCTCCAGCGCTTCCAGCACCGGAATGCTCGACGGTGCGTTGCCCAGGCCGACGGCCAGGTTGCGCAGCCAGCGCTCATAGCCGGCGCGGCGCAACGGTGAGCCTTCGGTGCGGCTGAGAAATTCCTCCTCGCTCCAGCGAAACAGCTCGGCCAGTTCGGCATTGTCGAGGCTGTGCCGTGGCTGGAAATCGCCCTGTTCGGTAGGTTTGGCGAAGCGGTTCCAGGGGCAGACCATCTGGCAGTCGTCGCAGCCGAACACGCGGTTACCGATGGGCGCGCGCAGCTCTTGCGGAATCGGCCCCTTGAGCTCGATGGTCAGGTAGGAAATGCAGCGCCGCGCATCGAGCACGTAGGGCCCGACGAAGGCGGCCGTCGGGCAGATGTCCAGACAGGCGCTGCAACGCCCGCAATGCTCGCTGCCATGGGGCGCGTCTTCGGGCAGCGGGATGTCGACGAACAGCTCGCCCAGAAAGAAGTAACTGCCCGCCTTGCGATTGAGCACCAGGGTGTTCTTGCCGATCCAGCCGAGACCGGATTGTTCGGCGATGGCTTTCTCCAGTACCGGCGCGCTGTCGACGAAGGCGCGGTAGCCAAAGGGGCCGATGGCCTGCTGGATACGCTCGGCCAGCTGCTGCAGACGTTTGCGAATCAGCTTGTGGTAGTCGCGGCCCAGGGCGTAGCGCGACACGTAGGCTTTTTCCCGCTCCTGCAGGCGCTGGGCCATTTGCGTGTCGCCGGGCAGGTAGTCCATGCGCAGCGACACCACGCGCAGGGTGCCGGGCACCAGTTCGTCTGGATGTGAACGTTTGCGGCCATGTGCGGCCATATAGTCCATCTCGCCCCCGTAGCCGGCATCCAGCCAGCGCTGCAGGTGTGCCTCGTGCTCGCCCAGCTCCAGGCCGCTGATGCCCACCTGCTGGAAACCCAGTTCACGCCCCCAGTCCTTGATGGACTGGGCGAGGCTGGCGAGGTCGGGGGTGGCGTCGGTCATGCTGGGCGGGAATCTGCAGTAGGCGGCGTATAATTCTGCCAGACATCGGAGCTCAGGCATGCGGCATTCATCAGACGATCTTCCCATCGCGCTCTACAGCGCCGCTCAGGTGCGGGCACTGGATGCGGCGCTGATCGCTGCCGGCACGCCAGGTTTCGAGCTGATGCAGCGCGCGGCCCATGCTATCTGGTGGGCACTGCGCCGCGAGTGGCCTGACGCTGGCGCGGTGACCGTGCTGGCCGGGCACGGCAACAATGCGGGTGATGGCTATCTGGTCGCGGCGCTGGCCCAGCGCGCCGGCTGGCAGGTACGGGTGCTGGCCGTCAGCGAACCACGACGTTTGCAGGGTGATGCGGCGCTGGCCCGTGACGAGGCCCGTGCTGCCGGTGTCGAGATACTCGACTGGCAGGCGGACTCCGAGCCTCGGGGCGTGCTGGTCGACGCGTTGCTCGGCACCGGCCTGGCCGGCGAGGTACGCGAACCTTATGCCGCGGCCATCGACTGGATCAACCGCAGCGGCCAGCCCGTGCTGGCCGCTGACATTCCTTCCGGCATCTGCGCCGACAGCGGTCAGGTACTGGGCGTCGCGGTGGCCGCGCAGCTTACCGTGACCCTGATCGGCCTGAAGATCGGGCTGTTTGTGGGGCAGGCGCTCGATCATGTCGGGCGCCTGGCGTTCGATGACTTGCAGGCTGATGAGGAAATCGTGGCGAGCCAGTCTGGCGTAGCGAAGCGCCTGGCTGACCCGCTTCTGCCCAGCGTGCCCGCCCGCCAACCGAACACCCATAAAGGCCAGCTTGGCCACCTGCTGGTGGTCGGTGGCGATCAGGGCACTGGCGGCGCGGCGTTGCTGTCGGCGCAGAGCGCCCTGCGCAGTGGAGCTGGCATGGTGTCGCTGGCGACCCGAGGGGAGCACATCGGTGCTGCGCAGGCACGCCTGCCCGAGGTCATGAGCCTGGCCATCGCCTCGGCGAATCAGCTGCAGGGGCTGGCCGACAAGATTTCGGTCTGGGTCGTCGGGCCCGGGCTCGGCCAGGGCGCATGGGGTCGCAGCCTGTTGTCGGCAGCGGTCGCCGCCGGAGGTGCTCAGGTGTGGGATGCCGATGCGCTCAATCTGTTGGCGGCGGGCACCGCGCGTATCGCGCCTGGCAGTGTGGTCACCCCGCACCCTGGCGAGGCCGCGCGCCTGCTGGGCATCTCCACGGCGGCGCTGCAGGCGGATCGCCCGGCTGCGGCCAGGGCGCTGGCTGCACGTTATCAGGTGATTTGTGTGCTCAAAGGTGCCGGTACCCTGATCGCCGATGCGGCAGGTCGCCTGTTGGTCTGTGATCATGGCGACCCGGTGATGGCCGGCGCCGGCTTCGGCGATGTGCTGGCCGGCTTGATCGGCGCCTTGATCGCCCAGGGCTGCAACCCGTGGGAGGCGGCCAGCCTTGGCGTGTGGGTGCACGCCCGGGCGGGTGAATATTTGGCAAATAAAGGAAATGGTCTGGCGGCCAGCGATCTGTGCGACGCTATCCGCCATTTGTTACAGGAGCGAGCCGCTTGTCGGAAATAGAACTGTTCGCCGCCGATGAAGGCGCCATGCTGGCGCTCGGCGCGCGCATTGCCGCTGCCACTGGCGGGCGTGGTGTGATTTACCTGGAAGGCGATCTGGGCGCTGGCAAGACCACGCTGTCACGCGGCATCCTGCAAGGCTTCGGGCACCGCGGTGCGGTGAAGAGCCCCACCTTCACCCTGGTCGAGCCCTACGAGATCGGTGAAGTCCGGGCCTTTCATTTCGACCTCTATCGTCTGGTCGATCCTGAGGAGCTGGAGTTTCTCGGCATCCGCGATTACTTCGAAGGTGACGCCCTGTGCCTGATCGAGTGGCCCCAGCGCGGTACCGGCGTTTTGCCAAAGGCCGACCTTGACATTACCATTAGCCCGCGAGCGGGTGGTCGGTCGCTGCTGCTTCGCAGTCATAGTGCGAAGGGTGAACACTGGTGTGCCGCTTTGGCACCCGGAGCATGAACGATAGAGTGGGGGCGGGTATGCGCATAGGCGCGCGAATGATCGCGGTCGGGCTGATGTTGGCGGTCATGGCTGCCGACGTGTGGGCCGCGTCGGATGTGCGCAGCGTTCGTCTGTGGCGCGCACCGGACAACACGCGGCTGGTCTTCGACCTCTCCGGTCCGGTGCAGCACAGCGTGTTTACCCTGACGGCTCCGGATCGCATCGTCATCGATATCAGCGGTGCCAAACTGGTCACCCCGTTGGACAAACTCGCCCTGAGCAACACGCCGATTACTGCCGTGCGCTCGGCGCAGCGCACACCGGATGACCTGCGCGTGGTCATCGACCTGTCGGCCCAGGTCACGCCCAAGAGCTTCACCCTGGCGCCCAACCAGCAGTATGGCAATCGCCTGGTCGTCGATCTGTTCGATCAGGCTTCGGATGCGGCGCCCAGCCTGCCGTCCACCACCACTGCCAGTGCGCCGCCCGTGCCGGTCACGCCGACCCAGGCGCCGCCCAAGCTGGCGCCAGTGCCCGGCGGCAAGCGCGATATCGTGATCGCCATCGACGCCGGCCATGGCGGCGAGGACCCTGGCGCGCTGGGCCCGACCAAGGGCCAGTTCGAGAAGAACGTGACCCTGTCCATCGCCAAGGAGCTGCAGCGCCAGATCAACGCCCAGAAGGGCTTCCGCGGCGAACTGGTGCGTACCGGCGACTATTTCATCCCGCTGCGCAAGCGCACCGAGATCGCCCGTAAAAAGGGCGCCGATCTGTTCGTCTCCATTCACGCCGATGCCGCGCCGCGAGCAGCGGCCTTCGGCGCCTCGGTGTATGCGTTGTCCGACCGCGGTGCCACCTCGGAAACCGCGCGCTGGCTGGCGGATGCCGAGAACCAGTCCGACCTGATCGGCGGTGCCGGCAATGTCAGCCTCGAAGACAAGGATCGCATGCTCGCCGGCGTACTGCTCGACCTGTCGATGACCGCCTCGCTGTCCTCCAGCCTCAACGTTGGGCAAAAGGTGCTCGGCCAGATGGGCCAGGTCACGCCGTTGCACAAGCGTCGCGTCGAACAGGCCGGCTTCATGGTGCTGAAGTCGCCGGACATTCCTTCGATCCTGGTGGAGACCGGCTTCATCTCCAACCCCAGCGAAGCGCGCAAGCTGCATTCGGCCAGCCATCAGCAGAGCCTGTCACGCTCCATCGTCACCGGCGTGAAGCAGTTCTTCGAGCAGAACCCGCCGCCCGGCACTTACATCGCCTGGCTGCGTGACAATGGCAAGATTGCCCAGGGGCCACGCGAGCACCGGGTCGCCTCCGGAGAAAGCCTGGCGCTGATCGCCCAGCGCTACCAGGTCAGCCTGGCCGGCCTGCGTACTGCCAATTCGCTGAAGTCCGATGTCATCAAGGTCGGCCAGACGCTGCACATCCCGGCGACCTCGCTGGCTGCCCAGCCATGAGTGAAATGGCACGTATCCAGCTGCTCAGCCCGCGGCTGGCGAACCAGATTGCCGCCGGTGAGGTGGTCGAGCGCCCGGCCTCGGTGGCCAAGGAGTTGCTGGAGAACAGCCTGGACTCCGGCGCCAAACGTATCGAGGTGGATGTCGAGCAAGGCGGCGTAAAGCTCCTACGCGTGCGTGACGACGGCCGCGGCATTGCCGCCGATGACCTGCCTCTGGCCCTGGCGCGCCACGCCACCAGCAAGATTCGCGAGCTCGAAGACCTCGAGCAGGTGATGAGCATGGGCTTCAGGGGTGAGGCGTTGGCATCGATCAGTTCGGTGGCCCGGTTGACGCTGACCTCGCGCACCGCCGATGCCGAGCAGGCCTGGCAGGTTGAAACCGAAGGCCGCGACATGCAGCCGCGCGTGCAGCCGGCTGCTCACCCGGTCGGCACTTCGGTGGAAGTACGCGACCTGTTCTTCAATACGCCGGCGCGACGCAAGTTCCTCAAGGCCGAGAAGACCGAATTCGACCACCTGCAGGAAGTCATCAGGCGCCTGGCGCTGGCGCGTTTCGACGTGGCCTTTCATCTGCGTCACAACGGTAAGAGCGTGCTGACCCTGCACGAAGCCAACGATGACGTCAGTCGCGCCCGGCGTGTCGCCTCCGTGTGCAGTGCCGGGTTTCTGGAGCAGGCGCTGCCGATCGATATTGAGCGCAACGGTCTGCACCTGTGGGGCTGGGTGGGCTTGCCGACCTTCTCGCGCAGCCAGGCGGATCTGCAGTATTTCTACGTGAACGGCCGCATGGTGCGCGACAAACTGGTCGCCCACGCGGTACGCCAGGCGTATCGCGACGTGCTGTTCAACGGTCGCCACCCGACCTTCGTGCTGTTCCTGGAAATCGACCCGACCGCCGTCGACGTCAACGTGCACCCGACCAAGCATGAAGTGCGCTTCCGCGAGGGGCGCACGGTGCATGACTTCCTGTATGGCACCCTGCATCGCGCGCTTGGTGAGGTACGTCCCGAGGACCAACTGGCCACCCCGGCTGCCGCCGAGACGGTGCTGCGGCCTACCGGCCTGGCTGCTGGCGAGTTCGGCCCCCAGGGCGAGATGGGCCTTTCCGCCAGTGTGCTGGAGCGCCCGGCGGAATCCGTCTGGCGGTCGCCGGGCGCCGGTTACCAGGCGCCGCGCAGTGAGTCCCAGCTGCCGGCCGCCGAGGCGCAGGGCGTGTATCGCGAGTTCTACGCGCCGCTGGCCATGGGCGGCACACCTGCCGCGCTGCCCCAGACTCAGGGCGATATCCCGCCGCTGGGTTACGCCATCGCCCAGCTCAAGGGCATCTACATTCTTGCCGAGAGTGCTCACGGGCTGGTGGTCGTGGACATGCACGCAGCCCATGAGCGCATCACCTACGAGCGCCTCAAGGTGGCGATGGCCAGTGAAGGCCTGCGTGGCCAGCCCCTGCTGGTGCCCGAGTCCATCGCCGTGAGCCAGCGCGAAGCGGATTGCGCCGAAGAGCATGGCCAGTGGTTCCAGAAGCTCGGCTTCGAGCTGCAGCGCCTGGGGCCGGAAACCCTGGCGATCCGCCAGATTCCGGCGCTGCTCAAGCAGGCCGAGGCGACGCGCCTGGTCGGTGACGTGCTCTCGGACCTGCTCGAGTACGGCACCAGCGACCGTATCCAGGCGCACCTCAACGAGTTGCTGGCGACCATGGCTTGCCATGGCGCCGTGCGCGCGAACCGCCGTCTGACCCTGCCGGAAATGAACGCCCTGCTGCGTGATATGGAGCAGACCGAGCGCAGTGGCCAGTGCAACCATGGTCGGCCGACCTGGACGCAGATGAGTCTCGACCAACTGGATAAGTTGTTCCTGCGTGGCCAGTAACAGATCGTGAAAAACTATCTGCGTTGGCATACAGGGTTAAAACCGGCCCAAAGAAGCTATTTACAACGCGTAAACTGCGCTTTTTCGGCCGTTTTTGCCTTATCTTGTCTTGCCCGCCTCGCCTAGGTTTTCCGATGGCCTGCTAACCCGGCACCGCGCTTGCAGCATGCGGCCCTTGTCCGGAAAATGGGCCGCCGTTCATTCGAGTCGTGCCGATGTCCTCCTTTCCTCCCGCCATCTTTCTGATGGGCCCGACCGCGTCCGGCAAGACCGACCTGGCCCTGGCCCTGGCACGTGTGCTGCCCTGCGAGTTGATCAGCGTGGATTCGGCGCTGGTCTATCGCGGCATGGACATCGGCACGGCCAAGCCGGACCGCGCCACCCTCGAAGCCTTTCCCCATCACCTGGTGGATATTCGCGACCCAGCCGAAGCCTACTCGGCGGCCGATTTCCGCCGTGATGCCCTGACGGCCATGGCGGATATCACCGCGCGCGGGCGTATTCCGCTACTGGTGGGCGGCACCATGCTGTATTACAAGGCGCTGCTCGAGGGGCTGGCCGATATGCCCGGCGCCGATGCCGAGGTACGCGCCGAGCTCGAAGCGCGCGCCGAGCGCGACGGCCTGGCGGCGCTGCACGCCGAACTGCAGGCGGTGGATCCGCAGTCGGCTGCGCGCATCCACCCGAATGATCCCCAGCGTCTGGTTCGGGCCCTGGAGGTGTTTCGGGTCAGTGGCGTGACCATGACGCAATTGCGTGTGCAGCAGAGCGAAACGGCCTCTCAGGACGGCAGCTTGCCCTATACTGTCGTGCAATTGGCGATAGCGCCGGCGCAGCGGCAGGTTCTCCACGAGCGAATTGCCAAACGTTTTGATCTGATGCTGGAACAGGGCTTCGTCGCCGAGGTCGAACGCCTGCATCGGCGAGGTGACTTGCATGGCGAAATGCCGTCTATTAGGGCGGTGGGGTACCGGCAAGTGTGGGATCATCTGGAGGGGCGACTCAACGCTGCGCAGATGCGCGAGCGCGGCATCATCGCCACTCGCCAGTTGGCCAAGCGGCAATTCACCTGGCTGCGCAGTTGGGAAAATGTGCACTGGCTCGATAGTCTCGATTGCGACAATCTGCCACGTGCCTTGAAATACATGGCGACGGTCTCCATATTGAGCTGAGACCTTGCCGCGGGCCGTCTATCCTAGGGGAAAGGCGTGCCAAAGCCGTTCACAGGCTTAGCAAATCGTTCAAAAACTATTCAATTATCGATTCATTTAGGAGTGCGGCACATGTCAAAAGGGCATTCGCTACAAGACCCTTACCTCAATACCCTGCGTAAGGAGCGCGTCCCGGTTTCCATCTACCTGGTCAACGGCATCAAGTTGCAGGGCCAGATCGAATCCTTCGACCAGTTCGTCATCCTGCTGAAGAACACCGTCAGCCAGATGGTCTACAAGCACGCGATCTCCACTGTAGTGCCGAGCCGTCCGGTTCGCCTGCCAAGCGCGTCCGAGTCCGATCAGGCTGAATCCGAGCCCGGCAACGTCTAAACCAGGGGGTCGCATTGTTCTTCGAGCGCCATGAAGGAGGTGAACGGGCCATCCTGGTTCATCTGGATAGCCAGAACACCGAGGCGAGCGAGGATCCCCAGGAGTTTCAGGAGCTGGCACTTTCCGCCGGTGCCGATACCGTGGCGTTTTTCAGTGTGCCCAATAGCCGGCCCACGGCGAAATTCCTCATCGGCAGCGGCAAGGTGGAAGAGCTGCGTGACCAGGTCAAGGCTCACGAGGCCGACCTGGTCATTTTCAATCACGTCCTCACGCCCAGTCAGGAGCGTAACCTCGAGCGCATGTTCGAGTGTCGCGTCCTGGATCGTACCGGGCTGATTCTCGATATCTTCGCCCAGCGCGCCCGTACTCACGAAGGCAAGTTGCAGGTCGAGCTGGCTCAGCTCGATCACATGAGCACGCGCCTGGTGCGTGGCTGGACTCACCTCGAACGGCAGAAAGGCGGTATCGGTCTGCGCGGGCCGGGTGAAACCCAGCTGGAAACCGATCGCCGCCTGTTGCGCGTGCGCATTCGCCAGATCAAGCAGAAGCTGGAAAAGGTGCGTAGCCAGCGTGAGCAGGCGCGCCGTGGTCGAAAGCGTGCGGATATCCCGTCCGTGTCGCTGGTCGGCTACACCAACGCCGGCAAATCCACGTTGTTCAATGCCCTGACCGAATCCGAGGTCTATGCGGCGGATCAACTGTTCGCCACCCTCGATCCGACCTTGCGCCGTCTGCAGCTGGACGACCTGGGGCCGGTGGTATTGGCCGACACCGTGGGGTTCATCCGTCACCTGCCGCACAAGCTGGTCGAGGCGTTTCGTGCCACCCTCGAGGAATCGAGCAATTCTGACCTGCTGCTGCACGTGATCGACTCCCACGAGCCGGAGCGTGACGCACAGATCGAACAGGTGCTCGAGGTGCTTGGCGAAATCGGCGCTCAGGATCTGCCGGTGCTCGAGGTCTACAACAAGCTCGACCTGCTCGAAGGCGTAGAACCGCAGATTCAGCGCAATGCCGATGGACGCCCCGAGCGAGTCTGGTTGTCGGCGCGCGATGGTCGTGGCTTGCCCCTGCTCAAACAGGCGGTTGCCGAGCTGCTCGGTGACGACCTGTTCGTCGCCACGCTGCAGTTGCCGCAGCGCCTGGCGCGCTTGCGGGCGCAATTCTTTGAACTGGGTGCCGTATTGCAGGAGTCCTACACGGAGGACGGCAGCAGCCTGTTGCAGGTGCGCATTCCGCGGGTCGAGCTCAACCGTCTGGTAAGCCGCGAAGGCCTGCAGCCACTCGAGTTCATCGAGCAACACACTTTGCAATAAAGCCCGCAACGGTGATTTTGCCGCTGGAAGCAGGCATTCTGTAGCATTGGTGGGCGCGCCGTTGGCGCGTCTTTGCTTTATCAGTATGGAGAGCGCTATGGCTTGGAATGAGCCGGGTGGCAACTCGAATAATCAGGATCCCTGGGGTGGCGGCGGCCGTCGTGGTAACGGCGGCGGTGGCGGCGGCGACCGCAAGGGACCACCGGATCTTGACGAAGCCTTCCGCAAGCTGCAGGACAACCTCAATGGGTTGTTCGGTGGCAAGAAACGCGGCAGTGATGGTAGCGGCTCCAATAGCGGCAAGGGCGGCGGTTTCGGCCTGCTGTTCGTTGCGCTGGCCGTGGTCGGCGCCTTTTGGCTCTACAACGCCATTTACGTGGTGGACGAGCAGGAGCAGGCCGTCGTGCTGCGTTTCGGCAAGTACCACGAGACGGTCGGGCCGGGCCTGAACATCTACTTCCCGCCGATCGATCGCAAGTTTCAGGAAAACGTCACCCGCGAGCGTGCTTACAGCAAGCAGGGACAGATGTTGACCGAAGACGAGAACATCATCGAAGTACCACTGACCGTTCAGTACAAGATCAGCAACCTGCAGGACTTCGTACTCAACGTCGACATGCCTGAAACCAGCCTGCAGCATGCCACCGATAGCGCTGTGCGCCACGTGGTGGGCTCCACCGAGATGGACCAGGTGCTGACCGAAGGTCGTGAGCAGATGGCTGGCGATGTGCGTGAGCGTCTGCAGCGTTTCCTCGACACCTATCGCACCGGTATCACCGTGACCCAGGTGAACCTGCAGAGCGCTGCGGCGCCGCGTGAAGTGCAGGAAGCGTTCGATGACGTGATTCGTGCCCGTGAAGACGAGCAGCGTGAGAAGAACCAGGCGGAAACCTACGCCAACGGCGTGGTACCGGAAGCTCGTGGTCAGGCCCAGCGCCTGATCGAGGATGCCAGCGGTTACCGCGACGAGGTGATCTCGCGCGCCCAGGGTGAGGCGGATCGTTTCACCGCGCTGGTGGCCGAGTACCGCAAGGCTCCGGAAGTCACTCGTGAGCGTCTGTATCTGGACACCATGCAGCAGATGATGAGCAACACCAGCAAGGTGCTGGTCACCGGCGACAAGGGGCAGAACAACCTGCTCTATCTGCCGCTGGACAAGATGATCGATAGCCGTGGCGGCAGCAGCAACACGTCTTCGGGCATTGGCGCTGCCGGTGCCGGCGCGGCCGATCTCGGCGCACGCGTTGGTAACAACGTCGGGCAGTCCGATGTGCGTACAAGGGAGAGCCGTTGATGAGCAATAAATCACTGGTGACCCTGATCGCGGGCGTCGTGCTGGCCCTGGTGGTCTGGAGCAGCTTCTACATCGTGGCGCAGACCGAACGGGCGGTATTGCTGCAGTTCGGTCGTATTGTCGAGGCGGACGTGCAGCCGGGTCTTCATATGAAGATTCCTTACGTCAACCAGGTGCGCAAGTTCGATGCTCGCCTGCTGACGCTGGATACCGTCAACTCGCGCTTCCTGACCCTCGAGAAGAAAGCGCTGATGGTCGACGCCTACGCCAAGTGGCGTGTGCTGGATGCCGAGCGTTACTACACCGCGACTTCGGGCGTGAAGCAGATCGCCGACGAGCGTCTGTCGCGTCGTCTCGAAGCATCGCTGCGTGACCAGTTCGGTAAGCGCACCCTGCACGAGTCGGTGTCCGGCGAGCGCGATGCGCTGATGGCTGACGTGACGGCTTCGCTCAACCGTGCGGCGCAGCGTGAGCTGGGTATCGAGGTGGTGGACGTTCGCGTCAAGGCCATCGACCTGCCCAAGGAGGTCAACCGCAGCGTTTTCGACCGCATGAGTTCGGAGCGTGAGCGCGAGGCCCGTGAGCACCGTGCCAAAGGTAAGGAGCTTGCAGAAGGTATTCGTGCCGACGCCGATCGTCAGCAGCGCGTGATTCTCGCCGAGGCTTATCGCCAGGCCGAGGAACTGCGTGGTGAGGGTGACGCCCAGGCCGCTGCCATCTACTCCAAGGCTTATGGTCAGGACCAGGAGTTCTACTCGTTCTATCGCAGCCTGAACGCTTATCGCGAGAGCTTCGCCGACAAGCGTGACGTGCTGGTGCTGGATCCGAGCAGCGATTTTTTCCGCTACCTGGAAAAGTCCAAGCCATAACTGCGGCCCTGAGCCGCAGGCCAAACGCTACAAGCCGATGCCGTGTGCTCGCTTGTCGCGTGAAGCTTGCGGCTTGAGGCTTTCGACGTGGTATGATGCGGCAGCCGGGAAAATCCCGGCTTTTTTACGCCTGTGGGAATCATGCGGCACGAACTGAGCGTTACGTTCTGTCTTCCAAGGTCCCTGACCTTGCCCCTTTCCGCGCCGCTGGCGTGGGGGCTTCGTGCAATCAAATCTCTGATCGTCTCGATGCCCGTTCCTGGAGTCGACCGGCCTGTTGCCGCGCTCGGCTTTCCATCCGCTTCACTGAAGGCTTGTGCCGCCCGAATCAAGAGGGAAATGGCGAAATGGCAACGGTAGACCGCTGGCTGCTGCCAGATGGGATCGAAGAAGTATTGCCCCCGGAAGCGGCGCGCATCGAAATCGCGCGCCGCCAGGTGCTGGATCTGTTCCAGCGCTGGGGTTACGAATTCGTGGTTACGCCCCACATCGAATATCTGGAGTCGCTGCTCACCGGCGCGGGCCAGGACCTGGATCTGCGTACCTTCAAGGTGACCGATCCACTGTCCGGCCGGCAGATGGGCTTTCGTGCCGACATCACCCCGCAGGTGGCGCGCATCGATGCGCATGCCTTGCGCCGTGAAGGCCCGAGCCGCCTGTGCTACGCCGGCAGCGTGCTACATGCGCAGCCACGGGCGCTCACCACGTCGCGCAGCCCGATTCAATTGGGCGCCGAGCTGTATGGTGACGCCAGCCCGGCCAGCGATGTCGAGGTGATCAGCCTGCTGGTCGATACCCTGGAGTTGGCCGAGGTGCCAGACGTGCACATGGATCTGGGCCACGTCGGTATCTACCGCGGCCTGGTACGCGCCGCCGAACTCTCCGGCGAGGCCGAGCAGCAGTTGTTCGACGCCCTGCAGCGCAAGGCCATGGACGAGATCGATGCGCTGACCGAGGCGC
Source organism: Pseudomonas sp. PA15(2017) (assembly GCF_001945395.1). Lineage (GTDB taxonomy): Bacteria > Pseudomonadota > Gammaproteobacteria > Pseudomonadales > Pseudomonadaceae > Aquipseudomonas. The sequence continues at coordinate 158,428 of NZ_MSXV01000055.1, read as the reverse complement.
TGCCCGACTCGCTGCGCCGCATGCTGCGAGCCCTGGCCGAGCTGTGCGGAAGTCGCGACGTGCTGGATCTGGCTCAGGCGTGCCTGGTCGATGCGCCGGATGACGTGCATGCCGCTCTCGATGAGCTGGTGGCCATCGCCGATGCGCTGGAGCTGCGCTATCCGGAGTTGCCGTTGTATTTCGATCTGGGCGAGCTGCGTGGTTATCACTATCACACCGGCGTGGTGTTCGCCGCGTTCGTACCGTCCGTGGGGCAGGCCATTGCCCAGGGCGGCCGTTACGACGACATCGGTGCCGACTTCGGTCGTGCCCGGCCGGCTACTGGCTTCTCCACCGACCTGAAAACCCTGGTGACGCTCGGCCATATGCCGCTGGGCGAGGAGCCGGCTGGTATCTGGGCGCCGGACAGCCACGACGTTTACCTGTGGCAGACGGTTCGCCGCCTGCGTGCCGATGGCGAGCGCGTGGTACAGGCGCTGCCCGGTCAGCAGTTGGGCGAGGCGGCGCAGGCGCGCTGCGATCGCCAGTTGGTATTGCGTGACGGTCGCTGGCAGGTGCTGGCGCTGGACTGAGCGGCCCGCGAGGTCGTCTATTCTGATTTACTTTCGCCGGCCGTGACCGGCTCAAGCTTGCGCGAAGAGGACAAGTATCATGGGTAAGAATGTCGTCGTCCTGGGCACCCAGTGGGGTGATGAGGGCAAGGGCAAGATCGTCGATCTGCTGACCGAACATGCCGCCGCTGTCGTGCGTTACCAGGGCGGTCACAATGCCGGCCACACGCTGGTGATCGACGGTGAGAAAACCGTACTGCACCTGATTCCGTCGGGCGTGCTGCGCGAAGGCGTGCAGTGCCTGATCGGCAACGGCGTGGTGGTCGCTCCCGACGCCCTGCTGCGCGAGATCAACAAGCTGGAAGAGAAGGGTGTACCGGTGCGCGAGCGCCTGCGCATCAGCCCGTCCTGCCCGCTGATCCTGTCCTACCACGTGGCCCTGGACCAGGCGCGTGAGAAGGCCCGTGGCGAGCTGAAGATTGGCACCACCGGTCGTGGCATCGGCCCTGCCTACGAAGACAAGGTCGCCCGTCGCGGCCTGCGCATCGGTGACCTGTTCCACCGCGAGCGTTTCGCTGCCAAGCTTGGCGAGCTGCTGGATTACCACAACTTCCAGCTGGTGAATTACTACAAGGAGCCGGCCATCGACTTCCAGGAAACCCTGGATCAGTGCATGGAGTACGCCGAGCAGCTCAAGCCGATGATGCTCGACGTCACCGCCGAGCTGCACAACCTGCGTCGCGCCGGCAAGGACATAATGTTCGAGGGCGCCCAGGGCTCGCTGCTGGACATCGACCACGGCACCTACCCGTACGTCACCAGCTCCAACACCACTGCCGGCGGTATCGCCACCGGTTCCGGCGTCGGCCCGATGTACATCGACTACATCCTCGGTATCACCAAGGCCTACACCACGCGCGTCGGTTCCGGCCCGTTCCCCACCGAGCTGTTCGATGACGTCGGTGCCTTCCTGGCCAAGCGCGGCCACGAGTTCGGCGCCACCACCGGCCGTGCCCGCCGTTGCGGCTGGTTCGACGCGGTAATCCTGCGTCGCGCCATCGACGTCAACAGCATCTCGGGCCTGTGCCTGACCAAGCTGGACGTACTCGACGGCCTGGAAACCATCCGCATTTGCGTGGGTTACAAGAACGAGAACGGTGCGGTCATCGATGCGCCGACCGATGCCGACAGCTACATCGGCCTGGAGCCGGTGTACGAGGAGATACCGGGTTGGAGCGAGTCGACCCTGGGTGCCAAGACCCTGGACGAGCTGCCGGCCAATGCCCGCGCCTACATCTCGCGTCTGGAAGAGCTGGTCGGTGCGCCGATCGACATCATCTCCACGGGGCCGGATCGCAACGAGACCATCGTGCTGCGTCATCCATTCGCCTGAGTGCTAAGAGCCTGTTCATAAGCCCAGGTTCGTCGAGGTTGGCGGCTAAGTGGCGGGAACGGACTCTCGGCAGTCAATTGTGGGAGCGGGCCATGCCCGCGATTTTTCGCGCGTATGGCGCGCTCCCACAGTGGCTCGGCGAATCGCTGCTTCTGCCTTGTAGTTGCCGCCTACAAGACTTTGAACAGGCGCTAAGAGGCTGCCGCGGCAGCCGCAGGTCGGTAAAGGAAACGGGTCGCCCTTGGGCGGCCCGTTTTCGTTTGACGAGCCACGAGACTTGGGCGCAATCTGGCGATGTGCCGCTACTCGGCACGCGCCTTGCTTTGATTTGAGCCTACCCTGAAGTTGCCGCTCCTCTGGCGGTCGGAGGATTTGCCCGTGATCGCTGTCTTGTCGCTGTTGCGTAGTCGCCTGCTGCTGCCCGTGTTCATCGCGCTGGGTGTGGCTCTGCTCGTGCAGGTGCTGCTGGTACTGGCCCTGACCCGCAGTACCGTGGATGGCCTGGTGACCGACCTGGAGCACCAGCTGGGCAGTGATTCCCAGCGTCTGGCGGACGAGCTGGAGCAGGCCAATCAGGACGTTTCGGCGAGCCTGGGCAGTCTTTCCGTGCGCACCCGCGAGAGCCTGTCGGCGGGGCTATCGAGCCGCCTCAGTGAGGAGCGCGTACAGATCCGCGCCAGCCTCGAACGTAGCCTTCGCGACTCCGCCAATGATCTGGCGCAGTTGCTCGCCGCCGTAGCGCCGCGCGCCATGTGGGACTCCGATATCCCCGCGCTGTCGGAGTTCGCCCGTCGCGCGCAGCGTAACCCCAACGTGTTGTTCGTGATCTACGACGATGCCGAGGGTAACCATCTGACCCGTTATCTCAATCGCCAGAACGAGCAGATCAAGAACATGCTCGACAAGGGTGAGGGCGAGCGTGCGCTGGACAAGGTGATCAATGCGGCCAAGACCGACCCGACCGTGTATTTCGTCGAGGCCAGTATCAGCCCCAATGAAGTGGAAATCGGCAAGGTGCTGATGGGTGTGTCCACGGCCGCCATCGATGCCGAGCTGGCGGCTGTGGACAAGCGTTTCGAAGCCTTGCTGACCAGTGGTGGGCAGCTCGTCGCCGATAGCCTGGCTGGTGCCTCGACGGACAGCGCCAAGGCGCTCTCGCAGCGCCTGGCTTCGGCGCAGCAGGCGGCCCAGGGCATGGCCACCAATACCGGTGCGGCGGTCGACGCTGCTGCCTCGAACCTGCGTTGGCGCATTGGGCTGGGCCTCGCGGTGGTCGGTTTCGGCGTTTTGCTGGCGCTGGCCATCGTGCTGGGGCGCCGTGTGGTGGTGCGCCTGCGCACTTTGATAGCAGCACTCGATGACCTTGCTGCCGGTGAGGGCGACTTGACTCGCCGTATCGAGATCGACAGCCGCGACGAGGTCGGGGAGATGGCCTCGGCGGTCAACCGTTTTGTCGCCAAGCTGCAGCCTATCGTTCGCGAAGCGGGTGAAGTGGCGGTGCGAACCGGGCAGGAAATCAGCGCCCTGAGCGCTCGCAGTGCGGCGGCGGAGTCGGCCGCCGAGCGCCAGCGTGACGAAGTGGCGGCCAGCCTGCAGGCGCTGGCCGCCATGGCCGACGAGGCCCAGGCCGAGAGCCGGGCCATGCAGGAGGCGCTGCAACGGGTCGAGGCCATTCGCCAATCGACCCAGGAGAATGCCGCGATCGCCAATCGGGTCGGCGGCTCCATCGAAGAGCTGGTGCAGCGGGTCGACGCCGGTTCTGCGGTCATCGAGCGGCTGGCCAAGCAGAGCGAGCAGATCGAGGTGGTGCTCACGGTGATTCGCTCGATCGCCGAGCAGACCAACCTGCTGGCCCTCAACGCGGCCATCGAGGCGGCGCGGGCTGGCGAGAGCGGTCGTGGTTTCGCCGTGGTGGCGGACGAGGTGCGTGCGCTGGCCAGCAAGACCCAGCAATCGACCGGCGATATCCAGTCGCATATCGTCGCCTTGCAGCAAGGCGCGCGCGAGGCGGTCGGGGCGATCGGTCAGGCAGGCCAGCAGGCGGATCAGGGATTGGCGGCGCTTCGTGAAAGTGCGCGGATACAGCAGGCGGTGCAGCGCTCGGTCGAGGACGTGCACGGCGCCATCAATGCCGCCACTCAGGCGGCGGCTCATCAGGCCGAGGGTGCCGATGCGGTGCGCGGTCGGGTCGAGGTGATCCATGCGGAGGCCCAGCGTGCCGCCGAGGCGGTGGCGGCGACGGCCAATAGCGGTCGGGTACTCGATGGCCTGGCGGCGCAGCTCAAGGGCAGCCTGGGTCAGTTCAAGGTGTGAGGAGGGCGGCGCGGGCCTGGTGATTGCCAGGCCTGGCGGGCCACTTTTTTGCAGGCAATAAAAAACCGAGCCATTGGCTCGGTTTTTTTTGAATGTGGTGCCCAGGAGAAGACTCGAACTTCCACGATCTTGCGATCACTGATACCTGAAACCAGCGCGTCTACCAATTCCGCCACCTGGGCACTGCAGTAATGTTCGTCGTTGCCGACACGGATCATTACGTCCGTTATTTGCAAAGCAGGTTATCAAGCTGCTTCACGAAATTTGGTGCCCAGGAGAAGACTCGAACTTCCACGACCTTGCGGTCACTGATACCTGAAACCAGCGCGTCTACCAATTCCGCCACCTGGGCACTGAAACTGATGATTGCTCATCTGTTCCGTGTTACAACGTCTGCTCGACGCTGTGGGCGCGAACTATACGGTCGTGCTTTTACCTTGTAAACCCCTGACGCCGAAAAATTATTCTCGGCGAAAGCTGACCCGGAGGGCGCTTTCGCGCTTCAATACACACATGGCAAAAACCGACTCTATAGATAAGGTGAACAGTTTCTAATGGCCGATTGGCAATCCCTCGATCCAGAGGCCGCTCGAGAAGCGGAAAAGTACGACAACCCCATTCCCAGCCGCGAGCTGATTCTTCAGCAGCTGGCTGATCGCGGCTCGCCCGCCAGTCGTGAAGAGCTGGTCGACGAATTTGGGCTGACCACCGACGAGCAGATCGAAGCCCTGCGCCGCCGCCTGCGCGCCATGGAGCGCGACGGCCAACTGATTTATACCCGCCGCGGCACCTATGCTCCGGTGGACAAGCTGGATCTGATCCTCGGTCGCGTCAGTGGCCACCGCGACGGCTTCGGTTTCCTGGTGCCCGATGACGGCAGCGACGACCTGTTCCTCAGCCCGGCGCAGATGCGTCTGGTGTTCGATGGTGACCGCGCGCTGGCGCGGGTTTCCGGCTTTGATCGTCGTGGTCGTCGCGAAGGCGCCATCGTCGAAGTGATCTCCCGTGGTCATGAGACCATCGTCGGCCGTTATTACGAAGAGAGCGGCATCGGCTTCGTGATCCCCGACAATCCGAAGATCCAGCAGGAAGTGCTGGTCACCGCTGGCCGTAACGGTGGCGCCAAGCAGGGTCAGTTCGTCGAAGTGACGATCACCCACTGGCCGACGCCACGCTTCCAGCCCCAGGGCGACGTGACCGAAGTGGTCGGCAACTACATGGCGCCGGGCATGGAAATCGATGTGGCGTTGCGCAGTTACGACATTCCCCACGTCTGGCCCGAGGCGGTGCTCAAGGAAGCCCGTAAGCTCAAGCCGGAAGTGGAAGAAAAGGACAAGGAAAACCGCGTCGACATGCGGCACATCCCCTTCGTCACCATCGATGGCGAGGACGCCCGCGACTTCGACGACGCGGTGTATTGCGAGAAGAATGGCGGCAACTGGCGCCTGTTCTCCGGCGGCTGGAAGCTTTACGTAGCCATCGCCGACGTTTCCCACTACGTGAAGGTTGGCTCGGCGCTGGATGCCGAAGCCCAGGTGCGCGGCAACTCGGTGTATTTCCCGGAGCGGGTCATTCCCATGCTGCCGGAAGAATTGTCCAACGGCCTGTGCTCGCTGAACCCCAAGGTCGATCGCCTGGCCATGGTCTGCGAGATCTCGATCTCCAAGACCGGCAAGATGACCGACTACAAGTTCTACGAGGCGGTGATCCACTCCCATGCGCGGCTGACCTACAACAAGGTCAGTGCCATGCTCGAACAGCCCAAGAGCAGCGAAGGCAAGGCCCTGCGCAGCGAGTACAAGGACGTGCTGCCGCACCTCAAGCAACTGTATTCGCTCTATCAGGTGCTGCTCACCGCGCGCCACGAGCGCGGCGCGATCGACTTCGAAACCCAGGAAACGCGCATCATCTTCGGCTCGGGTCGCAAGATCGCCGAGATTCGCCCGACTCAGCGCAACGATGCCCACAAGCTGATCGAGGAATGCATGCTGGCTGCCAACGTGGCCACCGCCGCGTTCATGCAGAAACACGGCATTCCGGCCCTGTACCGCGTGCACGATGGTCCGCCACCGGAGCGCCTGGAAAAGCTCAAGGCGTTTCTCGGCGAGTTGGGTCTTTCTTTGCACCGTGGCAAGTCCAAGGACGGTCCGTCGCCCAAGGACTACCAGGCGCTGTTGGAAAGCATCCGCGGTCGCGAGGATTACCACCTGATCCAGACGGTGATGCTGCGCTCGCTCAGCCAGGCAGTGTACAGCGCCGACAATCAGGGGCACTTCGGCCTCAATTACGACGCCTATGCGCACTTCACCTCGCCGATTCGCCGCTACCCAGATCTGCTGATCCATCGCGCGATTCGTAGTGTGATCCGCTCCAAGCAGGACACGCCGCACGTCGAGCGTGCCGGCGCCGTGAGCATGCCCAAGGCGCGCATCTATCCGTACGACGAGCCGATGCTCGAGCAGCTCGGCGAGCAGTGCTCGATGTCCGAGCGGCGTGCCGACGAGGCCACCCGTGACGTGGTCAACTGGCTCAAGTGCGAGTTCATGAAGGATCGCGTCGGTGAAACCTTCCCGGGCGTGATTACCGCCGTGACCGGTTTCGGCCTGTTCGTCGAACTCAAGGATATCTACGTCGAAGGCCTGGTACACGTCACTGCGCTGCCGGCGGATTACTACCACTTCGACCCCGTGCATCACCGCCTGGCCGGTGAGCGCAGCGGCCGCAACTATCGCCTGGGCGACAGCGTGTCGGTGAAGGTCATGCGTGTCGACCTGGACGAGCGCAAGATCGATTTCGAAATGGCTCAAGGCGTCGAGCAGGCGTCTGCTGCCCGCAAGCGTCGCGAAACCGGTAGCGACAGCCGCGGTGGTCGGGGCTCGCGCAATGCGCCGGCTGGCAACGCCGACGTGCAGAAAAGCCGTGACGTGAAGAAGGCACTGCTCGCCGAGTCCAAGACTTCCGGCAAGAGCGGCGGCAAGACGGCGGACAAGGGCGGCAAGCCGAGCCGCCATCGCAAGGGCCCGTCGAAAGGCAAGACCAAGTCATGAGTCAGCTGGAAAAGATCTACGGCGTACACGCCGTCGAGGCGTTGCTGCGTCATCATCCCAAGCGCGTCAAGCAGATCTGGCTGGCCGATGGTCGTAGTGACCCGCGCATGCAGCCGCTGCTCGAGTTGGCCGGCCAGGCGCGAGTCGCCGTCGGCCAGTGCGAACGTCGCGAGATGGACGCCTGGGTCGAAGGCGTGCATCAGGGTGTGGTCGCCGAGGTCAGCCCGAGCCAGGTGTGGGGCGAGGCGATGCTCGAAGAGTTGCTCGACCGTTGCGAGGGCCCGCCGCTGCTGCTGGTACTCGACGGCGTGACCGATCCGCACAACCTCGGCGCCTGCCTGCGCACCGCCGATGCGGCGGGCGCGCTGGCGGTGATCGTGCCAAAGGACAAGTCAGCCACGCTCACGCCGGTGGTGCGCAAGGTCGCCTGCGGTGCTGCCGAGGTGATTCCGCTGGTGGCGGTGACCAACCTGGCGCGCAGCCTGGAAAAACTCCAGCAGCGCGGCTTGTGGGTCGTCGGTACGGCTGGTGAGGCCGAGCAGGAGCTGTTCCAGCAGGACATGACCGGCCCGACGGTGCTGATCATGGGTGCCGAGGGCAAAGGCATGCGCCGCCTGACCCGCGAACATTGCGATTACCTGGTCAAGCTGCCGATGGCCGGTAGTGTCAGCAGCCTCAACGTGTCGGTTGCCACCGGCATCTGCCTGTTCGAGGCGCTGCGCCAGAGAAGCGGCGGCAAGCCACAGGCTGCAGGTCGCAGGTAAAACGATTTTTCGTGCTGGCACCGGGGATGCTTGGCCTGAGGTCGTCGTTGTTCAAAAAATCGCCAAATCGCCTTGCGTGCGCCTGGGGGCTTCTCTAGAATGTCGCCCCTTGCCGTCATGGCAGGCGCTTGCGCGCCTCTCCGTTTCAGCAAGTCAACAGTGTCATTCACTCCTTGCCTGACCGCATTTCGCGGCAGGCTACAACCCGTAAGGAGCATTCATGCGTCATTACGAAATCATCTTTCTGGTTCACCCGGACCAGAGCGAGCAAGTCGGCGGCATGGTTGAGCGTTACACCAAGCTGATCGAAGAAGACGGCGGCAAAATCCACCGTCTGGAAGATTGGGGCCGTCGTCAACTGGCCTACGCCATCAACAACGTTCACAAGGCTCACTACGTGATGCTGAACGTTGAGTGCAGCGGCAAGGCCCTGGCCGAGCTGGAAGACAACTTCCGCTACAACGATGCCGTGATCCGTAACCTGGTCATCCGTCGCGAAGAGGCCGTTACCGGCCAATCCGAGATGCTCAAGGCCGAAGAAAACCGCAGTGAGCGCCGTGAGCGTCGTGAACGTCCTGAAAACGCCGAGTCCAACGACGGCGATGACAGCGACAACAACGACAGCGACAACGCTGACGAGTAATCACCGGATCTATTGAGGAGCCAATCCCATGGCACGTTTCTTCCGTCGTCGTAAATTCTGCCGTTTCACCGCTGAAGACGTGAAAGAGATCGATTTCAAAGATCTCAACACGCTGAAAGCCTACATCTCGGAAACCGGCAAAATCGTTCCTAGCCGTATTACCGGTACCAAGGCTCGTTATCAGCGTCAGCTGGCTACCGCTATCAAGCGCGCCCGCTTCCTGGCCCTGCTGCCCTACACCGACAGCCACGGCCGTTAAGATCTGACGTTCGACAAGTAGTAAGGGATATATCGCATGCGCGCCTTGGCAGAATTCATCATGCGCGGCCGTATGCAGGCCACCCTCGTGGTGGTCGGTTCTGCAGCTTTGCCGCTGCTGTTCTGGTTGAGTGCCGCCGCGGGAAGCCTAGTGCTTCTGCGGCGTGGCCTGAGTGATGCCATCGGCATCCTTGCCTGGGCGTTGCTGCCGGCCATTGGCTGGTGGTACTTCGGCGAACCGCGCACCTTGCTGGTGTTGCTGGGCGCGCTAGGGCTGGCGTGTGTATTGCGCGCCAATCCGTCCTGGAGGCGGGTGCTGTTGTTCAGCATCGCGCTGGGCCTGGTGTATGGACTGGTTTTGGGGGCGACGTTTCGCGAGCCCATCGAAGCCATGGCGCAGGAGCTGAGCAAGCTGCTGCCGCAGATGTTCGATGGGGTTCACCAACAGATGTCGGTGGACGATCAGACCCTTCTGCAGAGTCTCATTGCACCGATCCTGACCGGATTGCTGGCAGCGTTGCTGCAGGTGGTCAGCCTGCTGAGCCTGATGCTTGGGCGGTTCTGGCAAGCGTCGTTGTACAACCCTGGAGGTTTCGGCGCGGAGTTCCGTGAGCTGAGATTTCCGCCGATGCTGGCGATGTTACTGCTGGTCGGCATGCTGCTCGGGCCCAGTCTGGGTGTCGAGATGGCCATGCTGACACCGTTGTGCAGTGTTCCGCTGGCGTTCGCGGGCATCGCCCTGTTGCACGGGCTGGTGGCCAAGGGCCGACTGTCGAAGTTCTGGCTGGTCGGTATGTACATCACGCTGCTGCTGTTCATGCAGCTGACCTTTCCCTTGCTGGTGGTGTTAGCCATCGTCGACAGTCTGTTTGATTTTCGTGGTCGTCTGGCGGACAAGCCCGGTTCGGGTTCCGCCAACGGTGAAGGTTAAAAGTTAAGAGGTAACACCCAAATGGAAGTCATCCTGCTGGAAAAAATCGCCAACCTGGGCAACCTGGGCGACAAAGTGAACGTTAAAGCCGGTTACGGCCGTAACTTCCTGCTGCCGCAAGGCAAAGCTACCGCTGCCACCGAAGCCAACGTCGCTGCTTTCGAAGCACGTCGCGCCGAGCTGGAAAAAGCCGCTGCCGAGAAGAAGGCGTCCGCCGAATCTCGCGCTGCTCAGCTGGCTGAGCTGGAAGTCACCATCACCGCTACCGCTGGTGATGAAGGCAAGCTGTTCGGTTCCATCGGCACCCACGACATCGCTGACGCCCTGACCGCCTCCGGCGTTGAAGTGGCCAAGGCCGAAGTTCGTCTGCCGAACGGCACCATTCGCCAGGTTGGCGAATACGACGTAGCCGTGCACCTGCACAGCGATGTCGAAGCAACCGTCAAGGTTGTCGTAGTCGCTGCCTAAGTCACAGCGAACTGCTTAGCGGGTTTGCACTCAGGTGCCTACCCGCTAACATCGGGCACGGTATTGCGAAAGCGGTACCGTGCCCTTTGTTTTTCACCGCAAGCATTCTCTCCAGGCGCCCATGAACGACATCAGCATCCCCGAACAGTACGACCTGCAAACCGCAGCCCTGAAGGTGCCTCCGCACTCGATCGAGGCCGAGCAGGCGGTGCTCGGTGGTTTGATGCTCGACAACAACGCCTGGGAGCGCGTGCTGGATCAGGTGTCCGATGGCGACTTCTATCGCCATGACCATCGCCTGGTCTTTCGCGCCATCTTCAAGCTCGCCGAGCGCAACCAGCCGTTCGACGTGGTTACCCTGTCCGAGCAGCTCGACAAGGAAGGGCAGTTGTCGCAGGTCGGCGGCCTGGCGTACCTGGGCGAGCTGGCCAAGAACACGCCGTCGGTGGCCAACATCAAGGCCTATGCCAGCATCATTCGCGAGCGGGCCACGCTGCGTAAGTTGATCGGTATCAGCAACGATATCGCCGACAGTGCTTACGCACCCGAAGGCCGTACCGGCGAAGAGATCCTCGATGAGGCCGAGCGGCTGATCTTCCAGATCGCCGAGGCGCGGCCGAAGACCGGTGGCCCGGTGGGCATCAATGACATCCTGGTCAAGGCCATCGATCGCATCGACGAGCTGTTCAACAACGGCGACGCGATCACCGGCCTGTCCACCGGCTTTTCCGATCTGGACAACCTGACCAGCGGCCTGCAGCCGGCCGACATGATCATCGTCGCCGGTCGTCCATCGATGGGTAAGACCACCTTCGCCATGAACCTGGTGGAAAACGCGCTGATGCGCAGCGACAAGTCGATCCTGGTGTATTCCCTGGAGATGCCTTCCGAATCCATCGTGATTCGTATGCTGGCGTCCCTCGGTCGCATCGACCAGACCAAGGTGCGTGCCGGCCGCCTGGACGATGACGACTGGCCGCGGCTGACTTCGGCGGTCAACCTGCTCAATGACCGCAAACTGTTCATCGACGACACCGCCGGTATCTCGCCCAGCGAGATGCGCGCACGCACCCGGCGCCTTGCCCGCGAGCACGGCGAGATCGGCCTGATCATGGTCGACTACCTGCAGCTGATGCAGATTCCCGGCTCCAGCGGTGATAGCCGGGTCAACGAGATTTCCGAGATCTCGCGCTCGCTCAAGGCGCTGGCCAAGGAATTCAACTGCCCGGTCATTGCCCTCTCGCAGCTCAACCGGGGCCTGGAACAGCGGCCCAACAAGCGCCCGATCAACTCCGACTTACGTGAATCCGGGGCGATCGAGCAGGACGCCGACATCATCCTTTTCGTATACCGGGACGAGGTCTACCACCCGGAGACCGAGTACAAGGGCGTCGCCGAAATCATCATCGGCAAGCAGCGTAACGGCCCCCTGGGGACCGCGCGCCTGGCCTTCCTCGGCAAGTACTCGCGCTTCGAGAACCTGGCGCCCGGCAGCTACCAGTTCGACGACGAGTGATGCCTCAGTCGGCCGGCTGGAACACCGCGTAACCTGAACGGCCGGCTGCCTTGGCCTGATAGAGCGCCTGGTCGGCTGCCTTGTAGAGGCCGGCGAACTGCTCGGCGTGTTGGGGGTAGAATGCCGCGCCGATGCTGATGCTGACGTTCAGGGCGTGGCCGGCATAGTCCACCGGACGGGCCAGTTCGGCGAGCAGGCGTTCGGCGACATCCCCCGCGTAGTGCTGGGCATCGGCGCCGCCGATCAGTACCGCGAATTCATCCCCGCCCAGGCGCGCCACCGTATCGCTGCCGCGCACATGCTCGCGCAGCCTTCGGCCGATGTGCTGCAGCAGCAGGTCGCCGGCATCGTGGCCGTGCTGGTCGTTGATCGGCTTGAAGTGATCCAGGTCGATCAGCAGCAGCGCCAGGTTCTCATCGCTCTGCCGTGCACCGCGCAAGGCGCTCTCGCACTGCTCCACCAGGTGACGACGGTTGGGCAGGTCGGTCAGCGCATCGTGAAAGGCAGCATGCCGCAGTTCCTGCTTCTGCTGGGAGAGTTGCAGGTTGGCGCTTTTCAGCTCGGCGGTACGCCGCTCCACGGCCAGTTGCAGGTCATCGGCGCTGGCTTGTACCTGGGCCAGGCGCGCACCTTTTTCCTCGTCGGCGCGCTGCAGCGCTTCGGCCCGCTGGTTCTTCAGCAGCTGAATGCGGTAGGCGAGGGCGAACGAGAACAGGATCGACTCCAGCGCCACCGCGACCGGAAACACGTAGCTGTTCCAGGCCGCCGGTTGGATGATGCCGGTGGCGCGTAGCAGCAGCAGGTTGACGCTCGCGAGGATCATGCCGTACCCGCAGAAATACAGGCAGGCCGGAAAGTAGCCCTGGCGCCAGCGCTTCAGCGAAGCCCAGATGGCGGTGGGGATGGTGGTGATCGCCAGCAGCACGAAAATCCAGGCGCCAACGGCGCGCAGGCCGAAGGCGTCGGCCACGATGGCCATCAGGTACAGGCCGCAACTGATGGTCAGCAGATGATGAGCCCAGGGCAGGAAACGGCGTGTCTGCAGCAGTTTCTGAGTGAAGCGGCAGGCGCCGAAGCCCCACAGTGCCGGCACGCTGATGCGATCGAGCCAGAAGGGCACCGCCGAGCCTGGCCACAGGTACTGGAAACCGTGGCCGGTCATGCCGAGAATCATCAATAGCGCGCCGGCGGTAGTCACCACGTACCAGAAGTAGGCGCTGTCACGTAGTGCCAGGAAGAGGAACAGGTTGTAGAGCAGCAGCGCGGTGATCACGCCGTAGATCACGCCGAGCCAGAGATTTTCCCCGGTGGCCTGGGTTTTCAGGTCGTCCAGTTGCCAGACCTTGAGCGGAAAGGAGTTGCCGGCCGGGTCGTAGCTGCGCAGGTAAAAGGTGAGTGGCTGCTCGCCCAGTGCGGGCAGGCGCAGCAACATGCGCCGGTGGGGATGGTCGCGACCCTCGGCGAAACTCACCTTCTCCCCGGACTGGCGCTTTTGCCAGCCTCCCTGGCCGTCCGGCAAGTACAGCTGCAGGTCGAGCAGGGTGACCGAGGCGATTTCCAGCCACCACTGGCTGGGCGCCGTGGCCTCGGCGCGCAGGGTCACCTTGATCCACCAGGGGTTGGCGTTCTGGCCCACGCTGGCCTTGTCGTTGGCGGGGGTGAAGCGCTGCTGGACGGCCGGATCGGCCATGTCGTCGATGCTCAGCGCGGCGCCGGGATCTTCGAGCAATTCCACCTGGCCGTTGAGACTCTGGCCGCTGCTGCTGGCCGTCAGGCTGATGACCTCGGCCTGCGCCGAAAAGCTCAGGGCCGCCAGGATCAGGATCTGCGACAGGAATGTGGCTAGGCGCTGCAAGCGGGGGCTCCTGAAGGCAGGCGGGTCTTGTTGTGTAAGCCTAAGCGTACACCGAACGCCGTGCTTTTGAATGACCAAAGCGAAGCGCGATGCCTGCTATCGGATGCCCGGTACAACCTAGCGCGGCAGTCGGGTTTGGTTAAAATTTGTGCTATATTCCGCGCCCCGTGAAATTCCTGATCAAAAACGGTTACCGCCATGCAAGCCGCCAAGCCGCTGTTCGACTATCCCAAATACTGGGCCGAGTGTTTCGGCCCGGCGCCATTCCTGCCGATGAGCAGGGAGGAGATGGATCAGCTCGGCTGGGATTCGTGCGACATCATCATCGTGACCGGTGATGCCTACGTCGACCATCCCTCGTTCGGCATGGCGATCATCGGCCGTCTGCTGGAGGCCCAGGGCTTTCGCGTGGGCATCATCGCCCAGCCGAACTGGCAGTCCAAAGACGACTTCATGAAGCTCGGCGAGCCGAACCTGTTCTTCGGCGTGGCGGCCGGCAATATGGACTCGATGATCAACCGCTACACCGCGGACAAGAAGATCCGCTCCGACGATGCCTATACACCGGGCGGGCTGGCGGGCAAGCGTCCGGATCGCGCCAGCCTGGTGTACAGCCAGCGCTGCAAGGAAGCGTACAAGCATGTGCCGATCGTGCTCGGTGGCATCGAGGCCTCGTTGCGGCGCATCGCCCATTACGACTACTGGCAGGACCGCGTGCGCAACTCGATTCTGATCGATGCAACTGCCGATATTCTCCTCTACGGCAATGCCGAGCGAGCCATCGTCGAGGTTGCCCAGCGCCTGTCCTACGGCCAGAAGATCGAAGACATCACCGATGTGCGGGGTACCGCTTTCATCCGCCGTGATACGCCGAAAGACTGGTACGAAGTCGACTCCACGCGCATTGATCGTCCGGGCAGGATCGACAAGATCATCAACCCATACGTGAATACCCAGGACACCCAGGCCTGCGCCATCGAGCAGGAGAAGGGAAATGTCGAGGATCCCAACGAAGCCAAGGTCGTGCAGATTCTCGCGAGCCCGAAGATGACCCGCGACAAGACGGTGATTCGTCTGCCGTCCATGGAAAAGGTGCGCAACGATCCGGTGCTCTACGCCCACGCCAACCGCGTGCTGCATCTGGAAACCAACCCGGGTAACGCCCGTGCGCTGGTGCAGAAGCATGGCGAAATCGACGTGTGGTTCAACCCGCCACCCATTCCGATGACCACCGAGGAAATGGACTACGTGTTCGGCATGCCCTATGCGCGCATTCCGCACCCGACGTATGGCAAGGAGAAGATTCCGGCCTACGACATGATCCGCTTCTCGGTGAACATCATGCGCGGCTGCTTCGGCGGCTGTACCTTCTGCTCGATCACCGAGCACGAAGGTCGCATCATCCAGAACCGTTCCGAAGAGTCGATCATTCGTGAGATCGAGGAAATTCGCGACAAAGTGCCTGGATTCACCGGGGTCATTTCCGACCTCGGCGGCCCCACCGCGAACATGTATCGCATCGCCTGCAAGAGTCCGGAAATCGAGTCCGCGTGCCGCAAGCCGTCTTGCGTGTTCCCTGGCATCTGTCCGAACCTGAACACCGATCACTCGTCGCTCATCCAGCTGTACCGCAGTGCCCGTGCGTTGCCGGGTGTGAAGAAGATCCTCATCGCGTCGGGCCTGCGTTACGACCTGGCCGTCGAGTCGCCGGAGTACGTCAAGGAACTGGTCACCCACCACGTCGGTGGTTATCTGAAGATCGCCCCGGAACACACCGAGGAAGGTCCGCTCAACCAGATGATGAAGCCGGGCATTGGCAGCTATGACAAGTTCAAGCGCATGTTCGAGAAGTACTCCAAGGAAGCGGGCAAGGAGCAGTACCTGATTCCTTATTTCATCGCGGCCCACCCCGGCACTACCGATGAAGACATGATGAACCTGGCCTTGTGGCTCAAGGAGCACGGCTTCCGCGCTGACCAGGTGCAGGCGTTCTACCCGTCGCCGATGGCTACGGCCACGGCCATGTACCACTCGGGCAAGAACCCGCTGCGCAAGGTCACCTACAAGAGTGACGGCGTGACCATCGTCAAGAGCGAAGAGCAGCGCCGCTTGCACAAGGCGTTTCTGCGTTACCACGATCCGAAAGGCTGGCCGATGTTGCGCGAGGCGCTGCAGCGTATGGGTCGTGCGGATCTGATCGGTGATGGCAAGCATCAGCTGATCCCGACCTATCAGCCAAAGGCCGATGAATACCAGAGTGCCCGGCGCAAGAATTCCACGCCGGCTGGTAGCAAGAAGGTCGCCGGCAATGGTGGCGGCAAACCAGCGGGTGGACGCATTCTCACCCAGCACACCGGCCTGCCGCCGCGTGGCAGTGACGGCAGCAAACCCTGGGACAAGCGCGAGCAAGCCAAAGCGGCTGCCGAGGCGCGTAACCAGCAGGCCGCCCGCAAGCGCGCAGGGGCTGGCAAGGGCAAAGGCAAGAAGCCGCTCAAGAAACCTGCGGTACCGCGTTAAAGGGCGGTTCAAGGCAAAAGCAGGCATTGTTGCTTTTGCCTGTGGGAACGGGCCATGCCCGTGACTTTTTCGCGGGCATGGACTGGGCGTCCCCGCCCGCTCCCACAAGTGGGTTAGGCACAGCTTTCGTCACTTACCTTCTTGCTCAGCCCTGACTAGTCGGCACTGAACCGGCAGGTCAGGTAGCGGTTGCTGAGGCCGTAGCGCAGGATCGAGAAGAGCCGCTTGAACAGGTACAGCGGGTGGCTGCGGTAGTAGGCCAGCACCGCATTGCCGACGCCTTCGGAGCGGTGCTCGCGAGCCGTTTTCTGCGGTTTCTTGAATAGGCCGGAAAACTCCCAGCGCTGGATCTGCTCGAAGCGTACCCCTGGTCGCAGGTCATGACGGCGAAACAGGGCGAAGAAGCTGCGCGGGCTGAAATCGTGAAGGTGGTGGGGGTTGCCATCCAGGGTCGGTGTGGTCGGTACCGAGGCGATGATCACGCCGCCTTTGGCCAGTAGCTGCACGTAATTTTCGATCAAACGCTGCGGGCTGGGCAGGTGCTCGATGGTTTCCAGGCTGACGATGCTGTCGAAGCCCGCATCGTCGGCGAATGTCTCCGCATTGGCGCACTGGTAACGCAGGTTCTCGCGCTGATAGTTGGCCTGGGCGTAAGCGATCGCTTCCGGGTCGATATCGATGCCGACCACCTGTTTGTCCGGATGCTGCTCGGCCAGCAGTGCGCTGCCGTAGCCGCAACCACAGGCCATATCCAGCACGCGCTGGCCCTGCAGGGCGCGGCTGGCGAACCCATAACGCTGCAGGTGCAGGTCAAGGGTTGCCTGGTCGGCAGCCAGGCGCTCATCCATCTTCAGCGGATAAATACGTTCGAGTGTGTGCATGGCGACCATTCCCTGGAAGTGAGTGATGGAAATATAAAGCATTCCATTCCCGGCCGGTGCCGCCACGTTGCTGACCTGTGTCAGCCGTAACGTTTCTTGGCCTCGATGGCCAGGCCGCTGCCGATGCTGCCGAACGTGTTGCCTTCCACGTGCCGGGCGTTGGGCAGCAGCGCAGCAACGCTCTGGCGCAGGGCCGGGACGCCACTCGAACCGCCGGTGAAGAACACCGTGTCGACCTGCTCCAGGCCCACGCCTGCATCGCTGAGCAGCGTGGTCACGCTAGCGCGGATGCGTTCTAGCAGTGCCGAGATGCTGTCTTCGAACAGCCCGCGGGTCAGCTCGGCGCTCAGGCCCGCCTCGATACGCTGCAGGTCGATGGGGTGTTGCTGCTGCTCGGTCAGGGCGATCTTGCTCTCTTCGATCTGCATCGCCAGCCAGTGGCCGGCGCGCTGCTCGATCAGTTTGAACAGGCGGTCGATGCCGGTCGGGTCGACGATGTCGTAGCGCATGTTCTGCAGCGCACGCTGCGAGGCGGCCGAGTAGACGACGTTGATGGTGTGCCAGGTCGCCAGATTGAGGTGGAAGCTGGTGGGCATCAGCGCATCGCTCTTCATCCGGCCGCCATAGCCGAACAACGGCATCACGCCTTGCAGGCTGAGCTGCTTGTCGAAGTCGGTACCGCCGATATGCACGCCGCCGGTGGCCAGGATGTCGCCCTGGCGCTCGGCGAGCTGACGGCGCTCCGGTGCCAGGCGCACCAGGGAGAAGTCCGAGGTACCACCGCCGATGTCGACGATCAGCACCAGCTCTTCGCGCTCGATGGTGGATTCGTAGTCGAACGCCGCGGCAATCGGTTCGTACTGGAAGGATACGTCCTTGAAGCCGAGCTTCTGCGCCACGGCGATCAGGGTGTTTTCGGCTTCCTGATCGGCCAGCGGGTCGTCATCCACGAAGAATACCGGGCGGCCCAGCACCACGGCTTCGAATGGTCGTTCGGCCACCGCTTCGGCGCGCTTCTTGAGCTCGCCGATGAAGAAACCGAGCAGATCCTTGAACGGCAGGGCGCTGCCCATCACCGCCGTCTCGCTCTTCAGCAGCTTGGAGCCGAGCAGGCTCTTGAGCGAGCGCATCAGGCGGCCCTCGTAGCCCTCCAGGTACTCGTGCAGGGCCATGCGGCCGTAGACGGGGCGACGCTCCTCGAGATTGAAGAACACTACGGAGGGCAGGGTGATCTTGCCGTCTTCCAGCGGGATCAGCGTGTCGCCGCCCGGGCGCAGCCAGCCGACGGTGGAGTTGGAGGTACCGAAGTCGATACCGCAGGCGCGGGCAGGGGTGGAAAAGGGCATGTCGCGCGGCTCCTGGAAAAACGGCCGCGCATTCTAGGCGAAATGATCGAACAGTGCTGCCGCTTCGTCAGGGCAGTGGCGGATTTTGTACTTCGCGGCGCTCGCGCCATTGGCCCCACTCGAAGCCCAGCACGACGATCAGCGACAGGGCGAAGGGCAGCAGCAGGTAAAAACCACGGAACACGATCAACGCCGCCAGCACGTCCGAGGCAGGGACCTCCGGCAGCGCCGCCAGGAAGCTGACTTCCAGCACTCCCAGGCCGCCTGGTGCGTGGGACAGCAGGGCCAGGGAGAAGGATGCCAGGAACACGCCAAGCACCACTATGTAGCCGGGGTTGTAGGCTTCTGGCAGGGCGAAGAAGATGATCGCCGCGGCGCAGGCCAGCTCCAGCGGGCCGGCCAGCAGCTGGCGGCCAACGATACGCAGGCGCGGGTATTCGACGTGCAGCTTGCCGAACGTCCAAGGCTTGAATTGCAGCCACGAGCCCAGCACGTAAAGGCCTACCAACAGCAGCAGGAACCCGCCGATGGCTATCGAGACCAACGGGGTGACGTCCAGCACGCGGTGGATCAGGTCCGGCTGCAGCACCAGCACGCAGCCGCTGGCCAGCAGAGTGCCGAGGGCGAAGGTAAAGGAGCAGAAAACGATCAGGATGCCGATTTCATGGGGCGTCAGGCCCTTGGTGCGGTAGGCGCGGTAACGCACCACCGCGCCGGAGAACACCGAGGCGCCAATATTGTGAGCCAGGGCGTAGGTGGTGAAGGAGCACAGGGTGATGAAGCGCCAGGATATCTTCTTGCCCAGGTGGGCGATGGCGATGCGGTCGTACCAGGCGAGCGCCGAGTAGGCGCCCAGAGTGGCGCCAGCGGCAAGAATCCAGTTCAGGTGCGGAATGGCCCTGAGGCTGCCGGCGATTTCGTCGAGGGAAATGTTGCGCACTTCGCGGTAGAGCAGGAAACAGGACCCGACCACGGCGCACAACCCGATCAGCGTCCAGATCAGGTCACTGCGTTTTATGGTGGGTTTTGTACCTTGCAACGGCGATCCCCTGTTTCACGTCTTTGCGAGCAGTCTATTATTCATTCGATGAGCTCTCGCACCCATCGTTCAGACCCTTTCCCCGAGGTATGACCCGGTAGGTTGTGGGCGTATAGGGTGCGCAGTATCCCGGAGGTGAGCCGGTTGCTCAACTGGCACCTTTTTTTAGCCGTTACCGAGTGTTTCTCATTACCACCCCAGGCCCAGCGTGGCCGCGGCCAACAGGGTATAACGCAGGGTTTTCGCCAGGGTGACGATCAGCGTGAAGCGCCACAGCGGTTCACGCATGATACCGGCGACCAGCGTCAGCGGATCGCCGATTACCGGCAGCCAGCTCAGCAACAGCGACCAGCGGCCGTAGCGACCATACCAGTGCTGTGCCTGTTGCAGGCGCTGTTCGCTGACCGGAAACCAGCGCCTGTTGCGGTAACGCTGCAGATAACGCCCCAGCCACCAGTTGACCAGCGAGCCCAGCACGTTGCCCAGGCTGGCGACCAGTACCAGCATCCAGGCTGGCTGCGCGCCGCCGAACAGCAGCGCCACGAGAAGTGCCTCGGACTGCAGGGGCAGCAGTGTCGCCGCACCGAAGGCGGCGGCGAACAGCCCGAGATAGGCGTAGATATCCGGCAATGCGATGGGCGGTCAGGGCTTCTTGTCTGCTTCGGCGTTGGCCATGATCTCTTCCAGCTTGAGGCCGGTGAGGTCATGGATGGTGCGCCACAGGTAGTAGAAGATGGCCATCAGCATGATCATCGATGGAATGGCGATCATCGGGTAGCTGAGCAGGGTCATGCGGCCCAGCTCGTCGTTGAACGCCTCGCTGCCGGCCGGGCTGGTGACGATCCACTTGGCCAGTACGTAGTTCATTGCCGAGGAAAAGAAAAAGGTGCCGCTGAGCAGGTAGGTGGCGCGCATCAGGCGGGCTTCGAAGCGCCCGGTATGGCCGCCCTGTTCCAGGCGGTCGTGGATCTTGTCGACGTTGAGCACGGTCTTGTTGAACAGCAGTGTGCGGATCAGCGGATAGCGGGTGCGCGTCGATACCAGGACGGCAATGCCGATCAGGCCGGGAATCGCCGCTTCCTTGATGGCCAGCCACTGGTTGTCCAGGTGCAGCAGGCCGATGCCGCCAGTGAGTATCACGCTGACCAGACCGAGTAGGGCGACGAAGTTGAATTTACGGTACTTGACCAGCTCGAACGCGCCCCAGCCCAATGGGAATGCCAGGGCCAGCACCAGTGCGCCATCCGGGCCCAGGCGGGCTTCGCCGCTGAGTTTCATGAGGATCAGCGACGGGATCACGATGCTGATCAGCAGGTCGATGAACGGGCGGGGTTTGTGCGGTGCGACGGGTGTTTGCGTGGTGTCGGTCATGTCGATGCGCGTAGATGGGCGAGCGCCGATGATCGCCTGACTGAGGCGCTGGCGCCAGCCCGATTGTCGGTGCAATCGACACAAAGTCCTTCGCCGGTCGAGCGAGGCAGTCGGCCGATCAATCGCGTGAGGGCACCGCTGCTTGCTGAAATTGGCCGGTCACTGGGGTAAAATTGCCCACTTTAGTTGCAGGTGAGCGGCGGCACGCTGGCGCAGTTTATTGCCCGGCGGCCGATTTTGTTGAAGCGTTCATGGGGATGGCCAAATGGGCCCGCTGCGTTGCCATGGTGTTCTGTTTCTCGCGTTGTTGCTGTTGTGCGCACGCGCGAACGCCGAGCTGCGCATCCTCACCGAGCCGGGCCCGCCCACGGCGTTCATGGAAGACGGCGAGCTACGCGGCTTCGGTGTCGATGTGGTGCGCGAGTTGATCGAGCGAACCGGCGCCAGCGCACAGATCGAGATGATGCCCTGGACCCGCGCCTACACCCTGGCTCAGCGCGGCCCGCACGTGGCGCTGTTCGCCATGGTGCGCACGCCCGAGCGGGAGTCGCGTTTCCAGTGGGTCGGGCCGATCCTGCACGGCAAGGTGCGCTTCTACTCGCTGAAGTCCAGGGGAATGCAGGTCGACAGCCTCGACGATGTGGCGGCCAGCGGCCCACTGGCGGTGCCCAAGCAGTGGTACAGCTACGAGGCGCTGCAGGCCAAGGGGCTGCAGAACCTGTACGGCGTGCCGACGCCGCAGACCATGGTCACGCTGTTCGCCCATGGCCGCGGTAACCTGATTCTGCTCGAGGACATCCTGCTGCGTGACATGCTTGCTCCGGCAGGGCTCGAACCGGCGGACGTGCAGCCGCAAATGGTGTTCATGGAGTCGTCGTATTACATCGCGTTTTCCCGCGATACCGACGCGGCCATCGTGGCAGCCTGGCAGGAGGCGCTGGCGGAAATGCGCCGGGATGGCAGCTTTTCGGCGATTTTCCGCCAGTGGCTGCCCGATGTAGAGCCACCTACCGCCCTGCGCTGAGTTGGCGGGAAATTTGCTGCGACGCCTGGATCAGCCGAAGGCCGACGCACCCGCGCGGCAGCCTGCGCAGTTGCCGGCACCCGGCCCATCGGTCGCAGCACGACAGAGAATTCGCTTCAGACGGCAGGCGACAAGGCCGTCGGGCACCCGATTCATTCGACGTTTGGACAATGCCTATGACCAACATGCAACGTGCTTCCCACCATGAACTGCGGCGCGCCTTCCGTACCCTGCTGGCTTCGGACGCCTGCTACCACACCGCCTCGGTCTTCGACCCGATGTCCGCGCGCATCGCCGGCGACCTCGGCTTCGAGGTCGGCATCCTCGGCGGCTCGGTCGCTTCGCTACAGGTGCTGGCCGCACCGGATTTCGCGCTGATCACGCTGAGCGAGTTCGTCGAGCAGGCTACCCGCATCCATCGTGTTTCCCGTTTGCCGGTGATCGCCGACGCCGACCACGGCTACGGCAACGCCCTGAACGTGATGCGCACCGTGGTCGAGCTGGAGCGCGCCGGCATCTCCGCGCTGACCATCGAAGACACCCTGCTGCCGGCCCAATTCAACCGCAAGTCGACCGACCTGATCAGCGTCGCCGAAGGCGTCGGCAAGGTACGTGCGGCCCTGGAGGCGCGGGTCGACCCGGATCTGGCGATCATCGCCCGTACCAACGCCGGCGTGCTCAGCGTCGATGAGGTCATCAAGCGTACCGTGGCCTATCAAAAGGCCGGTGCCGATGCCATCTGCATGGTCGGTGTCGAGGATTTCGAGCACCTGGAGAAGATCGCCGAGCACCTCAGCGTGCCGTTGATGCTGGTGACCTACGGCAACCCCAAGCTGCGCGACAACGAGCGCCTCGCCAAGCTCGGCGTGCGCATCGTGGTCAACGGCCATGCGGCGTACTTCGCGGCCATCAAGGCCACTTACGACTGCCTGCGCGAGCAGCGCAACGCCGTCGCCAGTGACCTGAGTGCCTCGGAACTCGCGCACAAGTACACCCAGCCCGAGGACTACGTGGCCTGGGCCGACGAGTTCATGAACGTCAAGGAATAACCCCGCGCTACCTGCCACGCCGGACAGCGGCCGCGCAACGCGAGCCGATTCGTCCGCCGTCGGCTGCCCCTTGCCAATCCAGCCCGCGCGCTCCTATCTTGCGATCAGCACCTTTTTTCGGGAGAGCGAAATGGCCACCGGTTGGGCGCAAGACGGCGCCGTGCAGGAACAGATCGACAGCACCATCGAAGACGCCGTGCAGCGTGCGCGCAGTCAATTGCCCAAAGGCGAAAGCCTGACCCATTGCGAAGAGTGCGATGCGCCGATTCCCGAAGCGCGACGCCAGGCCGTGCCCGGCGTGCGACTGTGCGTGAACTGCCAGGCCCAGGCCGATCAGGAACAGGCCAGGGCCGGAGGTTTCAACCGTCGCGGCAGCAAGGACAGCCAGCTGCGATAGTCAGCTGGGTCGGGAAAGGGTCTTGTAGTAGATGGCGTTGGCCCGGTATTGGCCGTCCGGCCCGCAGGCGTAATCGGGCAGGCCGCCGATGCGGGTGTAGCCCAGGGTACGATAGAGATCTTCCGCGCCGCTGCCGGCCTCGGTATCCAGGTACAGCAGGCCGCGCTGCAACTGCCCGGCACGGGCTTCGAGCTGCTGCATCAGCAACCGGGCGATACCGCGGCGGCGCGCGTTGCTCAACACCAGCAGTTTCTGTACTTCACCGCGATTCAAGCCATTGGGCTTCAGGCACAGGCTGAGCTGCACCGAGCCCAGCACTTTTTCATCCTCCTCGGCAACCCAGATGGCCAGCGCGCCGCTGCAAAGCGCGCGGCGTACGTCGTCGAAATAGGCATCCGCCTCCTGCGTATCGATATCAGCCAGGAAACCGACGGACGCGCCATTCGCCACCGCGTCGATCAACAGGGCGATCAAGCCTGGGCGGCAGCTTTCGAAGCTGCTCTCGTCGAGCGGGCGAATTCGTAGGCTCATGGCGTGCTGCGCTGCGGCGTGAGGATCAGCTGCATGAAGGTCAGGTCCAGCCAGCGGCCGAACTTGCAACCCACCTGGGGCATCTGCCCGGTGATGCTGAAACCCAGGCGCTCATGCAGGCGCACCGAGGCGGTGTTGCCGCTTTCGATGGCGGCGACCATCACGTGCTTGCCGACTTCCCGTGCCCGCTCGATCAGCGCCTGCATCAGTAGCGGGCCGAGGCCCTGGCCGCGGGTGTCGTGGCGCACGTACACGGAGTGTTCGACCGTGTTGCAGAAACCCTCGAAGGGCCGCCAGTCGCCGAACGAGGCGTAGCCCAGCACCTGTTGTGTCTCGTCGACTGCCACCAGAATCGGATAGCCCTGGGCGGTTCGCGCATCGAACCAAGCCTGGCGGTTGGCCAGGTCCACGGGGCGCTCGTTCCAGATCGCCGTGGTGTTGAGCACGGCATCGTTGTAGATGGCGAGCAGGGCGGGCAGGTCGTCTGCAACGGCGTTACGTATCGCAAGGGACATGGGCAGGCTCGGAGTGGTTTGAAATGTATGTCGTGGCGGTCAGTATCGTGCGATGAGCTCGCCGTAGGCAAACGTGAATTACCTGCGCTTGAGCGGTTCGTCGCCGAAACCACTTGCTGTAATGGCAGATCGCCTAGTACGAATAATCGTGCAGGTTGGTGAAACGCCCCGATCCGATAACGGCGGAGAACGACATGGCATTGTTTCCGGTGGCTGTAGGCAAGCGGATGACCGTAGGCGTACTGCTGTTGTTGAGCCTGACCGCCCTGGCGGTGTACTCGGTCATGGCGCTGCGTGGCAAGCCGCAGCTGATGGCGGTGGGAGTGACATCCGCCGAGCAGGCCGCCGCCGCGCTGGCGCGTCAGCTGGCACTGCAGCTCAGCGAAATCCAGGGCACCACGGCGGGCCTGGCGCATTTGGCCGAGGCGTTGCCGCGTGATGCCGAGTTGGTGCGCGGCGTGCTGCCGGGTGTGATCGACAGCCAGGGTAATGCCGCCATTGCCGGCGGCGGCCTGTGGCCCGAACCGGGTGTCTTCGAGAGCGGCGTGGCGCTGCGCAGCTTCTTCTGGGCGCGCAGCGCGAGCGGCAGCCTCGAGTACAGTGACGATTACAACGGCGCTTCCGCGACGCCCTATCAGCAGGAGTCCTGGTACGGCGCGGCGCGCTCTTCTGCAGCCGGTCGCTGCGTATGGTCCGACGGTTATCTCGACTCTGTGACCCGCGTGGCGATGACCACCTGCAGCGTTCCCTATCAGCTGGCTGGAAAGTTTGCTGGCGTGGCGACAGTGGATCTGCGCCTCGACGGCCTGGCCACTTTCCTGAGTGAGCGCGGCAACGTCACCGGTGGCTATGCCTTCGTGGTCGATCAGGCCGGCAACCTGCTGTTCTTCCCGGATGCCAATGCCACCGACGGGCTGCCGACCCTGGCCGGGCTGGTGGAGCGCGACCCGGCGATCGCACCCTTACAGGCCGCCTTGCAGGCCGCACGCGCTGGCACGCCAACCAGCATGCTCGATTTCGACGTGCGCCTGCAGGGGCGCTCCTACGTCAGCTTCGCGCCCTTGGGGGATACTGGCTGGCAGCTCGGGCTCGTGACGCCCGAGCGCCAGGTCGCCGGCCTGAGTGACCGTCTGACCGGGGAACTTCTGCTCTTCCTGCTGCCCTTGCTGGCCGTGCTGCTTGGTCTGGCATGGCTCGCCGGGCGTCGTTTGCTGGCGCAGATCGAAGAAACCACCGCGCAGATCGAGCAGCTCGGTGAGGGTGGTGGAAGCGAGTTGCCCGTCGGTCGCCGCGACGAAATCGGTGCGTTGCGCTCGGCGGTGAATCGCTACGCCGGTTCGCTGCGCGACATGCTGCTCGACATCTCGGAACAATCGCGCGTGCTCGAGCGTCAGGCTGCCGAGCTGGCGAGCCTGTCGCAGGGCATTGCCGAGCGTGCCGAAAACCAGCGCGAAGACAATGCCTTGCTGGCGACCGCCATCACCGAGATGTCGGCCAGTGCCCAGGAGGTGGCCGGCAATACCACGGATTGCGCGGATACCGCAGACCGCTCCCTGCTGTCGGCGCGTGCGGGCCAGGTGAACGTGCGCAGTAACAGCGCGTCGATTCAGGCGCTGACGCAGGAGATCGGTCAGGCCGAAGCGGCGATCGGACGCCTGGGTAGCGATATCGAGCGGGTCGGCAGCGTGCTCGACGTGATCACTTCCATTTCCCAACAGACCAACCTGCTGGCGCTCAACGCGGCGATCGAGGCGGCGCGCGCCGGGGAGCAGGGGCGCGGTTTCGCCGTGGTGGCGGATGAGGTGCGCACCCTTGCCGGTCGTACTCAGGCGTCCGCCAACGAGGTTCAGGTGATGATCGGTCAGCTACGCGATGCGTCAGGCCAGGCGGTCTCTACCATGCAGGCCGGCGTGCGCCGTACTCATGAGGCGGTCGAGCAGGCCAATGGCGTGGCAATGACCCTGGAGGGCACGGTCAATGGCTTCGAAGATATCGTCCAGCGCGCCCAGCAGATCGCCGTCGCGGCTCAGGAACAGAGCCACGTGACCCAGGAGATCAGCGAGCTGGCCGTGCGTATTCACGGCGCCAGCGAAGAGGGCGCACGCGATTCCGCAACCTTGCGCGAGCTGGGCCGAGCCATCGAAGAGTTATCCCAGCGGCTCGCGCGGATGAGTCAGGGGAGCCGGTGACGGGCAGGCGAGCCCGTCAATCGCTTACTTGTCGCGGTCGACCGCGAACGGGCCCCAGGCCTGACGGCTGGGCATGATTTCCAGGCGGTTGATGTTGATATGGGCAGGCAGGGTGGCGACGTAGAAGATCTGCTCGGCGATATCTTCCGCGCTCAGCGGCGTGGTGCTGCCGTACAGCGCATCGGAGGCGGCCTGGTTGCCTTTGGTGCGCACCAGGGTGAACTCGGTTTCCGCCATGCCCGGAGCGATGTCGGTGACGCGCACGCCGGTGGACACCAGGTCGCAGCGCAGGTTGAAACTGAACTGTTTGACGAACGCCTTGCTGGCGCCGTACACGTGGCCGCCCGGGTACGGCCACTCGCCGGCTACCGAACCGATGTTGATGATGCTGGCGCCCTTGCCGGTTTCCAGCAGCTTGGGCAGTACCGCGTGGGTGACGTTTACCAGGCCGGTGATGTTGGTGTCGATCATGGTGTGCCAGTCCTGCAGCGCCACCTTCTGCGCGGCTTCCGGGGCCAGGGCCAGGCCGGCGTTGTTGATCAGCGCGTGGATCTTGTCGAACGGCGCAGGCAGGCTATCGACCAGGGCCTGCACGGCAGTGGCATCGCGCACGTCGAGGGTGGCGATATGCACCGGCACCTTGCCTTGCAGCTCGGCCTTGAGTTCCTCCAGGCGCTCCTGGCGGCGGCCGGAAAGCACCAGCGCCCAGCCGGCCTCGGCAAAGCGGCGAGCGGTGGCGCGGCCAAAGCCGGAAGTGGCGCCGGTGATGAAAACTACCTGGGTCATGTTCTGCCTCTTGTCTGTCGTCAGTGAACACCGCCGGCCAGTGGCCTGGGCGATTGGTGCTGATCGACTGCCGGAGTGGGCTCGTCGACGCGGATCGTCGCCACCCTGGCGCCTGCGGGTTGGCCGGCAGGTGAAAGTGGGGTGGGCGGGCGGCAAGAATAACCGGCTTGGGCAGCTGCCGCGTAGGTACAGTGGCGGCCTTTTACCGCTCAGATCGCCACCAACCCGCGCACGCCGTCCGCCTCCATGGTTTCACCGCGGCCCTGCTGGACGATCTCGCCGCGGCTCATCACCAGGTATTGGTCGGCCAGTTCGGCGGCGAAGTCATAGAACTGCTCGACCAGCAGGATGGCCATGTCGCCACGGGCGGCGAGCTTCTTGATCACCGCGCCGATTTCCTTGATCACCGAAGGCTGGATGCCTTCGGTGGGCTCGTCGAGGATCAGCAAACGCGGCTGGCTGGCCAGGGCGCGGCCGATGGCCAGCTGCTGCTGCTGGCCGCCGGACAGGTCGCCGCCGCGGCGGTGCTTCATTTCCAGCAGCACCGGGAACAGCTCGTAGATGAAGGCCGGAACCTCCTTGGCTTCCTTAGCGCTGAAACGAGAGAGCCCCATCAGCAGGTTTTCTTCCACCGTCAGACGGCCGAAGATTTCCCGGCCCTGGGGCACGTAGGCGATGCCGGCGTTTACCCGCTGGTGCGGTTTGTAGCCGGTGATGGCCTTGCCTTCCCATTGCACGCTGCCCTCCTTGGCGGGCAGCAGGCCCATCAGGCACTTGAGCAGGGTGGTCTTGCCGACGCCGTTGCGGCCGAGCAGGCAGGTGACTTCGCCGACCTTCACGTCGAACGACAGGCCGCGCAGGATGTGGCTGCCGCCGTAATACTGATGCAATCTTTGGACTTGGAGCATGGTTCGATTCCTGTTTTTGGGGCTGCAGGCTTCAGGCCATGGGCGGCAGGCAAAAGCGTTCTTAGCCTGTAGCCGGGGCGCGTCAGCGCCCCAGATAAACCTCGATCACCTTCTCGTTGGCCTGCACGGCGTCGAGCGAGCCTTCGGCCAGCACGCGGCCCTGGTGCAGCACGGTGACGTGGTCGGCGATGCTGCCGACGAAGCCCATGTCGTGCTCGACCACCATCAGCGAGTGCTTGCGCGCCAGAGACTTGAACAGCTCGGCGGTGAATTCGGTTTCCGCGTCGGTCATGCCCGCCACCGGCTCGTCGAGCAGCAACAGTTGCGGGTCCTGCACCAGCAGCATGCCGATTTCCAGGAACTGCTTCTGGCCGTGGGACAGCAGGCCGGCCGGGCGCTGGCGCGAGCCGTCCAGGCGAATGGTGGTCAGCACCTCGTCGATGCGCTCGCGCTGCTCACCGTTGAGCCTGGCGCGCAGGCTGGCCCACACCGACTTGTCGGTCTTCTGCGCCAGTTCGAGGTTCTCGAACACGCTCAGCGCTTCGAACACCGTCGGCTTCTGGAACTTGCGGCCAATGCCGGCCTGGGCGATCTCGACCTCGCTCATCTGGGTCAGGTCGAGGGTTTCACCGAAGAACGCGGTGCCGCTGTTCGGCCGGGTCTTGCCGGTGATCACGTCCATCAGGGTGGTCTTGCCGGCGCCGTTGGGGCCGATGATGCAGCGCAGCTCGCCGACGCCGATGTACAGGGTCAGGTCGGTCAGCGCCTTGAAGCCGTCGAAGGCGACGTTGATGTCTTCCAGGGTGAGAATGGTGCCGTGGCGCACGTTGAGGCCACGCCCGGCACTCTGGCCCAGGCCGATGGCGTCACGGGCGCTGCCCGCTGCATCTGGAATCGGTTCGATGAGCATTTCGGGAATCGGTGCACTTCTCATGACTTGTCCCCTCGTTTGAGCAGGCCGATGACGCCCTTGGGCAGGAACAGAGTGACCACGATGAACAGTGCGCCGAGGGCGAACAGCCAGTACTCGGGAAAGGCCACGGT
This sequence comes from Pseudomonas sp. PA15(2017), assembly GCF_001945395.1. Lineage (GTDB taxonomy): Bacteria > Pseudomonadota > Gammaproteobacteria > Pseudomonadales > Pseudomonadaceae > Aquipseudomonas. The sequence goes on along the minus strand of NZ_MSXV01000055.1, from coordinate 129,092 downwards.
GAACCAGCTCTTCATGCCATTGACCAGACCGGCGCCGAGCAGCGGGCCGATCAATGTGCCACGCCCGCCGAGGGCCACCCACACGGCGGCTTCGATGGATTGCGTCGGGGCCATTTCGCTGGGGTTGATGATGCCCACTTGGGGCACGTACAACGCTCCGGCCAGGCCGCACAGCACGGCGGAAAGTACCCAGATGAACAGCTTGTAGCCGCGCGGGTCGTAGCCGCAGAACATCAGGCGGTTCTCGGCATCGCGCAGGGCGGTGAGCACCCGGCCGAACTTGCTGCGCGCCAGGCGCCAGCCCAGGTAAAGGCTACCAACCAGCAGCAGTACGGTAAGCGCGAACAGCGTGGCGCGGGTGTTCGCTGCAGTGATTTCGAAGCCGAGGATGCTGCGAAAGTTGGTGAAACCGTTGTTGCCGCCGAAGCCGGTTTCGTTGCGAAAGAACAGCAGCATGCCGGCGAAGGTCAGCGCCTGGGTCATGATCGAGAAGTACACGCCCTTGATCCGCGAGCGGAAGGCGAAGAAGCCGAATACCAGTGCCAGCAAACCAGGCGCCAGCACCACCAGGCACAGGGCCCAGAGGAAGTTGTCGGTGCCGTACCAGTACCAGGGCAGCTCGCTCCAGGCGAGAAAGCTCATGAACGCCGGCAGGCCGTCGCCGGCGGCCTCACGCATCAGGTACATGCCCATGGCATAGCCGCCGAGGGCGAAGAACAGGCCGTGGCCAAGGGACAGCAGGCCGGCGTAGCCCCAGACCAGATCCAGCGCCAGGGCGACGATGCAGTAACAGAGGATCTTGCCGACCAGGGTCAGGCTGTAGGCGGAAACGTGCAGTGCGTGCTCGGCTGGCAGCAGGTGCAGTACGGGCATGGCGACCAGCACGGCGAGTACCAGCAGGCCGACGGCCAGCGACACCTGCGGGCCGAGCCTGTGGCTGGCGCGGGCCAGCAGCGTTTGGTTAGCGGCGTTCATCGGCAAATCCCCTGTAAGCCGACCTGTGAGTGCGCGCCATGTGCGCCAACGGCGGCGGTGATGCAATCGCGGGCATGGCCCGCTCCCACAGGGTTGGCCGGTGCCTTCAAGTGCGTGCTGCCGACTTGTGGGAGCGCGCCATGCCCGCGACAGGCCGTGGTGATGCAATCGCTGGCATGGCCAGCTCCCAGGGTGCAGAAGGTCATGGTGTTCAATCGATCACCCTCCCTTTCAAGGCGAACAGGCCTTGCGGACGTTTCTGGATAAACAGAATGATCAGCGCGAGGATGAGGATCTTGCCGAGCACGGCGCCGATCTGTGGCTCCAGGATCTTGTTGGCGATGCCCAGGCCGAAGGCCGCCATGACGCTGCCGGCCAGTTGGCCGACGCCGCCGAGCACCACCACCAGGAACGAGTCGATGATGTAGCTCTGGCCGAGGTCGGGGCCGACGTTGCCGATCTGGCTCAGCGCCACGCCGCCGAGGCCGGCGATGCCCGAGCCGAGGCCGAAGGCCAGCATGTCCACACGGCCGGTGGGCACGCCGCAGCAGGCGGCCATGCTGCGGTTCTGGGTGACGGCGCGCACGTTGAGGCCCAGGCGGGTCTTGTTGAGCAGCAGCCAGGTGAGCACCACCACCGCGAGGGCGAAGCCGATGATCACGATGCGGTTGTACGGCAGCACCAGGTTGGGCAGCACCTGAATGCCGCCGGACAGCCAGTAGGGGTTGGCCACTTCGACGTTCTGCGCGCCGAACAGCACGCGCACCAGCTGGATCAGGATCAGGCTGATGCCCCAGGTGGCCAGCAGGGTTTCCAGCGGGCGGCCGTAGAGATGACGAATCACCGTGCGCTCCAGGGCCATGCCGATCACCGCCGTCACGCAGAAGGCCACCGGCAGGGCGACCAGCGGATACAGTGCCAGGGCGTCGGGCGCGAAGCGTTGGAAGAGAATCTGCACCATGTAGGTGGAGTAGGCGCCGAGCATCAGCATTTCGCCGTGGGCCATGTTGATCACCCCGAGCAGGCCGAAGGTGATGGCCAGGCCGAGGGCGGCGAGCAGCAGGATCGAGCTCAGGCTCATGCCGCTGAACGCCTGGCCGAGCAGTTCGCCGATCAGCAGCTTGCGCTTGACCTGGGCGAGGCTGGTTTCGGCGGCGGTGCGCACGCCAGCGTCGCTTTCCACGCCGGGCTCCAGCAGGTTTTCCAGGCGGGTGCGGGCCAATGGCTCACCGGTTTCGCCGAGCAGGCGCACGGCCGCCAGGCGCACCGCCGGATTGGCGTCGACCAGTTGCAGGTTGGCCAGGGCAAGGGTGAGGGCGTCGCGCACGGCGTCGTCGTCTTCCCTGGCTTGCGCCTGGGCGAGCAGCGGCAGTTGCGCCGGCTGGCCGCTCTTCTGCAATTGCTGGGCGGCGCTCAGGCGCACGGTTGCCTCACTGGCGAGCAACTGATGGCTGGCCTGGGCGTTGGCGATCAGCCCGCGCAGGCGATTGTTCAGGCGCAGTTTGCGCGGGGTGCCTTGCGGCTCGGCATCGCCTTCGGCGGCGCGGTAGCCGGCGTCGGTTTCGATGAAGGCGCGTTTGTCGCCGTCGGCGGCCACACGGCCCTGTTGTAGCGCATCGAGCAGCGGCTGGCGTGCCGGGTCGGGCTTGGCGGCCCAGCTTTCCAGCAGTTTGGCCTGCTGCGTGGCGCTGGCGGCGACGAGGTCGTCGGCTTCGCCGGCTAGCGCGGCCAATGGCAGCAGGAGCAGCAGGCTGAAGAGAATTCGGGCAAAGGCATGGGGCATGGGCGTGTCCTTGGTGTCCCGTGGCACAGGCGCCGGAGAACGACTCGGCGCCTGTGCCGCGGTGCGGATCAGTTCGACTTCACCGGGGTGTCGCCTTTGTTGTCGTTACCCTCGATGTACGGGCTCCACGGCTGGGCGCGGATCGGCCCTTCGGTTTCCCAGACCACCGAGAACTGGCCGTCTTCCTGAACCTCGCCGATCATCACCGGCTTGTGCAGGTGATGGTTCTTCTCGTCCATCTTCAGGGTGAAGCCGCTCGGTGCGGCGAATTCCTGGCCGGCCATGGCGGCGCGCACCTTGTCGACGTCGGTGGTGCCGGCCTTCTCGACGGCCTGGGCCCACATGTGGATGCCCACGTAGGTGGCTTCCATCGGGTCGTTGGTCACCACGGTGTCGGCGTTCGCCAGCTTCTTGGCCTTGGCGTAGGCCTTCCAGTCGGCGACGAACTTCTCGTTGATCGGGTTCTCCACGGACTGGAAGTAGTTCCAGGCCGCCAGGTGGCCGACCAGCGGCTTGGTGTCGATGCCGCGCAGTTCTTCCTCGCCGACCGAGAACGCCACTACCGGCACGTCGGTAGCTTCGATGCCCTGGTTGGCCAGTTCCTTGTAGAACGGCACGTTGGAGTCGCCGTTGACGGTGGACACCACCGCGGTCTTGCCGCCGGCGGAGAACTTCTTGATGTTGGCGACGATGGTTTGATAGTCGCTATGGCCGAACGGCGTGTAGACCTCTTCGATGTCCTTGTCCTGTACGCCCTTGCTGTGCAGGAAGGCGCGCAGGATCTTGTTGGTGGTGCGCGGGTAGACGTAGTCGGTGCCGAGCAGGAAGAAGCGCTTGGCACCGCCACCGTCTTCGCTGAGCAGGTATTCCACCGCCGGGATCGCCTGCTGGTTCGGCGCGGCGCCGGTGTAGAACACGTTCGGCGACATCTCTTCGCCTTCGTACTGCACCGGGTAGAACAGCAGGCCGTTGAGTTCCTCGTAGACCGGCAGCACCGATTTACGCGACACGCTGGTCCAGCAGCCGAAGGTCACCGCGACCTTGTCCTGGGTCAGCAGCTGGCGGCCTCGTTCGGCGAACAGCGGCCAGTTGGATGCCGGGTCGACCACCACCGGCTCGAGCTGCTTGCCGAGCACGCCGCCCTTGGCGTTGATCTCGTCGATGGTCATCAGCGCCATGTCTTTCAGTGACGTTTCCGAAATGGCCATGGTGCCGGACAGCGAGTGCAGGATGCCGACCTTGATGGTCTCGGCGGCCTGTACTGTCCAGGTCAGGCCCATGGCGGCGATGGACGCGGAAAGGGTGAAGGCCTTGATCAGGCTGCGACGTTGCATAGTTCGATCTCCATTCACAAACGAGTTATGTGTTGTTGGCAGTGGATCAAGGGACATCACGTCAACCCTGCGCCTGCACGGCACGCTCGCGAGCGCTGTGCAGCATGTGCAGGGTGATCTTGCGCACTTCCGCCTTGCTGACCTCGATGTGGGCCTTGAGCAACAGCTGTGCCTCTTCGCAGCGGCGCGACAGGATCGCGCCGAGAATGTGTGCGTGTTCGTCGTAGGTGGCCTTCACCCGCGGCGTCTGGGTGAAATCCAGACGGCGGATGATGCGGATCTTTTCGCTGACCTCGCCGTGCAGGCGGGCCATCTCGCGGTTGCCGGTGGCTTCCACCAGTTGGCAGTGGAAGCGCTCGTCGAGCCGGGACACTTCGCGGCCGTCTTCCAGGCGCTGTTCGGGGGCCACCATCCAGATGCGTTTCAGCTCGCTCAGCAGGGCGGGGGTTTGCTCCGCCTCGCGGTCGCACAGGCGCTTGATCGCCGCCTGCTCGAGAACGATGCGCACGTCGTAAAGCTCCTCGAAGTGGGCGAAGTCGAACGGCTTGACCTGCCAGCCGCTGCGGAAATACACCTCCAGGTAACCCTCGCGCTCCAGCCGGTACAGGGCCTGGCGCACCGGCGTGCGGCTGGCCGCCATGCGCTCGGCGATTTCGCCCTCGCTGAAGCGGTCGCCGGGCAGCAGGCGAAACTCGAAGATGTCGTCCTTGAGCTGCCCGTAGATGCGTTCGGCGAGATTCTCCGGGCGCTCCTTGCCGCGCCTGATCGGGTCGACCAGTTGCATCTCAGGCCGCCTCGCCCGGTTCGAGCACCAGCAGCGCGTCACCCGGGGTGACCGCCTTGCCCGGCTGGCAGCGCACGGCCTTGACCGTCCCGGCCAGTGGTGCGATGACCGCCAACTCCATCTTCATCGCCTCGACCACCAGCAGCGTGGCGCCGGCCTCGACGTACTGGCCGGGCTCGACCAGCACCTTCCAGACGCTGCCGCACATATCGGCGCTGACCAGGTGGCCGTCGACGGCTTCGTTTTCCTCCAGGCTGGCAGTTGGCGCGGTGTGGCTGTCGGCATCGTCGTCACGCCACAGCAGCACTTCGGCGTCGAAGGCCTGTTTCTGCTGGCGCTGGAAGTCGCTGATGCTCTGCGCGTTGTCGGCCAGGAAGCCCTGGTATTCGGCGAAATCGAAGGTGCTCTGCTCGATCTTGATCTGCGCGCGGCCTTCACGGAACGCCTCGCGGAAGTCGTCCAGCTCGGCCTCGCTGACCGGGTAGAAACGCACCTGGTCGAAGAAGTGCAGCAGCCACGGCTGGCCGCCCTCGAACTGGGCGTTCTTCACGAACTTGTTCCAGATCGGCAGGGTGCGGCCGACCAGCTGGTAACCGCCGGGCGAGTCCATGCCGTAGATGCACATGTACATGCCGCCGATGCCCACGGTGCCTTCGGCGGTGTAGGTCCGCGCCGGGTTGTACTTGGAACTGAGCAGCCGGTGACGCGGGTCGAGCGGCACGGCGCAGGGCGCGTCGAGGTAGACGTCGCCGAGGCCGAGAATCAGGTAGCTGGCGTCGAACAGGATGTCGCGTACGTCCTCGCGACTGGCCAGGCCATTGGCTCGCTGGATGAAGTCGACGTTGTTCGGCAGCCACGGCGCCTGGCTGCGCACCGTCTCGCTGTAGCGGGTGACGGCAGCGAGGGTGGCGCTGTCCTCGAAGGCCATGGGCAGGTGGACGATACGGGTCGGCACCTTAAGGCCTGCCACGTCACCCAGGCTGGCTTCCAGGCGCAGCAGGTGATCGAGCAGCGCCCGCTGATGCAGCACGCGGCTGTCATAGCGCAGTTGCAGGGAGCGCACGCCGGGCGCCAGTTCTTCCAGGCCGGCGAGCGGCTGGGCCTTGAGCGCCTCCATCAGCAGGTGCACGCGCAGGCGCAGCGCCAGGTCGAGCACGTTGTCGCCGTATTCGAGCAGGATGTAGGCATCGCCCGCCTGGCGATAGACCGCGCGCGGGCGGCTGCCATCGGCGGGCAGCTCAGCCAGTACGGTCGCGGAAACCGTATCGCCTGGCTGCAGGCTCGGCGCCGGCAATTGCACGGCGCTGACCGCGCTCAGGCTCTGCAGGCTGGCCAGTTGCGCCTGCTCCAGGGCCTGGGCCTGCTCGAAGCTGATCGGGTGAAAACGCAGGGTATCGCCTGGCTTGACCTGGCCGACCTTCCACAGCTCGGCCTTGGCGACGGTCACCGGGCAGACGAAACCGCCCAGGCTGGGGCCGTCCTTGGTGAGGATCACCGGGAAGTCGCCGGTGAAGTTGATGGCGCCGATGGCGTACTCGCAATCATGCACGTTGGACGGATGCAGGCCGGCCTCGCCGCCGTCGGCGCGGGTCCAGCTCGGCTTCGGGCCGCTCAGGCGCACGCCCAGGCGGTTGGAGTTGTAGTGCACCTGCCAGTCGGCGGCGAAGAACTGCTCGATGGCTTCGGGCGTGAAGAAGTCCGGCGCACCGTGGGGGCCGTAGAGCACACCGATGTTCCAGGTCGTGCCGTACTCGGGAATCAGGCTGGCATCCAGCGCCTGGGGCTCGCTGACCGGCACCGGCGTGGTGCAGGCCGGCAGCCCCGGTTGGGAGATGGCCAGCATGTCGGCGGTGCGCAGGGTACGCCCGGCATGGCCGCCGAACTGGCCGAGGGCGAAGGTCGAGCGGCTGCCCAGGTACACCGGCACATCGAAGCCGCCGCGTACCGCCAGGTAGGTGCGGCAGCCACTTTGCGCGCGGCCGAGCTTGAGCACCTGACCGGCCTTGATGGCGATTGGCGCCCAATAGGGTACGGCTTCGCCATCCAGTTCGGCCGGGCAGTCGGCGCCGGCGAGGGCGATCAGCGCATCGCTGTGAAAACGCAGGCTCGGGCCCTGCAGGGTGAATTCCAGGCCGGCGGCACTCTCGTGATTGCCGACGATGCGGTTGGCCAGGCGGAAGGCGTAATCGTCCATCGGCCCGGACGGCGGCACACCGATGTCCCAGTAGCCGAGGCGGCCCGGGAAGTCCTGCACGCTGCTGTAGGTGCCGGGCTCCAGCACTTCGACCATCTGGGCTGTGTAGCTGAAGGTATCGAGCAGGCGCGTCCAGATCTGCGCGCTGTGGAAGCGCGGCTCGGCCACCACCTGGCGCAGGTAGTCGAGGTTGCTGGCGATGCCGTGCAGGCGGGTTTCGCCCAGGGCTTTGCGCAACTTGGCGATGGCCTCATCGCGGCTCGGCGCGTGGACGATCAGCTTGGCGATCATCGGGTCATAGAAGGCCGACACTTCGCTGCCGGTACTCACCCAGCCATCGACGCGTGCGTCATCCGGGAAATGCACGTCGGTGAGCACGCCCGGGCTGGGCTGGAAGTTCTTCAGCGGGTCTTCGGCGTAGATGCGCACTTCGATGGCGGCGCCTTGCGGAGCGCGGCTCAGGGCGGCCCAATCCAGCTCATCGCCGGCGGCCACGCGCAGCATGCATTCGATCAGATCGAGGCCGGTGACCATCTCGGTGACCGGATGCTCGACCTGCAGGCGAGTGTTCACTTCGAGAAAGTAGAAATCGTCGCGGGCGGCGTCGTAGATGAACTCCACGGTGCCGGCGCTGCGATAGCTCACCGACTCGCCGAGCTGGATGGCCGCCGCGTGCAGGCGCTCACGGGTAGCTTGTGGCAGGTTCGGCGCCGGGGTTTCCTCGACCACCTTCTGGTTGCGCCGCTGCAGCGAACAGTCGCGCTCGCCGAGGGCGGCAACGCGGCCTTTGCCATCACCGAAGATCTGCACTTCGACGTGTCGCGCCTGATCGACGAAACGCTCGATGAAAACGCCGGCGTCACTGAAGAACTGCTCGCCCATGCGCTTGACGCTGTCGTAGGCGCTGGCCAGGGCCACGGCATCGGCGCAGCGGGTCAGGCCGATGCCGCCGCCGCCGGCGGTGGTCTTGAGCATGATCGGATAGCCGATGGTTTCCGCTGCGCCCAAGGCTTCGTCCAGGCTCTGCAGCAGCGCGGTGCCGGGCGCCATCGGCACCTGGGCGTCGGCGGCCAGTTCACGGGCGCGGTGCTTGAGGCCGAATTCGCGAATCTGCGCGGGCGTCGGGCCGACGAAGGCGATGCCGGCGTTCTCGCAGGCCTCGGCGAACTCGGCGCTCTCGGAGAGGAAGCCGTAGCCGGGATAGATGGCCTGGGCGCCGGTTTCTTTTGCGGCGGCGAGGATCTTGTCTATGCGCAGGTAGCTGTCGGCAGCCTTGTCACCGCCAAGGGCCACGGCCACGTCGGCATCACGTACGTGCTGGGCATTGCGGTCGGCATCGGAATACACCGCCACGCTCTTCACGCCCAGGCGCTTGAGGGTGCGGATGGCGCGGACGGCTATCTCGCCACGGTTGGCGATCAGTACGGTATGGAACATGGGTTGCTTCTCCAGGCAGATTCGGCGGCAGGTCTTTGGTCGCTCCCTCTCCTTTGCTGGAGAGGGCGCTGCTCACTTCCTGGTGCTGGCGATAAAGGCGCGCCAACCGCCGAAGCTGGTGATGTCGCGAGCGTCACCCAGGGCCCAGGGCTCGCAGATGAACCCCTTCACGCTGCGCCCGTCGGCCAGGGTCAGGTTGCCGATGCCCAACGGTGCGGGAATCTCGGCGACGAACTCGCCAAAGCGCGCCAGGGGGATGTCCCACAGCTCGACGATGATCGAGCTGCCGTCGGTGCTGCGCGCCAGGCCCGGTTTAGGCGGCACGGTGCCGGCCAGGGCGTAGAGGCGATAGTCCGGTGAGGTCAGGGTCTGCTCGACCAGCACTGCGTCGCGGGTGGTCAGTTGGAAGTTCAGTGGCATGCCGGTCAGGTGTGCGCCCACCACCGCGACCCGTACGCTGCCCGCCGGTATCGCCGTGGCAGCGGTTTGCGGCGGCAGGGCACGGCCGGTGGCGCCCAGCGGCAGTTCCAGGCTGGCCTGCCAGCGTTTGCCGAAGGCCGCCAGGGCGCGGTCGTGCCAGGCCGGGGCGAGCAGGGTGATGCCGGCGGGCAGGCCGTCGTCGCGCAGGCCGGCCGGCAGCGCCAGGGCGGACAGGTCGGCGAGGTTGGTGAAGTTGGTGTAGGTGCCGAACTGGCTGTTGAACAGCACCGGCTCCTGCTGCATTTCGGCAAGGCTGCGAATGGTCGGCGAAGTCGGCACCACCAGCGCATCGAAGCCGGCCAGCGCGTCGTTGATGATGCGGCTCAGTTCAGCGCGCAGGTACTCGGCCTTGTAGGCGTCGCAGGCGCTGTACTGGTGGCCGTTCTCGACGATGCCGCGCACCACCGGGTCGATATGCGCCGGGTCGACGCCTTCCACGGCAACCGTGCGCTCGGCGACCCAGGGGCCGTAATAGAGCTGCTCGGCCAACTGGCGGAACGGGCTGAAGTCGATGGTCTGGAGCGTCACGCCAAGGCTTTTCAGCTGCTCCAGCGCGTGCTCGAAAACGGCCTGGGTCTGGCTGTCGCCAAAGTACTCCAGGCTGTCCGGCACGGCGAAGGTTGGTGCGGCCTGCATGCCGACCGGTGCGCTGTTGGGGTTTTGCCTTGAGTAGGCGTCGGCGGCGTCGTAGCCACCCGCGATGCCCGCCACGGTTTCGGCATCGCCCACCGTGAGGGCGAACACCGAGATGCAGTCCACGCTGCGGCACGCCGGCACCAGGCCGGTGTTGGGCAGCCAGCCCTTGGTCGGCTTGAGCCCGACGATGTTGTTGAAGCCCGCGGGTACGCGGCCCGAGCCGGCGGTATCGGTGCCCAGGGAGAACGGCACCAGGCCGCGGGCGACCACGCTGGCCGAGCCGGAGCTGGAGCCGCCACTGACGTAATCGGCATTGAAGCTGTTGACCACGGCGCCATGGGGCGAGCGGGTGCCGACCAGGCCGGTGGCGAACTGGTCGAGGTTGGTCTTGCCGATCAGGATGGCGCCGGCAGCGCGCAGGCGGGTGACTACCGTGGCGTCGGCCTCAGCCTGGTAGGCAAATTCCGGGCAGGCGGCCGTAGTGGCCCAGCCGGCAGCGTCGATGTTGTCCTTGATGGCGAAGGGCACGCCGTACAGCGGCAGCTTGCTCTGCTGGCCTTCGGCCTGGTCGAGCAGCGCCTGCAGATGGCTCAGCTGGGCATCGAGCTGCGCTTCGGTGGCGAGGCTGATCCAGGCGTTGTCGGCCGTATCGAGGGCCGCCAGCAGACCGTGCAGCAACTCGGCGGGTTGGGCGGCGTCACGGTAAGCCTGTTGCCAGTCGGCGAGGGTAAAGGCGAAGGAGGCGTGGGACATGCGCTGAGATTCCATCTTGTATCCAAGTTGAAATCACTAGAGCAATAGCGGTGCCAATTTTTAATTGATTGATTTATATGGAATTTGTCTGATGATCATGGATTTTTAGCCGGTTTTCGCACCGCGGCGGGGCGCGAGCGAAGCCTTTTGGTGCGGCGATTGTTGGAGGCAGAAGCAAGTAAAGCGGACATCTAGCGGTCTCGTAGGACGGGCTTTAGCCCCCGAGCTTTTTATCGAGGCAAACAAAAAGCTCGCGGCTGAAGCCGCTCCTGCAAAAGCATTACGCTCACAGCCCCAGCAACAACTCCCGGTAATCGCCCACCGCTGCGAACTCCTCGGTTTCCTTCACGCCCTTGCGGCTATCGGGTTCGTACACCGCCAGCAGGTGTTTCACGCCGAAGCGCCCGGCGCTGCGCAGGATCGGGATGTTGTCGTCGATGAACAGGCTGCGCGCCGGCTCGAACGCCAGGTCCTGCTGCAGGGCTGCCCAGAACTGTTGGTCTTCCTTGGGAAAGCCATAGTCGTGGGAGCTGATCATGCGGTCGAAGTAGGGCGCCAGTTCGATGCGCTCCAGCTTCAGCGACAGTGAGTCGCGGTGGGCGTTGGTGATCATCACTACCTGTTTGCCAGCCTGACGGATGGCGGCGAGAAAGGTGTCGGCATCCGGACGCAGGGCGATCAGGTCGGCGACTTCGCGCTTGAGTTCCTTGATCGACAGCTTCAGTTCGCGGCTCCAGAAGTCCGTGCAGTACCAGTTCAGCTGGCCGGCGTGCTCGGTGAACAGCGGCTGCAATTCGGCATCGGCCAGGACGCGGCTGATGCCATGGTGCTCGGCGTAGCGCTGCGGCAGGTGTTCGAGCCAGAAGTGGTTGTCGAAATGCAGGTCCAGCAGGGTGCCGTCCATGTCCAGCAGGACGGTGTCGATGTCGGACCAGGGCAGGTTCATGGCGAGGCAACTCTCCAAACGGTAAATGGCAGTACGCTGCCTGCAGGTCGTCAAATGCTACGGCGAGGACGCAGACAATCAGGGCAGGCGCGGTATGATAACCGTTCCGGTCAGCCCAGCAGCAGGACTCACCCATGCGTCAGAAACCTACCATCACCGCCCGCGAGATCGTCGCCAGCAGCCGCCTGTTCCGTGTCGAGGAGATCCAGTTGCGCTTCAGCAACGGCGCCGAGCGCACCTATGAACGGCTGGTCGGGCGTGGCACCGGCCATGGCGCGGTGATGATCGTGGCCATGGCCGATGACGAACACGTGCTGCTGGTCGAGGAATACTGCGGCGGCACCGGCGAATACGAGCTGTCACTGCCCAAGGGCCTGATCGAGCCAAACGAAGACGTGCTCGATGCCGCCAATCGCGAATTGCAGGAAGAGGCCGGCTTCGGCGCCCGTCGCCTCGAGTACCTGACCGAGCTGAGCCTGTCGCCGGGTTACATGAGCCAGAAGATCCAGGTGGTGCTGGCCCGCGATCTTTATCCACAGAGCCTGCCAGGCGATGAGCCTGAGCCGCTGCGGGTCGACAAGGTCAGCCTGCGCGAACTGTCCGCGCTGATCCAGCACCCGCAGTTCAGCGAAGGCCGCGCCCTGGCGGCCCTTTATCTCGTGCGTGACCTCCTGGAACAGCGCGGGGAGCTGAGCCGATGAGTCATCCGTTACTGCCTGGCGTGCTGGATCTGGTGCAGCGCGCTGGCGCGGCCATCCTGCCGTTCTGGCGTCAGGGCGTGCAGGTGGTGGAAAAAGCCGATGCCTCGCCGGTCACCGCCGCCGACCTGGCCGCCCACGGCATCCTGGCCGAGGGCCTGCTGGCGCTGGAGCCGAGCATTCCCGTGTTGTCCGAGGAAGATGCCGATATTGCCCTGGGCGAGCGGGCCGGCTGGTCGCGCTGGTGGCTGGTCGACCCGCTGGACGGCACCAAGGAGTTCATCGCCGACAGCGAGGAATTCACCGTCAACGTGGCGTTGATCGAACACGGCGAAGTGGTCTTCGGCGTGGTCGGCATTCCTGCCACGGGCGTGATCTATCACGGTGGCCGCGCGTTCGGCGCCTGGCGGATCGAGCCGGGTAAGCAGCCGCAGGCGATCACCATGCGTGAAGCGCCAGCCGCTGGCCTGACGGTAGTCGCCAGCCGCCGCCATGGCAGCGCCCTCCAGGAGCAGTTGCTGGCCGCGCTGGTGGCCCGTTTCGGCGAGATCGAGCGGGTCAGCGTCGGCAGTTCCCTGAAGTTCTGCCAACTGGCCGAAGGCAGCGCCGACTTCTACCCGCGCCTGGCGCCCACCTCGCAATGGGACACCGCGGCGGCGCAGGGCGTGCTGGAAGGCGCAGGCGGCGTGGTGCTGACGCTGCAGGGCGAGCCGCTGCGCTACGAAGCTCGCGAGTCGTTGCTCAACCCGTTCTTCCTGGCGTTGCCGGCGCAGACCGAGTGGCGTGAGCTTGTGCTCGAGGAAGCAGGGCGCCTGGGTTCGGGTAGCTAGGTGTCCATTCGGGCCTGATCCTGCACAGCGCTGGGGGTGGCAACGAATGCAACATCCGTCCCTTCGGTGTTCACAGCTTTGGCGCTCAGAACCGGCTTACCACTCCTAGCCGCCAGGTCCGCCCCGGTGCCGGCATGAAGCTCTGTGCCAGCGGGTCCAGGTAGTATCGATCCGTCAGGTTCTGCACCGACACATTCAGCTCGGTGTGCTCCAGCAGGTTGTACTTGAGGAACAGGTCGAACAACGTCACCGAGCGGTAGTCGATCTGCGATGTGGTCGCGCCGGTCTGCCAGGGCTTGTCTATCTGGGCTGTTGGTCCCGAGCTGTAGGTCATGCGCCCGCCCATGGTGAGCGCCTCGTTGAAGAAGCGCATCCCGCCGAGCAGATTGGCCGAGAAGCGAGGCGGGTTCTGAGTATTGGTGTACGAGCCCATATAGCTGCCCGGTGTGCAGTCCGGGGTGTCCTGGGTGCGTTGGTAGCGATTGGCGCTGGCGCGCAGTTTGGCGGCGAAGGCCGCGTCGCAGGTCTCGGTCATCAGGTAGTAGGTGGCCGAGACGTCGGCGAACGCACGCCCGGCATCGTAGCGCGACTGCAGCTCCAGGCCGCGGGTGCGGAAGCTGTCGGTATTGCTGAAGGTCATCTGTCCCCACAGGCCCGGACTTGGGTCGTAGTAGCGGGTGATGTAGTTCTTGATGTCGTTGTCGAACCAGGCCAGCTTTGCTGACGCCTCGTCGCCTGGGGTCAACAGGTCGCTACGCAAGGCACTCACGCCCACTTCCCAACTGCGCGAGCGCTCGGGCTTGAGGTGCTTGCCAGGGGTGACCTGGTGGGTGCCCTGGCTGGTTTCGAACAGCGATGGTAGACGCAGCCCCTGCGTGTAGGAAGCATAGGCGAAGGTATCCGGCAGGAACTCGACATTGATGCCGAAGGCCGGTGAGAAGCCACCGCCGCTGCTCTTGCCCTGTGGGGTGTAGTCGTAGCCGGTGACTACGTCGATGACGTCTTCAGGATGGACCACCACGTTGGTCGCGCCGGACTCGTTAAACGGCACGCCATTGAACGGCTCGTTGCTGTCCTCGAAGACGATGCCGTTGTTCAGGCGTGGGTCGGTAGCGTCTGTGTACTGGCCGTTCTGGTCGGGCAACCACATCATGTTGCCCCAATGTCCCGGGCTGCTGGCGTTGATCCAGCGCATTTCCAGCTCCTCGAAGCGCGCCTCGGCCAGCACAGTGTGGTCCTTGGTCTGGTAGTGGGCATAGCGACCTCCGCCCCACAGCGTCACCGCGTCGGTGGGCTTGTACGCCAGGTTGCCGTTGACGCTGAATTCCTGACGCGACGCGTCGTGCAACATGCGGTTGGCGTTGATGTCGTGCTGGGTGGAGACTACTTTCTTCTGCGGTTGCAGGTCCTCGAGCTGGAAGGCACCGCCCAGGTCGAGCTTGAAACTTCCATGGGCGGTGGCGAGGCGTGAAACGTTGTTCAGGTCGCCGCCAATGCGGCGGTTGTCTTGGCGGCTCCAAGCGCGGTCTGTGCGGAACAGCTGCGATTTTGGCGCCAACCAGGCCGCGCTCAAGGTACTGGTTTTCGAGTCGGTCATCCATAGCCTGCTGGTGAGGTCCACCCATGGATTTTCCTCGGGCTGGTAGTGGTAACGCGCGGTGTAGGTGTCGATCTGGATTTCGCTGGTGGGATACTGGTAGATGCCGCCGGTACCGGAGCGGAAGATATCCGACGGCATGATCTCGCCCATGTGTCCGTCGAAGCGGCGGTAACCCAGATCCAAGGTATGCTCGTCGGCCAATCGCCAGGTGGTCTTGAGCAGGTAAGAGTCGGTCTCGAGCGACGAGTTGAGCACCTCCCCGCCGGCGTTGTAGGTATTGGCGACGCTGGGTTGCTCTTTACCGTGGCGGTCGTAGAGCCGGTAGCTGTCCAGGCCCTTCTTGCCGGAGAAATAGTTGCCCTGGTTGCGGCGCGCATAGGCCGCCACCAGGTCGAAGCGTTCATGGGCGTAGGCGAAGGCAGCGCTGCCGGACTCAGCCTTGGAGCCGAACAGGCTGCCGCGTTCGTCGCGCGGCACAGCTCTCAGGTCCTCGTCCTTGGCGTTGCGGTTGCGCTGCTCGGGCTCCGCGCCGTTGTTCCACAGGTTGCCGGTCAGGCGTACGCCGACGTCCTTGCCATCGAGCAGAATGTCATCGACGCCGATGGTCTTCATCTCCACCGAGCCGCCGATCGCTCCCGAACGGGTGCTGGGGCCCTTGGTCACGGTGACGCTGCTGATCAGGTCGGGGTCGATGTAGCTGCGCTGCTGAGTGCCGGCGTAGCCGCGGTAGACATTCAGCGCCTGCTCCGAGCCATCGACCCTGACCGCCACTCGACTCTGCCCCTGGATACCGCGGATGTTGACATCCAGCGCGCCGCCGTTGCGGCTGTCACCCACCTGGACACCGGCTACGCCCTTGAGCATGTCGCCCACCGAGACGGTGCTAAAGCGATCGAGGTCTTCGCGTGACAGGTGCACCGTCGAGCGTGGGGCGCGGTAGGCCTCTAGCTGCATGTCGAGCAGCTGGGTCGACTCGACCAGCGTTGGCGTCAGTTCGCTAGCCGTTTGCGCCGGCTGCTGCCGAGGCGTAAGCACATAGACGCCGCGTGAAGTCGGTAGTAGCTGCAAGCCGGTGTTGACCAGCAACAGCCGTGCGCCCTGCTGCTCGCTATAGCGCCCCTTGAGTGCTGCAGCGGTGCGTCCGCGGGTCAACTCGGCGTCATAGGACAGCAGGAACCCAGACTGGCGGGCGAAGTCGCTAAGCGCAGTGCCCAGCTCGCCCTGCGCAATGTTGTAGTCGTGCAGTAGGGCATCATCCCTCTGCGCTGCTGCTATGGCGTTGTTGTCTTCGGCCAGGGCGAGTGGCAGGTCCATCGCCACCAGACAGCCAAGCAATGCGCAATGCACGGCCAGGCTGATCGCAGACGGACGTTGCAAGGGGCGTGAAATTGGGTGAAGCCGATGTGGTATGGGCATGCTTATCTCAGGAGTAGGGAGTTGCGCCCGATGACTGCGGGCTTACACCCTCTCTGTCGCATGAGTGACGAAAAGGTATATCGCGGGTAGGAATTTTTTCTGGCGTATAGTCGATTTGCAGATGATAATCATTATTGATTGATTATTTGTCTTTCGAATCGTTGCTGCTATGAACTCATCCAACATAAGTGTCTCCTCTCGCTGCGTTGCAGCGTTGTATCGGGAACACCATGCCTGGTTGCGCGGTTGGCTGGCCTATCGCCTTCGATCCTGGGGGCGCGACGTGGCCGATGATCTGGCACAGGATGTCTTTGTCCGAATACTCGACAGTCGTAGCCCGCTGCAACCCGAAGCCCTACGTCAACCACGGGCCTACCTGACCTGCATTGCCAACTGCGTGCTGGTCGGTTGGCGACGGCGTCATTCACTGGAGCAGGCATGGCTTGACGCCCTGAAGCTGGTACCTGCAATGAATCATCCGTCGCCGGAACAGCAGAGCGTCATTCTCGAGACATTGCACGAGATAGATGCCCTGCTCGATGCGTTGCGACCGCGAGTCCGGCAAGCCTTCTTGATGGCGAACCTCGATGGCATGAAGCAGAAAGACATCGCTCGGGCCTTGAATATCGCCCTGCCGACGGTGAAGAAGTACGTCCGTGAGGGCTACGTGGCATGTCTGGCTCAGATGACCGATGAGTGAGGAACCTATCGCTCAGTCCGTATTGGCCCGGGCTGCCTCATGGCTGTTGCTGATGCAGGATGCGCCGTTGACCTCTGCGCAACAGGCAGAGCTGGAGAGTTGGCGTCGTAGCGACCCACAACACGAGCGGGCCTGGCGGCGTGCACAGCGCCTGCTGTCGCGGTTGGGCTCTCTTCCATCGGGATTGGCCTCCCAGACATTGTCGCGCCCTTCGCCTAGAAGCCGTCGAGACGTGTTGCGAGGTTTACTCATCCTGCTCGGTGCGGCCCCGTTGGGCTGGTGGGGCTGGCAAAGGGCCTCGGTAGGTAGCACTTACCTGACTGCCTTGGGCGAGCGACGAGAGATACAGTTGGTGGATGGCACTCAGCTATCTCTCAACAGCAATACCGTGCTGCATATTCGCTTCGCTGCCGAGCAATGCCTGCTGCATCTGGAGCAAGGAGAGATCTACCTTGCCACTGCAACCGATGCAAAACGCTCATCGCGCTCGTTGTGGGTGCGCACTGCCCAAGGCCGGATGCAGGCCCTAGGTACGGCATTCAGTGTTCGTCAGCTCTTACAAGAGACTCAGCTTGCGGTGTATGAGGGCGCGGTACGCGTTCACCTTGAAGCTGTTGAAAGCCACGTCACCGTTCGAGCCGGGCAGCTGCGTTTCACCCGCGACCGGTTCGGCGCCATCGAGGGAGTTGTGGCCGCCCAGTTGGCCTGGCGTAACGGGCTACTAGTAGCCGATGACATGTCGTTGCAGCAATGGGGTCAGGAGCTGATGCGTTACAGCGACCAAGTCCTTGACTGTGATCCGGTCATCGCTGATCTGCGTATTTCAGGCGTCTTCCCTGTCGATGATCTGCCGTTGGCCCTGAGCATGCTGGCTCAGAGTCACAACCTGCGCATGCGCAGCGACGCTGGCAGGGTATTCATCAGCCGTTGAAACGGATGGATTGCTTCCGTGAGTCGACCTCTCTGGCATTGATCGGCCAGCTATCCTCAGCACATGAAACCGAGCGGGTAGCATCAATACGACCCGGAACAGTCGGTATTGGCCGTCGATGCGGGTAGCCCGAACGACTTGCCGGAGGGTTCGTGCTTATAATCGAGTCGTCGTTCGAGCGCAGATGCGCGAAACGAGAGAGCAGGTGCAGCATGGATGATTCAAGGCGAAGGAGCCGGTTCGCGGGCAAGCGAACCTGCAGCAGGAATGCTCATCGCCCGCCAGTCGGCCGGTGCAATCAGTCCAGCATGTCGCTGTAGCGATCATCCTGTTTATAGACGAGAGGCTGGGCGAAGCCCGGCACCTTGATCTGCGCGTCATCGATGGCGATTTCGGAGTCGTCGATCAAGTCGTTGCCGAAGTTGTAGATGATCTCCAGTTGGCCCTTGGTCGCCTGCTCGTCGTAGGCCTGGGCATTGGCGCGGGTCTGTTCGCGGCGTTGCTGATAGGCGCTGAACGCCGCCTCGCCATGGCGCTTGCGCAGCATGCGCTCGACCACCTGGGGGGCGAGCACCACGGCGCTGGCGTTGTTGCCGCCGAAGCCCTTGGAGTTGATGAAGCACACGTCCATGCGCTGGTCGTGGCGGTCGACGTTGCTGATGCTCAGGTGCTGCTGGTGCACGTCGCCTGCCACTTCATCGATGGTCTTGATGCCGGGGATGATGCCGTACTTGAAGGTGCCCAGGGCGGAGATCACCTGGTCGCCACTGGCGGTGGCCAGGGAGTGGCCGACGAAGGCTTTCACCGCCGCGACCGGCCAGCTGTCGATGGCGAAGGCGGCGGCGACGCGGTCCAGCAGTTCGGATTCGGTGACCCGGTTGGCTGGGGTGCTGGAGCCGTGGGCATGCACGAAGCTGCGCTGGCGCACGGCGTCGATACCGACCAGCTGAGTGGCAGCGGCGACGGCCTTGGCGACGGTCAGGTAATTGCCCGGGCCTGGCGCGGAAATGGATTTCTTGAAGCCGTCGGCGTTGATGAACACGTCGGTGGCGGCGCCATGGATGTCGGCACCCAGCTGCAGGGCCAGCTCGTCGTCCATCAGCACCACGAACTGGCAGGCTTCGGAGAGGGTGAAGCCGCAGTTCTCGCCGAACGGCCGGCTGGCGCGGCGGAAGTCGACCTCATCCTGGGCCATATCGCTCTTGCCTTCGATCAGGCGCAGGCCGTCTTCGGTGGCCAGGGCGCCCATGGCGCCATAGCCCTCGATGCACTCGGCGTTGATCGGCGCTTCGCTGTTGCCGACGATCACCACGCGGGCCTTGCCGGCGTTGATCTGCTCGATGCCCTTCTGCAGGTTGTACAGAAAGGTGGCGCAGGCGCCGGTGACGCTGCCGGTGGTGCCGACGCTGCCCAGCACGTAGGCGTTGATGAAATCGGCCGGCATGGTGTTCAGGCCCAGGGCCAGCTGCTTGGAGCTGACGCGGTGGCCCTTGAGGCGCGACTGCATGAGGCCGCCGAAACCGTTTTCGTCGAGCTGGCTCATGATGCTGCCGGCGAACACGGCGATCTCGTCCGGCGCCACGTGGTCGACGATGGTTTGCCATGGCACGCCGGTGGCGCGCAATGCGTCGGTCACGCCGACCACGGCCATCTGCAGGCCGCGGGGGTGGAAACGCGAGTTGTACAGCTCGCCGGGTTCGAAGCCGGTGGGCAGCTGGCCGGCGGATTTCACTGGCAGCGCGCGGTAGCTGTCGACCTTGAATTCACAGTGGTCATGCAGGGTGACGCGCACGTCGTTGCCATTCAGCTCCTCGACCGACCAATTGGCCGGCAGGGGCTCGGGCAGCTGCTTGCGGCTGCTGACGAAGGTCAGGCTGCCGGCTTCGCCACCCACCGCGATGCTCTTGTGCCAGTGGGCGGCATCGGGATCCAGGTGCTGCTTTTCGATGCGGCGAACCAGGGTTGAGGCGAGAATCTGCGCACCGTAGCGGCGTTCGATGTCGGCACGGGACAGGGCTTCGCCATCCTGGCTCTGGTAACGGCCATCCACCACGCGCACCAGCTTGGTCATCACCGCCAGACCGGTAAGGGTTTCCTGGCGTGCCTGGTCGTCCAGCGATTCGATCACCGTACGGCGGAAACCGTGGTGGAAGGAGCTGCGGCCAGCGGCGTTGTAGCCACCGAAACCGACGATCACAGGCAAACGAGACTTCACGCGGACACTCCTTAAACTATTCAGATCGGCACGCAAAACAGGCGCGTGCCGGGTCAGCGGATCGAGGCGCAGCGCGCTTTCTTGATTTAAGAAGAAGGCGCCATGATGACTTTTCAGGTGCCTATGCTGACGCGATCCATGACCCATAAGTCACGACTGGATACAAGGTTACCCGTTATCGCGGGCGGCGGCACGACCCATATGTGCTACGGCCCCAACGAAGAAGCCCGGCGCTAGGCCGGGCTTGATTCTTGTTGCACTGAACAGGCTGCTCGACGGCTCGCGAGCCAGAGCCCTGCTGGTAGCGCCGCAGGGCGTGGCAGCCGCCTGGCAGGCT
>NZ_MSXV01000055.1:108826-109033 GCF_001945395.1 Pseudomonas sp. PA15(2017) | reverse complement strand
CAATCGCAAAAAACTCTCGAATTCACGAGTGTTACTTGTGATGCTGATAATCTTGCGATCAGTCAGTCTTAACTCACAAGCACCCACACGAATTGCTTGATTCAGTTGTTAAAGAACGTTTGGCTGAGGCTTTCGCCTCAACCGAGGCGCGCATCTTACAGCACCCTCATTTGCTGTCAAGTTGTTTTTTGAAGAATTTTTCTTTCT
>NZ_MSXV01000055.1:108532-108816 GCF_001945395.1 Pseudomonas sp. PA15(2017) | reverse complement strand
ACTCACAAGCACCCACACGAATTGCTTGATTCAGTTGTTAAAGAACGTTTGGCTGAGGCTTTCGCCTCAACCGAGGCGCGCATCTTACAGCACCCTCATTTGCTGTCAAGTTGTTTTTCGAAGAATTTTTCTTTCTTCTCAACACCTTGCAGCGCCCGACCAGACCATCTTCTCTCCAGCGGGAGGCGCATTCTACAGCGTTACAAACCGCTGTCAACACCCTCTTTTACCGCCTTCGATCAACCTGACCGAACCATCAACAGCGCCACTCAAACCACCCTGTC
>NZ_MSXV01000055.1:61076-108522 GCF_001945395.1 Pseudomonas sp. PA15(2017) | reverse complement strand
GAATTCGCCGTCCGTGCAACCTTTATTTTAATCTAACTCGTTGATCTACAAGGAGTTTTCAGATCAGGCCGCGCCGGAAGTGGTGCGCATTATAGGCCCCCACGAGATCAGGTCAACCGTTTATTTCACTTTCTTGCGAAATCGGCTGTAGCGCGATAATCGAACGCTTTGCTCTGCTTTATATAGATAGCTGGATTGACCTAATTAACCAGTTAGTACATTTTTACCCGAGCCAACCCAGGCTGATTCCACAATAACAACAGGAAGCACCATGGCTCCCATCATTCTGATCCTCAACGGCCCGAACCTGAATATGCTCGGCACCCGTGAGCCGGCCACCTACGGCCATGAAACCCTCGCCGATATCTCCAGGCTCTGCGCCAACACCGCTGATGCCCTTGGCCTGACCACCGAATTCCGCCAGACCAACCACGAAGCCGAGCTGATCGACTGGATTCACAAGGCCCGCGGTCGCTGCGCCGGCATCGTGATCAACCCCGCGGCCTGGACGCATACCTCTGTCGCCATCCGTGACGCGCTGGTTGCCAGCGAGCTACCGGTCATAGAAGTGCACCTCTCCAACGTTCACAAGCGAGAGACCTTCCGCCATCACTCCTTCGTTTCCCCTGTCGCGCTTGGCGTGATCTGTGGTTTGGGCAGCGGCGGCTATCGCGCGGCACTCCAGCACTTCAGCCATCTGGTCAAGGAATAAGGCAGCCATGACTTCCAGCAAAAGCATTCTGGCCGGTCTCATCGGTGCCGGTATCCAGGCGTCCCGCACCCCCGCCATGCACGAGCATGAGGGCGATGCCCAGGGGATTCGCTACTTATATAGGCTGATCGACCTGGACCAGTTGAAACTCGACATCAGCGCCCTCCCCGATCTGCTCAGCGCCGCCGAGCGCATGAGTTTTACCGGGCTCAACATCACCTTTCCCTGCAAACAGGCGATCATTCCGCTGCTCGATGAACTCTCCGACGAAGCCAGGGGCATCGGCGCAGTCAACACGGTCGTGTTC
Source organism: Pseudomonas sp. PA15(2017) (assembly GCF_001945395.1). GTDB lineage: Bacteria > Pseudomonadota > Gammaproteobacteria > Pseudomonadales > Pseudomonadaceae > Aquipseudomonas. The sequence continues at coordinate 107,503 of NZ_MSXV01000055.1, read as the reverse complement.
AAGGATGGCAAACGCATCGGCCACAACACCGACTGCCTCGGTTTTTCCGAAGGCTTCAAACGCGGCCTGGGTGACGTCGCCCGCCGGCGCGTGGTGCAGATGGGCGCTGGAGGCGCCGGCGCCGCGGTCGCTCACGCCTTGTTGAGCGAGGGTGTCGAACAGCTGAGCATCTTCGACGTCGAGCTCGAACGCGCCCACGCCCTGGCAACCCGCCTCAACCAGCACTTCGATTCGCCGCGCGCCCAGGCCGGCGGCGACCTGAGTTCGACGATGGCCGCCGCCGATGGTCTGGTCAACACCACACCGATGGGCATGGCCAAACTGCCCGGCATGCCGGTACCCAAGGCGCTGCTGCGCAAAGAACTATGGGTTGCGGAGATCGTCTACTTCCCGCTGGAAACCGAACTGCTGCGCGAAGCGCGTGCCATCGGTTGCCGAACCCTGGACGGCGGCAACATGGCAGTCTTCCAGGCGGTGAAGGCATTCGAACTGTTCAGCGATGCTCAGGCCGATGCCCAGCGGATGCTCGATCACTTCCATAGCATGAGCGGTTGATGCCACCGGGCCGACTCGGCGATGAGTCGGCCCAAGCCTGGCTGGGTGACACGCTCAGCGCGTGATATAGCGCAGTACCGCTTCGCAGATCATCGTCTTGTGGCGTTGTTTGACCTGTTCGTCCGGCAGGTCGATCTGGAAGATCTCCCCGAAGGTGTGCCGGTTCGAGACGCGGTAGAAGCAGAACGAACTGATCAGCATGTGTACGTCCAGGGTATCGAGCCCCTCGCGAAACAGTCCTGCCTTCTCGCCACGTTTGAGGGTTTCGCCCAGCGTCAGCAGCACCACGTTGCTCATCCGGCGGATTTCTGGTGACTGCTTGACGTACTCGCCGTAGTGGATGTTCTCGATACTGACGATGCGCACGAAATCCGAGTTGCGATCATGGTGGTCGAAGGTGAATTCCACCAGGCGGCGAATGGCGTCGGGTGCCGGTAGTTCGTCGAGGTGCAGCCGGCGCTCGGTACTGCGGATGTCACCGTACAGTTTCGAGAGCACTTCGAGGTAAAGCTGCTCCTTGCTGCCGAAGTAGTAATAGATCATGCGCTTGGACGTCGCCGTGCGCTCGGCGATGGCATCGACCCTGGCACCCGAAAGGCCCTGGCGGACGAATTCGGTGATGGCGGCCTGCAGGATGTTTTCCCGGGTTTTCTCCGGATTGTTCTTGCGTGGCTTGCGCGGCGCTGCGGCCTGCTCGTGGCTCGCAGGCTCGAGGGTAGCGGTCATGGAATCACTCATCATGGCGTTCTTGTTATCACTGCAAACGAAAAGCGGATGCGACCTCTGGCACGCATCCGCCTGAGTACAGCTTACAGCTTCGCCTGCCGCGTCACACCACTGCGCGCCTTGGCCATGGCAGCCAGCCGTACCGCGACGTTGGCGGCACCGTAGCCAACATAGCCATTCTTGCGCTGAATGATCTCGAAGAAGAAGCGCTCCTCGAACGCCTCGGTGTACACGTGAAACAGCTCACCGCCCTGGGCATCGCGGTCGTAAAGCACGTTGTAATAAGCCAGTTCGCTGAGAAACTCGTCGTCGAAATCGAAGCGCGCGGCGAGATCGTCATAGTAATTGAGCGGGATGTCCAAAAGCGGCACGCCCGCCTCCTTGGCCCGCTCGACTTCCTTGAAGATGTCCTCGCAGGAAAACGCGATGTGATGCACGCCGGACCCCCGGTAGCTGGACAACGCATGAGCGATGGCGGTATTGCGGTTCTCCGAAATGTTCAACGGCAGGCGCACCGAGCTGCAGCGGCTGCGCAGCGCTCGGCTCTTCACCAGACCGTAGGGATCGGGCAGCACCACTTCGTCGTCGGCCTCGAAGTCCAGCAGGCTCTTGTAGAACAGCACCCAGCTGTCGAGGCTGTCCGCCGGCAGCGCCAGCGCCATGTGGTCGATACGTTGCAGGCTGCCGGTCGGCAGCGCAGCGGGGTCCAGCTTGAAGTCGCTGTCGTAGATGGTCTGCCCGGCCTCGGCCTGGTCGACCAGGTAGATGAGGCTGCCATCGGGCGCGCGCATCGCCGGAATCTCGCGCTCGTTCGGCCCGACCAGGCCACGATATGGGTGGCCACGGTAATCGAGGGCGCGCTGCAACGCCGTCGTGCCGTCCTTGACCTTCAGTGCGGTGGCGCACAGTGACGGGCCGTGAGCCTCGAAGAAGCCGTGGGCGAACGAATAGGGTTCGGCATTGAGCACGATGTTGATGTCGCCCTGACGCAGCAGGCTGACATCCTTGGAGCGGTGCTCGCCTGCCTTGGCGAAACCCAGGCGCTGCAACCAGCCGGACAGCTTGGCGCCGGCAGCCTCGTCGACGGCGAACTCGAGGAACTCGACACCGTGATAGCGACTGGCTGGCGGGGTGTCGAACAGCAGATCGAGGTTCGGTGCCTGGGCATCGGCCGCCAGCAGCTGCCGGGTCTTTTCTTCCAGATACAGAAGCGAGCGCAGCCCGTCGACCGCATTGGCGCGTGGCGGCGCGGCGCGGAAGCCATCGTTGAAGATTTCCAGCGACAGCGGGCCGGTGTAGCCGGTGCGGATGATCGGCGCCAGAAAGCCTGGCAGGTCGAACTCACCCTGCCCCGGGAAGCAACGGAAGTGTCGGCTCCACTCCAGCACATCCATGGCCAGGATCGGCGCATCGGCCATCTGCACGAAAAAGATCTTGTCGCCGGGGATCTCGGCGATGGCTGCCGGATCGCCCTTGAGCGATAAGGTATGGAAGCTGTCGAGAATCACCCCGACCGCGGGATGATCGGCCTGGCGAACCAGGTTCCAGACCTGCTGGTAGGTATTGACGTGACGGCCCCAGGCCAACGCCTCGTAACCGATACGCAGGCCCCGTGCGCCGGCACGCTCGCCCAGCAGGCGCAGGTCGTCGACGAGAATCTCTTCGTCGCCAAGCGAATCGGCAGCCACATTGCTGCATACCAGCACCAGGTCGGTGCCTAGCTCCTGCATCAGGTCGAACTTGCGCTGCGCGCGGTCCAGGTTGCGTTGCAGGCGGTCGCGGCGGCAGCCCTCGAAATCACGGAAGGGCTGAAACAGGGTGATGGCAATGCCCAGATCGGCGCACATCTTGCGCACGTCGCGCGGGCTGCCCGCGTAGTGCAGCAGGTCGTTCTCGAAGATTTCCACGCCGTCGAAGCCGGCAGCGGCGATGGCTTCGAGTTTCTCGGGCAAGGTGCCGCTCAGCGAGACGGTGGCGATCGAGCGATGCATAACTTCAGCTCCTTGTAGATAACGATCTCTGCGGATCGTGTGATGACCTGGGTCCGGCATCAGCAAGCGTAGCCGACAAGGCGTTCGAGCCTGCTACTCGCCAGGCCGTTCAACCCCTGATGCCATTTGTTGGGGCCTGCAGCGATTATTCGTGCGCCCGCGCGAGGCGGCAATTCAAAGTGTACGAACCAGTTAGTATTTAGTGCGATTATCGAACACTAGGCCGTTTATCGAATTGACGCTATTTCACGGTTTGCAACACCATGTTTCCCACTGCAGTGACGGAAACCCTTCCGCCGCGACCAGCAAACAACCCGGCTCCATCCATAACAATTTCAATAAGAGTACGCCCATGCTCACTTCCCAGCCCCTGCATACCCGCATACCATTCGCACGCTTTTTGGCACCCACCCGGCCAACTGCGTCTGCGCACGTCCAACCCTGACTCGCGACACTCCGCTCGATAATCCTGAAAGCGGGTCGACCGGCGCCATCCACAAGGCCGGTCCCCACACGCTGTGGCCAAGCCGCACCCAGTTGCCGCTTCGCTCGGCGCTCTAATAACAACGGAGACCATGATGGCTAAGCCCTCAACTTCACAAGCCAAGAAAGCCACTGCCAGCGGCTGGGTCGGTTCAGCGCTGGAGTACTACGATTTCTTCATCTACGCCCAGGCCGCGGCGTTGATCTTCCCGCAGATATTCTTTCCCAACACCGATCCGAAGATGGCCATCGTCGCCTCGCTGGCGACCTACGGCGTCGGCTACCTGGCGCGCCCGGTAGGTGCATTCGTGCTCGGCCATTGGGGCGACACCCGTGGTCGCAAGAACGTGCTGCTGCTGTGCATGTTCCTGATGGGCATCTCCACCATGGCCGTCGGCCTGCTGCCGACCTACCACGATATCGGTCTGCTGGCTCCGGCCATGCTGGTCGTGCTGCGCCTGATCCAGGGCTTCGCCGTAGCCGGTGAGATCTCCGGCGCCAGCTCGATGATTCTCGAGCATGCGCCATTCGGACGACGAGGCTTCTACGCCAGCTTCACGCTACAAGGCGTACAGGCCGGCCAGGTGCTCGCCGCTGCGGTGTTCCTGCCGCTCGCCTACTTCATGCCGAGCGAGGCGTTCAACGACTGGGGCTGGCGGATCCCGTTCCTGCTCAGCGCCTTCGTACTGCTGGCGGGTTTCATCATTCGTCGCGAGGTTCACGAAACGCCAGCCTTCGTTAACGAAGAGAACAAGCAGAAGATCGCCAAGTCGCCGATCTCCGAAGCATTCAGCACCAGCTGGCGGACCATGTTTCTAGTCATGGTCATGGCGCTGATGAACGTGATTCCGGTAGTGGCGACCATCTTCGGTGGCGCTTATGCCGTGCAACCGGCCTACGGGATCGGCTTCGACAAGAGCGTCTATCTGTGGATTCCGGTGGTGGGCAACATCGTCGCGGTCCTGGTGATTCCGTTCGTGGGCAACCTCTCCGACAAGATCGGCCGCCGCCCGACCCTGATCACCGGCGCGCTGGGCTCTGGCCTGCTGGCGTTCGGTTATCTGTATGCGATCAGCATCAGCAACGTGCCGCTGGCGTTCATCATGTCGCTGCTGATGTGGGGCGTGGTCTACCAGGGTTACAACGCGGTATTCCCGAGCTTCTACCCGGAGCTGTTCCAGACCCGCTACCGCGTGTCCGCCATGGCCATCGCCCAGAACATCGGCACCATGCTCACCGCCATGCTGCCTGCGTTGTTCGCCCTGGTCGCACCGCCCGGCTCGGACAACATTCCATGGCTGATCGGCGGCCTGGCATTCGGCATCACCTGCCTGTGCGCCCTCGCCGCTTTCATCGCGCCGGAAACCTACCGGATTCCAATGAACGAACTGGGCAAACCTGGCGCCAAGCCAATGGACAAGGCCGAATATGACGCCGCTCGCCAGAACAGCGTGAACGAAGCCAGCCACTAACCAGGCAGACGTAAAAAGAGAAGGCCCTTAACCAGGCCGTGTGAAAACGTAGCGAGCGAAGGTCAGGCAAGGCAAAAACCGGCGAAAAAGCGCAGTTTACGAGCTGTAAATGAGCATTTTGAGCCGTTTTTTAACGCCGCATGACCGAGCGCAGTAGTTTTCACATGGCCTGCAACGGGCCTTCTTGTACTTCCGGGGGCTGAAACTTCAGCGTTTTCGGCGTTGCTGATAGGCGGCCGCCAATCCGCTGAGACAGATGATGGCAATACCCACCTTGGCGCTCGCCTCGGGGTCGTGACCGAAGATGATCAGCCCCAGGAGGCCGGCAAAGACGATCTGGCAGTAGCCGAACGGCGCCAGCAGTGCCGGCGCGGCGTGGCGGAAGGCCTTGGTCAACAGCAGGTGGGCGAACATGCCGCACGCGCCGAGGGCCAGCATCAGCGGCAAATGTTGCCACTGCGGCAGTTGCCAGAAGAACGGCACCAGGCAGCTCATCAGCAATGTATTGAGCAGCCCGGTAAAGAAGTTGCTGGTAGTCGGCGTGTCGTACTGGCTGAGCAGGCGCGTGAGTATCTGGTAGGCCGCGAAGCAGCTCGCCGAACAGAGCGGCAGCAGCACGGCCGGGGTGAACAGGTCGCCGCCCGGATGCACGATGATCAGCACGCCCACGAAGCCCACCAGCACCGCCGCCCATTGCCCCCGACTGACATGCTCCTTGAGCAGCGGCACCGACAACGCGGTAACCAGCAGCGGCGCCAGGAAGTTGACCGCCGTGGCCTCGGCCAGCGGGATGTACAGCAGGCCGGTGGTGAAGAACAGGCTGCAGCCCAGCAGGCAGATCGCCCGCAGCGCCTGCAACCCCGGCCGTTTGCTGCGCAGCACGCGCAACCCCGACTGCGGCAGGAAGATGCCGGCCATCAGCAGCGTGTGCACCACATAGCGCGCCCACACCACCATGATCACCGGATAGATGCCAGACAAGTACTTCGACAGCGCGTCGTGGCTGGCGAACAGAAAGGTCGCCAGCACCACCAGGGCGATGCCCTTCAACGGATGATTGACGCCTGACAGCGAACTCGGGGTGCTCATGGGAACTCTCGTGATCCAGACGTCATTATCGGTAGCAAACTAACTATATGTGCGGTCTGCCGCCATCGCGGATTTCAGTATGGGCTATGCCGACAGGTCGAGACGCTTCAACAGTGCCCGAGTCTTGTCGATGGCCATCTGCGCCCGCTGCGTCGGATCCTCCACCTGCCGGGTGGGGATTTCCAGACTCAACGGAACATTGGCCGGTAGACAGCGCAACAGCCCTGGCAAGTCACAATCACCGTCACCGGGAAAGCGCCGCTCGTTACGCGCCTGGCGCAGAATCTCCGCCATGTCGTGCGGCCGCGGCCCGGCCACGTCGCACAGTTGGGCATAACCCAGCCATGATGGTTCCACCTGCTGCAACTCGTCGAGGCGTGACCCCGAGCGATTGAAATGGAAGGCGTCGACCAGCACGCCGCCGTTGTCACGCCCGGCCTGGCGCACGATACGCACCGCCTGTGAGAAATCGGCGACGTTGGTCCAGGGCATGAATTCCAGATGCGGCCGCAAGCCGAACGCCAGAGCGCGGTCGCACAATTCGCCGAAATTATCGGTCAGCCGCGTCTCGTCCGGGTCGTTGCCGGCGACCAGTACCTCACGCGCACCGAACTCGGCGCCAACTTCCAACACCGCCTCGAAATCGCTGCAGCGTGTATGGGGTTTGAGCCGCAGGATCTCGACGTCGAGTACGCCAATGCCGGTGTCGCGCAGCCGCCTGAGCGTCTGCCGGCGCAGAGCCGAGTCGGCCACCAGCGCGAAGTGGTGTTCCTCCTCGGTGGCGGGAATCAGGCGCAGGCCGACATGGCTGTAGCCGGTGCGGGCCGCCACCTCGACCATCTGCGGGGGCGCGAGTTCGAGGACGGTCAGGCTGGCCAGGGACATCAGGCGTTCGTGGGTGTGCATCGATCTCTCTCCGGGCCATGGCCCAATGAATGGACGTTGGCTCAGACGGTTTCGGGTACGGTGGCGCAGCCCTGCTCGGCGGCGCGGCAGATGGCGTCATACAGCGCCAGGGTGCGTCCGGCATCGGTTGCGCTGACCAGCGGCGGCGTCTCGCCCCGCGCAACCTCGATGAAGTGCCTGAGCTGCAATAACAGCGCGGGAGCTGCCTCGTACGGTTGCTCCGCGCTCTGCAAGGGCTGGTGCCAGCCAGCGCCTGGCGAGGCGTACGACCAGTAACGCAGTTGCGGGATGCTCAACGAACCTGCGGTGCCGGCCAGCAGGTAACACGGCTGATCGGGCTGCCGTGGATACACCGGGTTTTCCCCGGCACTGAGCTCCCAGCTCCACGGAGCCGCCGCCGCGTCGGAGCCGGTCAGGCTACCCAGCGCGCCGTTGACGAAGCGCAGGATGATCGCTGCGCCGTCCTCGTTGGCGAAGCCGCGCACGGCGTTGCTGGTGAGGGCGTGAACCTGGGCTACCTCGCCGCACAGGTAGCGCAGCAGATCCAGATCATGAATCAGGTTGGTCAGCAGCATGCCCGCCCCGGGCTCGCGCCGCCAGGGCACGTCGTAATAACTGTCCGGCTTCTGCAGTTGCCAGAGCGCCGTCACCGTAGCGAGTCGCCCCAGGACGCCCTGCTGCACCAACTCCCGCGCCTTGCCGATCAGCGGATTGTGACGACGATGATGACCCACGAGCACCGGCACTCTGCTGCGCTGCACGGCAGCCACCAGTTCGCGCACTTCCGCCAGGCTGACGCCGACCGGCTTTTCGAGCAGCGCCGGCAGGCCGGCCTCGATACAGCGCAACGCAGTGGGCACGTGGGCCGCATTGGGATTGGCGATGATCACCGCCTGGGCCAAATGGCTGTCGAGCAGGCCTTGCAGTTGATCGAAACACGGCACCCCGTGCTCGGCAGCGAGCTGTCGGGCCTGCTCGGTGGGGTCGACGATCGCGCAAAGAGTGGCGTGCGGCAGCTCGCGCAGATAACTGAGGTGTTGCCGGCCCATGATGCCGGCGCCGATCAGGGCGATTCGCAAAGGGTTCAAGACATGAGTCCTTTTCTGATTGTTATGGGCGCAAGGCGCCTGAGAACAATCTAGAACCCAGTTCCATATTTAATCAATAGTGGATGAAGCGCTCGGTCGTTAATCGAACGCTATCGGCCACTCAGACGAAAAGGTCGGAAGCCTGGCTCGCTGACGACAGCTCGGCAGCCGCTTCCAGCAGCAAGGGTGCAAGCTGTTCCATGCGCTCGCCGGGCATGCGCGCGCTGGGGCCGGCGATGCTCAGCACGCCAATCACGCCACCTCGCTGCGGGTGGCTGACCACCGCCGCCAGCGCGCAGGTACCCAGGGAGGAAGTTTCCACCACGGTCGCATAGCCGCGCTCGCGGGCACGCTGCAGGTAACCGAGCAGCGCTTCATCGTCATGGGGCGCGTTGGGTCCGAACTCGCTGTCGTCGGGAATGTGCTGGCGTGCCACCAGCGCCAATGCGTCGGCGTCCGCCAGGTTGGCCAGCCAGGCATGGCCGGAGGCGGTGTAGCGCAGCGGCGCGTCACGGCCCATGTCGGGGTCATAGCGCAAGCCGGAACGCGCGCCCTGGGATTTGGCGATCCAGGTCTGTCGCTCGCCTTCGATCACCCCCAGGCGCACCAGTTCGCCACTTTGCCGGGCCAGGCGATCAAGGATCGGCTGCACGATGTCGGCGCCGCTAGCCGACAGGTAGCGAAAACCCAGGGCGACCAGCTTGGTCGAGAGCCGATAGCGGCTGGTATCGACGTCCTGTCGCACGTAACCCAGGCGCACCAGCTCGGTGAGCATGCGGTGGGTGGCACTCTTGGGAATCTGCAACTGTTCGGCCAGGGTCTGCATCGGCACGTCGCCAGCGCCCGCCAGGCTTTCCAGCAGGTTGAGCGCCCGTTCTATCTGGCTTCCGGCCATGGTCATGCCCTCGAATGATTTGCCGCGATTCTAAAGGCGCAGAGGTGCCGGCGGAACCGCCACATTCTGCAATCATCGCAGTTGTCGCCCGAATCGCCGTGGGTTGGCTGCGCCCGAACATGAGGCCATAATCCAGACCGGATGTTTGTACTAACTGGTTCGTTCTTGTTCGGTTATCGAACAAGAACCGATCTGGTGAATTGAAATAGCCTGCATCACCGCACAGTATTCCCAGCACTTGGGTGAGACATGCCGGTTTTGCCAGCGCCACTCAGGAAAATATGCTTCACCTATAAATATAAGAAGGTCATGCCATGCCACCGCTCGACACTGTGTTCACCCGCGCCCGGCAGATCAGCCTGAGCGCCATTCGCACCCTGGCCAATACGCACAGCGACGCCGCGTCGTCCTTCGCGCCTACGGCCCTCGACATGCTCACTTTCCAGACGCTCCCGCGCCCTATCCACGCGCCGATTCGCCAACCCGGCACACGCGCCTGAGCGGTTTTCCAACGCGGGCAGCACAGGCTGCATCTGGAGTGAGTCATGAGCACATCGAAAAAAGTACCGGTGGGTGAGCGCACATTCTGCATCCTGCTGGTGATCTTCAGCCTGTTCGTTCTGTATCAGGCCTATCTGATTTCCGGGTTTTCCTCGATCAGCTCGCCTGGCGCCTTCCCCCTGAGTGCCGGTGCCGTGCTGCTGATCGCCGCCGTGCGAGTGCTCTGGGAGTTGCGTGGCAAGCCGACTCAAGGCGAAAGCTGGGTGGCCTCGGCCAAGCGCTTCAGCCATGAGCACTTCCCACGCCACATCGTGGTCTTCACCCTGCTCTCGGTGGCCTACCTGGCCGTCATCCAGTGGGCGAGCTTCTACGTCAGTACCTTCGCCTTCCTGATGCTCTCGATCATCTACCTGCGACGCGGCAAGGTGCTCTCGGCCCTGGTGGCCAGCGGCATCTCGGTGCTGGCCATCTACCTGCTGTTCACCCTGGCGTTCAGCGTCTACCTGCCCTGAGACGAGACTTCCATGAGCGATACCTTTTCCTACCTGCTGATGGCCTGGATGGACCCCAACCTGCTGATGCTGACGGCGCTCGGCACTTTCGCCGGCATCTACATCGGCGCCATTCCGGGTTTGTCGGTGACCATGGCGGTGTCCATCCTCGTCTCGTTCACCTTCTCCTGGGACGTCAACGACGCCCTGGCGCTGATCGTCGGTATCTTCATCGGGGGCGTGTACGGCGGCGCCCGCAGCGCCATCCTGCTGAACATTCCCGGCGGCCCCTCTTCGGTGGCTACCTCGTTCGACGGTTACCCGCTGGCCAAGCGTGGCGAGGCCGGGCGGGCCATCGGCCTGAGCACGGTGATGTCGGTGATTGGCGGGCTGGTGGGCACCCTGGTACTGGCAATGGCAGCACCGATACTTGGTGATCTGGCGCTGAAATTCGCGCCCCGCGATTACTTCCTGATCGCCGCCATCGGCCTGATGCTGGTCGGCAGCCTCGCCGAGGGCAGCCTGGCCAAGGGCATCTTCGCCGTCGCCCTGGGGGCGATCATCGGCATGGTCGGCATGGACCCGGTCACCGCCGAAGGGCGCTTCACCATGGGCCAGATGGAGCTGATGGGCGGTATTCACTACGTGGTGGTGATGATCGGCCTGTTCGGCGTCGCCGAAGCGCTCTTCCAGCTGCACAACCTCAGCACCCAGGCGGTCAAGCAGAAGGTCGACAAGATCATCCCGTCGGTGGCGATGGTGCTCAAGTTTCTGCCGCTGTCGCTGCGTACCTCGATCATCGGCGTGCTGGTCGGCGTGCTGCCTGGCGTCGGCGGCGAGATCGCCGCTCTGCTCGCCTACGACCATGCCAAGCGCACGGTCAAGAACCCGACCAGCCCGTTCGGTGAAGGCGCCTACGAAGGCCTGGTGGCACCGGAAACCGCCAACAGCGCCGCCGTCGGTAGCGCTTACGTCCCCATGCTGACGCTCGGCATGCCGGGTGACGCGGTCACCGCGGTGATCATCGGCGCGCTGGTGATCCACGGCCTCAACCCTGGCCCGATGCTGATGGTCGAGAACCCGCACATCTTCTGGTTCACCGTCGGCAACCTGGCGCTGGCCAACATCTTCCTGCTGATCTTCGGGCTGATGGGCATCAAGCTGTTCGCCAAGGTCGTCGAGCTGCCCAAGGCCGTGCTGATTCCGCTGATCTTGGTGCTCTGCACCGTCGGTTCCTACTCGCTGAACAGCAGCATGACCGAGGTGTACTGGATGCTTGGTTTCGGCCTGCTCGGCTATTTCCTGAAAGCGTTCGGCTTCCAGATGGGGCCGATCATCCTTGGCGTGATCCTCGGCCCGCTGATGGACAGCTCCTACCGCCAGGCCATGGCCTCGGTCGGCGACAACCCGGTCGAGCTGCTCGGCGAGCTGGTCAGCAGCCCGCTATCGCTGATCCTTACCAGCGCTCTGGTGCTGGTGCTCCTGAGCAATACGCCGCTATTCGGCTGGCTCAAACGCAAGCGCAAGGCCGCCTCGGTTCAACCTTGATACACCGCGTCACGCATGCCCGGAAACGGATATATAAAAACAACCAATGGAGAGTCTCCAACATGCTCAAGCAACTACTTACCGGCGTCGCATTTTCCCTTAGTGCACTGACGCTCGCCCTGCCCGCCCATGCCGACTACCCGGAGCGCAGCATCCAGGCGGTGATTCCCTGGGGCGCTGGCGGTGCCACCGACAACGTGATGCGCAGCCTGGTGCCCTATGTCGAGAAGGAGCTGGGCACCAAACTGATCCTCAACAACCGCCCCGGCGGCACCGCCGTGATCGGCAGCAGCTACGTGATGCAGCAGAAACCCAACGGCTATACCCTGCTGCTCGGCGCCGAGAACCCGCAGCTGTATCCGGTGCTCGGTCTGGCCAAGTTCGACTACAGCGACTTCTACCCGGTCAACATCATTGGCCAGAACGTGGTGGTGATCGCCACCAACGCCGACAGCCCGTTCAACTCCATGGCCGAGCTGCTGGCTGCCGCCAAGGAGAAACCCGACACCCTGCGCATGGGCTCCACCGGCGCTGGCGGTTTGCCGAGCACCGTACATGCCATGGTCAATGCCGTCGGCGAGCTGAAGGTACGCGAAGTGACTTTCGGCGGCGACGGTCCGGGCATCACCGCGCTGATGGGCAAGCACATCGACTTCATGCCGCTGAGCCTGGCTGCCGCCCAGGAACTGGTGCGCTCCGGCAAGCTCAAGGCACTGGCCGTAATGGCCGCCGAGGAAGTGCCGGAGCTGCCGGGCGTCGAGCCGATCACCAAGGCCCTGCCGGACATCGGTGAATACCTGCCATGGGGCCCGTTCTGGGGCGCTTTCGTGCACAAGGACACCCCGGACGACATCAAGCAGAAGCTGGTCGAGGCCTACTCCAAGGCCGTGGCCAATGAAGAGTTCCAGGGCTTCCTGAAGAACTACGGCGCGCAGAGCCTGAACCTCGATGGCGGCGAAGCCGAGCAATTCCTCAAGCGCTGGCAGTCGGTCACCGCCTGGTCGATGTACAAGGCCAAGGCCATCGAGATTTCGCCGGACAGCGTCGGTATCGAGCAACCCTGATAACCCGGCTGGGCAGGCAAACTGCCCAGCCTGTGCTGTAACGGAGCGCCCAGTCGGGCCAACTCCACCAATCGATGACAGAAAACGCTTCCGCCCAGGCGGCAGGACTCGTGCGTCCTGAGAAAAGGAAAATCGTCATGAAACCGATCGAAATCGCAGTTCGCAGCCGCTGCTTGCTCACTCCTTCGCTGCTCGCGCTCGGCGTTGCTCTCGCCCTGCCGATGGGCGCCCACGCCGAGGGCTTCGTCGACGACGCCAAGGTGTCGCTGAACCTGCGCAACTTCTACATCAACCGCAACTTCACCAACCCCGAAGGCCCAAGCGCGGCGGCGCCGCAGAGCAAGGCCGAGGAATGGACCCAGAGCTTCATTCTCGATACCCGCTCCGGTTACACGCCGGGCGTGGTCGGCTTCGGTGTCGATGCGCTGGGCATGCTTTCGCTCAAGCTCGACGGTGGTCGCGGCACCTACGGCACCGGTCTACTGCCGCGCCATGACGACGGCCGCCCGGCTGACGACTACGGTCGCCTGGCACTGGCTGTCAAGGCCAGGATCTCCAAGACCGAACTGAAGATTGGTGAGTGGATGCCGGTGCTGCCGATCCTGCGTGCCGACGATGGCCGCTCGCTGCCACAAACGTTCGAAGGTGCCCAGGTCACCTCCAACGAAATCGCCGGTCTGACGCTGTACGGCGGCCAGTTCCGCCAGAACAGCGAACGCAACAACGCCAGCATGGAAAACATGTTCCTGGGCGGCAACAGTGCAGCCAATGACTCCAACCGTTTCAACTTCGTCGGCGGCGAGTACAAGTTCAACGGCGACCGCACCATGATCGGCCTGTGGGGCGCCGAGCTGAGGGACGTCTACGAGCAGCAGTACCTACAACTGACCCACAGCCAGCCCATCGGCGACTGGACCCTGGGCGCCAACCTCGGCTATTTCCAGGGTGAAGACGACGGCTCCGCGCGCGCCGGCAAGCTGGACAACAAGACCTACTCGGGCCTGTTCTCCGCCAAGTACGGCAGCAATACCTTCTATGTCGGCCTGCAGAAGGTTACCGGCGACACCGGCTGGATGCGCGTCAACGGTACCAGTGGCGGCACCCTGGCCAACGACAGCTACAACTCGTCCTACGACAACGCCAAGGAGAAATCCTGGCAGGTACGCCACGACTTCAACTTCGCCGGCATCGGTATCCCGGGCCTGACCCTGATGAACCGCTACATCAGCGGCAGCAACGTGCACACCGCTGCAACCGACGATGGCAAGGAGTGGGGCCGCGAGACCGAGTTGGCCTACGTCATCCAGGACGGCGCCTTCAAGAACCTGAGCGTGCGCTGGCGTAACGCGAGCATCCGCCGCGACTACAGCAACAACGAGTTCGACGAGAACCGCCTGATCTTCAACTACCCGCTGTCGATTCTCTGAGTCAGCGCCACCTCTCCAGTGTCACCCTTTGCCCGTCCCTGCGACGGGCTTTTTCATGGCCAAAACGACAGATCGCTTACCCGGAGCAGAAACGACGGACAGCAGAAGACGCCGCTGCGGTAGACACCGAGCGCCGAGGCTGTATTTGCGAAATGATTGACCCGAACGGGTCTGGAGATGGAGGCGATCCTGCCAGCCACACCCCGGCACACAATGTTCCCGCTGTGGCTGCTTCCTTCCGGATCTGACCAGGTTCACGGGTAATCGTTGCGGGGGGACCGGCAGGACCACCATAACGCGGCTCACCATGCAGTGAGCCGGCGCCATTGTACCGGCTTGTGCCGAACTTACAACTGCTTCAAGCACTTAGCGTGCAGATGCGAGTCCAACTGCACCTTCGCATCAGGTCACGAGACGGCGCGGTTTGCCGCCATCCCCGCGTGACCTGGGCCGGGCTGCTGGAGATCGCTGATGATTGCACCGAACTCCGCTAGTGCCATCTCGTTTCGCGCAGGCATGGTGATCGACAAGCAACGCTTTTCCATGCCCGAAGCGAAGCAGCGGTTCCAAGATCGCAGTGACAGCCCGACCAACCGCCCGCAGGTTTGGCATCCCGAACGCCGTGACCGCCCGCACCAAACGGCTGTAAATGCCCGCAATTGAGCACCGTGACGGGAATTAACCGGCTACAGGTAGGTCACAATGAAGCCTGACCGATCGGGCAGAACCGCCTGGATCGATCATCTCTGAGTAGCGGCGTCATTTGGCGCCAGACTTTTCATCCCCAAGGAGCAAGCACATGGCCATTACCAAAGACCAATTGATCGGTGACATCGCAGAAGCCATCGACACGCCGAAGACCACCGTCCGTGCGGCACTCGACCAGCTGAGCGAGATCGTCAGCGACGCATTGGAAAATGGTGGTGAAATCACCCTGCCGGGTATCGGCAAACTCAAGGTCAGCGAGCGCCCAGCTCGCACCGGTCGTAACCCGCAGACCGGCAAGGCCATCGAAATCGCTGCCAAGAAGGTCGTGAAGTTCGTACCGGCCAAGGCCCTGACCGACGCGGTCAACTGATCCAACGGCGGGGCGCTGAAGCGCCCCGCTGCTCCAACCGCAGCACCTCCCCCGCTTAAGACTGAACCCCCGCCCACTGGCCGCCTCAAACGACGACATTCGTCAGATGCAGGCTCACCATGCTCGCCGACCGCGAACTCACCTTCCGCGCGCTGTTTTCCGGTGTGCTGCTCGGCGCCCTGCTGACGCCGTCGAACATCTATTCGGGCCTGAAGATCGGCTGGTCGTTCAACATGTCGATCATCGCCTTGCTGGTCAGTTACGGCATCTGGCAAAGCCTGCTGCGCTGGCGCCTGGGTACCGCCTGGAGCATGCGCGAAAGCAACATCAACCAGACCACTGCGTCGGCTGCCGCCTCGATCATTTCCGGCGGCCTGGTGGCGCCCATACCGGCCTACACCCTGCTGACCGGGCACCAGCTGCCCACCCTGCCGTTGGTGGCCTGGGTATTCTCGGTGAGCTTTCTGGGGATCTGGGTGGCCTGGTACCTGCGCCGCAGCATGGTCGAGGACACTCGCCTGCGCTTCCCCGAGGCGGTCGCCACCCTGGAAACCATGCAGCAGGTCTACAACCATGGCCGCGATGCGCTGCAGCGCCTTTGCGTGCTCGGCGCGGCCGCGTTGCTCGGCGGGCTGGTGAAATGGGCCGATACCTTCCTCTACAGCCTGCCGCGCTGGTCGCCCAGTGCGCAGCTGGAACGGCTGACCTTCAACCTCGACCCGTCGCCGCTGTTGATCGGCTTTGGCGGCATCATCGGCATCCGCGTCGGCCTGTCGCTGCTGCTCGGTGCCCTGATCGCCTGGGGCGGCCTGGCGCCGTGGTTGCTGAGCAGTGGCTTGGTCGCGCTTGCCGACGGTGCCGGCGGCCCGCAGTTCGCCCTGCTGGTGGAATGGCTGCTGTGGCCCGGCGTGACCCTGCTGGTCTGCGCCACCCTGACCTCACTGGCGATACGCTTCGCGGCGAGCCGGCGCATCGCCCGTGCTACTGGCGAAACGCACCGGCAGAGGCCTGCCAAATTGCCGCTGCTGATGCTGGTTCTGGCTTCCTTGCTGGTACTGACCCTGCAGGTGCTGCTGTTCGACATCGACCCACTGATGGCGCTGCTCAGCGTGCCGCTGGCGGTGGCCCTCGCCTGCATGGCCGCGCGGGTGGTCGGGGCGACCGGTATTCCGCCGATTGGCGCCACCGGGCAGCTGTCGCAGCTGACGTTCGGGGTGATCGCGCCAGGGCAGGTCAGCGTCAACCTGATGGCCGCCAACACCGCCGGCGGCGCCGCCGGCCAGTGCACCGACCTGCTCAACGACTTCCGAGTAGGCCACGCCATCGGCGCCAAGCCCTACAACCAATTGATCGCCCAATGCCTGGGCATTCTCGTCGGCAGCATCGTCGGCGTGCTGGTCTATCAAATCCTGATTCCAGACCCACAGGGGATGCTGATCACCCAACAATGGCCGGCGCCCGCCGTCGCCACCTGGAAAGCGGTCGCCGAAGTGCTGGGTTATGGCCTCGATTCTCTCGACGTGAGCATTCGCTGGGCCATGCTGGCGGGCGCCTTGTGCGGCATGGTGTTCGGCGTGCTGGAAGCAAGCCTGCCCGTGCAGTCGACCTTTGCCCGACTGCTGCCGAGCTCGGCGGCCTTTGGCCTGGCGTTCATCATCCCGGCGTCGATCTCGTTGATGATGGCGATCGGCGCCCTGCTCGCCTGGGTGTTTCAGTCAGGCTGGCGTAGCCTCGGCGAGCGCTTCACCATTGCCGCCGCGGCTGGGCTGGTAGCCGGGGAAAGCATCGTCGGGGTCGGGACCTCGTTCTGGATGATGGTGGCGGGCGGTTGAGAACGGATTATTGATGAGCCATGGCTGATGGGTTGTAGCCACGCTGACCTCGTAGCCTGGCGCTGAGCGCAGCGAAACCCAGGAAATCCCGGGTGTCGCGGCGCTCGACCCGGGCTACGCGCTGGACTATCCGTGGGAACGGGCCATGCCCGTGATTTCGCGCACATGCGCACTCCCACAGGCCGGGCATGACGGATCAGTTCGCATAGCGCCGTATCTGCGGTGCTTCGATCACTAAAGATACCGCGCCGGCTATGCCGTTACTCGGCAGCGATACCGTAATCGCCCAGCTTGGCGATGAACGTCTGCTCATCAAGCACCGGAATGTTCAGCTCGGTGGCTTTGGCCAGCTTCGAGCCGGCGCCGGGGCCGGCGACTACGCAGGTGGTTTTCGCCGATACCGAGCCGGCCACCTTGGCGCCCAGGCTTTCCAGCTTGTCTTTGGCGACATCACGGCTCATCACCTCCAGGCTGCCGGTCAGCACCCAGGTCTGGCCGGCCAGTGGCAGGCCTTCGACGACCTTCTTCTCACTCTCCCAGTGCATGCCGAAATCACGCAGTTGCGCCTCGATGGCTCGCGCGCGACTGGCGTTCTCAGCGCTGGCGAAGAACTCGCGCACCGACTGCCTGGCTTTCTCGTTGAGCCCTTTCATGGCGCTGAGGTCGAGCCAGTCGGCGGTGATCACCGATTCCAGCGTCTTGAAGCGCTCGGCCAGGTTCTTCGCACCAGTGACCGCCACGAACGGAATGTTCAACTTGTCGAGCAACCCACCGAGCGTGGTGCTGGCGGCGAATTCGGCCGCCAGCTCGCCCTGGTCCTGCAGCTCCAGGCCGCGTTCGAGCAGGTGCTTGATCACCGCCTGGTTGTGCGCATCCTCGAAGAAGCTGTGGATCTCGTGGGCCACTTCCAGGCCGATGTCCGGCAGGTAGGTCAGCACTTCGGGCAATGCCCGGGTCACACGCTCCAGCGAACCGAGGGAGCGCGCCAGCACCTTGGCGGTCTCTTCACCCACATCGGGAATGCCAAGGGCGTAGATGAAGCGCGCCAGGCTCGGACGCTTGCTGTCGGCGATGGCGTCGAGCAGCTTGCGGCTGGATACCTCGGCGAAGCCTTCGAGGCCGACGATCTGTTCGAACTCGAGGGTGTAGAGGTCGGCTGGCGAGCCGACCAGGCCCTCGTCCACCAACTGCTCGACGCTCTTCTCGCCGAGGCCTTCGATGTCCATGGCGCGTCGCGACACGAAATGAATGATCGCCTGCTTGAGCTGGGCGGCGCAGGCCAGGCGGCCGACGCAACGATACACGGCGCCTTCGCTGACCGTTTCGCGGCCCTTGCTGCGTTTGATCAGCTGGGTGCGCTCCACCGCCGAGCCGCACACCGGGCAATGCTCCGGCACCGCGACCGGGCGCGCGTTCTCGGGACGGCGCTCGGTGACCACCTGCATCACCTGGGGAATCACGTCACCGGCGCGGCGGATGATCACCGTGTCGCCGATCATCACCCCGAGGCGCGCCACCTCGTCCATGTTGTGCAGCGTGGCGTTGGACACCGTCACGCCTGCCACCTTCACGGGTTTGAGCCGCGCGACTGGCGTGACCGCGCCGGTGCGGCCAACCTGAAATTCTACGTCGAGCAGCTCGGTGAGCTCTTCCATGGCGGGGAACTTGTGGGCGATGGCCCAGTGCGGCGTACGGGCGCGAAAGCCAAGCTGCTGCTGGTCTTCGATGTTGTTGACCTTGAACACCACGCCATCGATGTCATAGGGCAGGCTCATGCGCCGCTCGCCGATGTCGCGGTAGTAGGCCAGGCAGTCTTCCACGCCCTTGGCCAGCTTCAGTTCGGGGCTGATGGGAATGCCCCAGGTCTTCAGGCGCTGCAGCATGCCGACCTGGGTCGGCGCTGGCTCGGCGCTGTGCTGGCCAAGGCCGTAGCAGCAGAATTCCAGCGGGCGGCTGGCGGTGATCTTCGAATCCAGCTGGCGCAGGCTGCCGGCCGCGGCATTGCGCGGGTTGGCAAAGGTCTTGCCGCCGATCTCGGCCTGGGCAGCGTTGAGACGCTCGAATCCGGCGCGGGACATGAACACCTCACCGCGCACTTCCAGCACGTCCGGCCAGCCACTGCCCTGCAGCTTGAGCGGCACGTTGCGAATGGTGCGCACATTGACACTGATGTCTTCGCCGGTGGTACCGTCGCCCCGGGTGGCGCCGCGTACCAGCTTGCCATCACGGTACAGCAGGCTAACCGCCAGGCCGTCGAGCTTGGGCTCGCAGCTGTATTCGACCTCGGCACCGCCGCCAAACAGGTCGCCGCCCTGCACGCCGAGGCCATTCTGCACGCTACGGTCGAAGGCCCGCAGGTCGTCCTCTTCGAAGGCGTTGCCAAGGCTGAGCATGGGCACTTCGTGGCGCACTTCGCCAAAGGCGCTGAGCGCCTCACCGCCAACGCGCTGGGTCGGCGAATCGGGCGTTACCAGTTCAGGGTGCTCGGCTTCGAGGGCCTGCAGTTCGCGGAACAGGCGATCGTACTCGACGTCGGGCACGCTCGGCTCGTCGAGCACGTAGTAGCGGTAGTTGTGCGCGTCCAGTTCGTTACGCAGTTCGAGGATACGTTGGGCGAAATCTTTCATGCGGGTCATTCTCGGCGGGCCACGGCCAGGGCACAGAAACGAAAAACCTCAAGCCAAGCGCTGGGCTTGTAGCTTGAGGCTCGTCGGTGCCGCTTTCTTTCAGCGTTTTTGCGTCAACAGGCGGCGTTCGTATTCGACGATGCGCTGACGGTAATGTTCGATGGTTTGCGCGGTCAGCACGCTGCGCTGATCGTCCTTGAGCTCACCATTGAGTTCGTGGGCCAGCTTGCGCGCTGCAGCGACCATCACGTCGAAGGCCTGCTTGGGGTGACGCGGGCCTGGCAGGCCGAGGAAGAAGCTTACCGCACGGGTGCTGAAGCCTTCGATGTCGTCCAGGTCGAAGGTGCCGGGTTTCAGCGCGTTGGCCATGGAAAACAGTACCTCGCCGTTGCCAGCCATGCTCTCATGACGATGGAAGATGTCCATCTCGCCGAACCGCAGGCCGCTTTCCAGGATGTTCTGCAGCAGCGCGGGGCCCTTGAAGCCTTGTTCGTCGCGGGCGATGACGTTGATCACCAGCACTTCCTCGACCGGCGGCAAATCCTTGTCGCTCTGCTTGGCGGAAACGCTGGTGCGCGCGTCGTCTTCGTCGTCCACCGGGCTGAGCAGCGTCGGCACCGGCTCGTCGGCGGTCAGGTCCAGGTCGCCCTGGCGCGGCTCGCCACGACGACGGTTGTTGACGTCACGGGCGCTCATCGACGGCAGGTCGTCTTCGTCCAGCGAGGGTTCCTGGTTGCGCTCGATCACCCTGGGCGGGCTGAGCACGTCGGGATCGCTATCGTCGTCGGGAAGATTGGGCAGGTTGCGGTCGAGCCGGAACTTGAGCTTGCCTTTGCCACCGCGCATGCGCCGCCAGCCATCGAAGAGGATGCCGGCGATGACGATGATACCGATGATGATCAGCCACTCGCGTAGACCGAATTCCATGAAATGTCCTGACCCCTAAAGCAAAAATTGATGAAAAAAAGGCGTCCTGGCCCGTCATGATGACCTTGAAACGTGGCGCCAACTCCATGTTCTGACTGGCGTTTTCCCACGTGCAACAAAAGTGGCCATTAAGCTAGCACGACGAAAGGCAACTTTACACCGGCAAAACACTGTAAAACCGCCACTGCGGCCGGTTTTTACGCGACAAAAAACGTGTTCGGCCCTCTCAGCTGTCCACCATCGCCAAAGCTTCCTCCACATCCACCGCAACCAGACGCGAACAACCGGGCTCGTGCATCGTCACGCCCATCAACTGGTCGGCCATTTCCATGGCGATCTTGTTGTGGGTGATGTAGATGAACTGCACGGTTTCCGACATCTCCTTGACCAGCCGCGCGTAACGCCCGACGTTGGCATCGTCCAGCGGAGCGTCCACTTCGTCGAGCATGCAGAACGGCGCCGGATTGAGCTGGAAGATCGAAAATACCAGCGCCAGCGCCGTCAATGCCTTCTCCCCGCCGGACAGCAAATGGATGGTGCTGTTCTTCTTGCCCGGTGGACGCGCCATGATGGTCACCCCGGTATCGAGTAGATCTTCGCCGGTGAGTTCCAAATAAGCGCTGCCACCGCCGAAAACTTTCGGGAAAAGCGCCTGCAGGCCGGCGTTGATCTGGTCGAAGGTTTCCTTGAAACGGTTGCGGGTTTCCCGGTCGATCTTGCGGATGACGTTTTCCAGGGTTTCCAGTGCTTCGACCAGGTCGGCGTTCTGGGCATCCAGGTAGCGCTTGCGCTCGGATTGCTGCTGATACTCCTCGATAGCCGCCAGGTTGATCGCACCAAGCCGCTGGATACGCCCGGCCATCTGTTCCAGGGCCTGCTCCCAGGCTGTCTCGCCGGCGTCCTCGGGCAAGGTGGCAAGCACGCCGTGCAGATCAAAACCCTCTTCCAGCAACTGGTCCTGCAGGGCCTTGCGGCGGACGTTCAGCGATTGCCATTCCAGGCGCTGCTGCTCCAGCTGGCCACGCAGCAATTGCGATTGCTGCTCGGCCTGGGTGCGGCGTTTCTCGGCGTCACGCAGCTCGCGGTCGGCATCTTCCAGCGCGAGGCGCGCCAGGCGCAACTCCTCTTCGACGCCCATGCGCCGTTCGAGCAGCTCCTCGAGTTTCAGGCGCAACTCTTCCAGCGGCGCAGCGCCCTCCTCCAGATTCAGGTCGAGCTGCTCGCGCTTTTCCGTGAGTCGCTCGGATTGCAGCTCGAGGCGTTCCAGGGCCTGGCGGGTGGAATCGTGCTGGGCGCGCAGCGAACCCAGGCGCACGGCCAACTGATGGGCGTGATCCTTGTGCTGGCGCGCCTCCTGACGGACGCGATCGAGCTGCTCGCGCAGGGCATCGCGGCTGGCCAGCAGGCTTTCGCGTTGCTCGGTATCCAGGGCCATGCTGTCGAGGGCGTCCTGCAGATACAGACGCCCCTCACCCAATTGTTCGGTTTCCATGGCCCGCTGCTCGGCCAGTTCCTGCTGCTCGGCCTCGATGCGCCGACGCCGCAGCACCAACTGCTCAGCCTTGGCCTGCCCGGCCGACAGCCGCGCCTTCAGCTCGCCCAGGCGGCGCGCCTGATCCTGCAACTGACGGCGCTGCTGCTCGCGCAATTCTTCTTCCTGGCGCTGACGCTGGCGCAGGGCCTGCAGGCTTTCCTCCAGCAGCGCCAGCGCGGCCTCGCGCTCGTCCCGCTCCAGAGCCAGGCTCTCCAGCTCCTGCGCCCGGGCCAGTACGCCGCTCTGCGCCTCGCTGGCACGCCGCACACGCAGAAAGTGCCGGCCCACCCAATAGCCATCGCGGCTGACCAGGCTTTCCCCGGATGCCAGCGTGGCGCGTTCGGCCAGGGCCTGATCGAGGTTTTCGACCGGGCGCACGCGGCCCAGCCACGGCGCCAGGTCCACGGGTGACTCGACCTTGTCCAGCAGGCTGCCGGGGATGCGCTGACCATTACCGGCCGCCGACACCAGGCGCAATTCGCCCTGTTCGAGGGCGGCGAAATCCAGCCCGCCGAAATCGTCCTGCAGCACGGCCTGCAGGTCGGCGCCGAGCACGGTTTCCACCGCCAGCTCCCAGCCGGCCTCCACCCGCAGGCCTTCGGCCAGGCGCGGGCGCTGCTCGAGGCCGTTGTCGCGCAACCATTGCGCCGTGCCCTTGTCGGGGTCCAGCGCGGCCTGCTGCAAGGCTTCCAGAGACGCGAGGCGACCATCGAGGCGTTGCAGCTCGCCCTGGGCCTGCTGTTGGGCCTGGCCGGTGTGCTGCAGTTCGTCACGCAATTGCTGCAGGCGCTCGGCCTGCTCGGTTTCCTGTTCCTGCACTTGCTCCAGGTCCAGCTCGCCGACGGCGATCTCCTCGCCCAGCTCGATGATCGCCGCATCTTCCGGGTCGGCCGCCAGCTGCTGCAGCTCATCGCCCAGGCGCCGTTGGCGTTCACCGAGGCGCTCCAGGCTCTGTTCCAGCTGCTGGATACGCGACTGCTGTACCTCGGCCTGGCGGCGCGGCTCGGCGCTGCGCTGATTGAAGGCCTCCCATTGTTCCTGCCAGCCGTGCATACCGGTCTCGGCTTCTTCCAGCGCGGCGGCGGACTCCTCGGCAGCCGCCGCGGTGACTTCCTGCTCCGGTTCGAGCATGGCCAGTTCTTCACCGAGGGTAGCCAGCAGGGTGCGGTCGTGGCCCAGGTGCGATTCGGTTTCCAGGCGCGCGCGCTCGGCTTCACGCAGGTCGTCCTGCAACTGGCGCAGGCGCTGCTGGCCGTGCTGGATGCTCTGCTCGACCCGGGCGATATCGCCGCCCACCGAATAGAAGCGGCCCTGCACCAGGTTGAACCGCTCGGACAGCTCATGGTGGCCGTCGCGCAGCCGCTCGATACTGGCGTCGGCGTTGCGCTGTTCGGCCACCAGCGCCTCGAAGGAAACCTCCTGGTTGCCGATCACCGCCTCACGCTGGCCGACCTGCTCGTTCAGCGTCTGCCAACGCAACGCGGTCAGCTGCGCCTTGAGCTGGCGCTCCTCGGCCTTGTACTCCTGATACTTCTCGGCCGCCTGGGCCTGACGGTGCAGGCGCTCGAGCTGGCGTTCCAGTTCTTCACGCAGGTCGGTCAGGCGCGCCAGGTTCTCCTGGGTGCGGCGGATACGGCTCTCGGTCTCGCGGCGGCGCTCCTTGTACTTGGAGATGCCCGCCGCCTCTTCGATGAAGTTGCGCAGCTCCTCGGGCTTGGCCTCGATCAGCTTGCTGATCATGCCCTGCTCGATGATCGAGTAACTGCGCGGGCCCAGGCCGGTGCCGAGGAAGATGTCGGTGATGTCGCGCCGTCGGCATTTCACGCCGTTGAGGAAATAGGTGTTCTGGCTGTCGCGGGTCACTCGGCGGCGAATGGAGATTTCCGCGAAAGCCGCGTACTCGCCGGTCAGGGTGTTGTCGCTGTTGTCGAAGATCAGCTCGATGCTGGCCTGGGTCACCGGTTTACGGGTGTTGGAGCCGTTGAAGATGACGTCGGTCATCGACTCGCCGCGCAGGTTCTTCGCCGAGCTCTCGCCCATCACCCAGCGCACGGCATCGATGATGTTGGACTTGCCGCAGCCGTTAGGGCCGACCACCGCCGCCATGTTGCTGGGGAAGTTAACCGTGGTGGGGTCGACGAAGGACTTGAAGCCCGCCAGCTTGATGGATTTCAGACGCATGCGCAGGCACTCGCCGAGACGGCAACCAGGATGGCAGGGAGGTCAGCGGCGCACAGCGTCATAAATGTCCTTGAGGCGCGATGCTTGGGGAGCGTGAGGCCTGGCCAATGGCCAGAAGGGCCGGGAGTTTAGCACAGCCAAGATGCCAGCAAGCCTCGCGCATGCGTACAGGGAACGCCGCCGCTTCGCCGGCATCCAATCGCCAGGCCAGCGCAATCGCCTGGCGCGTTTTCTTCGCCTGAGGTTCTCCATGCAGACGTACGCATGCGCAGCGAAACTGGATCGCCTGAATTTCTTTCTGGCTGACGTTCGCGACGGCCTCGGGCCTTATCTGGCGATCTACCTGCTCTCGGTACACAAGTGGCAGGCCGGCGACATCGGCCTGGTCATGGCCCTCGGTGGGCTGGCCGGCCTGGCCGCGCAGATTCCCGCGGGCGCGCTGGTGGACTGGGTGCGCGACAAGCGCCTGCTGGTTGCAGCTGCCTCCATTCTGGTCACCCTCGCCTGCCTGGTCACCCTGTGGCAGGCGCAATTCGCCTGGGTAGCGGTCAGCCAGATCGCCGCTGGCATGGCCTCCTCGGTGTTCGCCCCGGCGCTGGCCGGCATCACCCTGGGCATCGTCGGGCCGAAGGCGTTTACCCGCCGTATTGCCCGCAACGAATCCTTCAACCACGCCGGTAACGCCACAGCCGCGCTGCTCGCCGGTCTGCTCGCCTACCTGTGGGGGCCGGTCGCGGTGTTCTATCTGATGACCGCCATGGCCGTGCTCAGCCTGCTGTCGGCATTGAGCATTCCCGCCCGCGCCATCGACGCCGACCAGGCCCGGGGCCGTGAAAGCGGCTCGGCGATGACGCCACTGCGCCAATTGCTCACCCAACCGCCGCTGGTGCTGCTGGCGCTGTGCTGCGCGCTGTTTCACCTGGCCAATGCCGCCATGTTGCCGCTGGTGGGGCAGAAACTCGCGCTGGCCAATCCGGAGCTGGCGACCACGCTGATCTCGGCCTGTATCGTCGCCGCCCAACTGGTGATGATTCCAGCGGCCATGCTGGTCGGTGCCCGCGCCGATCGCTGGGGGCGCAAGCCGCTGCTGCTGGCCGGCTTTCTGATCCTGCCGATCCGTGGCGTGTTGTACACGCTGAGCGACGATCCGGTTTGGCTGGTATCCGTGCAATTGCTCGACGGCATCGGCGCCGGCCTGTTCGGTGCCTTGATTCCACTGATGGTGCGCGACCTGACCCACGGCAGCGGCCATTTCAACGTCAGCCTGGCCAGCGTGAGCCTGGTGTTCGGCATCGGCGCGGCGCTGAGCAACGGTCTGGCCGGTTATGTCGCCGAGGCGAACGGCTACGACAGCGCCTTCCTGGTGCTGGCAGCGGTGGCTGGCTGCGCCGTGCTCCTGCTGATGGGCATGCCGGAAACCCTCAAGGCCGACACCATGGGACCCGAACTCGACAACGCAGCGCCGCGCCCCACCACCTGACCATCAGGTCAACATTCGCGTCGGACGAGGTTGTCGCCACCGCCCTTGTCCCGCAAAATCTACGCTCAACGCAGTGCGCGTCACATCGATACGCACACGCCTGCGGCGTCGCAACCCGCGACCGCCCTGGACCGCTCTATCGGATCTGTATCGAGGCCCCATGTCCACTACGCTCCACGCCTACCGCGGCGCCATCCTGCACAGCCTGGCCGATCCGGCCGAGGTCGGTATCGAGGCGTCCTACGCCTATTTCGAGGACGGCATCCTGCTGGTCGAGGATGGCAAGGTTCGCGACGTGGGCCCGGCCGACGACCTGCTGCCGCGCCTGGCCGGCGTCGCCCTGAGCCATTACGAGAACGCGCTGATCACCCCGGGCTTCATCGACACCCATATCCATTTCCCGCAGACCGGCATGATCGGCGCCTAC
This sequence comes from Pseudomonas sp. PA15(2017), assembly GCF_001945395.1. Classification (GTDB taxonomy): domain Bacteria; phylum Pseudomonadota; class Gammaproteobacteria; order Pseudomonadales; family Pseudomonadaceae; genus Aquipseudomonas. The sequence goes on along the minus strand of NZ_MSXV01000055.1, from coordinate 81,181 downwards.
GGCGAGCAACTGCTCGACTGGCTGAATACCTACACCTTTCCGACCGAGATGCGTTTCGCCGACCAGGCCCATGCCCGCGAAGTGGCCGAGGTGTTCGTCAAGGAGCTGCTGCGCAACGGCACCACCACCGCGCTGGTGTTCGGCAGCGTGCACAAGCAGTCGGTGGATGCCTTCTTCGAGGTCGCCAGCGCACTGGACCTGCGCATGATCGCCGGCAAGGTGCTGATGGACCGTAACGCCCCCGAGGCGCTGACCGATACGGTGGAATCCGGCTACGCCGACAGCTGTGAACTGATCGAGCGCTGGCACGGCAAGGGCCGCCTGCATTACGCGGTGACGCCGCGCTTCGCACCGACCAGCACGCCGGAGCAGCTGGCCATGGCTGGACGCCTGCTGGGCGAGTACCCGGACCTTTATCTGCACACGCACCTGTCGGAAAACCGCCAGGAAATCGAGTGGGTCAAGGAGCTGTTCCCGGACAACGGCGGCTACCTGGACGTCTACGACAAGCACCAGCTCACCGGCCCACGCTCGGTGTTCGCCCACGCCGTACACCTGTGCGACGCCGAATGCCAGCGCCTGGCCGAGACCGGCTCGGCGGTGGCCTTCTGCCCGACCTCCAACCTGTTTCTCGGCAGTGGCCTGTTCGACCTCAAGCGCATGGAGCAGCACAAGGTACGCGTCGGCCTGGGTACCGACATCGGCGCCGGCACCAGCTTCTCGCAACTGCGCTCGCTCAGCGAGGCTTACAAGATCATGCAGTTGCAGGGCCAGAAGCTCGACCCGTTCAAGTCGCTGTACCTGGCCACCCTGGGCAGCGCCCGGGCGCTGTATCTGGACGAGCGCATCGGCAACTTCGCAGCCGGCAAGGACGCGGACTTCGTGGTACTCGACTACCAGGCCACGCCGCTGATCGACTACCGTCTCAAGCAGAGCGGCAATCTGGCCGAGCGACTGTTTGCGCTGATCACCCTGGGCGATGACCGGGTGATCAAAGAGACCTTTGCGGCGGGGAACAGCGTGCACCGCCGCGATGGCTGACGCGCAGATTGCGATAACGCTGCAGCCTTACATCGAGAGCGCGCCTTAGAGCCTGTTCATAATCTTCAAGCCCAGGTTCGTCGACTTTGGCGGCTAAGTGGCGGGAGCGGACATCGCGCAGTATTTGTGGGAACGGGCCATGCCCGCGCAGCGTTCGCGGGCATGGCCCAGGCGTCCCCACCCGCTCCCACAGGCGGGTGAAGCATCTACTGTTGCTCTTCTGCCAGCACTCTGAAACCAACCTGGGTGTCGCTGCGCTCGACTCAGGCTACGGCCTGTAGCTCGGGTTGAGCGCAGCGATACCCGGGTTAGGTGCCGATCACCGCCACCGGATAGATCGCGGTATAGGCACCACCGTCCACGCTCAGGGTGCGGCAATCGACGCCGTACACGGCGGCCAGGTGCTCGGGGGTGAGCATCTGGTCGGTGGTGCCGCAGCCGTGCACGCGGCCCCGGTCGATCATCAGCGCGTCGTCGGCATAGCGGCTGGCCAGGTTCATGTCATGGAAGATCGCCAGGGTGACGATGTTCTCGCGGCGCGTGTAGGCGCTGACCGCCTCGAGCATGTGCAACTGGTTGGCCAGGTCCAGCGCCGAGGTCGGCTCATCGAGCAGCAGCAGGCGTGGGCTGCGCACCAGCGCCAGGGCGAGGGAAATCATCTGCCGCTCACCACCGGACAGTTGCCCCGGCTGCTTTTCAGCGAAGCGTTGCAGGCCCAGCAGGTCGAGCACTTCACTGGCGCGCCGCTGGCTGTCGCGCTGGGTCGACCAGCCTCGCGCGCCACCATGCTGCGCGAGCAGGAGCAATTCGTAGGTCGACAGGCGCACGTCGAGGTGGGCCATGTCCTGAGCCACATAGCCGATCAGCCTCGCGCGCAGCGCCGGCTCCAGGCCGAGTAATTGGGTGCCGTCGATGGTCGCCGAGCCTTCGGCACGCAGCAGCCCACATAGCCCCTTCATGAACGTCGACTTACCCGCGCCATTGGCGCCGAGCAGCGCCAGGGTACGGCCCGCTTCGGCACGCACGGCGAAGTCGCGGATGATCGGCTGGCCGCCGATGGACACGCGATAATCCTCGGTGACGAAACTCATCGGGACGTCAGCCTCCGGTCGCGCAGGATCAAGATGATGAAGAACGGCAGCCCGATCAGCGAGGTGACCATGCCGATGGGCAGCACGGCGCCCGGCACGATCAGCTTGCTGGCCAGCGACGCCAGGGTGACGAAGATGACCCCGCAGGCCAGGGTCACGCCGATGGTGAAACGCTGATCCTCGCCGACCAGCAGGCGCGCCACGTGGGGCGCCACCAGGCCGACGAAACCGATGATGCCGACCACCGAAGTCACCGCCCCGGCGAGCAGCGCGGCCAGCACCAGCATGCTGGTGCGCACGCGCTTGACGCGAATACCGAACACCACCGCCTGCTCGCCGAAACTGCGCAGCGCAGTCAGCGACCAGGCCTGCATCAGCACCAGCGGCACCGCGACCAGGGCGATGGCGGCGCACAGCGCGACCTTGCTCCAGGTCACGTGCAGCAGCGAGCCCATCAGCCAGAACACGATGCTCTGCAGCTGGTCGACGCTGGACACGTACTGCACGAGGCCCAGTAGCGAGCTGAACACGAAATGCACGGCGATACCCAGCAGGGTGATGGCCTGCAGGCCGATCTGCCCACGGGTCAGCAGCAGGATGACGCCGACGGTGAGCAGCGAGAACAGGAAGGCATTGGCCGTCACCACCATCTCGGCGCCGAAACCCGGCAGCCATTGCGCCAGGGACAGGTTGAAGGTCAGCGCCAGCGCCGCGCCGAAGCCCGCCGCCGAGGAAATGCCGAGGGTGAAGGGCTCGGCCAGCGGATTGTCGAGCACCGTCTGCATGATCAGCCCGGCCAGCGCCAGGCAGGTGCCGGCCAGCACCGCCATGAGCGTCATCGGCATGCGCAGTTCCCAGAGGATGACCCGCGTCGAGTCATCCACTTGGTCCGGCATGAACAGGCCTTGCAGCGCATCGGCGAAGCTCAGGGTGCCAGAACCGACGACGAGATCCGCGACGAAGGCAAGCAGTGCCACCAGCAACAGGCCGATCAGCAGCAGGCTGCGCTGCCAGACCGCGCGGGCGTAGCGCTGTTGATAGCCGGCATCGACCGGCGCCGCAGCGGCCGCCAGGTCACTCACCGGCCGGCGCCTGGCCGAACAGAATCGCGGGCACCTCGCCAAGGCCGGTCATGCTCAGCAGTGCTCGGGTGCTGGCGGCGTGATCCAGGCCGGCAGCGGCTTGCGGGTAGAAGGCCTGGGCCAGGTACTCGACCGCCAGGATGTTCCAGGCGCTGGCATAGAACTGGTGGTACACGCCATACACGCGACCGTGCTGTACCGCGCTCAACTGCTGCATGCCGGGGCGCTGCAACAGTTGCTTCATGGCCTTGTCGATCGCCGCCTGCTGCACCGTCGGGCCAAAGCCGAAGGGTGGCGAGATCGAGGCACTGCCCGAGAACTGGGTGCCGCTCATCACGTAGACGTCGGGCTTCTTGCTGATCACCGTTTCCAGGGTGACGTCGCCGGTCACGCCGGGCAGCAGTTGGCTGCCGAGGTTATCGCCGCCGGCCGCCTGTACCAGCTTGCCCCAGTACACGTCACCATGAGTGAAGCAGCAACTGCTGGCGCCGCCCTGCCCGGCCTTGGCCTCGACGAATACCAGCGGGCGCTTGCCCTGCTCGGCGATCAGCTTGTCGACCTTCGCCAGGCGCGCCTTGTAGAAATCCAGGTACTCGCTGGCGCGGGCCTCGCGGTTGAGCACCTTGCCGAGCAGGGCCACGCTCTGCTGGCCGTTGGGCACCGGATCCAGATCGCTGTCGACGTAGATCGCCGGAATCTTCAGCGCCGCCAGCTTGCGCTCGACGCCAGCGCCTTCCAGGGATTTACGCGCGCGCAACTGAAACACCAGCAGGTCGGGCTTGCCGGCGACCACGGCTTCGAGGTTCATGTCGCCCTCGTCACCGAACTGCATGTCGGTGGCCCGCCCGGCGCTCTGCGGCCAGCGTTTCTGAAAGACCTGCCAGGTGTTCGGATCGGAGCGCTTGATGATGTTGTTCCATACCGTGATGCGCGCGAACGGGTCTTCGCGGTCGAGCAGTGCCAGGCCGAACAGATCGCGTCCATCCTGCAGGACGATGCGTTTGGGCTCGTGTTCAATAGTCACCTGGCGGCCCGCCAGGTCGGTGACGGTGAGCGGGTAGTCGGTGGCCTGGGCAGCAGCGCTGCACAGCAGGCACAGAGCGACCGTGGTACGGACGAGAAGCGCGGGGATGGTCATGGAGGATCGAGCCTTTTACTGCGCGGATGAACGGACGGCGGGCGTCGGCGGCAAAAACAGAAACATAGGGTAACAAAGACACCACGGAACGTCATTAAGAACCATTATCGACGGCTGCTTCGAATCCCTTTGCAACGTCGGCTGCGCCGGTAAAACTGGGCTTGAAGAGACCTGCCGAGGCAGGGCCTGCTCATGAATTGCGGGCATAAAAAAAGGATGCCCGCAGGCATCCTCGTTTCAACTCTGCGCCGATCAGCTGGCACGCGCGGAGTCGCGCAGTGCCTTGACCTGATCATGGTTGCGCTGCACGCCTTGCAGTTGCTTCTCGAGCACGACGCGAACGTTGCTCGGCAGGTCTTTCTGCAGGGCTTCACGATAGGCCTTCAGGGCGACGTCTTCACCACGCTCGCACTCGTTGAGAATGGCCTCTTCGCTCTTGCCGGTCAGCAGCGACTTGAGGTCCACCCAGCCGCGGTGCAGTGCCCCGGAAACGCTGGAGCTGGTTTCCGGGTCGCCGCCCAGGCCACGTACCAGTTGCTGCAGCTCGGCGGCTGCGCCGGCGCAGTCCTGCGAACGCTGCACGAAGAAGGTTTTGAGGCGCGGCTCCTTCACGTCTTCGGCACACTCGCTGAAGCCTTTCTCGCCGTCTTTGCTGGTTTCGATCAGGTCATTCAGTACCGAAATAACGTCTTTGTTATCCACTTTGAATCTCCTCGTCGCTTCAGAAAAAAGCCCGTATGGGCCGCTCCCTTAAGTGGAGTGAGCGCCGGTTGCGGAGGTTCAGGGCAAATTCTGGCGGGTCGGTCAGGTGGCGCTCAATCGGCCATGGGCAAAGGCCCGCGCCGCCTGGGCGCGAACCGCTCGTCTGGATGACGAAAAGGCGAAGAAAGTGAAACGGCTCAGCCGCCGGTCATGCTCATGAAGCGTATGACCTGCACCTGCTCATCGGTCTCGAAGTGGTGGCGTTCGGGCTTGAGCTGCAACGCACCGATCAGGGCCTCGCGCAGGCGCTCGCTGTCGCCGGGATGGGCGCGCATCAAGCCGCGCAGATCCAGGGCGTTGTCGTGGCCCAGGCAGAGCACCAGCTTGCCCTCGGCGGTGACGCGCACGCGGTTGCAGTCGCCGCAGAAGTTGTTGCTGTGCGGCGAGATGAAGCCTACGCGGGTGTCGCTGCCGCCGACCTGCCAATAACGTGACGGCCCACCGGTGACATGGCTGCTGCGCACCAGCGCATGACGCGTTTCGATGCGTTCGCGTACCACTTCGCTGGAGCAGAAGGTCTGCTCGCGCTGATGGCTGACCACGCTGCCCAGCGGCATCTCTTCGATGAAGCTGATGTCCAGGCCACGGGCCATGGCGTATTCGACCAGGCCCAGTACTTCGTCGTCGTTGCGCCCGGTCTGTACCACGCTGTTGAGCTTGATGCGTTTGAAGCCCGCTGCGGCTGCCGCGTCGATGCCAGCCAGCACCTGGTCGAGCATGTCGCGACGGGTGAAGGCGGCAAAGCGCTCGCGCTGCAGCGAATCGAGGCTGACGTTCAAGCGGGTGACGCCCGCAGCGCGCAGGTCGCTAGCCATGTGCGCAAGCTGCGAGCCGTTGGTGGTGATCGACAGATCCTCGAGTTCGGGGCGCTGGCCCAGGCGGTGCAATAGGCTCAGCAGGTTCTTGCGCACCAACGGCTCGCCGCCAGTGATGCGGATACGTTTGACGCCCAGCCCGATGAACGCATCGGCGACGTTGTACAGCTCTTCGAGGCTGAGGATCTGCGAGCGCGGCGCGAACACCATGTCTTCGCTCATGCAGTAGGTGCAGCGGAAGTCGCAGCGATCGGTCACAGAGAGTCGCAGATAGGTAATGCGTCGGCCAAAGGGATCGACCAACTGCGTCGTGTGCATCGTTCCGATCTCCCGGCCTGGTGGCCAGCTGGAAGTGGCTGCCGCCAGCGCGACAGTAAGCAGCTGCGAGGGCTGCGAGGTGAAGCCAAGTTTACCACGCCTGCCTCGGCGCCGCGCCGGTCAACGGGTCACACCCTGTCGGGTCGGACAACATTGCCCACACATTCAGTGACACAACTGCACTTACCTGCGTCGCTGCAACGGCGTCCCGCAACGCTGGCCAGGCTGCCAGCAAGCCCCAGCCGACGGGCCTCGCAGCAATTCGCCGGCAGCCCCGATACCCGCCGCGCACGCCCGGCGAAAAGGTCGAACCGGGTTTCCCGCGCCAGAGTCACACAGGCAGACCTCAGGACGACTGGCAATGGAGGGCGCCGATGCCACTGCTGAAACTGCTGCATTTCACCGCGCTGATCGCCTGGTGCGGCACCCTGCTGTACCTGCCCGCACTGGTCGCCGCGAGCTGTCGTGGCGCCGAGAGCACCGAGCGCCTGGGCCATCCTGAGCTCAACCGCACGACCTTCACCCTGGTCGCCACACCGGCTGCATTGATTGCCATCGGCAGTGGCACCGCGCTGTTCCTGCGCGACGGCACCTTTGGCGTCTGGCTGGTGGCCAAGCTCACTGCCGTGGCGGTGATGGTCATCTGCCATGCACTGTGCGGCCTGCTGATCCTGCAATGCGAGCGCCAGCCCCGCCCTGCCCTGACCGTCGCCTGCGCGGCATTGGGCGGCATCACCTTCGGCATGATTGCCGCCACCCTGTGGCTGGTGCTCGCCAAACCTTTCTGAACCAGGAGCTACCCACCCATGAATGCAGGCGGGCCTCAGCCGGACCTACTCGACGTCGACACCCACGGCATGCTCATAGACCAGACGCCCGCCCAGATACGCGGCGATGGCGATCAGCCCGGCAGTGAACAACGACAGGTAGAACGCCCAGATTTCGAAACCGTCCTCGCCGTGGCGATAGCGCAGCATCCAGTTCAGCGACGCCAGGGACAACATCATCACGGCGATGATGGCGTGGCACCAGGCGCTGATCTTCTGGCGGATGCGCCGCACGGTCAGCAGGTCGATCATCCCGGCGATGCTGGCGATCCAGCCGCCCGCCGCGCCAACGCCGGCCAGCCACAAGCTGGCGCGCGCCCAGAACGGGTCGGTCGTCCAGAAGTAGGCGAAATCGGTGGCCACCAGGCCCAGCAGCGCGGCCACCGGAAAGTGGATCATCATCGGGTGCAACGGGTGCCCGGCGATGGCGGCGCGACTGATGATGGATTCTTGTTGCTCAGCCATGGCGGCCTCCCTGTCGGTTGGAAAGAAGGTCGCGGATACCCGGCCCTAATCAAGTTGACCGCACTCGCCTCAGCAGTTCCGATTATCTCCGCGTGCAGTGGTGACCAATCGATTCTGGCTCCTGCCGGCCCGGTAGCGCGCGATATCGCCCTGCTGTGGTGGGCGATGTGCGGCTTCTTCACGCTGGTGCTGGTGGTGGTCAGCGCCTTGTGGATCTACGCCCTGTGGCGCAAGCCGCGCGACTACTCGGCGGACGAAGCCCGGCGTATCCAGCGGCGCTGGTTGATCGGCGGCGGCATCCTGCTGCCCTCTGTCACCATCGTTATGTTGCTGGCGTTCGGCATCCCGGTGGGCCAGCGCATGATGCAGCTGCCGCTTCTTGGCGAGCGACCGCTGCAGATCGAGGTGATCGGCCATCAGTGGTGGTGGGAGGTGCGCTACCCGGACAGCGGCGTGGTGACCGCCAACCAATTGCATCTGCCGGCCGGCCGGCCGGTCGACATCACCGTCAGCAGTGCCGACGTGATCCACGCCTTCTGGGTGCCGCGCCTGGGCGGCAAGATCGACATGATCCCCGGTCGCGAGAACCACATCCGCCTGCAGGCCGACAGGCCGGGCACCTTCCGCGGCCAGTGCACGGAGTTCTGCGGCACGCAGCACAGCCATATGGTGCTCGACGTGCAGGCTCATAGCGAAAAGGACTTCGCGGCCTGGATCGAGGCGCGCCGAGAGCCGCAGGTCGACGCCATACGAGGCCCGGCCGCCGACACCTTTCTCGCCCACTGCGGGATGTGCCACCGGGTGGCCGGCGTCAGTGCCGGTAACCGTGGCCCGGATCTCACCGATCTGCCCAGCCGCCGCCAACTCGGCGCTGGCGTGCTGGCCAACGAGCCCGGCGCCACGCTGACCTGGATACGTGAGCATGGCCGTCTGAAACCGGGCACCGGCATGCCGCTCACCGACGACCTCGATGCCGAGCACCTGCAGGCCATCGCCACCTGGCTGGAGGGCCTCGAACCATGAACGACAGCCGCGAAACCCAGTGCCGCGAGACGGCCGACGCCGATGCCCTGCACGACCAGTTCAACGAGGTATGGGGCAACCCGCGCGGCTGGCGGGCGCTGACCATCGTCAACCACACCACCCTGGGCCTGCGCTTCATGGTCACCGGCCTCGGATTCTTCATCTTTGGCCTGCTGCTGGCGATGCTGATCCGCACCCAGCTGGCGCTGCCGGGCAACGCGTTCATGGGCCCGGAGATGTACAACCAGGTATTCACCATGCACGGCACGGTGATGATGTTCCTGTTCGCCGTGCCGATGATGGAAGGCCTGGCGGTATACCTGCTGCCCAAGATGCTCGGCGCCCGGGACCTGGTGTTCCCGCGCCTGTCGGCGCTGGGCTACTGGTGCTACCTGTTCGGCGGGCTGATCATCTGTTCCAGCCTGCTGTTCGGCGTGGCGCCCAATGCCGGCTGGTTCATGTACACGCCACTGTCCAGCGCCGCCCACTCGCCGGGCATCAACGCCGACTTCTGGCTGTTGGGCATCACCTTCGTGGAAATTTCCGCGGTATCGGCCGGGGTCGAGTTGGTGGTGTCGATCCTGCGCACCCGTGCCGAGGGCATGGCGCTGAACAGGATGCCGATCTACGCCTGGTACATCCTGACCATGGCGATGATGATCGTCATCGGCTTTCCGCCGCTGATCCTGGGCAGCATCCTGCTGGAACTGGAGCGCGCCGCCGGCCTGCCATTCTTCGAAGTGGCACGCGGCGGCGATCCGTTGCTGTGGCAGCACCTGTTCTGGCTGTTCGGCCATCCCGAGGTGTACATCATCTTCCTGCCAGCGGCCGGTATCGTCTCCACCCTGCTGCCGGTGTTCTGCGGCCGCCCGCTGGTGGGCTACCGCGCCGTGGTGCTGGGCGTGCTGAGCACCGGCTTCATCAGCTTCGGCCTGTGGGTGCACCACATGTTCACCGTGGGCATTCCGCAACTGGCCCAGGCGTTCTTCTCGGCGGCGAGCATGCTGGTGGCGATTCCCACGGCGATTCAGGTGTTCTCGTGGATCGCCACGCTGTGGCTCGGCAAACCGCGCTACAACGTGCCGATGCTGTGGCTGGTGGGCTTTCTGATCATTTTCGTGTGCGGCGGGCTGACCGGGGTGATGCTGGCACTGGTGCCATTCGACTGGCAGGTGCACGACACCCACTTCGTGGTCGCCCATTTCCACTACGTGCTGATCGGCGGCATGCTGTTCCCGCTGATCGCCGGGCTGTACTACTGGCTGCCGCACTTTTCCGGGCGCATGGCCTCCGAGCGTCTGGGCAAATGGGGTTTCTGGCTGGTGTTCATCGGCTTCAACATGACCTTCCTGATCATGCACTGGACCGGCCTCCTGGGCATGCCACGGCGGGTGTACACCTACGAGAGCGGCCTGGGCTGGGACATGCCCAACCTGATCTCGTCGATCGGCAGCTTCATCATGGTGATCGGCATCGCCACCCTGCTGCTGGATCTGCTGCTGCATTACCGTTATGGCAAACCCGCTGGCAACAATCCCTGGCAGGCCGACACCCTGGAATGGGCCACTGCCCTGCCACCCAACCCGTACAACTTCGTCAGCCTGGCCAAGGTCACCGACCGCCACCCGCTGTGGCGCGACCCGAACCTGGGCGAAAGCATGGCCCGCGGCGAACACGCGCTGACGGTGATCGACCACGGCCGCCGCGAGACCTGGGGCGTCGACCCGCTGACCGGCAAGGTGCGGGAGATCATCCATCTGCCCGGCAACAGCTGGCTGCCATTCATCGCCGCCTGCTTCATCGCCGTGTTGTGCCTGAGCCTGCTGGCCAAGACCTACCTGCTGGCGCTGCTCGCCTGCTTCGCCTCGATCGTGGTGCTGCTGCGCTGGAGCTGGGAAAACGGCGCCCACCCCAAGGCCGCGCCGGATGCCCAGACCCAGCCCGGCGAGCCACCGCTGCATTCGCGCACCTGCGATGGGCCGGGCCTGTGGGGCATGGGCGTGACGCTGCTATCCAACGGCGCGTTGTACCTGTCGCTGCTGTTCGGCTGGTTCTACCTGTGGACGGTGGCGCCGAACTGGCTGGTGCCAGATGTACCCGTGTTCAATCACTGGCTGCTGTTGGCCGCCGCGCTGCTGCTGAGCCTGGCCACGCCCTGGCACCGGCGGGTACTTTCCCGATTGCGCCAGGGCGATGCCCGCGGGTTGTTCGCTTGCCAGGTCGGCCTGGCCGTGGTCGGCCTGATTCAGGGCGCCCTGCTGCTGGTCGCACTGCTCAGTGATTCACTGGAGCCAACCGTGCGCGCCCATGATGCGGTGATCTTCGTGATGCTCGCCTACAGCCTCGGCCACGCGCTGCTCGCCAGCACCCTGAGTGCCCTGCAGGCACTACGCGTACGCATCGGCTACGTCAGCGGCGAGTCGCCCTACGAGCCTCTGGTGGTCGCCCAACTGTGGGGCTACAACCTCGGCGTGCTGTGGGTCAGCTACTTTGCCATCGCCCTGTTCCCACCTGCTTTCGGAGGTGCCTGATGCAAAGCCTGCGTTCGCTCTACAACCCGGTCCATATCGCCGGCGGGCTGAGCATCTGGAGCCTGTGGTTCGTGGCCCTGTATGGCGGCCAGGGCGTCGGCTGCTCGGTAGCGCCGCCGCCTCTGGAAGACGGCCCGTGGACCTGGCTGAACCTGGCCCTGGCGCTACTCTCGTTGCTGACCGCAGGCCTGCTGCTGGTCCTGGCACGGCTGTTCCACCGGGCTGCAAAACGCCCCGGTTGCAACGAGCGCGAGCGCTTCGTGGCCAGTGTCTCGGCGGGCGGGCACCTGATCGCGGCCATTGCGGTGGCGTTCATCGCCCTGCCGATCATGGTACTGCCGCCGTGCGCTTGAAGGCGCGGCGACAACCATGCTGCGCGCGGGAAGCCTTGGCCACGTGCGCCGTGGTAACGGACGGGAGATCCCGTCAATGGTAGATGCCTCGTCTCACCGTGGTGAGGTGACCATCAAGGCACTCGCCTAGCCGCGCTCGGCAGGCGCTGAGGTCAGCTCGAAGGGGCTGTTGCTGCGCCGCTGATTACGGTCTTCACGCGGCGTGGCACCGAAGAAGTTGCGGTAGGCGCTGGAGAAATGCGGCCCCGAGGAGAAACCGCAGGACAGGCCGATCTGGATGATCGACTTGCTGGTCTGCATCAGCAACTGGCGCGCCTTGTTCAGGCGCAGCTCCAGGTAATACTGGCTGGGCACGCGGTTCAGGTATTGCTTGAAGATGCGTTCCAGCTGGCGGCGCGAGACGCACACGTGCTGAGCGATCTCGTCGGTGGTCAGCGGCTCCTCGATGTTGGCCTCCATCAGCAGCACCGCCTGGGTCAGCTTGGGGTGGCTGGAGCCGAGGCGGTTCTGCAGCGGAATGCGCTGGCGCTCGCCACCTTCGCGGATGCGCTCGACCACCAGTTCCTCGGACACCGCACCGGCCAGTTCGGCACCGTGGTCACGGGCCAGCAGGGCCAGCAGCATGTCCATCACCGCCATGCCGCCACAGGCGGTGAGGCGATCACGGTCCCAGTCGAACAGGTGGCTGGTGGCGATCACCTTGGGGAAACGCTCGGCGAAGTCGTCCTGCCAGCGCCAGTGGACGGATGCCCGATAACCATCGAGCAGCCCCAGTTGCGCCAGCGGGTAGACGCCCGCCGCCACCGCGCCGAGGCAACAGCCATTGCGCGCTACCTGCTTGAGCGCAGTGGCCAGCGCCGGCGCCACGGCGGCCGGCGGCTCGTCAGCAAGCAGGAACAGCTTGCGGTAGCCTTCCAGGCCTGCCGTCCATGAACTGCCCGGCAGGCGCCAGGCGCCTTCGCTGGGCGCCTCGGCCTGCAGGAACGACACCTCGTAGACCACCTCCGGATGGACGCGCTGGGCGACGCTCAAGGCCTCTTCCGCCAGCGCCAGGGTCAGGGGCTTGGTGGAGGGCCAAAGCAGGAAGCCGATTCGGGGGGCAGTCATGATGGGCAGGTTGGGCTCTGAAGGCAGTGATAGGTCGGGAATGATAACGCCAACTACTTGAGGCTGCCGCTGAGGAACTGTTGCAGCCGTTGAGACTGCGGATTGGCCAGCACCTCGCGCGGGTCGCCACGTTCCTCCACCAGCCCCTGATGCAGGAACAGCAGTTGATTGGACACTTCGCGGGCAAAGCCCATCTCGTGGGTGACCACCACCATGGTACGCCCTTCGTCGGCCAGGCCGCGCATTACCTTGAGCACGTCGCCGACCATTTCGGGGTCCAGTGCCGAGGTCGGTTCGTCGAACAGCATCACCTCCGGCTCCATGGCCAGGGCCCGGGCGATCGCCACGCGCTGCTGCTCGCCGCCACTCATGTGGGCGGGATACGCGCTCTTGCGATGGGCCACGCCGACCTTCTGCAAATAGTGCTCGGCCTTGTCGCGGGCCTCGGCCTTGGCCATGCCCAGCACGTGCACCGGCGCTTCCATGACGTTTTCCAGCACGCTCATGTGCGACCACAGGTTGAAGTGCTGAAACACCATGGACAGCCGCGAGCGCAGGCGCTGCAGCTGTTTGTCGTCGGCGGCGCGCAGGGCGCCGTCCTTGCCGGGCACCAGCTTGAGCGCCTCGCCGTTGAGCAGGATCTGCCCGGCGTGGGGCTGCTCGAGCAGGTTGATGCAGCGCAGGAAGGTGCTCTTGCCCGAACCACTGGAGCCGATGATGCTGATCACGTCACCGGCCTTGGCCGCCAGCGACACGCCCTTGAGCACCTCGTGGCTGCCGTAGCGCTTGTGCAGGTCCGTTACTTCGAGCTTGTACATGCTTTTCACTCTTTCAGAAGTCCGAGGGCTCAGGAGCGCCGCGGCGCCAGGTAGGCTAGCCAGCGACGCTCGGCCAGTTTGAACAGGCGCACCAGGATGAAGGTCAGGCATAGGTAGAACAGGCCAGCGGTGATGAACGCCTCGAACGGCAGGTAGTACTGGGAGCTGACGGTGCGCGCCGCGCCGGTGATGTCGATCAGGGTGACGATCGACGCCAGGCTGGTGGTGTGCAGCATCATGATCACTTCGTTGCTGTATTGCGGCAGCGCGCGGCGCAAGGCCGACGGCAGGAGGATGCGGCGGTACAGCTTGGCCCTCGACATGCCCATGGCCTTGGCCGCCTCGATCTCGCCGTAAGGCGTGGCTTTCAGGCTGCCGGCGAGAATCTCGGCGCTGTAGGCGCTGGTATTGATGGCGAACGCCACGCAGGCGCAGAAGGTGGCGTTGGACAGATACGGCCACAGCACGCTCGCGCGCACCGCCTCGAACTGGGCCAGGCCGTAATAGACCAGAAACAGCTGCACCAGCATCGGCGTGCCACGAATCACGTAAGTGTACAGCCATGCCGGCCCGTTTACCCACGGCGAGCGTGAGGTGCGCATCAGCGCCAGGGGAATGGCCAGCAACAGGCCGAAGAACAGCGCGATGGCCAGCAGCTCCAGGGTCACCAGCACGCCGCCGAAATACAGCGGCAGGCTGTCCCAGATGACGGTGTAATCGAAGATCATCGTGCGGCCCTCACAGTTCGGCAACCTTGGTGCCGACCGAGTAGCGTTTTTCCAGATAACGCAGGGCCAGCAGCGAGACGCTGGTGATCAGCAGGTACAGACCGGCCACCGCCAGGTAGAAGGTGAACGGCTCGCGAGTGGCGTCGGCGGCGCTCTTGGCCTTGAACATCATGTCCTGCAGGCCGACCACTGAAATCAGCGCGGTGGCCTTGGTGAGCACCAGCCAGTTGTTGGTGAAGCCCGGAATGGCAAAGCGGATCATCTGCGGTACCAGAATGCGCATGAACACCTGAAAGCCGCTCATGCCATAAGCTGCACCCGCCTCCGCCTGGCCCTTGGGGATGGCCATGAAGGCGCCGCGGAAGGTCTCGGACAGATAGGCCCCGAAGATGAAGCCCATGGTGAACACGCCGGCGACGAAGGGGTTGATGTCGATGTAGTCGTCATAGCCGAGCATCGGTGCGATCCGGTTCACCATGTCCTGGCCGCCGTAGAAGATCAGCAGGATCAATACCAGGTCGGGAATGCCGCGGATCACCGTCGAATAGGTTTCCCCCAGCACCGCCAGCCAGCGCACCGGCGACAGCCGAAACGCGGCGCCGATCAGGCCGAGCACGATCGCCACCGCCATCGAGGTCAAGGCCAGAATCAGGGTGAGCCAGGCGCCCTCGATAATGGACGAGCCGTAGCCGTTGAGCATCCGCTTACCTCATGCGTGCGCCCGCAGGCGCCGGAAATGCAACGCAAAAGTGGCACACGCCGAAATCAGCGTGTGCCACCTCCAACAAGAAATCACGCTATCGCCAGCTGGAGACATGCCAGGCAAACGTCAGGCGAGGACAATCTCGTACCTGACGTTCAACGCCGCATGGCCGACGCGCAGCAGATCGTGGTCTTACTTGCCGTAGACGTCGAAGCTGAAGTACTTGTCCTGAATGGCCTTGTACTTGCCGTTGGCGCGGATCGCCAGGATCGCGGCGCTGATCTTCTCGGCCAGCGCCTTGTCGCCCTTGCGCACGGCGATGCCCTGGCCTTCGCCAAAGTACTTCTCCTCGGTGAAGTCCGGGCCCACGAAGGCGAAGCCCTTGCCGGCGTCGGTTTTCAGGAAGCCGTCTTCGATGTTCACCGAGTCGGCGATGGTGCCATCCAGACGACCGGCGCTCAGGTCCAGGAACACTTCGTTCTGCGAGCTGTAGCGCACGATCTCGGCGCCGGCCGGCGCGAAGACGTCGGTGGCGTAGCGGTCATACACGGAGGAGCGCTGTACGCCGATCTTCTTGCCCTTGAGGTCGGTGGTCACGTCGTTCATCACCGCGCCGCTCTTCATCGCCAGCTTGGCAGGCGTGGCGTAGTACTTGCCGGTGAAATCCACGGCGCGCTTGCGCTCTTCGGTGATCGACATCGACGACAGCACGGCGTCGAACTTGCGCACTTTCAGCGCCGGGATCAGGCCGTCGAACTCCTGCTCGATCCACTTGCACTCGACCTTCATTTCTTCACACAGGGCCACGCCGATGTCGTAGTCGAAGCCGGTGATGTTGCCGTCGGGAGTCTTGTAGGCGAATGGCGGGTAAGCCGCTTCGATACCGATGCGCAGCGCCTTGGCCTCCTGGGCCATGGTCAGCGGCGACAGCAGGGATAGTGCCAGCGCGCCGAGCAGTGCGATCTTCTTCATGGGGAAACTCCTGACAGGGATGGGGTTTCACTGGCCGCAAGGCGGGTAAGCCGGGCCATGGAAGGGTGACGTCGCCAGCGTAGCGCAGGGCTGCGGGCGGCGCACGGAAGTGCGGCATTCTAGCGATAGCGCTGCAGGCGATATTTCCCAGATGCGACAACTAATTACAGAACCCAGAGACCAATTGCGCGCGCATCTTGACAGAACAGAAAACAGCCAATTCTGACCAATCGGTTCAGTCGCCCGAGTCATCCACGCGACTCAAAAACAAACGCCCCACACCGGTCAATCGGCGTGGGGCGTCGTATCAAAGCACGATCCGGATCAGGCGCAGGCGGCCTGCATCGACTTGTGGGTGTCGATCAGGTGCTGCACCACGCCTGGGTCGGCCAGCGTGGAGATGTCGCCGAGGCTGTCGTACTCGGCGGTGGCGATCTTGCGCAGGATGCGGCGCATGATCTTGCCCGAACGGGTCTTCGGCAGCCCTGGCGCCCACTGGACCACGTCCGGTGTGGCGATCGGGCCGATTTCCTTGCGCACCCAGGCCTTGAGCTCCTGGCGCAGCTGCTCGGACGGCTCCTGGCCCTGGTTCAGGGTCACGTAGACGTAGATGCCCTGCCCCTTGATGTCGTGCGGCACGCCGACCACCGCTGCCTCGGCGACCTTCGGGTGGGCGACCATGGCGCTTTCCACTTCGGCGGTGCCCATGCGGTGGCCCGACACGTTGAGCACGTCATCGACGCGACCGGTGATCCACCAGTAGCCGTCTTCGTCTCGGCGAGCACCGTCGCCAGTGAAGTACATGCCCTTGAAGGTCTTGAAGTAGGTGTCGACGAAACGGTCATGGTCACCGTACAGGCTACGCGACTGGCCCGGCCAGGAGTCGAGGATCACCAGGTTGCCCTCGGCGGCGCCTTCGATCAGGTTGCCCAGGTTGTCGACCAGTGCCGGCACCACACCGAAGAACGGGCGGGTCGCCGAGCCCGGCTTGAGTGCGGTGGCGCCCGGCAGCGGCGTGATCATGAAACCGCCGGTTTCGGTCTGCCACCAGGTATCGACGATCGGGCAGCGCGACTGGCCGACCTTCTCGTAATACCAGCTCCAGGCTTCCGGGTTGATCGGCTCGCCGACCGAACCCAACAGGCGCAGGCTGGAGCCGTCGGCACCGGCCACGGCGGCCTCGCCCTGGGCCATCATGGCGCGAATGGCGGTCGGGGCGGTGTAGAGGACGTTGACCTTGTGCTTGTCGATGATCTTCGACACGCGGGTCACGTCCGGGTAGTTGGGAATGCCTTCGAACAGCAGCGTGGTCGCGCCGTTGGCCAGCGGGCCGTAGACGATGTAGCTGTGGCCGGTGACCCAGCCGACGTCGGCGGTGCACCAGTAGATTTCGCCCGGTTTGTAGTCGAACACCCGCTCATGGGTCAGCGCGGCGTACAGCAGGTAGCCGCCAGTGGTGTGCAGCACGCCTTTGGGTTTACCGGTGGAGCCGGAGGTGTAGAGGATGAACAGCGCCTCCTCGGCGCCCATTTCCTTCGGCGCGCAGACGCTGCCGGCGACCTTCATCAGGTCCTCGAACCAGATGTCGCGGTGCTGGTTCCACTTGATCTCGGAACCGGTGCGCTGCACCACGATGACCTTCTGGATGCTGCGCGTCTCGGGGTTGGTCAGGGCGTCGTCGACGTTGGCCTTGAGCGGGATCTTCTTGCCGCCGCGCAGACCTTCGTCCGCGGTGATCACCACCTTCGACTTGCAGTCGATGATGCGCCCGGCCAGGGCTTCGGGCGAGAAGCCGCCGAACACCACGGAGTGGATGGCGCCGATGCGGGCGCAAGCCAGCATGGCCACCACGGCCTCGGGAATCATCGGCATGTAGATGGTCACCACGTCGCCGCGGTGCACGTCCTGGCCACGCAGGGCGTTGGCGAACCTGCACACCTGCTCGTGCAGTTGGCGGTAGGTGATTTCCTTGTGCTCGGACGGGTCGTCGCCTTCCCAGATGATCGCGATCTGATCGCCGCGCTCTTCCAGATGGCGGTCCAGGCAGTTGTAGGAAACGTTGAGGGTGCCGTCGGCGAACCATTTGATGTCGACGTGGTGGTCGTCGAAGGACGTCTGCTTGACCTTGGTGAACGGCTTGATCCAGTCGAGGCGCTGAGCCTGTTCGCGCCAGAAGCCATCGGGGTTGATCACCGATTGCTGGTACATGGCCTTGTAGGTGGCCTCGTCGGTCATCGTATTGGCCGCCACCTCAGGGCGCACGGGATACAGGGACGCAGCACTCATTGAATCACCTCGGTTTTATTAATGTTGTTCTTCTATGGCCACATTTGTAACCATCGCTCCCCTGCTCAACCATTCGACCATGGTCTTAACGTCGCCAGACCTTGGTCGCAGCCCCTTCATCAGGCAACGGCTCATCGGCCAATGGGTAGCACACGCCCTCCTGGCGCCAATTGCGAGACGCAGCGAGCATTCTTGGCAAACGACTTTCGCTAAGCTCTGCACAGCCACCCTGGACCCCGTAACGCCATGCCCTTCTCCACCCTGCGCACCCGCGGACGCGCCCGGCGCCTGAGCACTTCGCTGGCGGTCGCGGCGTTGCCGCTGCTGCTCGGCATGCCGCTGATGTACTGGCAGGCCGCGACGCTGCTGCAAAGCCGCGCGGCAAAAAGCGCAGCCGATGCCCGCACGCAGCTCGACGCCATGCTCGGCGATGCGGCCCGCGCCGCCGGCGTGGTGCTGCCACTGGCCGGGCAAGCCTGTGAAAACGTCGCGCAGACGCTGCGCAGCCAGGTGGCCGTCAGCCCGTTCTCGCGCTCGGTCAACCTGGTAGCGGATGGGCTGATCTACTGTACGTCGCTGATGGGCGCCTATGAACGCGACGAAGACACCGCCAGCTACGTTCGCGGCCAGCTGCGCCTGATGGCCGGCAACGCGGTCACGCCCGACCGCGCCGTGCTGGTCTACCGGCAGGCCGAAGGCAACCACGGTGTGTTGATCGGCATCGATGGCCAGCACCTGATCAACCTGCTACAGATCAACGGCCAGGAAGTGTCGCTGCAGATCACCGTCGGCCAGAGCTGGATCTACGCCGATGGCCGGGTCACCGCCACGCCACCCAGCGGTGAGCTCGAATACGCCACCCAGGCTGCCTCCTCGCGCTATCCCTTCAGGGTCGCCGCCGGCTACGCGCCCGGCGTCACGCTGCAGTACATGCAGGATCACTATCAGCCGCAATGGCTGCTGTTCGTGATCCTCGGCTGCCTGGCCGGCGCCGGCAGCTATCGGCTCGGCCTGCGCGCCACGTCTCCCGGCACGGCGCTGAAACGCGCCCTGGAAGCCGACGAATTCATTCCCTATTACCAGCCCGTGGTGGATGCCCGGACCGGCAGCTGGCATGGCATCGAAACCCTGATGCGCTGGCAGCACCCCAGCGAAGGGCTGGTGCCACCCGATCAGTTCATTCCCCTGGCCGAGCGCCTGGGGCTGATCGTGCCGATGACCCGCGCGCTGATGCGCCAAATTCGCGAAGATTTCGCCGAGCGCGCCGATCAGTTGCCCAGGGGCTTTCATATCGGCATCAACATCACCGCTGCGCAATGTCACGATCTACACCTGGTCGACGAATGCCGGGACTTTCTGGCCGCGTTCGCACCGGGGCAGATCACCCTGATCCTCGAACTCACCGAGCGGCAGATGATCACCCCTACCGAGATCACCGAACGGCTGTTCGCCGAGCTGCGCCAACTGGGCGTGCGCATCGCCATCGACGACTTCGGTACCGGGCATTCGAGCCTGGCCTATCTGCGCGAATTTCGCATCGACGTCCTGAAGATCGACCGCAGCTTCATCTCGATGATCGACTCGCACTCGCTATCCCGGCACCTGCTCGACAACATTCTCGACCTGGCCACCCGCCTGCAGCTGGACCTGGTCGCCGAAGGCGTGGAAAGCGCCGAACAGGTTCAGTACCTGACCCAGCGTGGGGTGCGCTACCTGCAAGGCTTTCACTTCGCCAGACCGATGCCCGCCGCCCCGCTGTTCGATACGCTGCGCACCCCACCGACGGCATAGAACGAAGAAGCCCGGCGCTAAGAACCTGTTCATAATCTTTAAGCCCAGGCTCGTCGACTTTGGCGGCTAAGTGGCGGGAGCGGCCATTGGTGGAGTATTTGTGGGAGCGGGCCATGCCGGCGATTTTTCGCGCGCATGGCCCGCTCCCACAGTGGATCAGCGAACGGCTGCTTCTGCCTTGTAGTTGCCTCTTCATGCGGATACAAGACGTTGAACAGGCACTAAGGCCGGGCTCTTGTTTTTACGCGTTCAGC
>NZ_MSXV01000055.1:60940-61066 GCF_001945395.1 Pseudomonas sp. PA15(2017) | reverse complement strand
ATCAGGAACGCCAGCATCACCAGCAGCCACGGCGAAACCGCGCGCACCACGCGGGTCAGCGGCATGCCGGTGACCGCCGAGGTGACGAACAGGTTGAGGCCGGTCGGCGGGGTGATCAAGCCGATC
>NZ_MSXV01000055.1:60742-60930 GCF_001945395.1 Pseudomonas sp. PA15(2017) | reverse complement strand
GTCAGTTCATGCCCAGCCAGTTCGGCAGCGCCAGGGAGACGAACGGCACGTAGGTGACCAGGATCAGGAACGCCAGCATCACCAGCAGCCACGGCGAAACCGCGCGCACCACGCGGGTCAGCGGCATGCCGGTGACCGCCGAGGTGACGAACAGGTTGAGGCCGGTCGGCGGGGTGATCAGGCCGATT
>NZ_MSXV01000055.1:60385-60732 GCF_001945395.1 Pseudomonas sp. PA15(2017) | reverse complement strand
TGAAGCCCTGCTCGACGACCCAGGCGGTGATCGACTGGGGGATCTGCTCGGTGGTCAGCACGTGGGCGAACAGCATGGCGTTGGCGATGATGAACATCAGCACCACGCTGAGCTTGCCGGCCTCGACGAACACCTTCGGGCACTCGCGGATGGTCATGTCCTTGTAGATGAAGATCGCCACGAAGGCCGCGTACACCGCCGCCACGGCTGCCGCTTCGGTCGGCGTGAACATGCCCGAGTAGATGCCGCCGAGGATGATCACGATCAGCAGCAGGCCCCAGCCGGCCTTGCGCCCGGCGGTGAGGATCTCGGCCATCGAGGCGCGCGGCAGCGACGGCATGTTCTTG
>NZ_MSXV01000055.1:59092-60375 GCF_001945395.1 Pseudomonas sp. PA15(2017) | reverse complement strand
TCCATGTTCACCACCATGATGATGCCCAGGTGGATCGGGTCGATGCCCAGCTGCATGGCGATCGGGAACAGGATCGGCGCCAGGATCAGGATGATCGCCGACGGCTCCATGAAGGTCCCGGCGATCAGCAGCACGATGTTCACCACCAGCAGGAATTCGATCGGGCTGAAGCCCTGCTCGACGACCCAGGCGGTGATCGACTGGGGGATCTGCTCGGTGGTCAGCACGTGGGCGAACAGCATGGCGTTGGCGATGATGAACATCAGCACCACGCTGAGCTTGCCCGCCTCGACGAACACCTTCGGGCACTCGCGGATGGTCATGTCCTTGTAGATGAAGATCGCCACGAAGGCTGCGTACACCGCGGCCACGGCTGCCGCTTCGGTCGGCGTGAACATGCCCGAGTAGATGCCGCCGAGGATGATCACGATCAGCAGCAGGCCCCAGCCGGCCTTGCGCCCGGCGGTGAGGATCTCGGCCATCGAGGCGCGCGGCAGCGACGGCATGTTCTTAACCCGGGCGATGATGTAGATGGTGATCATCAGGAACACGCCCAGCAGCAGGCCCGGCACCACACCGGCCATGAACAGCTTGCCCACCGAGGTTTCGGTCGCGGTGGCGTAGACCACCATGACGATCGACGGCGGAATCAGGATGCCCAGGGTACCGGCGTTACAGACGATGCCGGCGGCGAACTCCTTCTTGTAGCCCGAGCGCACCATGCCGGCGATGACGATCGAACCGACCGCCGCCACGGTGGCCGGCGACGAGCCGCACAGCGCAGCGAACAGCATGCACGCGAGGATCGCGGCGATGGCCAGGCCGCCCTTGATGTGGCCGACGCAGGCGTTGGCGAAATCGATCAGCCGACGGGCCACGCCGCCGGTGGTCATGAACGCGCCGGACAGCAGGAAGAACGGAATGGCCAGCAGCGTGTAGTGCTCGCTGGTCTCGAACAGCTTGATCGCCAGCGAACGCACCGAGTCGTTGCTGAAGAACAGGATGGTCATGGCCCCGGACAAACCCAGGGAAATCGCCACCGGAATGCCGATGAACATCAGCACGAACAGGGCGATGAACAGAAAGGCGATGGTCATCGTTTGGTCTCCGTCTCTTCGGCGAGTTTGATGGCGTCATCGAGCTCGCCGTGGCCGCCGAAACCGATCTGCTTGTTCTGGATCACGCGCACCAGCACCTGGGCGAAGCGCAGGAACATCAGGGTGAAGCCGATGGGCACGATCATCACGATGTGCCACTGCTGCACGCCGAAGCGGTCCAGGTCT
>NZ_MSXV01000055.1:58549-59082 GCF_001945395.1 Pseudomonas sp. PA15(2017) | reverse complement strand
CGCCGCCGGTGGTCATGAACGCGCCGGACAGCAGGAAGAACGGAATGGCCAGCAGCGTGTAGTGCTCGCTGGTCTCGAACAGCTTGATCGCCAGCGAACGCACCGAGTCGTTGCTGAAAAACAGGATGGTCATGGCCCCGGACAAACCCAGGGAAATCGCCACCGGAATGCCGATGAACATCAGCACGAACAGGGCGATGAACAGAAAGGCGATGGTCATCGTTTGGTCTCCGTCTCTTCGGCGAGTTTGATGGCGTCATCGAGCTCGCCGTGGCCACCGAAACCGATCTGCTTGTTCTGGATCACGCGTACCAGCACCTGGGCGAAGCGCAGGAACATCAGGGTGAAGCCGATGGGCACGATCATCACGATGTGCCACTGCTGCACGCCGAAGCGGTCCAGGTCCTCGGCGCCGGTGCCGATGTTGAACAGCACCGCCACCCACTGCTCGCTGGAGTAGGCCATCAGCGCGCAGTAGGCCAGGCAGATGAGCAGGGCGAGAATCGCCACGGCCTTCTGCAGGGCGGGCTTGA
>NZ_MSXV01000055.1:58332-58539 GCF_001945395.1 Pseudomonas sp. PA15(2017) | reverse complement strand
CAATCGCAAAAAACTCTCGAATTCACGAGTGTTACTTGTGATGCTGATAATCTTGCGATCAGTCAGTCTTAACTCACAAGCACCCACACGAATTGCTTGATTCAGTTGTTAAAGAACGATTGGCTGAGGCTTTCGTCTCAACCGAGGCGCGCATCTTACAGCACCCTCATTTGCTGTCAAGTTGTTTTTTGAAGAATTTTTCTTTCC
>NZ_MSXV01000055.1:0-58322 GCF_001945395.1 Pseudomonas sp. PA15(2017) | reverse complement strand
ACAGGCGCACCAAGAGGTCGACGCCGATGTGCGCACCGATGCGCACGCCCCAGGCCAGGCCGACGAAGATCAGCCAGCCGAACATGGCCTTGGTCAGGGCCACGCTCCAGGTCATTTCTTGGGCGACGTAGAGGATGCCGTCGCCGATGGCGAACATGGCATCGCCGCCGAACGGCAGCGTATCGCCCAGGGCGTAGAAAACACCGTAGAGGTTGTTGAACACCACGTACGAGAAGGTGACCAGGGTCATGCCTGCAAGCAGGAACGCCACCATCATCTCTTCGGCTTTGTTCCAGACACGAGCGACAGCGTGCATGGGTTATCTCCGTGTATAAGAGCGGTCGCGAAGCGACGTAAGAGACAGCCGCATCCGGGGCTCGGCAGCGGTGCTGCAGCCTGCGGGGGCAGTGTCGGTGAAGCGGGCGGCGGCTCCGCTCAGGAGCCGTCGCCGGATGGCCGTGAGGCCAGGCGGCCTCAGTTGGCCTGGTTGGCAGCCTCGGCAGCCTTGATCAGGTCGGCACCGATCTCACCCTCGAACTTCTTCCACACCGGGCGCATGGCTTCACGCCATTCTTCACGTTGCTCGGGCGTCAGGATGACGATTTCGGTAGTGCCGGCATCGATGATGCGCTGCTTGTCCTTCTGGTTCAGCGCCTCGGCCTGCTTGTTCACCTCGATGGTGACCTCGGCGAGGATCGCGGTCAGCTCGCTGCGGATGTCTTCCGGCAGGCCGTCCCAGAACTTGGTGTTGGTGATCACCATGTAGTCCAGCACGCCGTGGTCGGACTCGGTGATGAACTTCTGCACTTCGTGCATCTTCTGGCTGTAGATGTTCGAGTAGGGGTTCTCGGCACCGTTGACCACGCCAGTCTGCAGGCCCTGGTAGACCTCGGCGAAACTCATCTTGCGCGGCGCGGCGCGCAGGGCCTTGAACTGCTCGTCGAGTACGGCGGAAGCCTGTACGCGGAATTTCAGGCCGCGGGCATCTTTCGGCTCGACCAGCTTCTTGTTGGCGGAGAGCTGCTTCATACCGTTGTGCCAGTAACCCAGGCCGGTGATGCCTTTGCTTTCCATGCTGGTCAGCAGCGCCTTGCCTTCCGGGCTCTGCTGGAAGCGATCGACGGCGTTGATGTCGTTGAACAGGAACGGCAGGTCGAAGATCTGGATCTGCTTGGTGTAGTGCTCGAACTTGGCCAGCGACGGCGCGATGATCTGTACGTCACCGAGCAGCAGCGCTTCCATTTCCTTGCCATCGCCGAACAGCGAGGAGTTCGGGTAGACCTGCACGGTCACCTTGCCGTCCAGGCGCTCGTCGACGAGCTTCTTGAACAGCAGGGCGCCCTGGCCTTTCGGCGTGTGCTCGGCAACCACGTGGGCGAACTTGATCGATATCGGATCGGCCGCCTGGGCCATGCCGGCGATGCTCAGCGACAGGGCGCAAGCCAGTGCCTTGGCAGTGAATTTGAACATGCGATGCTTCCTCTTGTTGTTGGCTATCGTGCTGGGCGCCGAGGCGCTGAAACGAGCGAACAAGAGCAAGTCGAGGATTGCCGCTCGAGCGGCAGGATCGGTTGGCAGCGATTGGGCCTGGACTTGTACTTGTTTTCCGCTGATGAGCAGCAGAGCAAGCGTTGTGCCAGGCGTGGTAAGAATTCGGCATGGCAGCTTTGCGTCAGGCGCAAAGCCCCATGTCATATGGTACGGCGGATTTTCAAAATAAAACCCGCCAGCCCTTGCGGTTGGCGGGTTTGCGAATTTCCGATGAAAGCCGCTGATGAAGTCGGCAAGAATCCGCTTATTTACTCGATGTCGTCTGGCGAGCTTCCGCCAGCGTCGGCGAAGTTCAAGCCATGCTTGCGCAGTTTGTCGTGCAGGGTCTTGCGGGGCACGCCAAGAGCCTCGGCGAGGCTGCGCAGGGAGTTGTGGTTACGGGTCAGTTCGGCGGCGATCAGCGCACGCTCGAAGGCCTCGACCTGTTCGCTGAGGCTGCCGGATAGCGGCGCACTGTGTAGCTGGCTGTCGACGCTCAATTCCAGCCCCAAATCCAGGCCAAGTGCGAAGCGCTCGCCAGCGTTCTGCAATTCACGCACGTTGCCCGGCCAGGGGTGGCGTAGCAGCATGGCGCGCTGACCGGGTTGCAAGTCCCGTTGCGGCAGGCCGTGGCGGGCGCTGGCGGTGTTAGCGAAATGCTGGAACAGCACCAGGATGTCCTCGCCGCGTTCGCGCAAGGGCGGGATGCGCAGTGGCGCGACGTTGAGGCGGTAATAAAGGTCGGCGCGAAAGCGTCCCTGGTCGGCGGCGGTACGCAGGTCTTCCTTGGTAGCCGCGATCACCCGGATATCCAGCGGGATCAGTTGATTGCCGCCGAGGCGTTCGACCACCCGCTCCTGCAGCAGGCGCAGCAGTTTGACCTGCACGTCCAGGGTCATGCTCTCGATTTCATCGAGGAACAGCGTGCCGCCATTGGCAAACTCGAACTTGCCGATGCGGCGCTTCTGCGCGCCGGTGAAGGCACCGGGCTCGTGGCCGAACAGCTCGCTTTCCACCACGGATTCGGCCAGGGCGCCGGCGTTGATCGCCACGAAGGGGCCATCGCGGCGGCTGGACAGGTCGTGCAGGGCGCGGGCCACGACTTCCTTGCCGGCGCCGGTTTCACCGAGGATCAGCACGTCGGTGCTGATCCCGGCCAGGGAGCCGATCTGCTCGCGCAGGCGTTGAATGGCCGGCGAGTTGCCGACCAGCCTACCGGACAGTTGCTGGCGGTCGGCCAGAGCCAGGCGCAGGCTGCGGTTGTCGAGCACCAGGCGGCGCAGGGCCAGGGCACGGCGCACGCTTTCCAGCAGGTCTTCGCTGGCGAAGGGTTTCTCCAGGAAGTCGTAGGCACCGGCGCGCATGGCCTGTACGGCCAGGGGCACGTCGCCGTGGCCGGTGATCAGCAGCACCGGCAGATCCGGGTCCTGTTCATGCAGTTGCTTGAGCAGCTCCAGCCCATCGACGCCCGGCATGCGTATATCGCTGACCACCACGCCGGGCCAGTCGCGTTCGATACGCTCGGCCAGGCCCTTGGCATCGGCCAGGGTGGCGACCTTGAGGCCGGCCAGGTCCAGGGTCTGGCTGAGGGCCTGGCGCAGGTGCGGGTCGTCGTCGATCAGCAGAACCTGAGTATTGGCGTCGATGGTGCTCATACGGTGAAGTCCTCGGGCGGCTGGATGTTCACGCCGTTGTCGGCGGTGCGCAGGCGCAGGATCAGGTGCGCGCCGCCTTTGGGATGGTTGGCGAACAGCAGTTCGCCGCCCAGGGCGCGCATCAGGGTGTCACAGATCGCCAGGCCCAGGCCGAGGCCCTGGGCGCTGGTCTTGGTGGTGAAGAACGGTTCGCGGGCGTGGGCCAGGGCGCTTTCCGAAAAGCCGGGGCCGTTGTCGCGCAGGTGCAGCTCGAGCAGATCGCCCTGCAGCTCGGTGCTGATCCAGATGCGCCGCGGCTGCGGGCGCTCGGCCAGGGCATCCAAGGCGTTGGCCAGCAGGTTGCTGAGCACCTGGCGCAGGCGCGTCTCGCCAGCCTGCACCCACAGGGTGGCATCCGGCAGATCGCGGATCAGCTCGACGTCCATGGCACGGCGGCGCTTGGCCAGCAGCGCCAGGGCATCGTCGATGGCCGGTTGCAGGGCCACGCTTTCCGGTGCGTGGCGGTCGCGGCGGGCGAAGGCGCGCAGGTGGGCGATGATCGAGGCCATGCGCTCGGTGAGCTGGCTGATCAGCTTGAGGTTGCCGCGGGCGTCCTCGGTGCGCCCGTGGTCGAGCAGCACGCCGGCATTCTCGGCGTAGCTGCGGATGGCCGCCAGGGGCTGGTTGAGTTCGTGGCTGATGCTGGCGCTCATGGTGCCCAGGGCGGTCAGCTTGCTGGCCTGGACCAGTTCGTCCTGGGCCTGCACCAGTTCCTGTTGGGCCTGCTCGCGCTCCAGTACTTCCTGCTTGAGGCGGCTGTTGAGGCGCTCCAGATCCTGGGTACGTTCCTGCACGCGCTGCTCCAGCTCCTGGCGGGCACGGGTACTGAGGGCGATGCGGTCAAGGTAATGACGGCGGCGCTGCATCATCAGGCCGACCAGCAGGATCAACACCAGCAGGGCGCCACCGCCGACCGCCATTACCGTGCGCACCGAACGGTCGAGTACCACCCGCGGGGCGAGAATGCTGACGCTCCAGCCAGTTTCGTCGAGTACCCGACTCTGCGTCAGCCAGGCATCGGGGTCGAGCTGCAGGGGCGGCGGTGCCTGGGTCGGGTAGGGCTGGATGGCGGCGATGGAGGCGCGCTCGGCCTTGTCCAGCGGGCGGCTGGCGTGAAAGCGCCAGTCCGGGCGCGAAGTCAGGATCACCACGCCATTGCCGTCGGTCACCAGCAGTTGCTCCGGGGTGTTGCCCCACAGGCTTTCGGTGTGATCGAGGTCGACTTTGATAACCATCACGCCGATCTTCTGATTGCCGTCATAGACCGCCGAAGCGAAGTAGTAGCCGCGCTTGCCAGAGGTGGTGCCGAGACCGAAGAAGCGCCCCAGGCGCCCGGCCAGCGCCTCCTGGAAGTAGGGGCGAAAGGCGAAGTTGCCGCGCACGAAGGTGTCCTGCTGATCCCAGTTGGAGGCTGCCAGGGTTTCGCCCTTGGGGTTCATCAGATAGATGACATCGGCACCGGTCTGCTGGCGTACGCGCTTGAGCAACTGGTTGGCCGCTGCCTGGGCGGCTTCGTCGCCCGGCGTCGCCAGCACGGTACGCAGGCCCGGCAGGTCGCCGAGAATCGGCGGCAGTACTTCGTAGCGGCGCAGGGTACCCAGCAGGTTGGCCACGTACAGGTCGAGGGTTTGCCGATTCTGTTCGGTCAGCTCGATGCGGTAATAGCGCTCGGCGACGTAGTGCAACGGCCACAGCAGCGGCGCCAGCAGCAGGGCCAGGATTGCCAGGCTGCGCCAGCGGGGGCGTTTGGGAATGGTGCTGGGGATCGTGTTCATCGAATGGGCGCCGGAAAGACCGGGCCATTATGACCGCATACGCCGGGTGCCAGGTAGCCCAACCCGAACCTGGCGATAGAGGGTGAGCCCGGGTTCCCAGCGCTCACCCGGGCTAGCTGTCGGCGTCAGCGTGGCCTGTTCAGGCACTCGAGCAGGCCGGTGTGCCAGTCCGGCAGGCGCACGCCCCAGTCGCGCTCCAGGCGCGTACAGTCCAGGCGCGAATTGAGCGGGCGCCTGGCGGGCGTCGGGTACTCCGTGGTGGCGATGGGCTTCAGCGTGGCGACCGGTTTGCCCTGTGCCAGCAATTGCGCGGCGATGGCTTCGGCAAAGCCGCACCAGGACGTTTCACCGCGTGCGCTGAAGTGATAGACGCCCCAGGCTGCGGTTTGCTCAGCCTGCCAGCGCTCGATCAGTTGCACGGTCGCAGCGGCGATGCTGCCGGCCCAGGTCGGCGCGCCGATCTGATCGGCCACCACGCTGAGCTGCTCGCGCTCCTGCAGCAGGCGCTGCATGGTCAGCAGGAAGTTGCGCCCGTGCAGGGAGTACACCCAGCTGGTGCGCAGGATCAGGTGCTTGCCACCCACTGCCGCGATGGCCTGCTCGCCAGCCAGTTTGCTGCGGCCGTAGACGCCCAGCGGGTTGGATAGGTCGTCTTCGTGGTAGGCGGCCGGCTTGCTGCCGTCGAACACGTAATCGGTGGAGTAGTGGATCAGTGGTACGTCGAGCGCCGCTGCCTCTTCGGCGAGCACGCCAGGCGCGATGGCGTTGATCGCGAAGGCCGCCTCCGGCTCGCTTTCAGCGGCATCGACCGCGGTGTGCGCTGCAGCGTTGATGATTAGTTCCGGGCGCAGATGGCGCACGGCCTCACGCAGGCGCGCGGTATCGGCAAGGTCGAGTTGCTCTCGGCCGAGCACGATCAGTTCATGCTGCTTGCTGAGCAACGACTGCAGCTCACGGCTCACCTGGCCGTGTTGGCCGAGCAGGAGGATCTTCATTGGAACAGCTCGGCGTCGTCGAAGAACTTGCCCTGCTGGTCCTTCGTTGAAAGCTTAGGTTCGCTTCGCAGCTGCCAATCGATGGCCAGCTTGGGATCATCCCAGCGGATGCAGCGCTCGTGGGCCGGGGCATAGTAGTCGGTGGTCTTGTAGAGGAATTCGGCGAACTCGCTGAGTACCACGAAGCCGTGAGCAAAACCCTCGGGCACCCACATCTGCCGTTTGTTGTCAGCGGAGAGATGGGCGCCCACCCACTGGCCAAAGGTGGCTGACTGGCGGCGCAGGTCCACGGCGACGTCGTACACTTCGCCCGCGGTCACGCGCACCAGCTTGCCCTGGGCCTGTTGCACCTGATAGTGCAGGCCGCGCAGCACGCCGCGCTGCGAGCGCGAGTGGTTGTCTTGAACGAAGTTGGGGTTCAGGCTCGTTGCGTCGGCAAAGGCCTTCGCGTTGAAGCTTTCGAAAAAGAAGCCGCGCTCATCGCCGAATACCTTGGGTTCGAGTATCAATACGTCGGGGATGGCGGTTTGAATGATGTGCATCAGTTGTCCTCGGCCAGGCTGAACAGGTACTGGCCATAACCGGTCTTGCCGAACGCCTTGGCCTGGCGCAGCAGGCATTCGCGGTCGATCCAGCCCTGCCCGTAGGCGATCTCTTCCAGGCAGGCGACTTTCAGTCCCTGGCGGTGCTCGATGGTTTGTACGTACTGCGAGGCTTCCAGCAGGCTGTCGTGGGTGCCGGTGTCGAGCCAGGCGAAGCCGCGGCCGAAGCGCTCTACGCGCAAATCGCCGCGCTGCAGGTAGGCGTTGTTGACGTCGGTGATTTCCAGCTCGCCGCGCTTGGACGGTTTGACCGCCTTGGCGATCTCGATCACGTCGTTGTCGTAGAAGTACAGGCCCGTTACGGCATAGCTGGAACGCGGCTGGGCCGGCTTTTCCTCGATGGAGATCGCCTGGCCCTGAGCATCGAACTCCACCACGCCAAAGCGCTCGGGATCGCGAACCCAGTAACCGAACACCGTGGCGCCCTTTTCCACTTGCGCCGCGCGCAATAGCATCTCGGTGAAGTGTTGGCCATGGAAGATGTTGTCGCCAAGGATCAGGCACACCGGATCACTGCCGATGAACGCTTCGCCAATGATGAAGGCGCGCGCCAGACCGTCCGGCTCCGGCTGTTCGGCATAGCTCAGCTGCAGGCCGAACTGGCTGCCGTCGCCGAGCAGCTTCTGAAACTGCGGCAGATCGTGGGGTGTGGAGATGATCAGAATCTCGCGGATACCGGCGAGCATCAGCACCGATAGCGGGTAATAGATCATCGGTTTGTCGTAGATCGGCAGCAGCTGCTTGGACAGGCCCAGGGTGATCGGGTGCAGGCGGGTGCCGGAGCCGCCAGCGAGGATGATGCCTTTCATTACTGTTGCTCCTTGGGCGCGCCGAGCCGTTCGCGCTGGTAGCTGCCGTCCTGCACGCGGCGGCACCAGTCGAGGTTGTCCAGGTACCAGCGCACGGTCTTGCGCAGGCCGCTGGGGAAGGTTTCCGCTGGCGTCCAGCCCAGCTCGCGCTCGATCTTGCTGGCGTCGATGGCGTAGCGCAGGTCATGGCCGGGGCGATCGGTGACGAAGGTGATCTGCTCGCGGTAGGAGCCAGCTCCACGCGGCTGCAGTTCGTCGAGCAGGTCGCAGATGGCGTGCACCACGTCGAGGTTCTTCTGTTCGTTGTGGCCGCCGATATTGTAGGTCTCGCCAACCGCGCCGCGGGTGACGACCTGCAGCAGGGCGCGGGCATGATCCTCGACGAACAGCCAGTCGCGCACCTGCTGGCCATTGCCATACACCGGCAGCGGCTTGCCATCCAGGGCGTTGAGAATCACCAGCGGGATCAGCTTTTCCGGGAAGTGGTAGGGGCCGTAGTTGTTCGAGCAGTTGGTCAACAGCACCGGCAGGCCGTAGGTGCGCTGCCAGGCGCGCACCAGATGGTCCGAGGCCGCCTTGCTGGCCGAGTAGGGCGAACTGGGCGCGTAGGGCGTGGTTTCGGTGAACAGGTCGTCGACGCCGTGCAGGTCGCCGTACACCTCGTCGGTGGAAATATGGTGGAAGCGAAACGCCTGGCGACGGGGCTCGTCCAGCTTCGACCAGTAAGCGCGGGAGGCTTCGAGCAGCCCATAGGTGCCGACGATGTTGGTCTGGATGAACGCCGCCGGGCCGTCGATGGAACGGTCGACGTGGGACTCGGCCGCCAGGTGCATAATGGCATCCGGTTGGAAGCTGTTCAGCGCCTCGCTGACTGCAGCCTGATCGCCGATGTCCGCCTGCAGGAAGCCATAGCGCGGGTCATGCTCGACCTCGCGCAGCGATTCCAGGTTGCCGGCATAGGTCAGTTTGTCGAGGTTGAGCACCTCGTGATCTGTGCTCTTGATCAGGTGACGGATCAGCGCGGAGCCGATAAAGCCCGCGCCGCCGGTAACGAGAATGCGCATGTGAAAGGTGCCCAGCC
Source organism: Pseudomonas sp. PA15(2017) (assembly GCF_001945395.1). Classification (GTDB taxonomy): domain Bacteria; phylum Pseudomonadota; class Gammaproteobacteria; order Pseudomonadales; family Pseudomonadaceae; genus Aquipseudomonas. Next base: position 49,836 of record NZ_MSXV01000055.1, on the reverse strand, counting down.
ATTTAAAAGGCCAAGTATGCCTGCTCGACCCCTCAGAGACGAGCGCTGGAAAAGGTATCGCAGGCACCCACCTTGCCGCTTTCGAATCCGGTGGTGAACCAGTGAACGCGTTGCGCCGAGGTGCCGTGGGTGAAGGAGTCCGGCACCACCCGGCCCTGGGTCTGTTGCTGCAGGCGGTCATCGCCGATGGCGTTGGCGGCGTTCAGCGCCTCTTCCAGATCGCCCGGCTCCAGCCAGTCCAGGCGGCGCTGGGCATGGTGCGCCCAGATGCCGGCCAGGCAATCGGCCTGCAGTTCCTGGCGCACCAGCAGGCCGTTGGCGCCCTCCAGGTTCTCGCCACGCTGACGCGCCGCATCGACCTTGGCGGACACGCCAAGCAGCGTCTGCACGTGGTGGCCGACTTCGTGGGCGATCACGTAGGCCTGGGCGAAATCGCCGGCCGCACCGTAGCGGTGTTCCAGATCACGGAAGAAGCTCAGGTCCAGATAGACCTGGCGGTCGCCCGGGCAGTAGAACGGGCCGACCGCCGAACTGGCGAAACCGCAGGCCGAGTTCACCCCGCCGTCGAACAGCACCAGCGTCGGGTCCTGATACTGGCGGCTGTTGGCTTGGAAGATGGCGCGCCAGGTGTCTTCGGTATCGCCCAGCACCGCACGCACGAACTCCGACTGCTCGTCGTCTCCCGCCGGGCGATCCACCTGGCTGCTCGAATAACCGCCGGACTGGCCGGCGAGCTGGCCGAGAATCTGCAACGGGTCCTGGCCCATCAGCAAACCTACCACAACGACGATGGCGATGCCGCCGAGGCTCAGCCCACGGCCGCCGCCAAAGCGCATGCCACCACCGCCGCCACGGGCGTCCACGACGTTGTCACTGCGGCGAGCTCGTTTCCAGCGCATGGCGATATCCTTTCAAAGGGGGCGAGTCAGTTGCCCGGATAACTACTGACCACGCTTTCGCCGCCTTGTGCGTCCAATCCAATCACCTGATAGGCGTCGCGAATATTGCCCCGTTCCATGCCCGGCGAGCCGGTGGGCATGCCGGGCGCGGCGATGCCGAGCAGATCGGGGCGCTCGCGCAGTTTGAGGATGTCGGCCGCCGGCACATGGCCTTCGACGAATTTGCCGTCGATCACTCCGGTGTGACAGGAGCCCAGGCGCTCGGGCACGCCGAGGCGCTCCTTGACCGCGTGCATGTCGGTCTCGATATGGTCGTTCACGGTAAAGCCGTTGGCCTGCAGATGGCTGATCCAGCCCTTGCAGCAGCCGCAGTTGGCATCGCGATGTACATCGATGGTCAGCGGCTCGGCGGCCTGGGCGAGGCCGGCGCACAGGCCGGCGACAAGAAGCAGTGGGCGCATGCTGGAATCCTCCGGAAAGATTCCGCGAGCATAGCGCCGCCAGCGGTTGTTTACCTATTCGACAGGTTCGTAGGGCAGCCCCACGTAATTCTCGGCGATGCTGGTGCGCCCGGCTTCGGAGCCGACGAAGTAGTCCAGCTCGGTCTGGCGCATGCGCGCGGTAAAGGCATCGGTATCCGGGAAGTTGTGCAGCAGGCCGGTCATCCACCAGGAAAAGCGCTCGGCCTTCCAGACCCGACGCAGGCAGATCGCCGAGTAGCGCTCGAGTAGCTCGGTGCGGCCTTCGCGGTACACCTTGAGCAGAATGCGGTACAGGGTGCTGACGTCGCTGGCGGCCAGGTTGAGGCCCTTGGCGCCGGTGGGCGGCACGATATGGGCGGCGTCGCCGAGCAGGAACAGCTTGCCGTACTGCGTGGGCTCGACCACGAAGCTGCGCAGCGGGGCGATGCTTTTCTCGATGGACGGCCCGGTGACCAGATTGGCCGCCGTATCGGCCGGCAGGCGGGCTTTCAATTCACCCCAGAAGCGCTCGTCGGGCCAGTCCTGCACCTGCTCGTCGAGGCCGACCTGCACGTAATAGCGGGTGCGCGTCGGCGAGCGCATGCTGCACAGGGCGAAGCCGCGCGGGTGGCTGGCATAGATCAGCTCTTCGGCCACCGGCGGGGTGTCGGCCAGTACGCCGAGCCAGCCGAACGGATAGACCCGTTCGAAGATCTTCAGGGTATCGGCAGGGATCGATTGCCGCGATACGCCATGGAAGCCGTCGCAACCCGCGATGTAGTCGCAGTCCAGGCGATGGGCCGTGCCATCCTTTTGGTAGGTGACATAGGGCGCGGCGCCCTTGAGATCGTGCAACTGCACGTCGCCCACCTCGTAGTGGGTCAATGCGCCGCTCGCTTCGCGCGCTTCCATCAGGTCACGGGTGACCTCGGTCTGGCCGTAGATCATCACCGTCTTGCCGCCGCTCAGGCCTTTGAGGTCGATACGCTCGCGGCGGCCGTCGAAGGCCAGTTCGAAGCCATCGTGCACCAGGCCTTCGCGGTCCATGCGCGCGCCGACCCCGGCTTCGCGCAGCAGATCGACCATGCCCTGTTCGAGCACCCCGGCGCGGATGCGACCGAGCACGTAGTCGGGGCGCTGGCGTTCGAGAATCACGGTGTCGATGCCGGCGTTGTGCAGTAATTGGCCGAGTAGCAGGCCGGCCGGGCCGGCCCCGATGATGGCGACGGTGGTTTTCATGGCGTCCTCGATATTGTTGTGTGGACTGTCGTGCTTGTATTTTTGATTGGCCTTGGCCGCTGGATAAGGCAAATTCGCGTCGTTTACTTGGACTTTCATAAACTCCGTGCGCCTATCGGCCACTTTTCCGGGAGCCGCCATGAATCAGCCGCAGATCGCCGTGCCGGTGTTCAAGCTGTACGGCGACGCCCTGGAGTGGCCGACGCCCGACTTGCTGCACTGCGAGTCGATTCCCAAGCGCAGCCGCCTGCATGACTGGGTGATCGAACCGCACCGCCATCCCGATCTGCTGCAGTTGCTGTATCTGCGCCAGGGCTCGGCGCTGATCGAAGTGGAAGGCGTGCAGTCGCGCATCGCCGATCCGGCGCTGCAGGTGTTGCCGCCCTTGTGCGTGCACGGCTTCCAGTTCTCCGATGACGTCGACGGTTACGTGCTGACCCTGGCCGCGCCATTGGTGGCGCAGCTGGAGGCGCACCTCGGCGCCCGGCATCCGGTGTTCAGCACGTCGGCGCTTTATCCGGTGGGCGATGATCGCGCCCAGCTGGATCATCTGTTCGATGCCATCGACAGCGAGTACGGGCAGAGCGCGCCGGCGCGCAACCTGCTGCTGCAGTCGCTGGTCGGCGTGCTGGCGGTGTGGCTTGGCCGTCAGGTGCTGGGGCGCCAGGCCGCCGAGCGGCCGGCCCGTGGCGAACAGCATCTGGCGGCGTTCAATCGTCTGGTGGAGCGGCATTTTCGCGAGCAGTTGTCGGTCGAGGGGTACGCCCGGCGCCTGGGCATCACCACCGCGCACCTGAACAGCATGACCCGCCGCTACGCCGGGCAGAGCGCCCAGGCCCTGGTGCATCAGCGCCAGTTGCTGGAGGCCAAGCGCCTGCTGGTGTATTCGTCGATGACCCTCAGCCAGATCGCCGACACCCTGCAGTTCTCCGAGCCGGCGTATTTCTCGCGGTTCTTCAAGCGCCTCACCGGCCAGACGCCCAGCGCCTTCCGACAACAGCGCTGACTGGCCTATGCTCAGCCCATGTGCCCGGAGGATTGCGCCATGCCCTACGCCCGTATCTTTCTCGTCGTGCAACTGCTCGTGCTCGCTGCTTTCGGCGTTGCCTACTTTCTGTGGCCCCAGGAAATGGGCGCGGTCAGCGGCATGCTGCTGATGGAGTCGTCCTCGGTCACCGACGTGCGTGCCCATTACGGCGCCCTGTCGGTCGGGTTGGCGGTGTTTGTCGCCCTGGCCGTGTGGCGGCACGAGCTGACGCGGCCCGCGCTGATCTTGCTGCTGGTGCTCTACGCCAGCCTGGCGCTGGGGCGTATCGCCGGTCTGTGGCTCGATGGTGGCACGCAGCAGACCTTCAATCTGTGGGCCCTGTTGTTCGAGGCCGTGTCCGCAGGTTTGGCAGGCTGGGCACTGCAACGCCCGCGAGCGCTATGATGGCGCCTGTCGACAGGTGGGCGAGGGCGTGATGTACAAATCCGGACAGCGGGTACTGGCTGCCTTGCGGCAGATGATCGCCTCGGGTGAGTTGGCGGCGGGCGAACGTATCGCTGAAATTCCTACCGCCGAGCGGCTGCAGGTCTCGCGTACGCCGATTCGCATCGCCTTTCGTACCCTCGAGCAGGAAGGTCTGCTGTGCAAGGCCCCGGGCCGTGGCTACACGGTGCGGGCGGTGACCGACGACGATATCGCCGGCGCCGTGGAAGTGCGCGGCGTGCTGGAAGGCCTGGCCGCGCGCCAGGCCGCCGAGCGCGGCCTCAGCGACGAGATCCGCAATCGCCTGTATGCGTGCCTGGTGGAGGGCGATCGGCTGTTCGAGAAGGGTCATGTGGTGATGGAGGAGCTGGAGATCTATCACGACCTCAACAAGCGTTTTCATCAGGCGATCATCGAGGCCAGCGGCAACAGCGCCATCGCCATGGCCCTGTCGCGCAACGATCACCTGCCGTTCGCCTCGGTCAGCTCACTGGCCGTGGATGGCAACGACATGCCCCGCGAATACCGGCGCTTCAGCTTCGCCCACATGCAGCACCACGCCGTCTACGATGCCCTGGTCAACGGCCAAGGCGCGCGCGCGGAAAACATCATGCGCGAACACGCCAACGCCACCCTGCGTTACGCCCGCGCGGTGCATGGCGATGAAACGGGTGAAGCCGCGATGACGATCCTGCGCGATGGCTGAGGTGCAGTGGGCGATCCGCCAGGCGCGCGAGGCGGATGCCGACGCCATCAGCGACGTCATCGTGCAGGCGTTGCGGCTCAGCAATGCCGCGGATTATCCGCCGCAGGTGATCGAGCGGGTGGCCGCCAACTTCGACGCCGCCAGTGTGCGTGCACTGATGGCCTCGCGTGAAGTATTCGTGGCGCTCGATGGCGCGCGGGTGGTGGCCACCGCCAGCCTGGCCGGCGATGTGGTGCGGTCGGTGTTCGTGCTGCCCGAACTGCAAGGGCGCGGGGTCGGCAAGGCGCTGATGGGCCATGTCGAAGACGTCGCGCAGGCCGCTGCCGTGCCGTGCTTGCGGGTGCCGGCGTCACTGACGGCGGTGCCGTTCTACAAGGCCCTGGGTTATGCCGTGGTCCGCGAAGTGGTCGAAGGCGATGAGCGGACTCTGGTGATGGCCCGTCAGCTCAGTGCTGGGTAATCGGCTCAGGAAGGTGTCGTGCATTCGATTTGGTGGGCTGAAGCCCACCCTACAGGTGGTGGTGGGTGTAGGGTGGGCTTCAGCCCACCATCGCTGCCGGCAGGGATCAGATATCCAACACCAACCGCGCGCTTTTCGCCCTTGAACAGCAGGGCGTGAACTGGTCGTTGGCGGCCTGCTCTTCTTCGCTGAGAAACAGATCGCGGTGATCCGGCTCGCCTTCCAGCACGCGGGTCAGGCAGGTGCCGCAGATGCCCTGCTCGCAGGACACTGGAATTTCCACGCCGATGCCGCGCAGCACTTCCACCACGCTGATGCCTTCCGGCACCTTGAGCACTTCGCCGCTGCTGGCCAGTTGCACTTCGAAACCCGCCTGGGGCTGGTCGTCCGGTTCGGCGCTGAAGTACTCGCGGTGCAGGTTGTCGTTGGTCCAGCCCAGCGCGCGGGCGCTGTCCAGCACATGCGCCATGAAACCGCCCGGGCCGCAGACGTACAGGTGTGTCTGCGCCTGGGTCGGGCCGATCAGCGCGGCGGTATCCGGGCGCTTGCTCGCCTCGCCGTCGTCGAAATGCAGGTGCACGCGCTCGGCGAACGGTGACTGGCGCAGGCGCTCGACGAACGCCGCCTGCGGCGCCGAGCGGGCGAAGTAGTGCAGGGTGAAGTCGCCGCCGATGTGGCTCAGCCGTTCGGCCATGCACAGGATCGGGGTGATGCCGATACCGCCGGCCATCAGCAGGTGGCGCCTGGCGTCGTGCTGCAGCGCAAACAGGTTGCGTGGTTCGCTGATGCTCAGCCTGACGCCCTGCTCGAGGCCGTGCATGGCGATGGAGCCGCCGCGCGAGTCGGCGCTGCGCAGCACGGCGATCTGATAGCGGTGCCGCTCTTCGGGGTGGTTGCACAGCGAATACTGGCGAATCAGCCCATCCGGCAGGTGCACGTCGATATGCGCGCCAGCGCTGAAGGCCGGTAGTGGTTCTCCATCCGCGCGGGCCAGATCGAAGCTGAGAATGTCCTGGGCCTGGGGCTCGATGGCGGTGACGATGACGTCGATCATGGTGGCGCTCTCTTCAAGGCTTGCGCGCACCACCTGGGTGGCGCGCGACGGGCAAGGGTCAGCCGACCTGGCGGACGTCGATTTTCTGGGCGGCGAGGGCCTGCTCCTCAGCCAGCAGGCGGTCGATGATGCGCCGCGACTGCACGCCACCGGCGTCGATGTTGAGCTTGAGCAGCCCGCGCTCGGGCTGCCAGAGCAGGTTGCGCTGCTGGCGTTCGAGCATCTCCAGGTCCTCGCTGAAAATCTTGTCCTGGCCTTCGCGAATGCTGTCGGTCAGTGCCTGGTCCTCGGGTTTGAAGCTGCGCGCCATGCCCCAGAAATACCAGATCGAGGTCTCGCTCTCCGGGGTGATGAAATCGACCACGATGCTCGCCGCCTTGACCTCGGCCGGCGCCTCGTAGCCGCCGTGCCCGGCGTGGGCCACACCGACTTCGATCATCACGTGGCTGGGCGGTTTGAAGCGGCAGATCTGCCAGCGATCCACCGGCACATCGTCGGCCAGGCCGTTGCCGAGCAATGCCATGCGCCAGAACGGCGGAGCCATGATGTTTTCCATGTGGCGGCTGGTGATCACCTCATCGCCTTCGACCTGGGTGATCGGCGGCGCTTCGTCGATCTCCTTCTGGCCGATGCTCGAGGCATGCACGTAGGTTTCATGAGTCAGGTCCATCAGGTTGTCGACCATCAGCCGGTAGTCGCAATTGATGTGGAACAGCCCGCCGCCGTAAGCCCAGTCGGGATTTTCCGCCCATTCCAGATGATGGATGGTGGCCGGATCGGCCAGTGCCTGATCGCCGGTCCACACCCAGATGAAGCCATAGCGCTCCACCGCCGCGAATGCACGGATGCCGGGAAAGCCGCGCACGCGTTGGCCGGGCATCGACACGGTCTTGCCTTCGCAGCCCATCTCCAGGCCGTGATAGCCGCAGATCAGGTTGCCGTTCTCGACATAGCCGAGCGACAGCGGCGCGCCGCGGTGCGGGCAGAAATCCTCGAGAGCCACTACCTGGCCCTCGGCGCCGCGATAGAACACGATCTTTTCCCCGCAAATCTGCCGGCCCAGGGGCTTCTCGGCGATCTCATCGGGGGTGCAGGCTACATACCAGGCATTTTTCGGGTACATGACGACCTCGGTTATTGTTGGAGTTATTGGATCCAATGGTTGGTTTTTAATCAGCCTAATGTCAAGGCCTGTCCGGGAAAACAGTTAACAAAACAAACTGTCCGATCAGCGAACGCAATCTTCCCGTGTCACCGATCGAGCAAGGCCCCGAGCGACGGGGCTCGGGCCTCGGGCGCCTGTATTCAGAGGCTCGTCGCTTCGGTTGCCTGGATTGAATATTGGATCCACTTCTGCAAGCTTGGCTGCGGCTTCTCCCATAACAACAATCCAGGATCCGCGCCGATGAACCTTCGCCTCGCTCCGTCAGCTGCCGATTGCAGCATGCCTTTCTCGTTATCTTTCGTGGCTGCGGCGGGAGGTGCGCGATGAGCGATCTCCGGCAGGTCGTCGACCAGGGGCCGATGCGCGGCTTTCAATGGATCGCCATCGGCGTATGCATCGTGCTCAACATGATCGATGGCTTCGATGTGCTGGTGATGGCCTTCACGGCCTCGTCGGTGGCCGCCGATTGGTCGCTCAGTGGCGCGGAAATCGGCCTGCTGCTCAGCGCCGGGTTGCTTGGCATGGCTACCGGCTCGCTGTTCATCGCGCCCTGGGCCGATCGCATCGGTCGGCGCCCGCTGATCCTGCTGTGCCTGGTGATTTCCGGCACCGGCATGCTGCTCTCGGCACTGAGCCAGACGCCTACCCAACTGGCGCTGCTGCGCGGCTTCACCGGGCTGGGTATCGGCGGCATCCTGGCCAGCAGCAATGTGATCGCCAGCGAGTACGCCAGCAAGCGCTGGCGCGGCCTGGCGGTCAGTCTGCAATCCACCGGCTATGCCCTGGGCGCCACGCTCGGTGGCCTGCTGGCGGTGTGGCTGCTGTCGCACTGGGGCTGGCGCTCGGTGTTCTTAGCCGGCGGGCTGATGACCTTCGTGGCCATCGTGCCGGTGCTGCTGTGGCTGCCCGAGTCGCTGGATTTCCTGCTCTCCAAGCAGCCGGCCAAGGCGCTGGTGCGGGTCAATCGTCTGGCCCTGAAACTGGGCCAGCCGAGCCTGACTGCGCTGCCGTCGCTGGCGGGCGATGGGCAGGGTGGCAGCGGTTCCTTCGCGCGGCTGTTCGACCCTGAGCAACGCCGCAGCACCTTGCTGATCTGGGTACTGTTCTTCCTGGTGATGTTCGGCTTCTACTTCATCATGAGCTGGACACCCAAGCTGCTCACCCAATCTGGGTTGTCGGTGCAGCAGGGCGTTACTGGTGGCGTGCTGCTGAGCATCGGCGGCATCTTCGGTGCGGCGCTGCTGGGGTTGTTATCGGCGCGCTTTTCCCTGGCGCGGGTGCTGGCCGGCTTCATGCTGATCACCGCCGTGCTGCTGGTGATCTTCACCGGCCTGGGCTCGTCGTTCACCGCGGCGCTGGGCATGGGCCTGCTGATCGGGCTGTTTTCCAACGGCTGCGTCGCCGGCCTCTATGCGTTGTCGCCGCTGATCTATGGCGCGTCGGTACGGGCCACCGGGGTGGGCTGGGCGATCGGCATCGGTCGTGGCGGGGCGATCCTGTCGCCGACCGTGGCGGGTTTCATGCTCGATGACGGCTGGCAGCCGCTGCAGCTCTACACCTGGTTCGCCCTGGTGTTCGTCGCCGCGGCGGTGCTGTTGCTGACCTTGCTGCCGGCGCAGAAGCCGCAGCAGCTGACGCCCGCTCAGGCCTGAGCCACAACGGGCGCGAGGCGGCATCGCGCGCCCGGTCCGTCGCCAGAGTGCCAGGGTGTGGTCGATGTGCAGGCGGGTCTGCTTCTCGTCACCATCGCCGCGCAACTGGTGCTCCATGCGCTGGCGCCGCTGGCCTATCCGACTGCGGTACGCGCCACTGGTGTGGGTGCTGCGGTCGACAGGCCGCCTGGGATCGGTTCCCGGGCCACTGGGCATCGTACTGACCGAGGCGGGCACATGACAGACGCTGCGGTGGCCTTGCGCCGCCGCACTAGCCGCCGCACTTTTCCACAGGCAATAAAAAACCCGCCGAAGCGGGCTTTTACTGACCAATGCCAACGTCCTGTCGGCTGCCATCCTAGCTATGGTCATGTCATCCATGACCCTGAGCACGTCCTGTGCTGCAGGTATGGGCATAGATTACGGCGCGCGGCGGGGTGTCACCAGAGCGAACCGGCGCGCCGTCGTGTAAGCCTTTGGCTATAGCGAAGCGGCGGTGTGAACTGTCCGAGATTCTTCGCACCCTTCGAACGATGGCGTTGGCGGCGAATATGCGGATTCCGAACAGATGGTGATTTTTATTAATGGTTAATTGACATAACCATTTTTCAGGATTAGCTTCTGTCCATCGACAACCAAAACAAGAGCACACCCCATGAGCAAGTACGAAGGCCGCTGGCAAACCGTCAAGGTCGATGTCGAAGAAGGCATCGCCTGGGTCACTCTCAACCGTCCGGAAAAACGCAACGCCATGAGCCCGACCCTCAATCGCGAGATGGTCGAGATCCTCGAAGTGCTTGAGCAGGACGCCGAGGCCCGCGTACTGGTGCTGACCGGCGCCGGCGAGTCGTGGACTGCGGGCATGGACCTCAAGGAATACTTCCGCGAGGTGGACGCCGGCCCGGAAATTCTCCAGGAGAAGATCCGCCGCGAAGCCTCGCAGTGGCAGTGGAAGCTGTTGCGCATGTACGCCAAACCGACCATTGCCATGGTCAACGGCTGGTGCTTCGGCGGCGGCTTCAGCCCGCTGGTGGCCTGCGACCTGGCGATCTGCGCCGATGAAGCCACCTTCGGCCTTTCCGAAATCAACTGGGGCATTCCGCCGGGCAACCTGGTCAGCAAGGCCATGGCCGACACCGTGGGCCACCGTCAGTCGCTGTACTACATCATGACCGGCAAGACCTTCGACGGTAAGAAAGCCGCCGAGATGGGGTTGGTCAACGAAAGCGTGCCGCTGGCCCAGCTGCGTGACACCACCCTGGAGCTGGCGCGCAACCTGCTGGAAAAGAACCCGGTGGTGCTGCGCGCCGCCAAGCATGGCTTCAAGCGCTGCCGCGAGCTGACCTGGGAGCAGAACGAAGACTATCTGTACGCCAAACTCGACCAGTCGCGCCTGCTGGACGAAGAGGGTGGTCGCGAGCAGGGCATGAAGCAGTTCCTCGACGACAAGAGCATCAAGCCCGGCCTGCAGGCCTATAAGCGCTGATCGCCTAGCCTTGTAAAGCGCGGCGTCCGCCATGGGGTCGCGCGCGTTCCCGACAACGACAACAATGAGGAATCACCATGCTGGACGTGCCCCTGCTGATCGGTGGCCGCTCGTGCCCGTCCCGGGACGAACGCACCTTCGAACGTCGTAACCCGGTGACCGGCGAGGTGGTATCGCGAGTCGCCGCCGCCACTCTGGAAGATGCCGACGCTGCGGTGGCCGCCGCACAGGCCGCTTTTCCCGCCTGGGCCGCGCTGGCGCCCAACGAGCGGCGCACGCGTCTGCTCAAGGCCGCAGCCGAGATGCAGGCGCGCGCTGGCGAGTTCATCGCCGCTGCCGGGGAAACCGGGGCGATGGCCAACTGGTACGGCTTCAACGTGCACCTGGCCAGCAACATGCTGCGCGAGGCGGCGTCGCTGACCACCCAGATCCATGGCGAGGTGATTCCTTCCGACGTGCCCGGCAGCTTCGCCATGGCGCTGCGCCAACCCTGCGGCGTGGTGCTCGGCATCGCGCCGTGGAACGCCCCGGTGATTCTCGCCACTCGCGCCATCGCCATGCCGTTGGCCTGCGGCAATACCGTGGTGCTCAAGGCCTCCGAGCTGAGCCCCGCCGTACACCGGCTGATCGGTCAGGTGCTGCAGGACGCCGGCCTGGGTGACGGCGTGGTCAACGTGATCAGCAACGCGCCGGCCGATGCTGCGGCGATCGTCGAGCGGCTGATCGCCAACCCGGCGGTGCGGCGGGTCAACTTCACCGGCTCGACAAAGGTCGGGCGCATCGTCGGCGAACTGTCGGCCCGCCACCTCAAGCCGGCACTGCTGGAATTGGGCGGCAAGGCGCCGTTGCTGGTACTCGACGATGCCGACCTGGACGCTGCCGTCGAAGCCGCGGCCTTCGGCGCCTACTTCAACCAAGGGCAGATCTGCATGTCCACCGAGCGCCTGGTGGTCGACGCCAAGGTTGCCGACGCCTTCGTCGCCAAACTGGCGACGAAGATCGCCAGCCTGCGCGCCGGTGACCCGGCCGACAGCGCTTCGGTGCTCGGCTCGCTGGTCGACACCTCGGCGGGCGAGCGCATCCAGTCGCTGATCGACGACGCCGTCGGCAAGGGCGCCAAGCTGGTCGCCGGTGGCCAGGTCGAAGGCAGCATCATGCAGGCGACCCTGCTCGACAACGTCACCCCGGCGATGCGCCTGTACGCCGAGGAGTCCTTCGGGCCGGTGGCCGTGGTGCTGCGCGGCAGTGGCGACGAAGAGCTGCTGCGCTTGGCCAACGACTCCGAGTTCGGCCTGTCGTCGGCGATCTTCAGCCGCGATACCACGCGGGCGCTGGCCCTGGCGCAGCGCGTCGAGTCGGGCATCTGCCACATCAACGGGCCGACCGTTCACGACGAGGCGCAAATGCCCTTCGGCGGCGTCAAGGCCAGTGGGTACGGCAGCTTCGGCGGCAAGTCGGCGATCGAGCAGTTCACTCAGTTGCGCTGGGTGACCCTGCAGAACGGCCCGCAGCACTACCCGATCTAACCAGGCGACGGCGGTAATCCTGCGAGTGCCGGCTGCCTCCCTGGCGAGGCGGTACGGCGCTGCGTGACAACAAGAACAACAGGGGCGAGCCAGTCGCCCGCGTGGAGAAGCGAAGTGAACGCCAATACCGGACCGCGTTATCGCCAGGTGTCCATCGGCCACCCGGCCGTCGAGGTCAGCGAGCGCCAGGGCGAATTGCATCTGCGCTCGCTGGAACCGCTGGCGCCCTTGCCCGAGCGTTTGCTCGACCGCTTGGTGCATTGGGCCGAAGTGCGTGGCGAGCAGACCTTTCTGGCCGCACGCGGCGAGAGCGGCGCGTGGCAGCACACCCCTTATGCACAGATGCTCAATACGGTGCGAGCCATCGCCCAGTGCCTGCTCGGCTTCGGCCTGAGCGCCGAGCGGCCGCTGGCGATTCTCTCCGGCAACGGCCTGCAGCACCTGCAGATCGCCCTCGGCGCCATGTACGCGGGCATCCCCTACTGCCCGATATCGCCGGCCTATTCGCTGCTCTCCCAGGACCACGCCAAGCTGCGCCACGTCTGCGATTTGCTGCGGCCGGGGCTGGTGTTCGTCGACAACGCTGCGCCCTATCAGCGCGCCATCGACGCCGTGCTGCCAAGCGATGTGCCGGTGATCACCGTGCACGGTGAAGTGGCGGGCCGGCGCACCATCGATTTCGCCAACCTGCTGGCCCAGCCAGGCGGCGTCGAGGCCGAAGTCGCCTTCGCCGCCACCGGCCCGGATACCATCGCCAAGTTTCTGTTCACCTCCGGCTCCACCAAGCTGCCCAAGGCGGTGGTCACCACCCAACGCATGCTTTGCGCCAACCAGCAGATGCTGCTGCAGACCTTCCCGGTATTCGGTGAGGAGCCGCCGGTGCTGGTCGACTGGTTGCCGTGGAACCACACCTTTGGCGGCAGCCACAACCTGGGCATCGTGCTGTACAACGGCGGCACCTTCTACCTCGACGACGGCAAGCCGACGCCCCAGGGCATGGCGCAAACCCTGCGCAATCTGGGCGAGATTTCCCCGACCGCCTACCTGACGGTGCCCAAGGGCTGGGAAGAACTGGTCAACGCCCTGGAGCAGGACGCGGCGCTGCGTGAGACCTTTTTCGCACGCATCAAGCTGTTCTTCTTCGCCGCTGCCGGGCTGTCGCAGAGCGTCTGGGACCGCCTCGACCGCATCGCCGAGCGGCATTGCGGCGAGCGCATTCGCATGATGGCCGGCCTGGGCATGACCGAGGCATCGCCCTCCTGCACCTTCACCACCGGGCCGCTGTCCATGGCCGGCTACGTCGGTTTGCCAGCGCCGGGCTGCGAAGTGCGCCTGGTGCCGGTCGACGGCAAGCTGGAAGGGCGCTTTCGCGGGCCGCACATCATGCCCGGTTACTGGCGTGCCGAGCAGCAGACCGCCGAGGTGTTCGACGAGGACGGCTTCTACTGCTCCGGTGATGCGCTCAAGCTGGCTGAGCCGAACGATCCGCAGCTGGGCCTGATGTTCGACGGGCGCATCGCCGAAGACTTCAAGCTGTCGTCCGGGGTGTTCGTCAGCGTCGGCCCGCTGCGTAACCGCGCGGTGCTGGAAGGCTCGCCCTACGTGCAGGACGTGGTGGTCGCCGCGCCGGATCGCGAATGCCTCGGGCTGCTGGTTTTCCCGCGTCTGTATGAGTGCCGGCAACTGGCCGGCCTGGCGGCGGACGCCAGCGACGCCGAGGTACTGGCCAGCGCGCCGGTACGCGGCTGGTTCGCCGACTGGCTGCAGCGCCTGAACCGCGCAGCCACCGGCAATGCCACGCGGCTGGAATGGATCGCCCTGATGAGCCAGGCGCCGTCCATCGACCGCGGCGAGATCACCGACAAGGGTTCGATCAACCAGCGCGCCGTGCTGCAATGGCGCGCCGAGCAGGTGGAGGCCTTGTACCGCGGCCGTGACGAGTCGATCCTGCGCGCCGAGAGGCCAATGTGAATGGCGCACAGGGCAGCCACTTCGAGGATATGACGATCATCGCGGTGCTGCGTACGCTCTGGAGCTACCTGAACGGGGGCTGGCGCGGTTGAGCGCAGCGTGCAAACCACCGGCAACAGCTGCGCGGTGGTCGACGGAGCGGCGGCGGCACTGTTTTTTTGGCTGGACGGGTGTGCTCTGTTCGCCGGTGTGTGGCGTGTAGAGGAATGATGAGAATGTGGCGGGAGTGGTCATCGGCGCAGTATTTGTGGGAGCGGGCCATGCCCGCGAAAAATCACGGGCATGGACTGGGCGTGCCCGCCCGCTCCCATAATGAGTCCGCCAGCATTACCGTATTGTTTGCGCGCTCAGTTCCGCTCTGACGAGCGGGTTACTTTTGGCATTGCCCGGATAGCCGGCCCCGCCAAAAGAAACCAAAAGGTCTAGCCCCGACACCCGGCCCCAGCTGCGCTGGGGTTCCCTCATTACATCGTCGTTCCGGGGGCCGGCCTGGAAGGGCCATCCATGGCCCATCAGGCGGGGGCGCCTAGCCCCCTCGCCGCATCCATGCGGCTCGTCCCCCTATACAACGATTCCATTCGGCCTCCTGAAGGGGCGATTGATGTCGTCTGCTACCGCCGTGCAGGAGAAACATCAAAAAGCAAAAGCGACGAGTGGCTGCTTCTGCCTTCAAGCGGCCTCTCCCAAGCAGCCTTAACCGTTGACCTTGTGCAGCAACCGTAGCAGTTGGTTGCGCTCGTCGTCGTCGAGGGCAGCGGTGGCCGCTTCGTCGCTGGCCACGGCGATGGCCTTGAGTTGGCCGAGCAGGGCGATGCCTGCCTTGGTGAGGAACACGCCATAGGCGCGCTTGTCCTGCACGCCACGCACGCGCTGGGCCAGGCCGCGGCTTTCCAGCTTGTTGAGCAGCGGCACCAGTTGCGGCGGTTCGATGGCCAGTTGGCGGGCCAGGTCGGCCTGCATCAGGCCTGGTTCGTTGTCGATGATCACCATCGCGGTGAACTGGGCCGGGCGCAGGTCGTGTTCGGCCAGATTACCGACCAAGTGCTGGAACACCTTCAGTTGGGCGCGGCGCAGCGCGTAGCCCACCAGGGTGTCCAGCCAGCTGTCAGGCAGCGCGTCGCCAGCGACGCTGTTCGCGGGCGAGGTGTCCGGCAGGCTGGAAACGTTGCTCATGACTTGGCTTCTTCAGTTAAGAGAGTTAATTATTTTGCACCGTGGCTCGCTGGCTGGCCAGCGTGGAGAGGAGATCGGCGCGCGTCGCGTCAGGCCCGTTTCTTGGCGCCTGGAGCATTGCCCGGCGTGCGATTGAGCTTTTCCGCGCTAAGCCGGCGCTGGCCTTCGCCGTCGACCCAGCCGGCTTCCCAGGCAGCGGCGGGAATGCTGTTGGCGAAGGGCAGGGTCTCGGCTGCATGGCCGGCAAGGCCTGCCATGTAGCCCTGTTGGTAGGCCTTGGTGAGGCTTTCCAGGCTCCAGTGCTGCTTGGTGTCGGGGTGGCTCATGAGAGGGGTTCGCAAAGAGGCTTGCAAACCATGCTAGCCAAATACGCCTGGCCAAACCGGGCCACCTGTCCCGGATTTATGACCATTGGTTTCTTTTGTGACGCAGTCGTCGCGGGCCAGGCCTCGGTTTCACACGGCCAGGGCGAGGATGCTGGCCTGGTAGGCGGCGGCGAAGCTGTCGAAGTCGCCTTCTTCGTGGGCTTCGAGTTCGGCCTGATCCTGCAGTGAGCGCTGTGCGGCCTGCTCGAATTCGGCCTGCCGCTCGCTGCTCAATGGCTGGCCGCGGAAATGCTCGGCGTGGCGCTTGCTCTGGCGCAGGGAAAACGCCGCGAAGCTTTCGCCCTTCTGCAGTTCGGCGAGCACCTGGGCCGAGGGCGTCAGACTGGCATCGTCGACTTTCGCGCGTTGGGCCTGCAGAGCAGCGCCGTGGGCGTCCGTGCCCTGGCTGCGGTCGAGCAGTTCGGTGATCGCCTCGATACCGTCGAGCAGCTCGTGGGCCCAGCTCTGCAGAACCACGGGTGCGCCGTGACGCTGCAGGTGCAGGCCCGGGCGGCGGCCGTCCTTGACCACCTTGAGGAAGTTATCCGAACAGCTGCCGCATTCGCCGTTGCTCAGCTGTGGGCTGTCCTGCAGGGCGCAGTAGAGCAGGAAGGCGTCGAGGAAGCGCGACTCGGCGAGGTCGATGCCCATTGGCAGGAACGGGTTGATGTCCAGGCAGCGCGCCTCGACGTACTGCACGCCACGGGCCATCAGCGCCTGGATCGGCCGCTCGCCACTGTAGGTCACCCGTTTCGGGCGGATGTTGGAGTAGTACTCGTTCTCGATCTGCAGCACGTTGGTGTTGAGCTGCAGCCACTCGCCGTCCTTCTTGGTGCCGATGTCCACATAGGGTGGATAAGGCGTGCCAACCGCCTGGCGCAGGCTGTCGGTGTAGCTGGCCAGGTCGTTGTAGCAGGGCGTCAGCCCGGCCTGGGCTTCGCTCTGGTAACCCAGGTCGCTCATGCGCAGGCTGGTGGCGTAGGGCAGGTACAGGGTATCGGCGTCCAGCTCCTGGAGCTGGTGCGGGGCGCCGCGCATGAAGTTCTTGTCCAGCGCCGGCGAGGCACCGAACAGGTACATCAGCAGCCAGCTGTAGCGGCGAAAGTTGCGGATCAGCGCGATGTAGCGCGAGGACTGATAGTCGCGCGCGCTGCGCCCGTCGCCTTCGGCTTCCTGCAGCACGGCCCACAGCTGCTCCGGCACGGAGAAGTTGTAGTGGATGCCGGCGATGCACTGCATGGTCTTGCCGTAACGCAGGGCCAGGCCCTTGCGGTACACGTACTTGAGTTGGCCGATGTGCGAGCTGCCGTAACGGGCGATCGGAATGGTCTGCTCATCCGGCAGCGGGCCCGGCATCGAGGGGCTCCACAGGTACTCGCCGTCGAGCTTGCTGTACACGAAACGGTGGATGCGATCCAGCTCTGCCAGGGTGTCACCCGGGTCGACCGCCGTGGCGGTGATGAACTCGAGCAGAGATTCGGAATAGTCCGTGGTGATCTGGCCGTTGATCAGCGCCGAGCCCAGCGCAGCGGGGTGCCCGCTCAGCGCCAGCTGGCCGCTTTCATCGACGCGCAGGCATTCACGCTCAATGCCATGCAGGCACTGGGAGAGCAGGGACAGGTTGGCGTGCTCGCCGAGCAGGGCCAGACGGCGGGAGAACAGGTCGCTCAAGATTGCATTCCTTCACGCAGCGGTCGCCCCAATATGGGGGTGGACGCTGGACTCTACAAGGGGCGAATTGCTGACGTTGGTCGTCTGGCGAAAGGGATGTACGTTTTAGCGACACACGCAGGCAGCTTTCAAGCTCTGCCGCGCGTGATCTGGGCCTCGGAGCCTGTTCACGATCTTTATGCGCATGAAGCGGCAGCTACAAGGCAAAAGCGGCTATTGATGAAGTACCTGTGGGAGCGGGCCATGCCCGCGATTTTTCGCGCGCATGGCGCGCTCCCACAATGGATCAGGGAAAGGCCGCTCCCGCCACTTGGCTGCTTGAATCGACGAATCTGCGCTTAGCGATCATGAACAGGATCTTAGAGGCAGGCGAAGGTGGCTTGGGCCTTGGCGACCAGCTTATCGTGCTGGTGCACCTCGGCTTCGATCACCTGGGTGCGGCGGCCGGCGTGGATGACCCAGGCACGGCAGCTCAGGTCACCTTCGGTGACGCCGCGGATGTAGTTGACCTTGCACTCCAGGGTCACGCTGCTCGGCTCGCCGTCGCTGAGGCTGTGGCTGGCCTGGCCCATGGCGGTGTCGATCAGCGAGAACAGCGCGCCGCCGTGCAGCTTGCCGTGCAGGTTGCGCAGGCCGTCGTGCATGCTCAGGGCAATGATCGCTTCGCCGGCCTCGGCCTTGACGATCCTGAGGCCGAGCAGGCGCCCGAAGGCGCTGCTCTTGCCGATTTCATCCGCGGAGTCGCTCATCGCTTACTTCCTCAGCTGCTTGGCGTTGGCGAACAGCGCGGCCATGGCAGCGTTGGCCGGGGCCGGCTTTTCCTGGCCCCCGTGGCGCTCGCTGCGTGGTGCCTGACCGCCCTTGCCCGCGCCCTGGCGAGCACCGCCGCGCGGGCCTTCGACCTTCTCGCCCGGGGTGTCGCTCATGCGCATCGACAGGGCGATGCGGTTGCGCGGGATGTCCACTTCCATGACCTTGACCTTGACCACGTCGCCGGCTTTGACCGCCTCGTGCGGGTCCTTGATGAATTTCTCGGAGAGCGCCGAGATGTGCACCAGGCCGTCCTGGTGCACGCCGATGTCGACGAAGGCGCCAAAGTTGGTCACGTTGGTGACTACGCCTTCGAGGATCATCCCCAATTCGAGGTCTTTGAGGGTTTCCACGCCTTCCTGGAACTCGGCGGTCTTGAACTCGGGGCGCGGGTCGCGACCGGGTTTTTCCAGCTCGCTGAGAATGTCGCTGACGGTCACCTGGCCAAAGGTCTCGTCGGTGAACTTCTTCGGATCCAGGCGCTTGAGAAAGCCCGCATCGCCGATCAGCGAGCGAATGTCGCGGCCCGTGTCGGCGGCGATGCGCTGCACCAGCGGGTAGGTTTCCGGGTGCACGGCGGAGGCATCCAGCGGGTTGTCGCCGTTCATCACGCGCAGGAAGCCGGCGGCCTGTTCGAAGGTCTTGTCGCCCAGGCGCGGGACCTTCTTCAGAGCGTCACGGGTTTTGAATGCGCCGTGAGCGTCGCGGTGGGCGACGATGTTCTGCGCCAAGGTTGCGTTGAGGCCGGAAATCCGTGCCAGCAGGGCGCTGGAGGCTGTGTTGACGTCAACGCCCACGGCGTTCACGCAGTCTTCTACCACCGCGTCCAGGCTGCGCGCCAGCTTCAGCTGGGACACATCGTGCTGATACTGGCCCACGCCGATGGATTTCGGGTCGATCTTCACCAGTTCGGCCAGCGGGTCCTGCAGGCGGCGGGCGATGCTTACCGCGCCGCGCAGCGACACGTCCAGATCGGGGAATTCCCTGGCCGCCAGCTCCGAGGCCGAATACACCGAGGCGCCAGCCTCGCTGACCATGATCTTGGTCATTTTCAGGCCCGGGTACTTCTTGATCAGCTCGATGGCCAGCTTGTCGGTCTCGCGGCTGGCGGTGCCGTTGCCGATGGCGATCAGGTCGACGCCATGCTTGGCGCACAGCTTGGCCAGCACGTTGAGGGTGCCGTCCCAGTCGTTGCGCGGTGCGTGCGGGTAGACGGTGGCGGTGTCGAGCAGCTTGCCGGTGGCATCGACCACCGCCACCTTGCAGCCGGTGCGCAGGCCCGGGTCGAGGCCCAGGGTTGCGCGCGGGCCGGCGGGGGCGGCCAGCAGCAGGTCGTGCAGGTTGCGGGCGAATACGCTGATCGCCTCGGTTTCCGCGCCTTCACGCAGCTCGCCGAGCAGGTCGGTTTCCAGATGGGTGTAGAGCTTGACCTTCCAGGTCCAGCGCACCACCTCGCTCAGCCACTTGTCGCCGGCACGCCCCTGGTTGGCGATGCCGAAACGCTCGGCGATCATGCCCTCGCACGGGTGCAGGGTGCCGGGAAGCTCTTCGCCGACCTTGAGGCTGGCATTGAGGATGCCCTCGTTGCGACCGCGGAAAATCGCCAGGGCCCGGTGTGACGGGGCGCCCTTGAGCTTTTCGTCATGCTCGAAGTAGTCGCGGAACTTGGCGCCTTCGGTTTCCTTGCCGGCGATCACCCGGGCGCTCAGGGTGGCGTTGTCGGTGAGGAAGCCGCGCAGGCTACTGAGCAGGCTGGCGTCTTCGGCGAAGCGCTCCATGAGGATGTACTTGGCGCCTTCGAGCACCGCCTTGGTGTCGGCGAAGCCTTTCTCGGCATCGATGAAGCGCGCCGCTTCGCTCTCCGGGGTCAGGTCTGGATCGTTGAACAGCGCATCGGCCAGCTCGCCGAGGCCGGCTTCCAGGGCGATCTGGCCCTTGGTACGGCGCTTCTGCTTGTACGGCAGGTAGAGGTCCTCGAGGCGCGTCTTGGTATCGGCGAGGTTGATCTCGCGGGTCAGCTCGGGGGTCAGCTTGCCTTGTTCCTCGATGCTGGCGAGGATGCTCGCCCGGCGGTCATCGAGTTCGCGCAGATAACGCAGGCGCTCTTCCAGGTTGCGCAGTTGGGTATCGTCGAGGCTGCCGGTGACTTCCTTGCGGTAACGGGCGATGAACGGCACGGTAGAGCCTTCATCCAGCAGCTGTACGGCGGCGGCGACCTGTTGCGGGCGCACGCCCAGTTCTTCGGCGATACGGTTGTTGATGCTGAGCATAGAAAGAAGAGTCCACCTTGAAACGACTAAAACCGGCCTCGCTCATGATGAGCCGGACACTGACGGGCACCTTTAGAAACTACCTGCGTTGTCATCACAGCGTTAAAAACAGGCTCGGACTGCTCATTTACAACCCGTAAACTGCGCGTCCTCGCCTGTTTGCCTTGTGCTGACTGCCTCGCCTACGTTTCTAAAGGCGCCCTAAAGCGGCGCATTATAGCCACGCCCACACGGGCGCAGGCCACTCGCCGTTGGCGGCTGTCAGACCATGAATTGGTGCGAAGTGCGCCAACAACGGCGAAAAATCTGCTAACAATGGACAATACGTGGTCTACACGGCCTCTGAGCCATAATGCCGCCGGTCAGCCGGGCGCAACGCGTCGCGGACTCTCGGTCAAGGAGCTTCTATGAGCAGTACTGCAGTACCACCGGTTGAAGGCGAAAAGATCCTGATTGTCGATGACGACGCCCGTCTGCGTCGCCTGCTCGAGCGTTTCTTCGACGAGCAGGGCTATCGCGTCCGCGCCGTGGAAAACGTCGAGCAGATGGACCGCCTGCTATCGCGCGAGCTGTTCAACCTGGTGGTGCTCGACCTGATGCTGCCCGGCGAGGATGGCATGAGCGCCTGCCGCCGTCTGCGCGCGTCCAACAACCAGGTGCCGATCATCATGCTCACTGCCAAGGGTGACGAAGGCAGCCGTATCCAGGGTCTGGAGATCGGTGCCGACGATTACCTGGCCAAGCCTTTCAACCCGCGCGAACTGCTGGCTCGCATCAAGGCCGTGCTGCGCCGTCAGGCGCCGGTCGTGCCGGGCGCGCCGGGCAGCGAAGACGAGAGCGTCACCTTTGGTGATTACGAGCTGTCCCTGGCCACTCGTGAGCTGAAGAAGGGCGACGAGGTGCACATGCTCACCACCGGCGAGTTCGCGGTGCTCAAGGCGCTGGTGCAACATGCCCGCGAGCCGCTGACCCGCGACAAGCTGATGAATCTGGCCCGCGGTCGCGAGTGGGATGCCCTGGAGCGCTCCATCGACGTACAGATTTCCCGTCTGCGCCGACTGATCGAGCCGGACCCGTCCAAGCCGCGCTACATCCAGACCGTCTGGGGCGTGGGTTATGTATTCGTGCCGGACGGCAACAAATGACAGACCGGTGAGAAGCCTCCTGCGTTGCCATCGCGGCGTTGAGAACAGGCTGGGCAGCCCCGGCCAAACTGCGTATTTACTGCTCGGCCACCGTGCGCGTTCGCCCGCTCTCGCGGAGTCGCCATCGTCAGTGCACTGGTTGCCTGGCCCAGGTATCTCAACGGCCTGTTGGCCAATCGAACACAAAAGGGCTGGCCACCGAAACCAGCCCTTTTGCGTTAAGTTTCCCGCCCTCAGCGTTCTGCCCCGGCTTCTGTCCTTATGAAAGCTCCTCTCTGGTTTCCGCAAAGTTTCTTCTCGCGCACCCTCTGGCTGGTGCTGATCGTCGTGCTGTTCTCCAAGGCGCTGACCCTCGTCTACCTGATGATGAACGAGGACGTGCTGGTCGATCGTCAGTACAGCCATGGCGCGGCCCTGACCCTGCGCGCTTACTGGGCGGCGGATCCCGAGGATCGCGCCAGCATCGCCGAGGCCGCCGGCCTCAAGCGGGTGACGCGCGCCGAAGTGCCGGCCAGCGAGGAGCACTGGCCCTACAGCGAGATCTTCCAGCGGCAGATGCAGTCCGAACTCGGTCCGGATACCGAAACCCGGGTCCGCGCCAAGAGCCCGCCAGCGCTGTGGGTGCATGCACCGACCCTGGGCGAGGACTGGGTTCGCGTACCGCTCTACCCGCACCCGCTACGTGGCCAGCGGATCTGGAGCGTGCTGGGCTGGTTTCTGGGCATCGGCCTGTTGTCCACAGCGGCGGCGTGGATTTTCGTGCGCCAGCTCAGCGCGCCGCTCAAGCGCCTGGTGATCGCTGCCCGGCAGTTTGGCCAGGGCCGCAGCGTGCGGTTGCCGGTGGGCGATACGCCGAGCGAAATGACCGAGGTATACCGCGCCTTCAACCAGATGGCCGAGGACGTCGAGCAGGCCGGGCGCGAGCGCGAGCTGATGCTCGCCGGGGTGTCCCATGATCTGCGCACGCCGTTGACGCGGCTGAGGCTGTCGCTGGAGTTTCTCGACCACGATTCCGAGCTGACCGACGACATGGTGCGCGATATCGAGGACATGGACGCCATTCTCGATCAGTTCCTGGCCTTCATCCGCGACGGTCGCGACGAGCCCGTCGAAGACCTGGTGCTGCCCGAGCTGATTCGCGAGGTGGTCGCCCCCTACAACCAGAAGGGCGAACAGGTGCGCCTGTTCCTCGAACCGATCCCGGCCTTTCCGCTGCGCCGGGTGTCGATCAAACGGTTGATCGTCAACCTGATCGAAAATGCCCTGCGCTATGGCGGCAGCCCGGTGGAAATCGTCCTGTCAGTGGCCGGTGACCCCAGTGCGCCTTACGTGGTATTGAGCGTGATGGACCGCGGCGCCGGCATCGATCCGAGCGAGCTGAGCAATATCGTCAACCCGTTCATCCGTGGCGACAGCGCCCGCGGTGGCAAGGGAGCCGGGTTGGGGCTGGCAATCGTCAAGCGCATCGCTTCGCTGCATGGCGGCAGCGTGGAATTGCGCAATCGTACCGGTGGTGGGCTGGAGGCCCGTATTTGTCTGCCTCTGGGGTTGGTGTTGCCACGCGACGCGGCCTGATTCTCGACTAGGCTGTTAACTCGATGCAGGCACCTGTACAGCCCTGATAGGCTGCTTCATGCTGTGCTGGCATAGCGATATGAGGTTCGTATGCCCAGCACTGCCGAACGCTTGCCGTTCTGGACCTGGTGGTTGCCACTGCCTGCGTTCCATTTGGCTACACAGCTGTCCCTGGCCACCCAGTTCGAGGGTGGGTTGGGCATTCTCTACCTGCCGTTCGCCCTCGGCTTGGTACTGGTGCTCTGGTGGGGGCCGCGGGTGCTGTGGGCGCTCTACGCCAATGCGCTGCTTTGCGCGCCTCTGTGGGGCCTGGACTGGCCCCAGGCGCCACTGCATGCGGCGCCGGAAACCCTGGGCGTCGCCTGCTGTTACCTGTCGCTGCGCTGGCGGCCATTCGATGCGGCATTGCCGGACATCAGTCACCTGCTGCGCTTCATCCTGCTCGGTGTGCTGATACCGGCGGCAGTCACCTGCCTGCTGCTGATCGGCTGTCGGTTGCTGCTCGACGAACTGACCATGGCGCAGGAGCCGCAGCTGGTTCTGGCGCTCTGGCTGGCCGACAGCCTGACCGCGCTGGTTATATCCATTCCCCTGCTGACCTATCTCAGCCCCTGGTTGCGCCGGCGCAGCTGGCTGATGCGGGCAGCGGGCATCGCGACGCCGCTGCTGCAGGTGCCCCGGGTTTTGCGCACGCTGCCATCGCCGTACTTACTGCTGCCGGTGCTGGTTTGCCTGCCGGTGCTGGTGGAGCTGTTGCCTGCGCCCCTGAAGATGCCAGCCGTAGGCCTGGTCATGCTGGGTCTCGCGCTGGTCTGGGGGTTCTCCGGGGCGGTATGCGGGGCTGCGATCAGCGCCGTCGCCATCCTGGTGCTGCCCTGGTTTCATGCGGTCACCGATGGCGGCAGCTGGACCGATCCGCAGCGTGTCGAGCTGCACTTCGGCATCCTGCTGTTCGTCCTGGCCGCGCTGCTGATCGGCCGCAGCCTCACTGACCTGCGCCTGGCCCTCAGCCATAGCGCGGCAGTGCAGCGCCAACTGAACCTGGCGCATTCGGCGCTGGATGCCAGCCCGCTGGGGGTGCTGATCGCCGATGCGCGACAGGCCGAATTGCCGCTGATCTACTGCAACCCGGCCTTCGAACAGATCAGCGGGCGCGAGGCCGATGCGACCCTCGGCCTCAGCCTCCTCGAGCTGCTGCGCGGCGAGAAACGCCACGAAGGCCTGCATGTGCTGGAAACCGCCATTCGCCGCGAGGTGCCCGGCAATGCCGTGTTGCGCCTGCAGCGCCAGGGCGGCGAAGCCTTCTGGGGCGAAGTGATTCTGGCGCCGATGCGCGACGAGGAAGGCGTCAGTCACTTCATCGTCATGCAGCAGGACGTCAGCGCACGCGAGCAACTGGCCCAGGACATGGTGCGCCAGAGCGAGGCCCTGCAACAGCAGAGCCATTTGTTCACCCAGACCGAGAACATCGCCGACCTGGGCGGCTGGTCGCTGAACATGCGTGACATGAGCATGTACTGGAGCGCCGGCTGCTTCGCCATCTACGAGCTGGACCCGAAAAGCGGTGCGCCGTCCTTCGAGGAATCGCTGAATCAGTTCGATGCGCCTGGTCGCGAGCTGATCGGCCGCACCCTGCAGAAGGTGTACAAGGGCGACGACCAGTTCGACATCGAGGTGCGCGGCAGTACCGCCAAGGGCCGCACGCGCTGGGTCAGGCTACTGGGCGTGGCCGAGCGCGACGGTGGCGAGCTGGTACGCATCTATGGTGCCGCTCAGGACATCACTGCGCGGCGCCGCACCGAGCAGCAACTGCGCGAGCGCGACGATCGTCTGCGCCTGTTCTTCGAGGCGCCGCTGATCGGCATGGCGCTGATTACCCCGACCTTCGGTTGGTCGGAGGTCAACCTCAAACTGTGCAGCATCCTTGGCCTGAGCCGCGAGCAACTGATGGAATCCAGCTGGGCCAGCATCAGCAGCCCCGAGGACCTGGAGGCCGAGCAGCCCCTGCTCGACGAAGTGCTCAGCGGCAGCCGCGAGGGCTTCGAGCGCGATCGCAATTTCCTGCGCGGCGACGGCAGCCCGGTGCAGACGCGCCTGCACCTGCGTGCGGTGCGACGCACCAATGGCGGCGTCAGCATGTTCTTGTTGCTGGTCGAGGACATCAGCGCGCGCTACGAAGCCGAAGCCCGCTATCGCACCGTCGTCGAGCATGCGCCCGAGGCGATCATGCTCTATAGCGAAGAGGGCGGCATGGTCGATTTCAACGGCAACGCCCTGCGCCTGTTCGGCTATCGACGCGAGGAGCTGCTCAGTCGCTGGCCTTTCGAACTGAGCCCGGAGCTTCAGGCCGACGGCAGGCCGTCCTCCGAGGCTGCCAAACACTACCTCAAGGCCGCCCTGCGCGGTGAGGTGCCGGTGTTCGAATGGTTGCACCAGGATAGCGGCGGTCGGCAGTTTCCCTGTGAAGTACGCCTTGTGCGGCTGCCGGGCGAGCCGGTGCTGATTCGCTGCAGCGTCACCGATATCTCCGAGCGCCAGCGTTACCAGCGGGAGATCGAACGCCTGGCCTACAGCGACGAACTCACCGGCCTGCCCAACCGCCGGCTGATGCTCGACCGCCTGCAGCATGCCATGGACCG
Source organism: Pseudomonas sp. PA15(2017) (assembly GCF_001945395.1). GTDB lineage: Bacteria > Pseudomonadota > Gammaproteobacteria > Pseudomonadales > Pseudomonadaceae > Aquipseudomonas. The sequence continues at coordinate 24,098 of NZ_MSXV01000055.1, read as the reverse complement.
TGAGATACGCCAGGGCAGCCTGGGCGCGCTGCTGTTCATCGACCTCGACCATTTCAAGACGGTCAACGACAGCCTCGGCCACCTGGTCGGCGACAGCCTGCTACGAGAGGTGACCGCGCGTCTGGAAGGGCAACTGCGTACCGAAGACACCCTCGCGCGCATGGGCGGTGATGAGTTCGTGGTGCTGCTCGAGGGCCTGGATGCCAATGCCCAACTGGCGGGCGAGCAGGCTGCGCTGGTTGGCGAGCGCTTGCTCAAGAGCCTGGAACGGCCCTGCGTGATCGACGGTCACGAGTTGTCCATGAGCGCCAGCATCGGCATCGCCCTGCATCCGTTCGGAGAGCAGAACGCCGCCGATGTGCTCAAACAGGCCGACACCGCCATGTACCGTGCCAAGCAGGGTGGGCGCAACGCCCTGCACTTCTTCGCACCCGCCATGCAGGCAGCCATCGACCAGCGTCTGCAGCTGCAGGGCGAGCTGCGCCAGGCGATTGCCCGGGAGCAGCTTTACTTGGTGTTCCAGCCACAATTGCAATTGGATGATGGCCGGTTGATCGGTGCCGAGGTGCTGGTGCGCTGGGCGCACCCGGAAAAGGGCGAGATTCTGCCAGGTCATTTCATTCCCCTGGCCGAAGAAACCGGCTTGATTCAGGACATCGGCAATTGGGTGCTCGAACGGGCCTGCGCCACCCTGCAGGGGTGGCAGGCGGAGTACCCGGACGTGGTATTGGCGGTGAACCTCAGCCCGCGCGAGTTGCGCAGCCGCGAGTGCGTCGAGCGGGTACGTGGCTGCCTGGAACGCTACGGCGTGCCGGCCGCGGCCCTGGAGCTGGAGCTCACCGAAGGCGTGCTACTCGAGGACGTCGAACAGTGCATCGCCAACATGCGCGCGCTCAAGAAGCTCGGCGTACGCTTCTCGATCGACGACTTCGGCACTGGCTATTCGTCCCTGACCTATCTCAAGCGCCTGCCGCTGGACCGGCTGAAGATCGACCGCAGCTTCACCCAGGATCTAGGGGCAAGCGGCAACGGCAGTAACGTGCTGCTGGTGGAAACCATCCTGATGATCGCCCGCAACCTGGGCCTGGAGTGCGTGGCCGAGGGCATCGAAACCAGCGACCAGCTCGAGCACCTGAAGCGTCTGGGTTGCGAGTTCGGTCAGGGTTATCTGCTGGGCAGGCCGATGGTCGAGGCGGAGTTCGTGGCGCGAATGGGCCGGCCGCACCAGGCCCGTTCCTGAGTCTTCACCAGCTCAGTTCGTCACCCTGCAAGCGCGCCTTGCGGCCATACGGCCAGGCGAAGTTGGCGTCGCCGTGGCCGCTGGGCAGCTCGCCGTAGAGCGGGATGTCGAAGGGTGCCAGGTACTCGCCGATGATTTCCTCGATGCTGTGCTGCACGCCGCGCCGTGGGCAGTCGGTGAAGCTGCCCAGGCACAACGCGGCCGGGCGGCGCTCGGCGAAGCTTTCGAACAGTTGCCAGAAGCTGCGCTCCAGGCGGTAGTACGGCTCGCCGACGTCCTCGAGAATCAGGATGGCATCGTCCGGCAGTTGCATGCCGGCGACTGTGCCGCAACCGCTGGCCAGCGCCGTCAGGTTGCCGCCGACCAGCGGGCCTTCGACGACAGTTTGCGGGCCGCTGAGGTGGCGTACGGGTAGCGAGTGGCTGCGGTCCTGCAGCAGATCCCACAGCGAGCGCATCGACGCCAGCCACTCGCGTTGGCCGGCCGGTGCGGACAGGGCCTGCAGGCCGAGGGCAGTGGCCACCGGGCCGTGGATGCCGGGCAGGTCGTGGCGGGCGAAGGCGTCGAGCAGCACCGACAGGTCCGAGTAACCGATCAGCGGCCTTGGGCTGGCGCGCTGCAACAATGGCCAGTCGATGCCCGGCAGCAGCTGCGCGCTGCCGTAGCCGCCGCGCAGGCACCAGACGGCGTCGATGTCCGGCAGGCTGAAGGCTTCGTGCAGGTCGTCCAGGCGCTGCGCCGGCGTGCCCGCCAGGTAACGATGACGGGCGCGCACGTGGCGCCCCAGGTGGTAATCGATGCCCTGCACGTCGAGTTGCGCCAGGGTGGTGTCGAAGATCTCGTTGGCGATTGCCGAGGCGGGGGCGATCAGGGCCACACGGCCCTTGAAGGCTGTACTCATCCTTTACCCTTGGTGCGTGTCAGGTTGGGGCCGCCGTTCTTTTCCAGGTAGCCGATGATCATTCCGGCAACGTCCTTGCCGGTGGTCACTTCGATGCCTTCCAGGCCGGGCGAGGAGTTCACCTCCATCACCAGCGGGCCGTGGTTGGAGCGCAGGATGTCGACGCCGGCCACCGACAGGCCCATGACCTTGGCGGCGCGGATGGCGGTCATGCGTTCTTCCGGGGTGATCTTGATCAGGCTGGCGGTGCCGCCGCGGTGAAGGTTGGAGCGGAATTCGCCGGGCTTGGCCTGGCGTTTCATCGCCGCGATGACCTTGTCGCCGACCACGAAGCAGCGGATGTCGGCGCCGCCGGCTTCCTTGATGTACTCCTGCACCATGATGTTCTGCTTGAGGCCCATGAAGGCCTCGATCACCGATTCGGCGGCCTTCTCGGTTTCGCACAGCACCACGCCGATACCCTGGGTGCCTTCGAGCACCTTGATCACCAGCGGCGCGCCGTTGACCATCTGGATCAGGTCGGGAATGTCGTCCGGCGAGTGGGCGAAGCCGGTCACCGGCAGGCCGATGCCGCGCCGCGACAGCAACTGCAGGGAGCGCAGCTTGTCCCGCGAGCGGGCGATGGCCACCGATTCGTTGAGCGGCACCACGCCCATCATCTCGAACTGGCGCAGCACCGCGCAGCCATAGAAGGTCACCGAGGCGCCGATACGCGGGATCACCGCGTCGAAGCCTTCCAGCGGTTTGCCGCGATAATGGATCTGCGGCTTGTGGCTGGCGATGTTCATGTAGGCGCGCAGGGTATCGATCACCACCATTTCATGGCCGCGCTGTTGCCCGGCTTCGACCAGGCGACGCGTGGAATACAGGCGCGGATTGCGCGACAGCACAGCGATTTTCATTGGGCACCGGTCGGGTCGGGAAGCACAGGTTTGTCTTGTACGTAAGTGAGCGCCGGGTTGACCACCAGTTGGCCGTCGACCAGGGCTTTGGAACCGAGCAACATGCGATAGCGCATGGTCTTGCGGCTGGCCAGGGTGAACTCCACCGGCCACTGCAGATCGCCCAGCATCAGACTGGTACGGATCACGTAGCGGCTCTGGGCCTGGCCGTTGGAACTCTTGATGGTCTTGAGCGCGACCAGGCGCGCCTCGCAGCGATGGCGGCGCTGCACTTGGGTGCCGATGTAGGCGGTGAAGCGCACCCAGCGTTCGCCGTCGCGCTCGAACGGCTGAATGTCGCTGGCGTGCAGGCTCGACGTGCTGGCGCCGGTGTCGATCTTGGCGCGCAGGCCGACGATGCCCAGCTCCGGCAGGTTCACCCACTCGCGCAGGCCGATCACGTTGAGGTGGTCGAATGTCTTCAAGAACGCGTTCCGTCTCTATAAGGGCTGGCATCAGGCGCGCATGGTACTGAAAATTCGCCGTGCTGCACGCCTGTCAATGGGTGATCGTAGCGGATGCCCATGCCGCTTCGGCTATCGTCGGCAGAGCCCTGAATTGCGGCTTGGCGAACAGGTAACCCTGCATCAGGTCGATGCCGCTGGCAGCGAGAAAGTCGCGTTCGCCCGGCGTTTCGATCCCCTCGGCGATCACCGTTACACCCAGATCGTTACAAATGCGGAGGATGCCGCGCACGATGGCCTGGCGGGCCTTGTCCTGGTCGACGTCGCGGATCAGCGCCATATCCAGCTTGATCAGGTCAGGCTGGAAATCGGCCAACAGGGTGAGACCGGAATGGCCAGCGCCGAAATCGTCGATGGCCGTCTTGAAACCGAACTCTCGGTACTGGCGCAGGATGTTGGTCAGGTGCCTGCTGTCGGCCATGTGATCGCTTTCCAATGTCTCGAAAATCAGCCGGTCGAGAGGGAAGTCATGCTGACGCGCCGCTTCCAGGGTGCTGCGGATGCACAGCTCGGGGCGATACACGGCGTTGGGCAGGAAGTTGATCGACAGGTAGCTGGCCATGCCCAGTTGCTTGGCCTCGGCAATGGCCTGGGTGCGGCAGCGCTGGTCGAAGCGATAGCGGTTGTCGTCGTTGACGCGCTCGAGTATGGACAGCGCCCCTTCGCCCGCCGGCCCGCGCACCAGTGCCTCATGGGCGAATACCTGACGGCTGCGGATGTCGATGATCGGCTGGAAGGCGAAATGAAAGTCGAAGTCCAGCTCCGGGCTGCTCTGGCAGCCACGGCATTTTTCGGGGTGGACGAGATCGCTGGGAAAGTGGGTCACCGCTGCTCCAGAATGAGGATCGCTCGAGCTTGCATGCATGGGACAATGCGCACAGGCTCAAGTGACAATGAATAGTGATGATAGCCAGCAATGAGTGAGGTAAGGGTGGCAAAGCAGGATGCCGATGACAAGGTTCGCTTGGACAAGTGGCTGTGGGCCGCGCGCTTCTACAAGACCCGTGCGCTCGCCAAGGCGGCGATCGAGGGTGGCAAGGTGCATTGTCGCGGTGAGCGCTGCAAACCGGGCAAGGAACCCAGGGTCGGCGAAGAGTACGTGATTCGTACCGGTTTCGATGAACGCACCGTGGTGGTTCAGGCGCTGTCGGTGGTGCGTCGCGGGGCGCCCGAGGCGCAGACGCTGTATGCCGAAACCGGCGAGAGCATCGTGCGCCGCGAGTTGGCCGCCGAGCAGCGCAAGGCCGGTGCCCTGGGCGTACAGACCGAAGGGCGGCCGAGCAAGAAGCAGCGCCGGCAGCTGTTCTACCTGCGCGGCGGCTCCGGGGAGTGGGTGGAGTAGGGCGGCCAGCTCTGGGCGAGCCGGCCAGCCGTGATCAGCGCCCGCTGATTACGGCGAAGCCGCCGATCACCGGCACGCGGGCCAGAATCCGCATCAGCGGTGCCGTCGCCCGTTCGATGGCGGCGCTGGCTCGGTAGGCCAATGGCGTGTAGCAGCTCCAGGCGATGCCCAGCACGCTGAGCAGTACTCCACCGACGAAGGCATCCGCTCCCCAATGGGCGCCAGCGACCAGCCGCGGCAGCATGCCGATCACCGCTACTGCCCAGGCCAGCAAGCGGCGCCAGCCGCTGACGAAGAGGCTGCAGAACATCGCCCAGATCAACAGCACCGAGGCGTGGTCGCCCGGGAAGCTGCGCGTGGCGCTGTCCTTCAGGTCCCAGCGCTCTTCCCAGGCGGGAAACATCTCGGTGAGCCGTGCGCTGCCTTCGACCTGCAGCGAGGGGCTCGCATGCTGCCAGCCCATGTACTCGACCAGATCGGCAAAGCCCACGCGCATCAGCAGCATGACGATCAGGGCGACCAGAAACGCATAGAGGCCGGTGCGCACCTGGTTGGCCGGAAATATCAGGCCGGCCCGCAGCATGATTGCCAGCATCACCACGCCGACGCCGGCGTCCACCGGGCGCATGCTGCCGATCGCCCAGATATGCGCCCACAGGCCGGCGGCGTGTACGGGGTCGTTGAGCAGATGGAACAACCAGACGTCGAACTGATTCCAGTACACGCGGGTAACCGGCCACAGCCAGCTGGCGAACAGCACGGCGACGAGCAGGTGGCTGATGAGCAGGGCGCGTGGGCGCCATTGAGCGTTGAGGGCGAGATGCATGATGGCGGCTCGAGGAAAACCGCTGATTCTAGGCAAGCGTGTCGTCCTGCTGGGTGCTATCGCTGCTTCGTTCAGCCGGCGTTCAGGCTGCAGGAAGCAGCCGTTCTTCGCCTGCGGCTTGGTCGGCGCCGCGTTTGCGCCTAAAATTGCCGGCCCCCAGCCCAGCGGGTGCGCCCCTGGTCTGTCTTGCATCCTTGAGCAGGCGACTCGTTATGTCCGACTTCACCCAACGCTTTATTTTCGATGACACCGATGTGCGCGGTGAACTGGTCGGGCTGTCCGGCAGCTATCAGCAGGTGCTGGCCAAGCACGATTACCCGCGCCCGGTGGCGCAGCTGCTCGGTGAGCTGCTGGCTGCCGCCTCCCTGCTGGTCGGCACCCTGAAGTTCGACGGCCTGCTGGTGCTGCAGGTACGTTCCGAAGGCCCGGTGCCGCTATTGATGGTGGAGTGTTCCAGCGAAGGTGACCTACGCGGCATCGCCCGTTACGACGCCGAGCGCGTCACCGAAGGCGATGGCCTGCGCCAGCTGATGCCCGAAGGGGTGATGGCGATGACCGTCGACCCCACGCAGGGCCAGCGTTACCAGGGTATCGTGTCGCTGGACGGCGCCACCCTGGCCGACTGCCTGACCAACTACTTCGCCACCTCCGAGCAGCTGGCCACGCGGTTCTGGCTGTGCGCCGACGGCCTGCGCGCCCGTGGCTTGCTGCTCCAGCAACTGCCGCCCGATCGCCTGACCGACGACGACGAGCGTGCCGCCAGCTGGGAGCACCTGGTGACCCTGGCCGACACCCTGCAGAACGAGGAATTGCTGGGCCTGGACAACGAGACCCTGCTGCATCGCCTGTACCACCAGGAGACGGTTCGCCTGTTCGATCCGCGTGGCATTCGCTTCCGTTGTAGCTGCTCTCGTGAACGCTCGGCCAAAGCGCTGGTCAGTTTAGGGCGGGCCGATGCCGAGCTGCTGCTCAGCGAGCATCATGGCCGCGTGGAAATCGACTGCCAGTTCTGCAACGAACGCTACGGCTTCGACGCCGCCGACATCGCTCAGCTGTTCGCTGGCGGAGGCAGTCAACAGCCCTCCGACACCCGTCACTGAGGGCTGCCAGCAACGCGCAGGCTGTTCTGATTGGGGGCTGCACCCGCGGTCCGCTTTTCTGGCATAATCCGCGCACTTTTTTAGCTGTAGCCCTGTTCTCTGCATGGCTACAAACGTTTGGAAGACTCGGCCGATCGGCCGACGGGGACTCACATGACGCAAGCCAACAACGCTGTGTACACCGACATCAGCACTGCCCAACTGGTCGAAGAAGCCCTTCGTCGCGGTGAAGGCGAACTGGCGTCCACCGGTGCTCTGGTTGTACGCACCGGCCACCGTACCGGGCGTTCTCCGGTCGACCGCTTCATCGTCGACGAGCCGAGCACTTCGGCCGACATCGGCTGGGGCCCGATCAACCGCAAGTTTCCAGCGGACAAGTTCGATGCGCTGTGGGAGCGCGTTCAGGCGTTCTCCAACGCCCAGGACAGCTTCGTTTCCCACGTTCATGTAGGTTCTGCCGAAGACCACTACCTGCCCGTCAAGATGACCACTGCCACCGCTTGGCAGAACCTTTTCGGCCGCCAGCTGTTCATCGAGCCGACCCAGTACAACCCGTCCGGCAAGCAGGAGTGGCAGGTTCTCAACGTCGCCAACTTCGAGTGCGTGCCGGAGCGTGACGGCACCAACTCCGACGGCTGCGTGATCATCAACTTCGCTCAGAAGAAGGTGCTGATCGCCGGCATGCGTTACGCCGGTGAAATGAAGAAAGCCATGTTCAGCGTGCAGAACTTCCTGCTGCCGGCCGCCGACGTGCTGCCGATGCACTGCGCCGCCAACATCGGCGAAGAAGGCGACGTGACCCTGTTCTTCGGCCTGTCCGGCACCGGCAAGACCACCCTGTCCGCCGACGAAAGCCGTTACCTGATCGGTGACGACGAGCACGGCTGGGGCGAGGGCGTGGTGTTCAACATCGAGGGCGGTTGCTATGCCAAGTGCATCGACCTGTCCGAGAAGAACGAGCCGGTGATCTGGAAAGCCATCAAGTTCGGTACCGTGCTGGAAAACGTGGTGCTCGACGAGCAGCGCAAGCCGGATTACACCGACGACAGCCTGACCCAGAACAGCCGCGCCGCCTACCCGCTGGAATTCGTCGAGAAGCGCAGCGAGAAGAACCTCGGTGGCGAGCCGAACGCGGTGATCTTCCTGACCTGCGACCTGACCGGCGTACTGCCGCCCGTGTCGATCCTCAACAACGAGCAGGCCGCCTACCACTTCCTGTCCGGCTACACCGCCCTGGTCGGCTCCACCGAAATGGGTTCGGGCAGCGGTATCAAGTCGACCTTCTCCACCTGCTTCGGCGCGCCGTTCTTCCCGCGCCCGGCTGGCGTCTACGCCGAGCTGCTGATCAAGCGTATCCAGGCCTTCGGCTCCAAGGTCTACCTGGTCAACACCGGCTGGACCGGCGGTGGCTACGGCGTCGGCAAGCGTTTCAACATCCCGACCACCCGTGGCGTGATCGCTGCGATCCAGAGCGGTGCGCTGATCGATGCCGAGACCGAGCACCTGCCGATCATCAACCTGGATGTGCCGAAGTCGGTACCGGGCGTCGAGACCAACCTGCTCAACCCGCGCAACACCTGGGCTGACCAGAATGCCTACGACGAAGCCGCCAAGGGCCTGGCCAAGCTGTTCATCGACAACTTCACCAAGTTCGACGTCAGCGACGCCATCAAGAAAGCCGGCCCGCAGCTCTAAGCGCTGGGTAGAGCAAAAGAAACCGCCTTCGGGCGGTTTCTTTTTGGCGGCAGGCGGCAGGCCACAGGTTGTAGGCTAGAAGCGGGAAAAACGCTTGACGAGCTGTACGCGCTAGCGCCCACTGTGAAGCCTGAAGCCTGAAGCCTGAAGCCTGAAGCCTGAAGCCTGAAGCCTGAAGCCTGAAGCCTGAAGCCTGAAGCCTGAAGCCTGAAGCCTGAAGCCTGAAGCCTGAAGCCTGAAGCCTGTTCAACGGAGTGACAGCTCATGTCCACCCTCAAACGTGTCTTCGGTTTCGACCAACTGCGCCCTGGCCAGGAGGCGGTGATCAGCGCCGTGCTCGCCGGTCGTTCGGCAGCAGCGATTTTCCCCACCGGCTCGGGCAAGTCCCTGTGCTACCAGTTGCCAGCCTTGCACCTGCCGCACCTGACGCTGGTGGTGTCGCCTCTGCTGGCGCTGATGCAGGACCAGCTCGCCTTCCTGCATCGCCACGGCATCAGCGCGGCCAGCATCGATTCGGCACAGAGCCGCGAGCAGGTCAGTGAGACCATGGCCAAAGCCAAGGCCGGCGAGCTGAAGATCCTGATGATTTCGGTCGAGCGCCTGAAGAACGAGCGCTTTCGCAACTTTATCGGCGAGGTGCCGATTTCCCTGCTGGTGGTCGACGAGGCCCACTGCATTTCCGAGTGGGGCCACAATTTCCGGCCGGATTATCTGAAGCTGCCGGACTATCAGCGCCAGTTCGCCATCTCTCAGGTGTTGCTGCTCACCGCCACAGCGACGCCGCCGGTGATCGCCGACATGCAGAAGAAGTTCGCCATCGCCGCCGACGACGTGGTCACCACCGGTTTCTACCGGCCCAACCTGAACCTGCTGGTCGAGCCGGTAGCCGGCCGCGACAAGCAGCAGCGCCTCGAGCAGTGGCTGGGCGGCAAGGTTGGCGAGCCGAGCATCGTTTACGTCACCCAACAGAAGACCGCCGAGCAGGTCGCCGAACGCCTGAGCCTGCGGGGCTTGTCCGTCAGCGCCTACCACGCCGGCATGGGCCACGAGATGCGCGAGGCGATCCAGCGCCGCTTCATGGCCGGCGAGCTGAGCTGCATCGTCGCCACCATCGCTTTCGGCATGGGTATCGACAAGCGCGACATCCGCAACGTCGTGCATTTCGATCTACCCAAATCGGTGGAAAACTACAGCCAGGAGATCGGCCGTGCCGGCCGCGACGGCGAGGCCTCCGACTGCCTGGTGCTGGCCAATCGCGACAGCCTCAACGTGCTGGAAAACTTCGTGTACGGCGACACGCCGGAGCTGGGCGGTATCGTCCGGGTGCTCGAGGAAATTCGTGGCAACAGCCAGGGCGGGCAGTGGGAAATGACCATCAATGCACTGAGCGATCACAGCAACATTCGCCAGTTGCCGCTCAAAACCCTGCTGGTGCAGCTGGAGCTGCGCGGCAGCATCGCGCCGCGCTACGCCTATTTCGCCGAGTACCGCTTCAAGTACCTGGTCGAGCCGGAAGCCCTGCTGGCACGCTTCGAGGGTGAACGGCGGCAGTTCGTCGAGGCCATCTTCAACGCGTCCACCCGGGCCCGCACCTGGTGCAGCGTGGATTTCGACGCGCTCTATGGCCAGCATCAGGCCCAGCGCGAGCGGGTGGTCAAGGCGCTGGACTATCTGCAGGAGCGCGGCTGGATCGAGCTGGAAAGCAAGCAGATGACCGATGTCTACGCCGTGCTCCAGGCGGACTTCGACGTGCAGGGGCTGGCGAGTGAGCTGCATACCTATTTCGTGGCCCAGGAGGGCAGCGAGATCCGGCGGATCCAGGCGATGCTCGCGCTGTTCGCCAGCGAGCAATGCCTGAGTCATCGTCTGGCCCGCTATTTTGGTGACGAGCAGGCGCCATCGCGCTGTGGGCATTGCTCGGTGTGCCGCGGGCAGGTCGCCCAGCTGCCCGAACCGCCACCGCTGCCACCCCTGGCGGAGTACGACCGCAACGCGTTGTGCGCGCCATTCATCGCCGCTCACCAGGCTGCGTGTGGCGGCGAGCTGCCTGGTAACGAATGCCTGGCACGTTTTCTCTGCGGCCTCAGCTCGCCCCTGTTCACCCGTCTCAAGGCCCGGCAGATCAAGGGTTTCGCCGCGCTGGAGGACTATCCCTACGGCGAGATCCGTACCTGGCTGGCCGACGCCTGACAGGCCGCTGGTTCGGTAGGCGTGGCGCAGTGGGCCATACTGCAAGGTTTCGAACCCCGGAAACCACGCCATGACCCTTTCCCTGCCCCAGCGCCTGGCCCGCGCCATCAACGCGCAGCCCGGCGAGCTGGCCGCGGCGCTGGCCGGTTTCGCGCTGTTCTTCTGCCTGTTCAGCGGCTACTTCATGCTGCGGCCGATTCGCGAATCGATGGGCATCCAGGCTGGGGTGGAAAACCTGCAATGGTTGTTCACCGCCACCTTCGTGGTCATGCTTCTGGCGGTGCCGCTGTTCGCCTGGCTCAACTCGCGGGTACCGCGCATCCATTTCATCGATTGGGTATACGGCTTTTTCTGCCTCAACCTGCTGGGCTTCGCCCTGGCGTTCAGCCTCATGGGCGAAAGCCTTTGGCTGGCGCGGGTGTTCTACGTATGGATCTCGGTCTACAACCTGTTCGTGGTATCGGTGGCCTGGAGCCTGATGGCCGACGTGTTCGACTCGCCCCAGGCCAAGCGGTTGTTCGCCTTCATCGCCGCTGGCGCCAGTGTCGGCGGCCTCAGTGGCCCGGCGCTGAGCGCGCTGCTGGTCGGCAGCATCGGCGCCAGCGGCCTGGCCTTCCTGGCTGCCGTGCTGTTGGCCGGTGCGCTGGCACTCAAGCATTACCTGATGGCCTGGCGCGAGCGAGCCGGAGCGGGGCGCCCCGGTGCCCGCCAGACGGAAAATCCCCGGCGCCCGGTGGCGGGTAATCCGTTCAGCGGCATGACGCGGGTGTTCACATCATCCTACCTGCTGGGCATCTGCGCCTTCGTCATCCTGCTCGCCACGGTCACCACCTTCCTGTACTTCGAGCAGGCACGTTTGGTGGCCGAGCTGTTTCCTGATCGCGACGAGCAGGTGCGGGTGTTCGGGCTGATCGACTTCGTCGTGCAGGCCGGCGCGCTGCTGGCCCAGCTGTTCATCACCAGCCGCGTCGCCCAGCGCCTCGGCGTGCGCACCTTGCTGGCCGCGGTGCCGATGCTGATGTGCGTGGGCTTTCTCGCCCTGGCCATGGCGCCGACCTTCGCGGTGCTGGCTGGGCTGATGATCGTGCGGCGCATCGGCGAATACGCCTTCGTGCGGCCGGGGCGGGAAATGCTCTTCGCGCCGCTGGATGCCGAGAGCAAGTACAAGGCCAAGAACTTCATCGATACCGTGGTCTATCGTGGCGGCGACGCGCTCAGCGGCTGGGCCAAGAGCCTGATTGACCTGCTCGGCTACGGCGTGGCCCTGATCGCGGTGATCGGCGCGGTCTGCGCCGCGCTCTGGGGGCTGCTGGGCTGGTACCTGGGCGGTCGCGCCGACCGTGGTGAAAGCGCTGCGCCGCTGGCCGAACCCGAGGCGGCGGTCAGGCGCTGATCAGCGTGCGCGCTTCGCTGAAACAGGCCTCGGCCAGCGGCGAGCGGGGCGCGCCACGGCGCATGATCAGGCCCAGCGGGGCCAGGGTGTGGGCGTCCTCGATGGGCGTGAGGATCAGTTCGTTGGTGAACTCGGCCAGGCCGTTCTGCAGCGGCATGATCGAGCAGCACAGGCCGGCGCTGACCGCTTGCAGCAACTGGTGAACGGCATCGGTTTCCAGCTTGGGCAGGGGCGTCAGGCCCCGCGAGCGGAAGCTGTGGTCGATGGACTGGCGAAAGTGCATGCCGGCCGACAGCAAACCCAGCGGCAGGTCGATCAGGTTCTCCCAGCGCAGGGTGGTTTCGCTGAACTGGAAATGCCGGCGGTCATACAGCAGGCCCATGCGCGTGGCGGCCAGCTCGAGGCTGTCGAAGTGCTCACGGTCGAGGCGGTCGAGGTACGACAGGCCCAGGTCCAGCTGGTTGCTGCCCAGGCGCTCGAGAATCTGGTCGCTGCTCAGGGCGAACAGCTGAAAGCGTAATCCCGGATGCTGCTCGGCGAACAGGCGCACCAGTTCCATCGGGTCGAAGCCGGACAGCGGCACCACGCCCAGGCGCAAGGTGCCGACCAGCTGGCCACGGCAGGCAGCGGCCTCGGCATACAGGCCATCGTGGGCGGCCATCAGGCTACGGGCCCAGGCCAGCACCCGCTCGCCTTCGGCGGTGAACCCTTCGAAACGCTGGCCGCGGCGTACCAGCTCCAGGCTCAGTTCGTTTTCCAGGTTGCGCAGGCGCATCGACAAGGTCGGCTGGGTGACGTGGCAGCGAGCGGCTGCCTGGCCGAAATGGCGGGTTTCGTCGAGGGCGATCAGAAACTTGAGCTGCTTGATATCCATGGGCGCTCTATCGAGGGGTAGCTGGCGCGGGCTGCGTCGAAAATTCTAGCAGCCGGCTCAGGAGGCGACGGTATCGTCCTGTGTCTGGGTACGGCGTTCACCGACCCAGTACTCGATCAGGTCCCTCAATTGCGAGAGTTCCACGGGCTTGGCCATGTGGCCGTCCATGCCGACCTGGCGTGCGCGCTCCTTGTGTTCGCTGAGAATGTGCGCGGTCAGCGCGACCACCGGCGTGCGCGGGCGGCGTTCGGCGATCTCCCAGGCCCGCAGTTGCTCAGTGGCGGAGAAACCGTCCATCACCGGCATCTCGCAATCCATCAGCACCAGGTCGTAGCGTTGGGCTTTCATGGCGATGAGGGCTTCTTCGCCATTGCTCGCCGTGTCCGGCTTCAAGTTGAGCTTGCCGAGCATGCCACGGATCACCTTGGTGGAAATGCTGTTGTCCTCGGCGACCAGAATGCGGAAGTCCTCGGGCACTTCCAGTACTGCCGGGCTGGCCTGGGCGGGGGCATCCGCGCCGCGCTGGCGCTGGGCGAGCTCGTCGGCCAGGGTCGCCTTGAGGGTGTAGCCAGCCACCGGCTTGGCGAGGATGCGCTTGATGCCGGCGTTGCGCGCGATGATCTTGCTTGGCGCGTGGCTGATGCCGGTGAGCATGATGATCAGGATGTCGTTGTTGAGGCTCGGGTCTTCCTTGATCTTGGCGGCCAATTGCATGCCGCTCATGCCCGGCATGTCCTGGTCGAGCAGTACCACGTCGAAATACTCGCGCATGTGCGCGCGAGTGCGCAGCAACGCCAGCGCCTCCTTGCCGGACGGCACGCTGCTGACGTTCATGCCCCAGGCGTTGCATTGCTGCAGCAGCACTTTGCGGCAGGTGTCGTTGTCGTCCACCACCAGCAGGCGGGTGCCCTGCAGGGTACCGTCGATATCGGTGCTCGGCTGCTGCAGGCGGGCGTCGTCCAGCGGCAGGGTCAGCCACAGGGTGGAGCCCTGGTTGCCGCCGCTCTGGATGCCGAACTCGCCGCCCATCAGCAGGATCAGCTGGCGGGCGATGATCAGCCCCAGGCGGCTGCCCAGGCGAGTGGCCGACAGGAAGTCACGGCTCTGCAGTTCGGTGTTGAGCAGTGCGTCGCGCTCGCTGGCATTGAGCGGGTGGCCGCTGTCCTGCACGGCGAAGCGCAGGCGCGGCTGCTCGCCGCTGCTGTCGAGGGCGACCACCAGCAGGATCTCGCCCTCACTGGTCTGCTTGAAGGCGTTGTCGAGCAGGCTGAGCAGGATCTGCCGCAGGCGCGTCGGGTCGCCGCTGACGATGCGTGGCACCTGGGGTTGAATGAAACTGATCAGCTCGATCTTCTGCAGTTCGGCCTTGGCGCGGAAGATGTCCAGACAATCTTCGGTCAGTGCATTGAGATCGAATTGCACATCGTCCAATTCGATCTGCCCGGATTCCAGCTTGGATATGTCGAGAATCTCGTTGATCAGGTTGAGCAGCTCGTTGCCCGAGCTGTGAATGGTCTGTACGTAATCGCGCTGCTTGGCCGACAGCGGCGTGCCGAGCAGCAGCTCGGTCATGCCCAGCACGCCGTTCATGGGCGTGCGGATCTCATGGCTGATCTTGGCCAGGAATTCGGCCTTGGCCTTGAGCTCGGCGTCGTTGGTGGCCAGGGCGGTACGCGCGCGCGACGCGGCGCGCTGCAATTGCCGCTGGTGCTCGGCCAGGGCGGCGCTGAGCACCACGCCGCTGAGGGTGGCGATGGTGAACACGCCGATGACCAGCCAGCCGGGGTCGAGTTGGTCGAAACCGAACAGGATGGGGATGAACAGGCCGAACCCGACGTTGAACACTACCATGGCCACCACCACCAGCCGCGCCGACTGGTAGCCGTTGTGCCAGTGCACGCCGCTGACCAGCAGCACCGCGAGGGTGCCGACGAACACCAGCAGGTAGACCAGTGCGCTGTACCACAGCAGCCCGGTGATGAGGATGGTCAGACCCAGTAGCAGGGTCACCAAGGCGTGGCCCTGCAGGACCAGATTGAGCTTGCTGCGCTGCATCGGTGTGTGGCGGAAGAAGCCGAGCACGAAGGCCGACAGGCAGAACGCGGCGATCAATGCACTGGTATCGGCGATCAGCGACTGGTTGTAGCCAAGGCTCGGTACCCAGGCGGCCAGCAGGCCGAGGTTGGCGGCCGCACACACCGCCAGGCCGCCATGCAGGCCGGCGAGCCACAGGCTGCACACCGAGCGCATGTAGGCGAAGCGGATCAGGTTGTAGACCACCACCAGCAGCAGGGCGCCGAGCAGGGCGCCGAGCAGGTAGGCCGGCTTCTCCAGGCTGACCAGTTCGGCCTCGTCGATGACCTTGAACCAGGCCATCAGCGGGTGGTTCGAGGTCATCCGGACATAGACTTCCCGTGCCTGCCCGTCGTTGGGCAGCGACATCAGGTAGGCGCGCGAAGGCAGCGGACGCGAGCTCATCGGCATCGACTCGCCGCTGTGCACGGTCTGCTCGATCAGCGGGCCGTTGAGCAGGTAGTAATCGAGAAACTGTACCCGTGGCGCGAACAGCCACAACCAGTAGGGCGCCTGGTGCTCGGGCACGTCGAAGCGCAGCCAGACGGCCTTGTCGCTGGGCGGGTAGGTGAAGGCGAGGTCATCGAGGGGCAGGAACTGGTTGCGGCGGCTGCGCACATCATCCAGGTTCAGCTGGGCGCTGTCGTCGACGAAAACCGACCAGCCGGTGGCATAGGGCGTGACGACACGCTGCGCCGCCGTGCTCGACAGGCAGACGCCGGCCAACAGCAGGCTGACGAGTAGACCTATGGCGATCCTGAGCCGTCGCACGTGGCAATCCCTTTTAGGTTATCCGGCTGAATTATAGCCAGCCGAGGTGGCACAGACTATGAACTGAGACCCTATCCTGACAGCCAGGCCGCCCTGTCGAGCGGCCGCCTGCGGTATTGCCGATGGGCGGCATCGCGCGATGCCGCCATCTTGTTACATCACTTGTCGCCCTGCTCGCGGGCGATCGCCCGGTAGCCGATGTCGTTGCGGTGGAACATGCCGTTCCAGCGGATCTTCGCGGCCAGGCGATAGGCCTGCTGCTGGGCATCCGCCACGCTGGCGCCGATGGCGGTGGCGCACAGGACGCGGCCGCCTGCGGTGACCACCTGGCCGTCCTGCAGGGCGGTGCCGGCGTGGAATACCTTGCCTTCCAGCTGCGCGGCGTCGTCCAGCCCTTCGATCACGTCACCCTTGGCGTAGTCGCCCGGGTAGCCGCCGGCGGCCAGTACCACGCCGACGGTCGGACGCGGGTCCCAGGTCGCTTCGACCTTGTCCAGCGCCTTGGCCAGTGCGGCCTCGACCAGCAGCACCAGGGAGCTTTCCAGGCGCACCATGATCGGCTGGGTTTCCGGGTCGCCGAAGCGGCAGTTGAATTCGATGACTTTCGGCGCGCCGCTCTTGTCGATCATCAGGCCGGCGTACAGGAAGCCGGTGTAGACGTTACCTTCGGCAGCCATGCCGCGCACGGTCGGGTAGATGACTTCATCCATCACCCGCTTGTGCACGTCGGCGGTCACCACCGGAGCCGGCGAGTAGGCGCCCATGCCGCCGGTATTCGGGCCGCTGTCGGCATCGCCGACACGCTTGTGATCCTGGCTGGTGGCCATAGGCAGCACGTTCTGGCCGTCGACCATGACGATGAAGCTGGCTTCCTCGCCGTCGAGGAACTCTTCGATCACCACGCGCGAGCCGGCGTCACCGAAAGCATTGCCGGCGAGCATGTCGCGCACGGCGTCCTCGGCTTCGGCCAGGGTCATGGCGACGATCACGCCCTTGCCCGCGGCCAGGCCGTCGGCCTTGATCACGATCGGTGCGCCTTTCTCACGCAGGTAGGCCAGGGCCGGCTCGACTTCGGTGAAGTTCTGGTAATCGGCGGTCGGGATGTTCTGGCGGGCCAGGAAATCCTTGGTGAAGGCCTTGGAACCTTCCAGCTGGGCCGCGGCGGCGGTCGGGCCGAAGATGTCCAGGTCGCGGGAGCGGAACAGGTCGACCACGCCCTTCACCAGCGGCGCTTCGGGGCCGACGATGGTCAGTTGCACGTTCTGCTCGGCGAAATCGGCCAGTGCCTGGATATCCAGCACGTCGATGGCGACGTTCTCGCACTTGGGCTCGAAGGCGGTACCGGCGTTGCCCGGTGCGACGAAAACCTTGGCGATGCGCTTGTCCTGCGCCACTTTCCAGGCCAGGGCGTGTTCACGACCGCCGCTGCCGATGATCAATACGTTCATGTCTGTCTCCCGATGGAGGCGGGCTGGTAGCCCGTTCGGCGGATAAGCGAAGCGTTATCCACCCTAAAAATTTCGAGGTCGCGATCGGGCTGGTAGATGCAAGGCGCGGCTGGTTTCGATAAGCGGAGTTGCCTGTTGGCAATGAGCATTATCGGAGCCAGCTGCAACGCCGCAGATGCCTGTCCGAGTGCGGCCGATTTAGTGGCGGAAGTGGCGCATGCCGGTGAACACCATGGCAATACCGGCTTCATCGGCGGCGGCGATCACTTCGTTGTCGCGCATCGAACCACCGGGCTGGATCACCGCGGTGATGCCGGCCTTGGCGGCGTTGTCGATACCGTCGCGGAACGGGAAGAAGGCATCGGAGGCCATGACCGCGCCCGGCACCGGCAGGCCGGCGTGTTCGGCCTTGATGGCGGCGATACGCGCGGAGTTGACGCGGCTCATCTGGCCGGCGCCGACGCCGACGGTCTGGCGATTCTTGGCGTACACGATGGCGTTGGATTTGACGAATTTGGCCACTTTCCAGGCGAAGATCAGGTCATGGATCTCCTGCTCGCTCGGCGCGCGCTGGGTAACGATCTTCAGGTCTTCGGCCTTGATCATGCCGATGTCGCGGCTCTGGACCAGCAGGCCGCCGTTGACGCGCTTGTAGTCCCAGCCCGGCGCACGTTCGGTCGGCCATTCGCCGCACGCGAGCAGGCGCACGTTGGCCTTGGCGGCGATCACTTCACGGGCAGCGTCGCTGATTCTCGGGGCGATGATCACTTCGACGAACTGGCGCTCGACGATGGCCTTGGCGGTTTCGCCGTCCAGTTCGCGGTTGAAGGCGATGATGCCGCCGAACGCCGATTCGGTGTCGGTGGCGTAGGCCAGGTCATAGGCCTTGCGGATGCCACCTTCGTCTTCCGGTACCACGGCGACGCCGCACGGGTTGGCGTGCTTGACGATCACGCAGGCCGGTTTGACGAAACTCTTCACGCATTCCAGCGCGGCGTCGGTGTCGGCCACGTTGTTGAACGACAGCTCTTTGCCCTGCAGCTGCACGGCGGTGGCCACGCAGGCTTCTTCGGCGTGCTCGACGTAGAACGCGGCTTTCTGGTGCGGGTTTTCGCCGTAGCGCATTTCCTGCGCCTTGATGAACTGGGTGTTGAAGGTGCGCGGGAACTGACCGCGGTCTTCGGTGGACAGGGTGTCGCGGCCCTGGTCGATGGTACCCAGGTAGTTGGCGATCATGCCGTCGTAGGCCGCGGTGTGCTCGAAGGCCCTGAGGGCCAGGTCGAAGCGCTGGGCATAGCACAGGCCGCCGAGCTTCAGGGAGTCGATGACCGCGCTGTAGTCACCGGCGTTGACCACGATGGCCACGTCTTTGTGATTCTTGGCGGCCGAGCGCACCATGGTCGGACCGCCGATGTCGATGTTCTCGATGGCATCGGCCAGGTCACAGCCCGGCTTGGCGACGGTAGCCGCGAAGGGGTACAGGTTGACCGCCACCAGGTCGATCGGCTTGATGCCGTGCTCGTCCATCACCGCGCCGTCGAGGGCGCGGCGGCCGAGGATGCCGCCGTGGATTTTCGGGTGCAGGGTCTTCACCCGGCCGTCCATCATTTCCGGGAAGCCGGTGTAGTCGGCCACTTCCACTGCTGCCACGCCGTTGTCCTTGAGCAGCTTGTAGGTGCCGCCGGTGGAGAGGATTTCCACGTTGAGGGCGACGAGCTCGCGGGCGAATTCGAGGATGCCGGTCTTGTCGGACACGCTGATCAGCGCACGGCGGACGGGGAGGCGGGTGGTCTGGTCGGTCATGATTTTCCTAACGGGCTACAGGCTTCAGGCTACAAGCGGCAGGCAAAAGCGGCTCGGCCTGCGGCCTGGAGCCTGTGGCCTGCCGCCGCTTTAAAGGAGGTCGTACTGCTTGAGCTTCTTGCGCAGGGTGCCGCGGTTCAGGCCCAACAGTTCCGAGGCCTTGGTCTGGTTGCCCTTCACGTAGTTCATGACGGTCTCCAGCAGCGGGGCTTCCACTTCGGTGAGCACCAGGTTGTAGACGTCGGTGACGTCTGCGCCCTCAAGGTGAGCGAAGTAGTTGTGCAAGGCTTTCTCGACGCTGCCGCGCAGGGTCTGGCCTTCT
Source organism: Pseudomonas sp. PA15(2017) (assembly GCF_001945395.1). Lineage (GTDB taxonomy): Bacteria > Pseudomonadota > Gammaproteobacteria > Pseudomonadales > Pseudomonadaceae > Aquipseudomonas. The sequence continues at coordinate 4,715 of NZ_MSXV01000055.1, read as the reverse complement.
TCGCTCGGTGTGTTGAGGTGCTGTTTCAAACTGGTGTTGTCGCTCACGGGTGCAATCCCACTTCCTAAAGTCTCGTTCAACAGTGTCATGCGGCAGCCTCTTTTTCGTCGTTGTAGCGTTCACCGAAGAACTGGCGAACGCTTGCACATTGCGCCTCCTGGCTGTCCAGACGATTGAACTGGGCACGGAATTCGCGGGCGCCGGGCAGCGTCGCGAGGTACCAGCCCACATGCTTGCGAGCGATGCGCACGCCCATGACGTCGCCGTAGAAGGCGTGCAGGGCGGCCAGGTGCTCGAGCAGAATGCGTTCGATCTCGGCCAGCGCAGGGGCCGGGCAATGGGCTCCGGTGCGCAGGTAATGCTCGATTTCTCTGAAAATCCACGGGCGGCCCTGGGCCGCCCGGCCGATCAGCAGGCCATCGGCACCGGTAGCGGCCAGCACATGGGCGGCCTTTTCCGGTGAGTCGATGTCGCCGTTGGCCAGTACCGGAATCGATACGGCCTGCTTGATCGCGGCGATGGTGTCGTACTCGGCCTCGCCGGTGTACAGGTCGGCGCGGGTGCGGCCGTGCACGGCCAGGGCGACGATGCCGGACTGCTCGGCAATCCGCGCGACCTCGACGCCATTCTTGTTCTGACGGTCCCAGCCGGTGCGAATCTTCAGGGTGACCGGGACGTCGACGGCGGCGACCACCGCTTCGAGAATCGCCTGCACCAGCGGCTGATCCTTGAGCAGGGCGGAGCCAGCCGCCTTGTTGCAGACCTTCTTGGCCGGGCAGCCCATGTTGATGTCGATGATCTGGGCGCCCAGCTGCACATTGGCGCGGGCTGCCTCGGCGAGCATCTGCGGGTCGCCACCGGCGATCTGCACGGAGCGTGGCTGCGGATCGCCGCTGTGGATCATGCGCAGGCTCGACTTGCGCGTGTTCCACAGGCGTACATCGCTGGTGACCATCTCGGAAACCACCATGCCGGCGCCGAGGCGCCGGCACAGTTGCCGGAATGGCTGATCGGTGACGCCGGCCATGGGGGCCAGGATCAGTCGATTGGGCAATGTATAGGGGCCGATGCTTAGCGCCGACATAGGGCTTCCCTGCTCAAGAGACGTGCTGTTGAGACCAGTAGGAGAGTGCGAAAAGGGGGGAGATCATACCCGCTCTGAATGACCGGATAAAGGTGGTTTTGAACAAAATCTGAACAGCAGGGCCGTGGTGCGCGGTCGCGTCGGCGGCCGGCCCCGATGCAGACGGTCCCTCGTCGGCCGCCGCCTATCGGTTGGCCGAGGCTACTCCGGCGAGTGGAAGTTGAGGCTGTAGTTCACCGCCCGGGCGCCCGGGTCGAGGATGTCCAGAGCGATATGGATCGGCGTCTGCGGCGGCATTTCCGCCTGGCCAGCCAGCTCACCCGCCAGGTACTCGCTGGGTTTGAAGCGACGACTGGCGATCAACTGTCCGTTGATGTCCGCGAAGCGCATCTCCAGGAGCGGAAATGGCTGGGAGAACGACGCGCGATTGTAGAGGATCGCGTCTACCACCAGGGCGCCGCTGAACTCCGGGTGGCTGCGCACCACCAGGTTGCTGCTCCTGATCTGGTCGATGTCGACTTTGGAGGGCAGGGTGCAGCCGAGGGTCGGGCAGATCTGTTCGAACCAGGGCCGGTACTGATCCTGGCGGGCCAGTTCGGCGTAGTGATAGATCACGTATTGCCCGGCCAGCGCGGCCGCCGCCAGCAGATTGAGCAGGCCCCAGCCGATCCAGCGGCCCCAGGGCTTGCGCGGCGGACGCCAGTCGAGCTGCAGCGGTTCCTCTTCAAGTTCGAACAGGGCTTCGCCGCGCAGGTTCGGCTCGCTGCGTGGGCGCGTCTTTGCGCCCTTGGGCACCGGTGCAGGCGTTTGCGGCTCATCGTCGTGGTGGTCGTCGGATGGCGCGGGCTCAGGCGGGTCGTCGCGCTGGGCGCTGAGGCTGAACGTCGGCTCGGCCTCCACGTCCTCACGGCTTGGCGCAGCAGGCTTAGCGGGCGAGAAGACCTCGCGCAGGCCCGGCGTTCTGGGCAGCGGCGGCACGGCTTCGGGGGCCTTGGCCGGCGGCGGTTGGCCGAAATCGATGCTCGGTGTCGGACGCTCGCCCAGTGGTTCGAGCTCCAGCTTGCTGACGGTCGGGTCATCGCGCAGCAGGGCCTCGGCCCAGCGCTCGTCTTCGGCGGGCTCGTCGTCCTGCTCATCGAAGCGCGGCGTTTGCCGGGTCGGCAGGTCGAGTTCGAGGAACTGGCGCGACAGCTGCTGTTCCTGCGCCTCGAGCTTGGCCAGCTCCTCGTCGAGGTCGAGGTCATCGAGATCCAGGTCGTCGTGAATCCACAGCGTACCGTCGTCGGTCTTGCCCGGCGGTTTGGCACTGGCAGGCGGCAGCGCTGCAATGCTCGGTGCCGGTGCCGGTGCCGGTGCCGGTGCCGATGGCTTGGGCGTTGCCGCGGGTGCTGGTGTAGCGGGCGCCGCGGCACGCATGTCCGGAATGTGATGACCCTGCTCGCGCAACTGCCGCGCGGCATTGAATACCTGCAGGCAGGCGCCACAGCGTACCGAGCCCTGGGCAACGGCAAGCTGGGCCAGGTTCACGCGGAAACTGGTGCTGCAGTTCGGGCATTGGGTCACGAAGCTTTCGGTCATGCGTCATCCGACGGCCGCGGGGCGGCAAAAACGGGGCAATAGTCTAACCCAACAGATTGCAAAAGCAGCATTAAGTGCCGCGCCGTGCCAATGCGGGCACGGCGCGGACGCGCGCTTAACGGCGAATGCCGCTGATGCGCACCCAGCCGTCCTGGACGGCGCTCGGGTCGAGGTCGAAGTCGGCGGCGTAGGCAGCGCACACGTCGTCGGCCTGCTCGGCGAGAATGCCTGACAGCGCCAGGCGGCCACCTGGCTTGACCAGGCTGGTGATCTGCGGCGCCAGGCTGACCAGCGGGCCGGCAAGAATGTTGGCGACCACCACGTCAGCCGGCTCCTGGGGCAGGTCGGCTGGCAGGTAGAGCGGGAAGCGCTGGTCGGCGATGCCGTTGCGCCCCGCGTTGTCGCGCGACGCTTCCAGGGCTTGCGGGTCGATGTCGGTGCCGACCGCCCGAGGCGCGCCGAGCAGCAGGGCAGCGATGGCCAGGATGCCCGAGCCGCAACCGAAATCCAGCACGCTGCAACCTTCCAGTGGCTGGGCGTCGAGCCATTGCAGGCACAGCGAGGTGGTCGGGTGGGTGCCGGTGCCGAACGCCAGGCCCGGGTCAAGCAGCAGGTTCACGGCGTCCGGCTGCGGCGCCTCGTGCCAGCTCGGCACGATCCACAGGCGCTGGCCGAAACGCATCGGCGCGAAGCCGTCCATCCAGCTGCGCTCCCAGTCCTGGTCTTCGATGCGCTCGATCTGGTGTTCCGGCAACGCGCCGTCGGTCAGCAGTTGCAGGTGAGCAACCAGCGTGTCGGCGTCGGTATCGGCCTCGAACAGGGCGAGCAGGTGGGTGTGGCTCCACAGCGGTGTGGTGCCCAGGTCGGGCTCGAAGATCGGCTGGTCTTCGGCGTCCATGAAGGTGACGGACACCGCGCCGACGTCCAGCAGGGCGTCTTCATAAGTGGGCGCCTGCTCAGGGGTGATGGCGAGGCGCAGTTGTAGCCAGGGCATGGGAGGCTCCGGTAGGGCGGCCGCAAGCGCAGGGCTGGCGACGGCAGATAATGGTGTCGGACGGGTTCAGGTGCTGACGTCCGGGTTGTCCCAGTCGTCCTGGCCATCGTTGTCGATAAGCCAGTTTAAGGCCGCGTGACGCTCCATGACTACGCTGGGGTTGAGGCCGGCGGGCATCGGCGCCTGCTTGAGGCGGGCATCCACGCAGGCCCAGTGGTAACGGTAGATCAGGTCGGCTTCGTCGAGGATGCTGGTGATGTCGCGCAGTTTCGCCTGTGCCATGAACGTGGCGAAATCGGCATGTTGCGCCACGGCCTGGATGGCGAAGTCGCAATCGATGGCATGGTCGGGCAAATCCAGCTCCTCCACCACGCCCAGCGCCCACAGCAGCACCCAGTAGGCCTCGTACTTCCAGACCATGTTGACGACATCCTGTTCGCCACCCTCGTTACCGAGGATGCGCGCTTCCTGGTGCGTCAGCTCGTCGACGCCGTACTGTTCCAGCAACTCCTGGCACCAGCGGGCGGTGTCCGGCGTGTACTGACCGGCCTGGCGATCGCAGGCGGCCTGGATGGCGAACAGGCAGGCGATGGCGCGACGGGCGATTTCCTCGGCGCTGCGCACGCGCACCTCGCTGGCATCCTCGATCATCGGCAGGTGCTCGATATAGGGAATGCCGGCTGCCTGGAGGCGGGCGATGGAGGCTTGCTTGCGCGCTTCGGGCGTCAGGCTGGTTTGGGAAGATCCGTTCATGTCGCCATCCTTTTTGACGTTGAAATGCAAAAGGGGAGCGGCCTTGGCCGCTCCCCTTCTGTGGTGCCGGACGCGCTTAGTGCTTGTCCATGCCCAGTTTCTTTTCCAGGTAGTGGATGTTGATCCCACCCTGGCAGAAACCCTTGTCGCGAACCAGGTCGCGGTGCAGCGGCACGTTGGTCTTGATACCGTCGACGACGATCTCGTCCAGGGCGTTGCGCATGCGGGCCATGGCCTCGTCGCGGGTCACGCCGTAGGTGATCAGCTTGCCGATCAGCGAGTCGTAGTTCGGCGGTACCGAGTAGC
>NZ_MSXV01000015.1:345-52548 GCF_001945395.1 Pseudomonas sp. PA15(2017) | reverse complement strand
CTTTGCCCGCGACCTTCGCCCTGGATATAACCCATAAACGACAATGCCCCTATCAACCGATAGAGGCATTGTCTTCAACTCACCCTCGGACTGCTAGGTTTTCACACAGTCTGCTGAGGCAGCCGTTTTTCCATGGACGCCAATCGGATCAGAGCGCGGCAGTGGCCAGGCCGGCCTGCTGAACGAGATCCAGCAGCGGCTGCGGGTACACGCCGAGCACGAAGGCCAGGGCTGCGACCAGCATCAACATGATGCCGCCGGCACGTTGGCCCCAGTTGAACGGTGCATCGTGACGCTGCAGGTTCGGCTCGTTGAGGAACAGCGTGACCATCACGCGCAGGTAGTAGAACACCGCGATGGCGCTACCCAGGATCAGCGCACCGATCAGCCACCACAGTTGCGCCTGCACACCCGCGGCAATCACGTAGAACTTGCCGATGAATCCTGCAGTGAGTGGGATACCAGCCAGCGACAGCATCATCACGGTCAGCACCGCGGTCAGGTACGGGCGACGCCAGAACAGTCCGCGATACTCGTACAGTGCGTCGGCGTCACGGCCGTTGTAGGGCGTCGACATCAGGGTGATCACCCCGAAGGCGCCCAGGCTGGTCAGCACGTAGGTGGCCATGTACACGCCGATGGCTTCCACGGCCAGGCCTTTGCTGGCGATCAGCGCCACCAGCAGATAACCGAAGTGGGCGATCGACGAGTAGCCGAGCAGACGCTTGAGGTTGTTCTGCACCAGAGCCAGCAGGTTGCCGAACAGAATGGAGGCGATGGCGATGACCGTCAGCAGGTCGTTCAGCCAGCCGCCGGCGGTGGCCGGGGAGAGCTGGTACAGACGCAGCAGCACGGCGAACACGGCGACCTTGCTGGCAGTGGCCAGGAAGACGGCCACCGGCGCCGGAGCGCCTTCGTATACGTCCGGCGTCCACAGGTGGAAGGGCACCATGGACAGCTTGAACGCCAGGCCGATGAGCATCATGCCGATACCGATCTGCACCAGCTGGCTGCCGCTGGCAGCAGCCAGGCTGGCACCGATCTGGGCGAAGCTCAGGCTGCCGGCGTCGGCATACAGCAGCGCCATGCCGAACAGCAGGAAGGCGCTGCCGGCGGCCGACAGCACCATGTACTTGATGCCGGCTTCCAGCGACCGCCTGTTGAAATAGGCGTAGGCGATCATCCCGTAGGTCGGCACCGAAAGCAGTTCCAGGCCGATGAACAGCCCTGCCAGGTGCTCGGTGCTGACCAGCACCAGGCCACCGGCCGCGGAGAGCAGCAGCAGCAGGTACATTTCTTCGCGGTTGCGCGGGTAGCCCTTGGTCTGCCCGTCATTGACCTTGGCCTCGCCCAGGTAGGCATGGGTGAGGGTGACGCAAGCCAGCGTCGCGATCAGCACCAGCGCCATGTAGTAACAGGCGAAGGTGTCGATCTGCATCAGCGGGGTGACTTGCAGCGGGGTGACGCCAAGGGTCGGCAGCAGTGACAGCAGCGCCGCGTTGAGGCCGATCACCGAGAGCACGAAGGTCATCGCGTGGCTGCGTTTCCAGGCGATGGCCAGCATGACCACCACCACGGTGGCGCAGGTGACCAGCAGCGGCAGCAGGGCGATCAGGTGTTGGGTGGTGAATTGCACAGCATGATGTTCCATAGATTTAACCCTTACCGGCCCGAGGCGAGTTGATCGAGAGCGCCACTGAACCACTGCTGCACGCCTTGCATGCTGGCGGCAGAGGTGTCGAGCACCGGCTGCGGGTAAACGCCGAGCAGGATCAGCAGCACCGCGAGGCACAGCACCATGCTCAGTTCACGAAATTGCAGGCCCGGCAGCGGGCTGTCGTTCTTCACCCGGCCGAAGTGGGCGCGGTGAATCATGATCAGCGAGTACACCGAGCCCAGTACCAGGCCGGTCGCCGCGATCACGGTGACCCACGGTGCGGCCTTGAAGCTGCCGATCAGGATCAGGAACTCGCCGACGAAGTTGCCGGTGCCCGGCAAGCCCAGTGCCGCAGCCGCGAAGAACAGGCTCAACGCCGGCAGCCAGGACATGCGTGCCCAGATGCCGCCCATCTCGCGCATGTCGCGGGTGTGCAGGCGCTCGTACAGCTGGCCGCAGAGGATGAACAGCGCCGCAGCCGAAAGGCCGTGGGCCATCATCTGCACCACCGCACCCTGCAAGGCGATCTGGCTGCCCGAGTAGATGGCGATCAGCACGAAGCCCATGTGCGACACGCTGGAATAGGCCACCAGGCGCTTGATGTCGGTCTGCGCGAACGACAGCAGGGCGCCGTAGATGATCGCGAACACGCCCAGGTACATGGCGATCGGCGCGAACTCCGCCGAGGCATTCGGGAACAGCGGCAGCGAGAAGCGCAGCAGGCCGTAGGCGGCGGTTTTCAGCAGGATACCGGCGAGGTCCACCGAGCCTGCGGTCGGTGCCTGAGCGTGGGCATCGGGCAGCCAGGAGTGGAAGGGCACCACCGGGAACTTCACCGCGAAGGCGATGAAGAAGCCCAGCATCAGCAAGTATTCGGTACCTTCGGACAGCTCGGTCTTGAGCAGGTCGGCATAGTTGAAGGTGAACACGCCGGTCTGGTTGAAGTGCACGAACACCAGGCCAAGGATCGCCACCAGCATCACCAGGCCGCTGGCCTGGGTGAAGATGAAGAACTTGGTGGCCGCGTTGATGCGGCTCTTGCCAGGGCTACCGCTATGACCCCAGAGCGCGATGAGGAAATACATCGGCACCAGCATCATTTCCCAGAAGAAGAAGAACAGGAACAGGTCGATGGCCAGGAACACGCCGACCACACCGCCGAGAATCCACATCAGGTTGAGGTGGAAGAAGCCGACGCGGTTCTGGATCTCGTTCCACGAACAGAGCACCGACAGCACGCCGAGCAGGCCGGTGAGGGTGACCATCAGCACCGACAGGCCATCCATCGCCAGATGGATGCTGATGCCGAAGCGCTCGATCCAGCGTACCTGGAATTCGTGGGCCCAGCGTGGCTCGGCACCCGGCGCAGGCGCGAGGCTGAAGTCACCGGTGCCCCACAGCCAAAGGCCGAGGCCGAACAGCAGGGACATGGTCAGCAGCGCGATCCAGCGCGGCAGGGTTCCGCCGAAGCGCTCCGCCTGCCAGCACAACAGGCCGCCGATAAAGGGAATCAGGATTAGCCAAGGCAGAATCATGACGGGCGAGTTTCCTTAGAAAAAGTATTCGGGATCATCGGTCAGGCCAGCAGCACGGCAGCGAGCACCAGCACGGCGCCCCCGGCGATGGAGATGGCGTACCAGCGCAGATGCCCGGTTTCGCTGCGGCTCAGTACGCCATGACCACCACGCGCCAGGCGCGGGACGATGCCGATGGCACCGTCGATCGGGTCACGGGCGAGCACTCGGCAGAAGAACAGGTAGGGCTGCACGAAAATCTTGTCGTAAAGCCAGTCGAAGCCCCAGGCGGCGAACCACCAGGCCGACAGGAACCGACCCGGCGCGCTGCCCGCGACGGCGCTGACGAAATTGCGCTTGCCGAGGAACAGCATCGCTGCTAACAGGATACCGGCCAGGGCGATGCAGCCCGAGACGATTTCCAGGCTGTGCTTGGCCTCGCCACCGGCATGGCCGGCGCTCTGCGGCAGCACGCCAGCCAGCGGCGGGGTGATCCAGGCGCCGATGAAGGTCGACAGCACGATCAGCACGATCAGCGGCAGGTTGTGGGCGATGCCATGACCGGCATGGGCGTCGGTCTTTTGCTCGCCATGGAAGGCGATGAAGATCAGCCGGAAGGTGTAGATCGAGGTCATGAAGGCGCCCAGCAGGCCGGCGTAGAGCAGGCCGGAATTACCGCTGGCGAAGGCTTCCCAGAGAATCTCGTCCTTGGAGTAGAAGCCCACGGTGATCAGCGGCAGCGCCGCCAGGGCCGAGCCGCCGACGATGAAGCTGGCATAGGCCAGCGGCAGCTTCTTCCACAGGCCGCCCATCTTGAAGATGTTCTGCTCGTGGTGGCAGGCGTGGATCACCGAACCGGAGGCGAGGAACAGCAGCGCCTTGAAGAAGGCGTGGGTCATCAGGTGGAAGATCGCCGCGTCCCAGGCGCCAACGCCCAGGGCCAGGAACATGTAGCCGATCTGGCTCATGGTCGAGTAGGCGAGGATGCGCTTGATGTCGGTCTGTACCAGGGCGGCGAAACCCGCCAGCACCAGGGTCACGCCACCGACGATGCCGACCAGCTCGAGAATCTCCGGGGTCAACAGGAACAGGCCATTGGTACGGGCGATCAGATAGACGCCCGCGGTGACCATGGTGGCGGCGTGGATCAGTGCAGAAACCGGAGTCGGGCCGGCCATGGCGTCGGCCAGCCAGGTCTGCAGGGGCAACTGGGCGGATTTACCGACCGCGCCGCCGAGCAGCATCAGGGTCGCCAGCCATAGCCAGGTATCGCCGGCTGCGTACTTCTGCGGGGCCAGCACCATCAGCTCCTGGATGTTCAGGGTGCCGAGGTTGAGGAACAGCAGGAACAGGCCGATCATCAGGAACACGTCGCCGATCCGGGTGACGATGAACGCCTTCAGCGCCGCGTTACCGTTGGGCACGTGCTTGTAATAGAAGCCGATCAGCAGGTACGAGCACAGGCCCACGCCTTCCCACCCGAAGAACAGGGTCATCAGGTTGTCGCCCAGCACCAGCAGCAGCATGCTGAAGATGAACAGGTTGGTGTAGGAGAGGAAACGCGAGTAACCCTCTTCACCACGCATGTACCAACTGGCGAACATGTGGATCAGGAAGCCCACGCCGGTAACCACGCCGAGCATGGTCAGCGACAGGCCGTCCAGGTACAGGGTGAAGCTCGGCGCCAGGCCGTCGACGCTCATCCACTGCCACAGGGTCTGGGTGTAAACGCCGTCTGCCGGTGGCGCGACGTTGAACTGCCACATGATCCAGGCGGTGGTCAGGGCCGACAGGCCGACCGAGCCGACACCGACGATGGCGGCAGCGCCTTCGCTCAGGCGGCCGCGGGAAAAGGCCAGGATGAACCAGCCGATCAATGGGAACAGTAGGGTCAGGAATAGGAGGTTCATCCGCGCATCTCGCTGGCTGCGTCGATATCGAGGGTGTGGAAGCGGCGATACAGCTGCAGCAGGATCGCCAGGCCGATGCTCGCTTCGGCGGCGGCCAGGGCGATGACCAGAATGAACATGATCTGCCCGTCAGCCTGGCCCCAGCGCGCACCAGCGACCACGAAGGCGAGGGCGGCGGCATTCATCATCACTTCCAGGCTCATTAGCACGAACAGGATGTTGCGGCGCACCATCAGGCCGACCAGGCCGAGGCTGAACAGCACGCCGGCCAGCGCCAGGCCGTGCTCCATTGGAATACCGTTCATGGCGTAGCATCCTTGATGTCGTTACGGCCCAGGTGATAGGCGGCGACCAGTGCGGCCAGCAGCAGCATGGACGCCAGCTCGACGGCCAGCAGATAAGGGCCGAACAGGTGAATGCCCACGGCCTTGGCATCGACCGTGGTGTGGCCGATGGTGGCGCCGCTCGGGACGGCGAACAGCACGTACAACAGCTGACCCAGCAGCAGCGCGGAAAGCAACGCCGGGCCGATCCAGATGCCCGGGGTCAGCCAGGTGCGTTCCTGCTGTACCGAAGCCGGGCCGAGGTTGAGCATCATCACCACGAACACGAACAGCACCATGATGGCGCCGGCGTAGACGATGATCTCCAGGGCGCCGGCGAACGGCGCGCCGAGGCTGAAGAACACCATGGACACGGCGAGCAGCGAGATGATCAGGTAGAGCAGGGCATGCACCGGGTTCTTGCCGGTGATCACGCCGAAGGTCGAAGCAACCGCGACCCCTGCGGAGAAGTAGAAGGCGAATTCCATTATGGCAACAACCCCTTGACGTTGATCGGCTCGGCTTCGTCTTGCGCGGCGCCTTTCGGCTTGCCGGCGATGGCCATGCCGGCCACGCGGTAGAAGTTATAGTCCGGGTTCTTGCCGGGGCCGGAGATCAGCAGGTCTTCCTTCTCGTACACCAGGTCCTGACGCTTGAACTCGCCCATTTCGAAATCCGGGGTGAGCTGGATCGCGGTGGTCGGGCAGGCTTCCTCGCACAGGCCGCAGAAGATGCAGCGCGAGAAGTTGATGCGGAAGAAGTCCGGGTACCAGCGGCCGTCTTCGGTTTCCGCCTTCTGCAGCGAAATGCAGCCTACCGGGCAGGCCACGGCGCACAGGTTGCAGGCTACGCAGCGTTCTTCGCCGTCGGGGTCGCGGGTCAGGACGATGCGGCCGCGGTAGCGCGGCGGCAGGTAGACCTGTTCTTCCGGGTATTGCAGGGTGTCGCGCTTGCGAAAGCCATGGCCGAAGACCATGGCCAGGCTGCGCAATTGCGTGCCGGTGCCGACCAGTACGTCCCATATGTATTTGAACATCGCTCTTTCTCCTACGAGGAAATCTACAAATTGCTGCACTCGGCCATGCTGCGTTGAAGTCCACCTCAAAATGCTCATGTACTACTCGTACACTCCGCTTTTTCGGCGGACTTCGCCTTGCCTGACCTTCGTTCGCTGCTTTGTAAATCTCCTCTTACTGGGCCGTGGCCAGCACGACGGCGCCGGTCACCAGCAGGTTGATCAGGGTCAGCGGCAGGCAGAACTTCCAGCTGAAGGCCATGACCTGGTCATACCGCGGGCGCGGAATCGAGGCGCGCAGCAGGATGAAGATCATGATGAAGAAGCAGGTCTTGATCGCGAACCAGAAGAACGGGATCTGCGGCAGGATGCCGAACGGGCCGTGCCAGCCACCAAAGAACAGGGTCACCAGCAGCGCGGAGATGGTCACGATGCCGATGTATTCACCGACGAAGAACATGCCCCATTTCATGCCGGCGTATTCGATGTGGTAACCGTCGGCCAGCTCCTGCTCCGCTTCCGGCTGGTCGAAGGGGTGACGGTGCGTCACGGCCACGCCGGCGATGAAGAAGGTACAGAAGCCGAAGAACTGCGGGATGATGAACCACAGGTTCTGGGCCTGGTAATCGACGATGTCGCGCATGTTGAACGAGCCGACCTGGGCGACGATGCCCATCAGCGCCAGGGCCAGGAACACCTCGTAGGAGATGGTCTGGGCCGAGGCACGCAGGCTGCCGAGCAGGGCGAACTTGTTGTTGCTCGACCAGCCGGCGAACAGCACGGCGTACACCGACAGGCCTGCCATGGCGAAGAAGAACAGAATGCCGATGTTCAGGTCCGCCACGCCCCAGTTGGGGGTGATCGGGATGATCGCGAAGGCCACCAGCATGGCGCCCATGGCGATGATCGGCGCCAGGGTGAAGATCAGCTTGTCGGCGAACGGCGGCGTCCAGTCTTCCTTGAAGAACATCTTGAGCATGTCCGCAGCCAGCTGGAACATGCCGAACGGGCCGACCCGGTTAGGGCCGTAGCGATCCTGCCACCAGCCGAGCAGGCGGCGTTCGACGAAGCTCAGCAGCGCACCGCACACCACCACGGCAAGCAGGATGACGATGGCCTTGAGCACTTCCTGGATGATGTCGAGCAACTGTGGAGTCAGCCAACTCATTGCGCGGCCTCCCCAATGTTGCTCACGGTCGCACCAGCGACGGCGGCCGGAATGCCAGCCAGGCCGACCGGCAGGCCGACCAGACCGATGCCCAGCTCCTCAGTGACGCGCAGCGGCAGGCGCAGGTTCTGGCCGTTGACGCTCAGTTGCAGCAGTGCGCCGTCGTTGACGCCGAGGCGATCGGCTTCATCCTTGGCCAGCGCCACGTAGGCTTCGGGTGTGCGTTCGGCGATCGGCGCGGCGCGCGAGGACATTTCCTCGCTGCCGAACAGATGATGCAGCGGCACGGCCTGCCAGGTGCCCTGGGCCGGGTTGAAGGCCGTCGGTGCGCTGAACCAGCCCAGGCTTGCGCCCTTGGCTTCGATCAGGCGCACGCCGGGGTCGCCGGCACGCAGGTGACCACCGACTTCATCCTGGAATTTGTTCCAGGCCTGAGGCGAGTTCCAGCCGGGTGACCAGGCGAACGGGATCTGCTGACGGTCTTCCTTGCTGCCCGAGTAGCCTTCCATGGAGAAGGCGAAGGCGCTGTCCTTGTCCTGAGGCTGACGCGGCTCGTGCACGCTGATGTTGGCGCGCATGGCGGTACGACCGCTGTAGCGATGCGGTTCGCGGGCCAGCTTGAGGCCCTTGATGCGGAACGAGGCGCTTGGCGCAGCATCGCGAATACCGGCCAACTGTGCGGAGCTGTCGGCGCAGGCAGCGGTGACCTGGTCGAGCTGGGTCCAGTCGACGACGCGATTGTGCAGCGTGCTGTGCAGCGCATGCAGCCAGCGCCAGCCTTCGCGCACCAGAATATTGGCGTCGTAGTAGGACGGGTCATAGACCTGGAAGAAACGCTGGGCGCGGCCTTCCTGGCTGACCAGGGTGCCGTCGCCTTCGGCGAAGCTCGCAGCCGGCAGCAGCAGGTGCGCCTTGGCGGTGGTCGCGGTGCTCTGGTGATCGGCGACGATCACCACCTTGGCGGCTGCCAGGGCGGCGTCCACACGGCCGGCATCGGCGCGGTGGTAGAGATCGTTCTCCAGTACCACCAGGGCGTCGGCCTGACCGGAGGTCAGTGCTTCGAGGGCGTCGTCCAGGTTGTTGCCGGCGAACTGCTCGCCCATCAGCAGGGCCATGCCCATGCTGTTGGCTTCCGGCACCACCAGGCTGATGGAGCCGTTCTTCTCGCGGTTCTTCAGGGCGCTGGCGATGTTCGCAGCGGCCTCGATCAGCGCGCGATTGCCCAGCGAGGCGCCGGAAACGATCAGCGGGCGCTTGGCGCCCACCAGCGCCTCGGCGATGCGTTGCACCAGCTCACCGGCCTCGGTTTCCAGGCCTTCGACGGCCGGGGCGCTCGGGTCGATGGCGTGGGCCACCGCGAAGCCGATGCGCGCCAGGTCATCGGGCGCGGCGTGCACGCACTGCTCGGCGACGTCGTCGAGGCGGGTGGCGGTGACGCTGGCAATGAACAGCGGATTGAGCGCGTGCTGGGCGACGTTCTGCACGGCGGCCATGTGCCAATCCTGGATCTTCGCACCAGCGGCGATTTCGGTGGCCTTGCCCTTGACCGACTGGCGCAGGGCCAGGGCGACGCGGGCGGCGGTCTGGGTGAGGTCTTCACCAAGTACGAACACCGCGTCGTGGCTCTCGATGTCGCGCAGGGTCGGCACCGGCAGCGGGCCGTTCTGCAGCACGTCGCGGATCAGGCCGATGTTGGCCTGCTCGGCCGCGGCGATACCGGAGTAGAAGTTGCCAGCGCCGACCAGCTCGCGCAGGGCGAAGTTGCCCTCCAGGCTGGCACGCGGCGAACCGATGCCGATCACCTTGCGGCCCTTGAGCAGGGCAGCGGCCTGATCCAGTGCGGCGTCCAGGCCCATCTTCATCTTGCTGAGCATCATCAGCGGCTGACGCGGACGGTCTTCACGGTTGACGTAGCCATAGCCGAAGCGGCCACGGTCGCAGAGGAAATACTGGTTCACCGAGCCGTTGAAGCGGTTCTCGATGCGGCGCACTTCGCCGTAGCGCTCACCCGGGCTGGTGTTGCAGCCGCTGGAGCAGCCATGGCAGATGCTCGGGGCGAACTGCATGTCCCACTTGCGGTTGTAGCGCTCGGAGTGGGTCTTGTCGGTGAACACACCGGTGGGGCAGACCTCGACCAGGTTGCCGGAGAATTCGCTTTCCAGGGTGCCGTCTTCGACGCGGCCGAAGTACACGTTGTCGTGGGCACCGTAGACGCCCAGGTCGGTGCCGCCGGCGTAATCCTTGTAGTAGCGCACGCAGCGGTAGCAGGCGATGCAGCGGTTCATCTCATGGGCGATGAAGGGGCCGAGTTCCTGGTTCTGGTGGGTGCGCTTGCTGAACCGATAGCGACGGGCGTTGTGGCCGGTCATCACCGTCATGTCCTGCAGGTGGCAATGGCCGCCTTCCTCGCAGACCGGGCAGTCATGGGGGTGGTTGGTCATCAGCCACTCGACGACGCTCTTGCGGAAGGCCACGGCCTCTTCGTCGTCGATGGAGATCCAGCTGTTGTCGGTGGCCGGCGTCATGCAGGACATGACCAGGCGGCCGCGCTTGTCGTTTTCGTCGGTGTACTGCTTCACCGCGCACTGGCGGCAGGCGCCAACGCTGCCGAGCGCCGGGTGCCAGCAGAAGTAGGGGATGTCGAGACCAAGGGACAGACAGGCCTGCAGCAGGTTGTCCGCACCATCGACTTCGAGATCTTTGCCGTCTACGTGGATAGTGGCCATTTTTCTTCAGTCTTCGTTTGCCCACCGTGAGGTGGACGGGCTAAGGGAATTCTCTTCAACGACCTGGGCCGGACGGCGCCATCGCGCCCACTCGTCCGGCCAGCGGGCCTATACCGCGTGTGCCGTTACCGGCGGCTGTGGCGCAATGGCGCCCACGCCGGCTTCGAACTCTTCACGGAAATACTTGATCGCGCTGCCCAGTGGCTCCACGGCGCCCGGTGCGTGAGCACAGAAGGTCTTGCCGGGGCCGAGGAAGTTGACCAGGCCGAGCAGGGTGTCGATGTCCTCGCGGGTGCCCTGCTTGCGCTCCAGGGCACGGAGGATCTTCACGCTCCACGGCAGGCCGTCACGGCAGGGTGTGCACCAGCCGCAGGATTCGCGGGCGAAGAACTCCTCCATGTTGCGCAGCAGCGACACCATGTTCACCGTGTTGTCGATGGCCAGGGCCAGGCCGGTACCCATGCGGGTGCCGACCTTGGCGATGCCGGCGGCGTACATGGAGGCCTCGAGGTGCTCGGGCAGCAGGAAGCCGGTGCCGGCACCGCCGGGCTGCCAGGCCTTGAGGGTGTAACCGTCGCGCATGCCGCCGGCGTAGTCCTCGAACAGCTCGCGGGCGCTGATGCCGAACGGCAGCTCCCAGATACCCGGCGTCTTGACCTTGCCGGAGAAGCCCATCAGCTTGGTGCCGTGGTCTTCGCTGCCTTCGCGGGCCAGGGACTTGTACCAGTCCACGCCGTTGGCGACGATGGCCGGCACGTTGCACAGGGTCTCGACGTTGTTGACGCAGGTCGGCTTGCCCCACACGCCCACCGCAGCGGGGAAGGGTGGCTTGGCACGCGGGTTGGCGCGACGGCCTTCCAGGGAGTTGATCAGTGCGGTTTCTTCACCGCAGATGTAACGCCCGGCACCGGTGTGCACGAACAGCTCGAAATCGAAGCCGCTGCTCAGGATGTTCTTGCCGAGCAGGCCGGCGGCCTTGGCTTCCTCGATGGCACGGTTGAGGTTGGCGGCGGCGTCGACGTATTCGCCGCGCAGGAAGATGTAACCGCGGTAGGCCTTCAGGGCCCGGGCGCTGATCAGCATGCCTTCCACCAGCAGGTGCGGCAGCTGCTCCATCAGCATGCGGTCCTTCCAGGTATTGGGCTCCATCTCGTCCGCGTTGCACAGCAGGTAGCGGATGTTCATGGACTCGTCGTTGGGCATCAGGCCCCACTTCACGCCAGTGGGGAAGCCCGCACCGCCGCGGCCCTTGAGGCCGGAATCCTTGACCGTCTGCACGATGTCGGTCTGGGCCATTTCGGCCAGCGCCTTGCGGGCGGCGGCATAACCGTTCTTCTGCTGGTACTCGTCGAGCCACACCGGTTGGGCGTCATCGCGCAGGCGCCAGGTCAGCGGATGGGTCTCTTCGCTGCGGGCGATGCGGTTGGCCGGGCCGAAGGAGGTCAGCAGGTTGGAGCTGCGACTGATCATTGGAAGTTCTCCAGCAGTTGCGCCACGCCTTCGGGCTGCACGTCGCCAAAGGTTTCGTCGTCGATCATCAGCGCCGGCGCTTTGTCGCAGTTGCCCAGGCAGCACACCGGCAGCAGGGTGAAGCGGCCGTCGGCGGTGGTCTGGCCGGGCACGATGCCCAGCTCGGCCTTGATGCTGCCGAGCACGTTCTCGTGGCCACCGATGAAGCAGGTCATGCTGTCGCACACACGAATGATGTGGCGGCCGACAGGCTGGCGAAAAATCTGGCTGTAAAAGGTGGCGACGCCTTCGACATCGCTGGCCGGGATACCGAGAATCGCGCCGATGGCATCGGCGGCGCCGTCCGGCACCCAGCCGCGTTCCTTCTGCACGATCTTCAGGGCTTCGATGCTTGCGGCACGCGGGTCCTCGTAGTGGTGCATCTCGTGCTCGATGGCCGAGCGCTCGGTTTCACTGAGGGCGAAACGGTCGGTCTGAATCATGTTCATGGTGTTCTCCTCAGCGATCCACGTCGGCCATGACGAAGTCGATACTGCCCAGGTACGCGATAAGGTCGGCGACCATGCTGCCGCGGATCACCGAAGGGATCTGCTGCAGGTGGGCGAAGCTCGGCGTGCGGATGCGCGTGCGGTAGCTCATGGTGCTGCCGTCACTGGTCAGGTAGTAGCTGTTGATACCCTTGGTCGCTTCGATCATCTGGAAGCTTTCGTTGGCCGGCATGACCGGCCCCCAGGAAACCTGCAGGAAGTGGGTGATCAGGGTTTCGATGTGCTGCAGCGTGCGCTCTTTCGGTGGCGGCGTGGTCAGCGGGTGATCCGCCTTGTACGGGCCTTCCGGCATGTTGCGCAGGCACTGATCAATGATCCTGATGCTCTGACGCATCTCCTCGACGCGCACCATGCAGCGGTCATAGGCGTCGCCGTTGACGGCCAGCGGCACTTCGAATTCGAAGTTCTCATAGCCGGAGTAGGGGCGCGCCTTGCGCAGGTCGAAATCGCAGCCAGTGGAACGCAGACCGGCACCGGTGGTGCCCCATTCCAGCGCTTCCTTGGTGTTGTACTGGGCAACGCCGATGGTACGGGCCTTGAGGATGCTGTTCTTCAGTGCAGCCTTCTCGTACTCGTCGAGGCGCTTGGGCAGCCAGTCGACGAATTCCTTGACCAGCTTGTCCCAGCCGCGCGGCAGGTCGTGGGCGACGCCACCGATGCGGTACCAGGCCGGGTGCAGGCGGAAACCGGTGATGGCTTCGATCACCTTGTAGGCACGCTGACGGTCGGTGAAGGTGAAGAACACCGGGGTCATGGCGCCCACGTCCTGGATATAGGTACCCAGGAACAGCAGGTGGCTGGTGATGCGGAAGAACTCGGCCATCATGATGCGGATGGTGTCGACCTTCTGCGGTACCTTGATGCCGGCCAGCTTTTCGACCGAGAGCACATAGGGCAGGTTGTTCATCACCCCGCCCAGGTAGTCGATACGGTCGGTATAGGGGATGAAGCTGTGCCAGCTCTGGCGTTCGGCCATCTTCTCGGCGCCGCGGTGGTGGTAACCGATTTCCGGCACGCAATCGAGGATCTCTTCGCCGTCAAGCTGCAGGATGATGCGGAACGCACCGTGGGCGGACGGGTGGTTGGGGCCGAGGTTGAGGAACATGTAGTCCTCGTTCTCGCTGTGGCGTTTCATGCCGCAGTCTTCGGGGTTGAAGCGCGCGGCCTCTTCCTCGAGCTGCTGCTTGGCCAGGGTCAGGCTGAACGGGTCGAATTCGGTAGCGCGCGCCGGGTAGTCCTTGCGCAGCGGGTGACCTTCCCAGGTCGGCGGCATCATGATCCGGGTCAGGTGCGGGTGGCCGGTGAAGTGGATGCCGTACAGGTCCCACACCTCGCGCTCGTACCAGTTGGCGTTCGGCCAGATGCCGGTTACGGACGGCAGGTTGAGGTCGCCCTCGCGCAGCGCCACCTTGATCATCACGTCGCTGTTACGCTCCAGCGACATGAGGTGATAGAACACGGTGAAGTCGGCGTCCGGCAGGCCGCGACGCTGGGTGCGCAGGCGCTCGTCGACGCCGTGCAGGTCATACAGCATGACGTAGGGGCGGGTGGTCTGGCGCAGGAAGCGCAGCACGTCGACGAGCTTGTCGCGGCCGACCCAGATCACCGGCATGCCGGTACGGGTGGCCTGCAGCGTGAAGCTGTCGGCGCCAAAACGGGATTGAAGCTCAACGACGACGTCTTGGTCGTCCGCCTTGTACGGCGCAATGGACACGATGGTGTCTGCAGTCATGGTCTCGATCGCTATCGGTCAACGGTGAGAGTGAGTCCGGCTTTTATAAGGAAGCAGGACTCAGACTTCGTCAGGGGAACGCAGGTTGGTAACCGCAATACGCTGCTCGCGGCGCTGTTCTTTCTGGGAAGGCATCTCGGCGCGGTAAACGCCTTGATCGCCAACGACCCAGGACAGCGGGCGGCGCTCCTGACCGATGGACTCCTGCAGCAGCATCAGGCCTTGCAGGAATGCCTCGGGCCGGGGCGGGCAACCGGGAATGTAAACGTCGACAGGAAGGAACTTGTCGACACCCTGAACGACCGAGTAGATGTCGTACATACCGCCGGAATTGGCGCACGAGCCCATGGAGATGACCCACTTGGGTTCGAGCATCTGCTCATAGAGACGCTGGATGACCGGCGCCATCTTGATGAAGCAGGTGCCGGCGATGACCATGAAGTCGGCCTGGCGCGGGGACGCTCGGATTACCTCGGCGCCGAATCGCGCGACGTCGTGCGGCGCGGTGAAGGCAGTGGTCATTTCCACGTAGCAGCAGGAAAGCCCGAAGTTGTACGGCCACAGGGAGTTCTTGCGACCCCAGTTCACCGCACCGCTGAGAACATCCGAGAGTTTCCCCATGTAGATGTTCTTATGCACTTCGTCTTCTAGCTGTTGGTCGGTAACGACCTCCCGCTTGCCGATCGGGTATTGCTCGTTGGGAGCATCCGGATCGATCCGAGTGAGTTTGTATTGCATCGCCAAAGCCTCATTGTTTCAGCTTCGCCTGCCGAGCCTTACGACTCTCGGGTGCCCAATCCAGCGCACCGATACGCCAAAGGTAGACAAGACCTGCCAACAGAATGTTTATGAAAACGGCTGCTTCGATAAAGCCGGCCCAGCCGCTTTCGCGAACGGAGACGGCCCAGGCGAAGAGAAAGAGGGCTTCGACGTCGAAGATCACGAAGAGCATCGCGACCAGATAGAATTTGGCGGACAAGCGCAGGCGCGCACTGCCGGTGGGAAGCATGCCCGATTCGAAGGGCTCGTTCTTGCTGCGCCCCCAGGCTTTGCTGCCCAGCAGGCTGGAGACACCCATCATGAAGGCACACAGGCCAACGACGCCCAGCAGAAAAACGGCCAACGCCCAGTTATGGGACAGGGAACTGCTTGCTTCCAGCATGCCGGGGCTCCTCAGGCAAGGAACGGCTTAACGCACGATTTAAAATTATGGCAAGGCATTAAATGCCTTGAATCAATTCGCATAATGTTATGCCTGTATTGGGTGTAAGTAAATTTTTCAGCGCAAAAAAATAATAAAACGTCGCATGCCTGCAATCGGCCGTTTTTCAGAAAGCCACGCAAATCAACGAGCTACAAAACAAGGCGAAAACTTTGGCAGCTCCAGCAAGTTATATGTAGTGGGAAGTAAAGGTCGCTTCAATGCGAATATATGTCATTTGAGAATTCATTCTTTTAACGCTTCGCCTAGCGGCTTACCTCGATAACTAACGTCATTAAAGCTGCGCGCCATAGTTGCCAATAAAAAAGCCCCGGCATCGCTGCCGGGGCTGAGGCTCGAAACATATGTCCGGGCGCGGTGCCAGTTCTCAGTGGAACTGATTCATGGTGTTGTCCTTGCCGCCAGCCTTCAGGGCCGCTTCACCGGCGAAGTACTCCTTGTGGTTGTCGCCGATGTCCGAGCCCGCCATGTTCTGGTGCTTGACGCAGGCGATGCCCTGACGGATCTCCTGACGCTGCACGCCCTTGACGTAGGCCAGCATGCCCTGATCGGCGAAGTAGCCCTTGGCCAGGTTGTCGGTGGACAGCGCGGCCGTGTGGTAGGTCGGCAGGGTGATCAGGTGGTGGAAGATGCCGGCATTGGCCGAACCGTCGCGCTGGAAGGTGCGGATCTTCTCGTCGGCAACCTGGGCCAGTTCGGTTTCGTCGTACTCGGCGCTCATCAGCTTGGCGCGATCGTAGGCCGATACGTCCTTGCCATCGGCAACGAAGGCATCGAACACCTGCTGGCGGAAGCTCAGTGTCCAGTTGAACGACGGGCTGTTGTTGTAGACCAGCTTGGCGTTGGGGATCACTTCGCGAACGCGATCGACCATGGCCTTGATCTGGCCGACATGGGGCTTCTCGGTTTCGATCCAGATCATGTCCGCGCCGTTCTGCAGCGAGGTGATGCTGTCCAGTACGCAGCGATCCTCGCCGGTACCCTTGCGGAACTGGAACAGGTTGGACGGCAGGCGTTTGGGCCGCAGCAGCTTGCCTTCACGGTTGATCACCACGTCGCCGTTCTTCAGTTCGGCCGCGCTGATTTCGTCGCAATCCAGGAACGAGTTGTACTGGTCGCCCAGGTCGCCCGGCTCGTTGGTCACGGCGATCTGCTTGGTGAGGCCGGCACCCAGGGAATCGGTACGGGCGACGATCACGCCGTCGTCTACGCCCAGCTCTAGGAAGGCATAGCGCACCGCGTTGATCTTGGCGAGGAAGTCGGAATGGGGCACGGTGACCTTGCCGTCCTGATGGCCGCACTGTTTCTCGTCGGAAACCTGGTTCTCGATCTGGATGCAGCAGGCGCCGGCTTCGATCATCTTCTTGGCGAGCAGGTAGGTGGCCTCGGGGTTGCCGAAACCAGCATCGATGTCAGCGATGATCGGCACCACGTGGGTTTCGAAATTGTCGATCTGCGCCTGGATCTCGCTCTGCTTGGCACGATCGCCCGACTCGCGAGCCGCATCGAGAGCGCTGAACAGCAGGTCCAGCTCACGGGCGTCGGCCTGGCGCAGGAAGGTATACAGCTCTTCGATCAGTGCGGCGACCGCGGTCTTCTCATGCATGGACTGATCCGGCAGCGGGCCGAAATCGGAACGCAGCGCGGCGATCATCCAGCCGGACAGGTACAGGTAGCGCTTGTTGGTGGTCTTGAGGTGCTTCTTGATGGAAATCAGTTTCTGCTGGCCGATGAAGCCATGCCAGCAGCCCAGCGACTGGGTGTAGACGGACGAGTCGGCGTCGTACTCGGCCATGTCCTTGCGCATGATGGCCGCGGTGTACTTGGCTACATCCAGGCCAGTCTTGAAGCGGTTCTGGGCGCGCATACGAGCGACGGATTCCGGGTTGATAGCGCTCCAGCTGCTGCCAGCGGCTTCTTTCAGGGCGGCAACGGCTTTGATGTCGTTTTCGTAAGCTGACATGGTCAATCCTTCAAGTGTGTGTTTGGTCGAGCACCGGGCATCGCGCATGGAAGCGCAGGCTCGGCGCGAGCTCACCGCAGACGTTGAGAGGAAACCGGAAAAGAGGAGGGCCGTGGCCGGGTGGACGAAGCGCGTCGTGTGCCCGCCGCCGGGTAGGCGAGCGGTAGTGCGTGCAGGCCCGTGGACGCCCTTGGCACTGTGCCGTTCGATGCGTGAAACGCTTCCCCGTCCCTCAGGACAACCTCGTTCCAGTCGCCATCTCGTCGAGCTGCCTTGTGGGCGTAACAACACGAATCGATCCCTGCGGTAAGCGGAGACTGACCCGGAGGTTCCGTTTCCAGAACCCCTGATTAGCGGGAGCGAGGCAATCATGCGACCGGCGAAAATGTTCGTCAATCGTTTTTGTAGTGTTTTTTTAGGAGTACTACATAAGTCTTAGATCGACCGTATGGTCACGTTTTACGGGGCTTTCAGTTGATCACCTCGACCTTCACGCGCATGCTCATGTCGTCGCGGCCTTCGGTCGAGTAGCGGCGCAGAACGCCACTGCGGTCGGCCTGACTCTGCTCGCTGCTGCCGCCGATAGTGATCCACTCGCCGAGCCGTCCGCTGACCCGGGTGTCGGCTTGCTGGATGTCGATAACGCCGGGTTGCTGCTGGCTGACTCGGTCACGGTTGCTGCTGATATCCAGGTGCACGATCTCACCCGCCAGGCTGGCGGTGACGTAGAAACCCTGGGTGACGTTGCGGTACTCGGTGTTGTTGTACACCTGGCCGTAAGGGCCGCGGCTGCTGGTGGTCACCGGCACGCTCTGGCCAACCTGGATCAGCGCCGGGTAACCCTCGCTGGTCTGCACCTGCTGCGTGCCGCCGCCGCGGCTGTCGGTGCTGCGGCGAATGATGCGCGCCTGGTCGCGACCGTCGACTTCGCCACGGCCGATTTCCACGCGGCCATTGCCGGCGCTGATGCTGCCGTCGACCCCGTAACCCCGATCGTCGCGGTAGGTCGATTCACTGGTGTCGACGCTGATCAGCAAGCGCCGCGGCTGGGTGTCGAGCTGGCCGAGCAGGGCGCGCACCTCCTCGATCTTCGCCGGCGACGCATTGACGATCAGCTGGTTGCCGTAGGCGCTCACCCGCCCGTCGTTGCCCAGTGCAGATTGCACCACGGGCAGCAGGTCGCCTGCGGTGCGGTAGTTGAGTGGAATGACTTCGGTGGCGGCCAGCGCCGAGAGGCTTAGGGCGAGCAGGGCGGCGCCGAGAAAATGTCGTTTCATGGCAAGAAATCTCTTCATAGCAGAAAACTTCGCAAGTCAGAATCGGTGATGCTGGTATCCCAGGTCTGGTCGAATAGCCGCTGCAACTGACGCACACGGGCGGCGTCCTGGTAATTCGCATAGCCGCCGAACTGATCCGGCTCCGGGCGCATCAGCACGCCCTGGTCGTCAGCCAGCAGAAAGGCGCCCTCAGGAACAGGGTAATCCGGATGGCAGCGGCGAATGTGCAGGTGGCTGGGCAGTTTTCGCGACAGGGCGATGAGTCTGTGCCCGTCACGAACCGCGCGGCTGCTGTCGCACACCAGGATGCGCAGGCTGCTGTGGCGATGGCGCAACAGAAAATCGCTACAGGCTGCGTGAATGCTGCTGTGATGGTAGAGCCAGGGTTCGAGATCGGGGCTATAGAGGCACAGCGTGCGCCTGGCCTGCTGCATCATCGCCAGGGCGTGGCTGCGGGCTTGGTCGGGCAGGCTGAAACGCTGCATGGCCGACTCGCTGCCGAGCACGAAGGGTGCCGGCTCCCAGGCGGCCGGCTGCGGCAGGGGGCTGTCCGGGTTGTGCAGGGTGAAACGCCCGGGCGACTCGAACTCGATGGGCTCGAGATCGGCGGGCGTGTGTTCGTCGTTCATGCTGACCTCTGTGGCACCGGTGTGCCACGGCTGAGATCAGCTGCTGCGCACCATGTCGACGTGAGGGATACCGGCTTCCAGGTACTCCTCGCTCACTACAGTGAAGCCCAGCTTTTCATAGAACGGCGTCGCCTGCACCTGGGCACTGAGCATTTGCTGGCTCAGACCACGTTTTTCCGCTTCGGCGATCACCGCCTGCAGCAGGGCTTCGCCTACCTTCAGGCCGCGCCAGTCCTTGAGTACCGCTACCCGGCCGATCTGGCCGTCGGCGAGCAGGCGCGCCGTACCGATCGGGTAGTCGCCTTCGCAGGCGAGAAAATGCACGGCATCACTGTCTTCGGCGTCCCATTCCAGTTCAGGCGGCACGGCCTGTTCAGCGACGAAGACGGTTTCGCGGATGCGATGCAGCTCTTCGTAATCCTTGTGCCAGTCGGCGATGCGTACGTGCAGGTCATTCATCGGCAGCAAACTCCAGGCTTCCTTGCTTGGCTAGTTCGAGCACCAGCTCGCGGGCCTCGTCGTTGCCCAGCCATGGGCCGAGGTTTTCCAGATGCAGGGCGTCGGCCGAGCAGATCATCTTCAGCAATTCGCGCAGGCTGGCGGAGACCAGGCGGCTCTGCCCACTGGCGAACAGCACCAGGCCATCGCCGACTTCCGACCAGGCCAGGCGCGCGCTCGGGTTGCGAACCAGAATGGCGCCGTCCTCGAGCTGATCGAGGAAGCCGTCCTCGTCGATCTCGATGCCTTCGACCAGCTCCGGGTACTTGGGCTCGGTCATGAACTGGCCGAACCAGGTCATCAGCAGGCGCTCATCGCTCATGTGCTCGGCGAGCAGCGCCTTGAGGCGTTCGAGGGCGTCACGCTGGATCTCGTGCGGGTCGCTGGTCGGCGCGGTGCCGGCGTCGCTGTAGCGCGTTTCGTCCGGCAGGAACTGGCCAAGGAAGTCAGTGAAATGGGTCAGAACTTCGGCCGCGCTGGGTGCGCGGAAACCCACGGAATAAGTCATGCAATCGTCCTCGGCGGTGCCACAGTGGGCCAGGAGCGGCGGCAGATAGAGCATATCGCCGGGCTCGAGCACCCATTCTTCAGTTTGATCGAATTGAGCCAGGATCTTCATGTCCAGATCCGGCAGCAGCGGGCTCTGGGCGTCGCACATCTGGCCGATCTGCCAGCGGCGGCGGCCATGGGCCTGCAGCAGGAATACGTCGTAGTTGTCGAAGTGCGGGCCAACGCCGCCACCTGGCGTGGCGAAGCTGATCATCACGTCGTCGATCCGCCATTTGGGCAGGAACTTGAACTGCTCCAGCAGCTCGGCCACATCGGGCACGAACTGGTCGACGGCCTGCACCAGCAGGGTCCAGTCACGCTCCGGCAGGTCGGCGAACGCATCCTCGGCGAACGGGCCGCGGCGAACTTCCCACGGGGTTTCGCCATGTTCGAGCACCAGGCGCGACTCGACCTCTTCCTCGAGGGCCAGGCCAGCCAGTTCATCGGGAGAAATCGGGCTCTCGAAATCGGTGATGGCCTGGCGCACCAGCAAGGGCTTCTTCTGCCAGTAGTCGCGCAGGAATTCGCGTGCGCTCAGGCCACCCAATAGCTGAAGAGGAGCATCAGGATTCATTTGTAAGTCCTTGATATTTATCGGTGCGTATAAAAAGAAACGCCCGGCGTCAGCCGGGCGTTCTCGGGCGTACCCGTCGGTCAGATGCGCTTGGCCTGAGCCACGGCGTTGCCGATGTAGTTGGCCGGGGTGAGCTGCTTGAGCTCTTCCTTGGCAGGAGCGGGCATGTCCAGCGCGTCGATGAAGGCCAGCAGCGCCTCGGGCGTGATGCCCTTGCCGCGCGTCAGCTCCTTGAGCTTCTCGTACGGGTTCTCGATGGCGTAGCGACGCATGACGGTCTGGATCGGTTCGGCGAGCACTTCCCAGCAGGCGTTCAGATCTTCAGCAATACGCCCAGCATTGAGCTCCAACTTGCTGATTCCCTTGAGGCTTGCTTCGTAGGCGATCACGCTGTGGGCGAAACCGACACCGAGGTTGCGCAGTACGGTGGAGTCAGTCAGGTCACGCTGCCAGCGCGAGATCGGCAGCTTGCTGGCCAGGTGCTGGAACAGCGCATTGGCGATACCGAGGTTGCCTTCGGAGTTCTCGAAGTCGATCGGGTTGACCTTGTGCGGCATGGTCGACGAGCCGATCTCGCCAGCGACGGTCTTCTGCTTGAAATAGCCGAGGGAAATGTAGCCCCAGATATCGCGATCGAAGTCGATGAGGATGGTGTTGAAGCGCGCGATGGCGTCGAACAGTTCGGCGATATAGTCGTGGGGCTCGATCTGCGTGGTGTAGGGATTCCACTGCAGGCCCAGGTCACCTTCGATGAACTGGCGGGCGTTGGCTTCCCAGTCGACCTGCGGGTAGGCCGACAGGTGAGCGTTGTAGTTGCCCACGGCGCCGTTGATCTTGCCCAGCAGCGGCACGGCAGCGATCTGGGTGATCTGCCGCTCGAGGCGATAGACGACGTTGGCCAGCTCCTTGCCCAGGGTGGTCGGCGATGCCGGTTGGCCGTGGGTGCGCGACAGCATCGGCACGTCGGCGAACTTGACCGCCAGCTCGCGGATGGAGGCAGCGATCTGACGCATCAGCGGCAGCAGCACGGTGTCACGGCCTTCGCGCAGCATCAGGGCGTGGGACAGGTTGTTGATGTCCTCGCTGGTGCAGGCGAAGTGGATGAACTCGCTGACCTTGTCCAGCTCTGGCAGCTTGGCAGCCTGCTCCTTGAGCAGGTATTCCACGGCTTTGACGTCGTGGTTGGTGGTGCGCTCGATGTCCTTGACGCGCTCGGCGTGCTCGACGGCGAAGTTTTCCGCCAGCTCGTTGAGCAGGGCATTGGCTTCGGCAGAGAAGGGCGCGACTTCGCTGATGCCCTCATGGGCGGCGAGGCGCTGCAGCCAGCGGACTTCCACCTGGACGCGGAAACGGATCAGGCCGTATTCGCTGAAAATGGGGCGCAGGGCGCTGGTTTTGCCGGCATAGCGGCCGTCTACGGGCGAAACCGCGGTGAGCGAGGAAAGCTGCATGGGAGGCGTTCTCGGACAGTCGGGCGTTGAAAAGGGCGCATATCATACATGAAGGCGCACGCTGCAGGCTGCAAGCTGCAGGTAAAAGCGATTGATGGGCAGGCACTTCAAACTAGAAAATCTTTAAAACCAATTACTTGCAACGAAAACCTAACCTGAAGCCTGCCTTAGCCACGTAACATCGGATAGAGTTCGCGCAGCAATTTGCGACGGCTGAATACCAGCTGCCAGCGATGCCCGCCCAGTTGGCGCCACAGGCGTGCCGAGCGAATCCCGGCGAGCAGCAGGCCGCGAATCTTCGAGGCATTGGCCGGTTGTTGCAGGAAGCGGCTGTCGCCCTGCACCTGAATGCGCTGCTTGAAGGTGCTGATGGTGTCCTGGTAGAGCGCGCCACAGGAGGAAATGACGTTCTCGTGGCCAATGCCGAAGTGGTCGGCCTGGCTCTGGATCTGATCCAGGCGATTGCCCATCAGTTGCAGCAGGTCGCCGCGCTTGTCGAGCTGCCGCTCCAGACCGAGCAGGGCGAGGGCGTAGCGCAGCGGCTCGCGTTGCAGGCTGGTGGGGTCGCGCTCCAGGGCGCTGACCAGGGCGCGGTAACCGTCGCGCAGATTGAGGTCATCACCGCCGTACACGTCCAGCGTGCCGTTGGCGTCGCGCACCAGCAGGCTGTTGATCAGGCAGGTCACTTCGCTTTCGGCGGCCTGGCCGGTCTTGGCGATCTTGTCGACCATCACCGCGGCCTGAAACACCGCGCCCAGGGCGATCAGCTGCTCTTGAATGGGGTTCATCGCGGTGCGCCCTCGCTCCAGGGTTCGGCGTTCTCGATCACGCCGCCGCCGAGGCAGACGTCACCGTCATAGAACACCACGGACTGCCCGGGCGTGACCGCACGCTGGGGTTGCTCGAACGTAGCGCGGTAGCCATCGGCGGTGCGCTCCAGGGTGCAGGCCTGGTCAGCCTGGCGGTAACGCACCTTGGCGGTCAGGCGCCGAGGGGCATCGAGCGCCACGGGGTTGACCCAGTAGATCTGCGAGGCATGCAGGGCGCGGGAAAACAGCCAGGGATGCTCGTTGCCCTGGCCGACGATCAGCACGTTGCGGGTCAGGTCCTTGTGCAGCACGTACCAGGGCTCGTCGCCGGCATCCTTGAGGCCGCCGATGCCCAGGCCCTGGCGCTGGCCGATGGTGTGGTACATCAGGCCGTGATGTTTGCCGATCACGTCACCCTCGGTGGTTTCGATGTTGCCTGGCTGCGCCGGCAGGTACTGCTTGAGGAAGTCGCTGAAACGGCGCTCGCCAATGAAGCAGATACCGGTGGAATCCTTCTTCTTGGCGGTGGCCAGCTCGTACTTCTCGGCAATCGCTCGCACTTCGGGCTTCTCCAGTTCGCCGACCGGGAACAGCGTCTTGGCGATCTGCTCGCCGCCAACGGCGTGCAGGAAGTAACTCTGATCCTTGTTCGGATCCAGGCCCTTGAGCAGTTCGCTGCGCCCGTCGATATCGCGGCGGCGCACGTAATGGCCGGTGGCGATCAGGTCGGCACCGAGCATCAGGGCGTAGTCGAGGAACGCCTTGAACTTGATTTCACGGTTGCAGAGGATGTCCGGGTTGGGCGTGCGCCCGGCCTTGTACTCGGCCAGGAAGTGCTCGAACACGTTGTCCCAGTACTCGGCGGCGAAGTTGGCGGTGTGCAGCTTGATGCCGATGCGGTCGCACACGGCCTGGGCGTCCGCCAGGTCGTCCATGGCAGTGCAGTATTCGGTGCCGTCGTCTTCGTCCCAGTTCTTCATGAACAGGCCTTCGACCTGATAGCCCGCTTCGAGCAGGAGCAGGGCCGAGACGGAGGAGTCGACACCGCCGGACATGCCGACGATGACGCGCTGGGTAGCTGGATCTTGCATGGTCGGGATCAATACGGGCTTCAAAGGGGCGAGATTCTAACAGGATGCGCGGTGCGTTTCAGTCTGCCGCGCATGGCCGGTTTTCACATGGGGTCATGGATGAGGGCAAGGGGGAAGCGGGCGCCCGCCAGGTAGTCATCCAGGCAGCGCAGTACCAGCTCGCTGCGCAGGCGGTCGCGCTCGGCCAACAGTTCGTCGTACGTGAGCCAGCGGATGCCACTGATGTCGCTGTCCAGCGCACGCTCGGCATGGTGCCGAACCAGGTTGGCGACGAAGCAGATGCGCTGATAGGTCACGCCGTTGCTCGGTGCGGTGTACAGGTAGATGCCGGTGACGCCGGTCAGCTCGACGTCGCAGCCGGTCTCCTCGAGCGTCTCGCGCACGGCTGCCTGCTGCAGGCTCTCCTTCGGTTCCAGGTGGCCGGCCGGCTGATTGAGCACCAGGCGCCCACCCTTGAGCTCCTCGACGAACAGAAAGCGCCCCTCGTGCTCGACGATGGTGGCGACGGTGACGTGTGCGTGCCAGGTCATGCTGACTCCTTTTCGAATTCTGAAAACGACAACCCCGGCGCAAGGCCGGGGTTGTCGGTGTCGCTAGATCAGCACGTTGCTCAAGCCAGCGAGGCCAGGGCTGCGTTGAGGGTCGCGCTCGGGCGCATGACTTTTTCGGTCAGCGCCTTGTCCGGTGCGTAGTAGCCACCGATTTCTGCCGACTTGCCTTGTACCGCGCCGAGCTCGGCGACGATCTTGGCTTCGTTGTCGGTCAGGGTCTTGGCCAGTGGTGCGAACTGCGCCTGCAGGGCGGCGTCTTCGCTCTGGGCTGCCAGGGCTTGGGCCCAGTACAGCGCCAGGTAGAAGTGGCTGCCACGGTTGTCGATGCCGCCAACCTTGCGCGCCGGCGACTTGTCGTTGTCGAGGAACTGGCCGGTGGCCTGGTCCAGAGTCTTGCTCAGCACTAGTGCTTTCGGGTTGTCGTAGGTGTTGCCCAGGTGCTCCAGGGAAGCAGCCAGAGCGAGGAACTCACCCAGGGAATCCCAGCGCAGGAAGTTCTCTTCGACCAACTGCTGCACGTGCTTGGGCGCCGAACCGCCAGCGCCGGTTTCGAACAGGCCGCCGCCGTTCATCAGCGGCACGATCGACAGCATCTTGGCGCTGGTGCCCAGTTCCATGATCGGGAACAGGTCGGTCAGGTAGTCGCGCAGCACGTTGCCGGTCACCGAAATGGTGTCCTTGCCTTCGCGGATACGGGCCAGGGAGAACTTGATGGCTTCGACCGGTGCGAGGATGCGGATGTCCAGGTCGCTGGTGTCGTGATCCTTCAGGTACTTCTCGACCTTGTTGATCATTTCGGCGTCGTGGGCGCGAGCCGGGTCCAGCCAGAACACCGCCGGGGTGTTGCTCAGACGGGCGCGGTTGACGGCCAGCTTGACCCAGTCCTGGATCGGCGCGTCCTTGGTCTGGCACATGCGGAAGATGTCGCCTTCCTCGACCTTCTGCTCCATCAGTACCTTGCCGTTGGCATCGCTGACGCGAACCACGCCGGCGGCCTGGATCTGGAAGGTCTTGTCGTGGGAGCCGTACTCTTCGGCTTTCTGCGCCATCAGGCCAACGTTCGGCACGCTGCCCATGGTGGTCGGGTTGAAGGCGCCATTGGCCTTGCAGTCTTCGATCACGGCTTGGTAGATACCGGCGTAGCAGCGATCCGGGATCACGGCCTTGGCATCCTGCAGTTCACCCGCGGTGTTCCACATACGGCCCGAGTCGCGAATCATCGCCGGCATCGAGGCGTCGACGATCACGTCGCTCGGCACGTGCAGGTTGGTGATGCCCTTGTCGGAGTTGACCATCGCCAGCGCCGGGCGATCGGCGTAGACGGCGTTGATGTCGGCTTCGATCTCGGCCTGCTTGTCGGCTGGCAGCTTCTTGATGCTGGCGTACAGGTCGCCAATGCCGTTGTTCAGGTTGAAGCCGGCTTCCTGCAGGGCAGCCGCGTGCTTCTCCAGGGCCGACTTGTAGAACTCGGCGACGATCTGGCCAAAGATGATCGGGTCGGAGACCTTCATCATGGTGGCTTTGAGGTGCACCGAGAACAGCACGCCTTGCTTCTTGGCGTCTTCGATCTGGGCGGCGATGAAGCTGCGCAGGGCCTTCTTGCTCAGTACCGAGCAATCCAGGACTTCGTCAGCCAGCACGCCGGTTTTTTCTTTCAGCACGGTGGCACTGCCGTCAGCGCCAACCAGTTCGATCTTCACACTGCCTTTGGCGTCGATCAGGGCCGCTTTCTCGCTGCCGTAGAAGTCGCCGCTTTCCATGTGCGCGACATGGGATTTGGAGTCGGCAGCCCAGGCGCCCATCTTGTGCGGGTGCTTGCGAGCATAGTTCTTGACCGACAGCGGTGCGCGGCGGTCGGAGTTGCCTTCGCGCAGGACCGGGTTCACGGCGCTGCCCTTGACCTTGTCGTAGCGGCTGCGGATATCGCGCGCCTGCTCGCTGTCGTCGGCGTCCGGGTAGTCGGGCAGGGCGTAACCCTGGCTCTGCAATTCCTTGATGGCGGCCTTGAGCTGCGGTACCGAGGCACTGATGTTCGGCAGTTTGATGATGTTGGCTTCTGGCGTGGTGGCCAGGGCGCCCAGCTCGGCGAGGTGATCACCCTGTTTCTGAGCATCGGTCAGAAACTCGGGGAACAGCGCCAGGATACGGCCGGCCAGCGAAATGTCGCGGGTCTCGACGGCGATATCGGAGGAGGCGGTGAAGGCTTTGACGATGGGGAGCAGGGAGTAGGTCGCGAGCGCAGGGGCTTCGTCGGTGAGGGTGTAAATGATCTTCGAGCGTGTGGTCATATTTGATTTAACTCTCTCTTTACTGAACTTGCACGGCACTGATCCGGGTGAGGTGGCTTCTGGCCACAGCGCGGCATCAATGAGGTGAATTCGAAGTTCCATCCCGATGATGTTGGGTGTCGCAGCTGCCTGATGGCGGTATCTGGATCGCCTGACAGGGCACGCGCGACGGGTGCTGGAAGCCGTACTCCAGGCAAAGGCGCCCTTATGACTACTCAGTCAGCGCCCGAGTATATCAAACCGACGTGCCAAGTTGCTCGCACCGGTAGCGAAGATGAGCGTTCATCGGCCCGGCACTGCTCTTGGAACCTCTTCACGACCTTTTCAGGCGACGCTGGTGAGGTTGCCAGGGCAGATGCGGCAATTGATGCAGTATCTGTGGGAGCGTGCGGGGACGCCTGGGGTCTGTTCCCGCGAAATCATGGGTATGCCCGGTTCCCACAAGAGGCGATCTGCCGTCAGCTACCACCACTCAGCCGCCAAATCGCCGAACCTCGGCTTGAACACTTTGAACAGCGGCGAACCCTGGCCGCAACGATAAAAAAACCGGCCACTGGGGCCGGTCGTTCGTGGCGTGAGGGGTCAGGCTCCGACCGCACTCGCCTGCACCTTGCTGGCAGCCGGTGCAGGCGCATCCTGCACGGCCTGGGCGGTACTGATGTTCACGGCGTGGAGCCCCTTGGGGCCTTGAATGATATCGAAGCTGACGGCCTGGCCGGCCTTCAGCGTTTTGTACCCATCCATCTGAATGGCCGAGTAATGGGCGAACAGGTCCTCATCTCGGCCATCGGCCAGGATGAATCCATAGCCCTTGGCGTTGTTGAACCACTTGACCTTACCACTTAGCATGCTGATATCCCTCTGCAAGGAACCCCACTGCTGGAGTATCATCCACATTAGATCCAGCGTTCACGGGATCACCCAGCGAACGCAAGCCCTTTCGCCCCGTAGGGGTATCCTTTGGTTGTAACACCCTTTTGCCGATAGTCAAGGCATCGCACGAAACGACGATAAACGGGTCTGATTTTTGTGGCCTGCTCCATTCACCCCCCACGAACCTTTTATCCAGCATGCATGCAAGTAGCCAGATTCGACTAACATTCAATCAGGATCGACCCGCACCGCATGAGGACGACTCTTCAGGCCTGGCCGTCGAGGAGTCCAAGCCGGCATTGCAGGCGCCCCCACTCTACAAGGTGGTCTTGTTCAATGATGACTACACCCCCATGGATTTCGTGGTCGAGATACTCGAGACCTTCTTCAACCTCAATCGCGAGGTGGCAACCAGGATCATGTTGACCGTGCACACCGAAGGTCGCGCCGTATGCGGGCTCTACACCCGTGACATTGCCGAGACCAAGGCCACGCAAGTCAACCAGTACGCGCGTGAAAGCCAGCACCCATTACTCTGTGAAATCGAGAAGGACGGTTAACGCCGGCCGCTTGGCATGAGGTGAAGCTATGTTAAATCGAGAGCTCGAAGTCACCCTCAACCTGGCCTTCAAGGAGGCCCGCGCGAAACGTCATGAATTCATGACCGTGGAGCACCTCCTGCTGGCTCTTCTGGACAACGAAGCAGCAGCCAGCGTGCTGCGCGCCTGCGGTGCCAGCCTGGACAAGCTGCGCAGTGACCTGCAGGAATTCATCGACTCCACTACACCGCTAATCCCTCAGCACGATGAAGAGCGCGAAACCCAGCCGACGCTGGGCTTCCAGCGCGTGCTGCAGCGTGCGGTATTCCACGTGCAGAGCTCCGGCAAGCGCGAAGTCACCGGTGCCAACGTGCTGGTGGCGATCTTCAGCGAACAGGAAAGCCAGGCCGTGTTCCTGCTCAAGCAGCAGAGCGTGGCCCGTATCGACGTGGTCAATTTCATCGCCCATGGCATTTCCAAGGTACCCGGGCAGGGCGCCTCGCCCGAAGCCGATCCGGAAATGCAGGACGAAGAGGGCGGCGAGTCCTCTTCCTCGAGCAACCCGCTGGACGCCTACGCCAGCAACCTTAACGAGCTGGCGCGCCAGGGCCGCATCGACCCGCTGGTCGGTCGCGAGCACGAGGTCGAGCGCGTTGCGCAGATCCTCGCCCGCCGTCGCAAGAACAACCCGCTGCTGGTCGGCGAGGCTGGCGTCGGCAAAACCGCCATCGCCGAAGGCCTGGCCAAGCGCATCGTCGACAATCAGGTGCCCGACCTGCTGGCTGACAGCGTCGTCTACTCGCTGGATCTCGGCGCGCTTCTGGCCGGCACCAAGTACCGCGGCGACTTCGAGAAGCGCCTCAAGGCACTGCTCACCGAGCTGCGCAAGCGCCCGCAAGCCATCCTGTTCATCGACGAAATTCACACCATCATCGGTGCCGGCGCGGCGTCGGGCGGCGTGATGGATGCCTCGAACCTGCTCAAGCCGGCCCTGTCTTCCGGCGAGATTCGCTGCATCGGCTCGACGACCTTCCAGGAATTTCGTGGCATCTTCGAGAAGGATCGCGCGCTGGCGCGGCGCTTCCAGAAGGTCGATGTGGTGGAGCCGTCGGTGGAGGACACCATTGGCATCCTCAAGGGCCTCAAGGGGCGCTTCGAGCAGCACCACGACATCGAGTACAGTGATGAAGCGCTGCGCGCAGCCGCGGAGCTGGCCTCGCGCTACATCAATGACCGTCATATGCCCGACAAGGCCATCGACGTGATCGACGAAGCAGGTGCTTTCCAGCGCCTGCAGCCGCAGGAGAAGCGCGTCAAGCGCATCGACGTGCCGCAGGTCGAGGACATCGTGGCCAAGATCGCGCGTATTCCGCCGAAGCACGTTTCGAGCTCCGACAAGGAATTGCTGCGCAACCTGGAGCGCGACCTCAAGCTGACCGTATTCGGCCAGGACGCCGCCATCGATTCGCTGGCCACCGCCATCAAGCTGTCGCGGGCTGGCCTCAAGGCACCGGACAAACCGGTCGGCTCGTTCCTGTTCGCCGGCCCCACCGGCGTCGGCAAGACCGAGGCGGCTCGCCAGCTGTCCAAGGCGCTGGGCGTGGAGCTGGTGCGCTTCGACATGTCCGAGTACATGGAGCGGCACACCGTGTCGCGCCTGATCGGCGCGCCACCCGGCTACGTCGGTTTCGACCAGGGCGGCTTGCTGACCGAAGCGATCACCAAGCAGCCCCATTGCGTACTGCTGCTCGATGAGATCGAGAAGGCGCACCCGGAAGTCTTCAACCTGCTGCTGCAGGTCATGGACCACGGCACGCTGACCGACAACAACGGCCGCAAGGCGGACTTCCGCAACGTGATCCTGATCATGACCACCAACGCCGGCGCGGAAACCGCCTCCCGGGCCTCGATCGGCTTCAGCTACCAGGATCACTCGTCCGATGCCATGGAAGTGATCAAGAAGAGCTTCACGCCGGAGTTCCGCAACCGTCTGGA
Organism: Pseudomonas sp. PA15(2017); assembly: GCF_001945395.1. GTDB lineage: Bacteria > Pseudomonadota > Gammaproteobacteria > Pseudomonadales > Pseudomonadaceae > Aquipseudomonas. The sequence goes on along the minus strand of NZ_MSXV01000015.1, from coordinate 22,176 downwards.
TACCATCATCCAGTTCGGCCGTCTCAGTCACGACACGATCAAGAGCATCGTCGACAAGTTTCTCATCGAGCTGCAGGCGCAGCTCGAGGACAAGCGCGTCATGCTCGAGGTCAGCGATGCCGCGCGCGACTGGCTGGCCGAGCAGGGTTACGACGTGCAGATGGGCGCGCGGCCGATGGCTCGCCTGATCCAGGATCGCATCAAGCGTCCGCTGGCCGAAGAGATTCTCTTCGGGGAGCTTTCCGAGCACGGCGGCACGGTGCACGTGAATCTGGAAAACGGCGAACTGACGTTCGACTTCGAGACTACCGCAGAAATGGCCTGAGGGCTGACGGAGCGCTCGTTGCGCTCCGCCTCCCCAGGCAAGCAACCAATAAAAAGCCCGGCAACGATGCCGGGCTTTTTATTGGGTCGCTGGAGCAGAGCAGTGAATCGTGCTCTTGCCCTGTTAGCGAGCGCGATAGGTGATGCGCCCCTTGCTCAGGTCGTACGGGGTCAGCTCTACGCGAACCTTGTCACCCGTCAGAATGCGGATGTAATTCTTGCGCATCTTTCCGGAGATGTGCGCGGTAACGACGTGCCCGTTTTCCAACTCCACGCGAAACATGGTGTTGGGCAGGGTGTCGACGACAGTGCCTTCCATTTCGAAGCTGTCTTCTTTCGACATGCAGTAAAGCCCTCGGTATCCAGAGAATGGCCCGGCGCAACTGGCCCCAGGCAAAAGCGGCAGGTATTGTGCCTGAAAACGAGGGTTGACGCCAAGGGGCTGCCTCTGTTTCAGCAGCGAAAGGCCAGGAAAACCGTTGATTTCAAGTCAGCGCGACCCAGCGCTGATTGACGAAGAGCTCGATGGGGCGGTACTGGGTCTTGTAGTTCATCTTCCTGCAGTTCCTGATCCAGTAGCCAAGATATACGGCCTGCAGGTTCAGACGCAGCGCTTCGCCGATTTGCCAGAGAATGGCGTAGCGACCCAGGCTGCGGCGCTCTTCGTCCGGGTCGTAGAAGGTGTAGACCGCCGACAGACCATTGGGCAATACGTCGGTCACGGCGATGGCGAGCAACCGGCCCTGTTCGCGAAATTCGAAGAAGCAGGAGAACGACAGGTCGCGCACCAGGAACGTGGAGAACTGCTCGCGGCTGGGTGGATACATGTCGCCGTCGGCATGGCGCTGCTCGATGTAGCGCGCATAGAGTTGATAATATTCTTCGTTGAAACAAGGCCTTACCGCACGAACCTCAAGCGACTCATTACGTTTGAGGATGCGCCGCTGCTGCCGATTGGGAGTAAAGCGGGCAGCCGGAATCCGCGCCGGCACGCAGGCCGTGCAGCGCTGACAATGCGGGCGATAGAGATGATCGCCGCTACGCCGGAAACCCAGCTCGGAGAGCTCGGCATACATGTCCGCGTCCATCGGCTGGCTGGGGTCGAGAAACAGCGTGGTGGCCTGTTCCTCGAGCAGGTAGCTGCAGGGATGGGGTTGCGTGGCGTAGAACTTCAGGCGAGCCAGCTCAGTCATGATCGACTCCCGGGAATGGCCTGGAATCAGTGTATGCCAGTGCCGGGCTGCGAGCCAGAACGGCGCTCGTCACCGGTCGCCAGCGCCGTGCCAGTCGGCCAGGCTGGGTTGATCCAGAAAACGCTCCAGATAACCGGCGAACGCCTGGCGACTGATCGCGCGTGCGCCGAGGCTGTGCAGGTGCTGGGTCGGCATCTGGCAGTCGATCAGTTCGAACTGCCAGGCCTGGAGTTGCTCGACCAACCTGGCGAAACCGACCTTGGAAGCGTTGTCGGCCCGGCTGAACATCGACTCGCCGAAGAACAGCCTGCCCATGGCCAGCCCGTAAAGCCCGCCGACCAGTTGCCGGTCCTGCCAGACCTCGACGCTATGCGCCACACCGCGCTCGTGCAGCTCGACATAGGCCTGTTGCATGGGCGTGGTGATCCAGGTGCCGCCCGCGTGGTCGCGGGGCGCCGCGCAGGCGCGTATGACATCGGCGAACGCCTGGTCGAAGGTCACCTGAAAATGACCTTGGCGGATGACCTTGCGCAGGCTGCGCGACACATGCAATTCGCTGGGGAACAGCACGGTGCGCGGGTCGGGTGACCACCACAGCAGCGGCTGGCCGTCCTGATACCAGGGGAAGCAGCCGTGCCGATAGGCGGCGATCAGCCGCTCGGCGCACAGGTCGCCACCAGCGGCCAGCAGGCCGTTGGGTTCGCGCAGCGCCTTGTCGAGCGGCGGAAAGGTCAGGGAGTCGCGTTGCAACCAGGTAAGCATGGGCGAGACCGCAGCGGGGGAGGGCGGGAGTCAGCCCGCCCGGAGCCTCAGTTGTCGTCGAGGAACTTCTCGACGTCCAGGGCGGCCATACAGCCCGCGCCGGCCGAGGTGATGGCCTGGCGGTAGACGTGATCGGCCACGTCGCCGGCGGCGAACACGCCTTCGATGCTGGTGGCCGTGGCATTGCCTTCGCTGCCGCCCTTGATCAGCAGGTAGCCGTCATGCATTTCCAGCTGGCCCTGGAACAGGTCGGTATTGGGCTTGTGGCCGATGGCGATGAACACGCCAGCCAGTGGCAGGTCGCTGGTGGTACCGTCCTGGGTGCTGCGCAGGCGCGCGCCGGTCACGCCAGTGGCATCGCCCAGCACTTCTTCCAGGGTGTGGTTCCAGTGCAGCTTGATATTGCTGTTGGCCGCCTTGTCGAAGATCTTGTCCTGCAGGATCTTCTCCGAGCGCAGCTTGTCGCGGCGATGCACCAGGTGCACTTCCTTGGCGATGTTGGACAGGTACAGCGCTTCTTCCACGGCGGTGTTGCCGCCGCCGATGACCGCCACCACCTGGTTGCGATAGAAGAAGCCGTCGCAGGTCGCGCAGGCGGACACGCCCTTGCCGGCGTACGCTTCTTCGGAGGGCAAGCCCAGGTACTGCGCCGAAGCGCCGGTGGCGATGATCAGCGCATCGCAGGTGTAGGTGCCGCTGTCACCCTTGAGGGTGAACGGACAGCTCTGCAACTCGGCGGTGTGGATGTGGTCGTAGATGATCTCGGTTTCGAAGCGCTCCGCGTGTTTCTGCATGCGCTCCATCAGCCCTGGTCCCGTCAACCCCTCCACGTCACCCGGCCAATTGTCGACCTCGGTGGTGGTGGTCAGCTGACCGCCAGGCTGAATGCCGGTGATGATGACGGGCTTCAGATTGGCACGAGCGGCGTATACGGCGGCGCTGTAACCGGCCGGCCCGGAGCCCAGGATAATCAGGCGGGAATGCTTGACTTCGCTCATAAAAACACCTCATAAGCCTTTGTCACAAAAGAGAATGCATGCTCAAATTGAGCCGCACGGACGAATAGTGGCCGCTATGCTACACCGAAGCACGGGACAAGCGGGAGCCAGCGGGGCGATTGGTTCCCCAACGCACCGGCGGCATGCCGTACAATGGCGGCGTTTCGTCCTCCACCGATCATTCGGCGCGCTAGCAGCGCAGGAACAGATGCGTTTTGAAGAACTCTAGCTCTACAGCACCGGCGCCGGCCTGGCGTCAGCAATTGCCATATCGCCTCAAAGAGGGCGCCCTGATCGCTCTCGGAGCGCTGTGTCTCTACGTGTGGATGGCGCTGCTCACCTACGATCCGGCCGACCCGGGCTGGACGCACACCAGCAACGTCGAGCAGGTGCACAACGCAGCGGGGCGCGCCGGCGCCTGGTTCGCCGATGTATTGTTCATGGCCCTAGGCTATTTCGCCTACCTGTTTCCGCTGCTGCTGGGCATCAAGGCCCTGCAGGTGTTTCGCGCGCGCCACGAGCCGTGGCATTGGAGCGGCTGGCTGTTCTCCTGGCGGCTGATCGGCCTGGTGTTCCTGGTGCTTTCCGGCGCGGCGCTGGCCTACATTCATTTCCACAGCGGCGCCAACATGCCGGCCTCGGCCGGCGGCGCGCTGGGTGAGAGCCTCGGGCAACTGACCGTTTCCGCGCTCAACGTGCAGGGCAGCACGCTGCTGTTTATCGCCCTGTTCCTGTTCGGCCTGACCGTGTTCACCGACCTGTCCTGGTTCAAGGTCATGGACCTGACCGGCAAGATCACCCTCGACCTGCTGGAGCTGGTGCAGAGCGTGGTCAACCGCTGGTGGAGTGCGCGCCAGGATCGCAAGCAACTGGTCGCCCAGCTGCGCGAGGTGGACGAGCGCGTGCACGACGTCGCCGCCCCGGTGGTCAAGGACCGCCGCGAACAGGCCAAGGTCAAGGAACGTCTGATCGAGCGCGAAGAGTCGCTCAACAAGCACATGACCGAGCGCGAGAGTCGCCCGGCACCGGTGATTTCCGCACCGGCGGCGCCCAAGGCGCCGGAGCCGAGCAAGCGCGTGCAGAAGGAGAAGCAGGTGCCGCTGTTCGTCGACAGCGCCGTGGAAGGCACCTTGCCGCCCATTTCCCTGCTTGACCCGGCCGAGGCCAAGAAGGTCGAGTACTCGCCCGAGTCCCTGGCGGGCGTCGGCCATCTGCTGGAAATCAAGCTCAAGGAGTTCGGCGTCGAGGTCACGGTGGATTCGATCCATCCGGGCCCGGTGATCACCCGCTACGAAATCCAGCCAGCGGCCGGTGTCAAGGTCAGCCGCATCTCCAACCTGGCCAAGGACCTGGCGCGTTCGCTGGCGGTAACCAGCGTGCGCGTCGTGGAAGTGATTCCCGGCAAGACCACCGTAGGTATCGAAATTCCCAACGAGAACCGCCAGATCGTGCGCTTCTCCGAAGTGCTGTCCACCCCGGAATACGACGACGCTAAGTCGCCGGTGGCCCTGGCCCTGGGCCACGACATCGGCGGCAAGCCGGTGATCACCGACCTGGCGAAGATGCCGCACCTGCTGGTGGCCGGTACCACCGGTTCCGGTAAGTCGGTGGGCGTCAACGCGATGATCCTGTCGATCCTGTTCAAGTCGAGCCCGGAAGACGCGCGGCTGATCATGATCGACCCGAAGATGCTCGAGCTTTCGATCTACGAGGGCATTCCACACTTGCTGTGCCCGGTGGTCACCGACATGAAGGAGGCGGCCAACGCTCTGCGCTGGAGCGTGGCGGAGATGGAGCGCCGCTACAAGCTGATGTCGAAGATGGGCGTGCGCAACCTGGCCGGTTTCAACCGCAAGGTCAAGGACGCCATCGAGGCCGGCGAGCCGCTGGCCGACCCGCTGTATCGCCGCGAGAGCATGGAAGACGAAGCACCGCTGCTCAAGCCGCTGCCGACCATCGTGGTGGTGGTCGACGAATTCGCCGACATGATGATGATCGTCGGCAAGAAGGTCGAAGAGCTGATCGCCCGTATCGCCCAGAAGGCGCGTGCGGCTGGTATCCACCTGATTCTCGCCACCCAGCGCCCGTCGGTGGACGTGATCACCGGCCTGATCAAGGCCAACATCCCGACCCGTATGGCGTTCCAGGTATCGAGCAAGATCGACTCGCGCACCATCATCGACCAGGGCGGCGCCGAGCAGCTGCTCGGCCACGGCGACATGCTCTACATGCCGCCGGGCACCAGCCTGCCGATCCGCGTGCATGGTGCTTTCGTGTCCGATGACGAAGTGCACCGCGTGGTGGAGGCCTGGAAACTGCGCGGCGCACCGGATTACAACGAAGACATCCTCGCCGGCGCCGAAGAAGGCGGCGGCGGTGGCTTCGACGGCGGCAGCGGCGGCGAGGGCGGTGAAGACAGCGAGAGTGATCCTTTGTACGACGAAGCGGTCAACTTCGTACTGGAGAGCCGCCGCGCCTCGATCTCTTCGGTGCAGCGCAAACTGAAGATCGGCTACAACCGCGCTGCTCGCATGATCGAAGCCATGGAAATGGCCGGCGTCGTCACCCCGATGAACACCAACGGCTCGCGCGAGGTCATCGCACCTGGTTCGAGCCGCGATTAACTCCGACAGAGGATTCACATGCGCCTGATTCGCCTGATGCTGCTTGCCGTTCTCACCACGGCCAGCCTGTTCGCCCACGCTGACGACGAGGCGGCGGTCACACGCCTGACCGAGCTGCTCAACCAGGCGCAGACCATCACCGCACGCTTTTCCCAGCTGTCGCTCGACGGCAGCGGCACCCAGCTGCAGGAAACCGCCGGCGAGCTGGCACTCAAGCGGCCGGGCCAGTTCCGCTGGCACACCGACGAGCCTATGGAACAGTTGCTGGTTTCCGACGGCAAGCAGGTCTGGCTGTACGATCCGGACCTGGAGCAGGTCACCATTCAGTCCCTCGACCAGCGCCTGACCCACACGCCGGCGCTGCTGCTGTCCGGCGACGTGTCGCAGATTCGCGAAAACTTCGAGATCACCTTCAAGGAAGGTGGCAACGTGGTGGATTTCATCCTCAAGCCGAAGTCCAAGGACACCCTGTTCGACAGCCTGCGTCTGTCCTTTCGCAACGGCGTGCTGAACGACATGCAACTGATCGACAGCATCGGCCAGCGCACCAACATCCTGTTCATGAGCGTGAAGATGAACCAGCCTCTGGATGACAAGCAGTTCAGCTTCGAAATCCCCGAGGGTGCGGACGTCATCCAAGAGTAGGTCGTCGTGGATCTGTTTCGCAGCGCACCCGTCGCCCAGCCCCTGGCCGCCCGTTTGCGGGCGACCACGCTGGACGAATATGTCGGCCAGGAGCATCTGCTGGCCCGCGGCAAACCGCTGCGCGAAGCCTTGGAGCAGGGCGCCCTGCACTCGATGATCTTCTGGGGCCCGCCCGGGGTCGGCAAGACCACCCTGGCGCGCCTGCTGGCCCAGGTCACCGATGCGCATTTCGAGACCATTTCCGCGGTGCTGTCCGGGGTCAAGGAAATCCGCCAGGCCGTCGAGGTCGCCCAGCAGCATGCTGCCCAGTATGGCCGTCGTACCATCCTGTTCGTCGACGAAGTGCATCGCTTCAACAAGTCCCAGCAGGACGCGTTTCTTCCCTATGTCGAAGACGGCACGCTGATCTTCATCGGCGCGACCACCGAAAACCCGTCCTTCGAGCTCAACAACGCCTTGTTGTCCCGTGCCCGCGTCTATGTGCTCAAGAGCCTCGACGACGCTGCGCTGCGCAAGCTGGTCGGCCGTGCCCTGAACGAGGCCAAAGGGCTTGGCGAACGCCGCCTGACGCTGCCGGAAGAAAGCTTCGAGATTCTCAAGAGTGCCGCGGACGGCGACGGCCGGCGGTTTCTCAATTTTCTCGAGAACGCGGCTGACCTGGCCGAGGACGGCGGTGAGATCAGCACCGAGCTGCTGCTCGATCTGCTTGGCGACACGCGGCGGCGTTTCGACAAGGGTGGCGAAGCGTTCTACGACCAGATCTCCGCGCTGCACAAATCGATTCGCGGCTCCAGCCCGGACGGTGCGCTGTACTGGTTCGCACGCATGCTCGACGGCGGCTGCGACCCGCTGTACATCGCCCGCCGCGTGGTGCGCATGGCCAGCGAGGATATCGGCAACGCCGACCCGCGCGCTCTGACCCTGTGCCTGAACGCCTGGGACGTGCAGGAACGTCTGGGTAGTCCCGAGGGCGAGCTGGCCGTGGCCCAGGCCATCGTCTACCTGGCCTGTGCGCCGAAGAGCAACGCTGTGTACATGGCCTTCAAGGCCGCCAAGCGTGATATCGCCGAGAATGGCTCGCGAGAGGTGCCGCTGCACCTGCGCAACGCACCGACCAAGCTGATGAAGGAGCTCGGCTACGGCGACGAATACCGCTACGCCCACGATGAGCCCGACGCCTACGCGGCCGGCGAATACTACTTCCCGGAAGACCTCGAACCTAGGCGCTATTACGAGCCGGTGCCGCGCGGCCTGGAACTGAAAATTCGCGACAAGCTGGCCCATCTGGCCAACCAGGATGCCAACAGCCCCCGGCAGCGGAGAAAGCCATGATCACGACCATCGTCGCGGTAGCCGTCGGCGGTGCCCTGGGCACCCTGGCGCGGTTTTTCACCGGCAACTGGGTCAATGCCAACTGGCCACAGCATTTTTATGGCGCGACCTTGATCGTCAACCTCGTCGGTTGCCTGCTGATCGGGGTACTCTACGGCCTGTTCCTGATGCGCCCCGAGGTGCCGCTGCCCGTTCGGGCAGGGCTGATCGTCGGCGTGCTGGGCGGTTTCACCACATTTTCTTCGTTTTCCCTGGACACCCTGCGCCTGCTTGAAGGCAGCCAGGCGCCACTGGCCCTGGCCTATGTGGCAGTGAGTGTCCTGGGCGGCCTGCTCGCCACCTGGGCAGGCCTTTCGTTAACCAAACTCTGATCGACGAGAACCTGAAATGCTCGATTCCAAACTGGTGCGCAGCCAACTGCACGATATTGCCCAGCGTCTGGCCACCCGTGGCTATGAACTGGACGTGACCCGCGTCGAAGCCCTCGAGGCGCAGCGCAAGTCCGTTCAGACCCGCACCGAGCAACTGCAGGCCGAGCGCAACAGTCGATCCAAGTCCATTGGCCAGGCCAAACAGCGCGGTGAAGACATCGCGCCACTGCTGGCCGATGTCGACCGCATGGGCAACGAGCTGGAAGCGGGCAAGCGCGAACTGGACGGCATCCAGGTCGAGCTCGACAACCTGCTGCTGAGTATCCCCAATCTGCCGCACGAGTCGGTGCCGGTGGGCGCCGATGAAGACGACAACGTCGAGGTGCGTCGCTGGGGTACCCCGCGTGCCTTCGATTTCGCCGTGCAGGATCATGTCAGCCTCGGCGAGCAGCACGGCTGGCTGGATTTCGAAACCGCCGCCAAGCTGTCCGGCGCGCGCTTCGCTCTGCTGCGTGGGCCGATCGCCCGTCTGCACCGCGCCCTGGCGCAGTTCATGATCAACCTGCACACTGCCGAACACGGTTACGAGGAAGCCTACACGCCTTACCTGGTGCAGGCGCCCGCGCTGCAGGGCACCGGCCAGCTGCCGAAGTTCGAGGAAGACCTGTTCAAGATCAGCCGCGAAGGCGAAGCCGACTTCTACCTGATCCCGACCGCCGAAGTGTCGCTGACCAATATCGTCGCCGGCGAGATCGTCGAGGCCAAGCAACTGCCGTTGAAGTTCGTCGCCCATACGCCGTGCTTCCGCAGCGAGGCCGGTGCATCGGGCCGTGACACCCGCGGGATGATTCGCCAGCACCAGTTCGACAAGGTCGAGATGGTTCACGTGGTCGAGCCGGGCAAGTCTTTCGAAGCACTGGAAGAGCTGACCGGCCACGCCGAGAAAGTGTTGCAGCTGCTCGAGCTGCCGTACCGCGTTCTCGCGCTGTGCACCGGCGACATGGGCTTCAGCGCGACCAAGACCTACGACCTGGAAGTCTGGGTGCCGAGCCAGGACAAGTACCGCGAAATCTCCTCGTGCTCCAACTGTGGCGACTTCCAGGCACGCCGCATGCAGGCCCGTTATCGCAACCCGGAAACCGGCAAGCCCGAGCTGCTGCACACCCTCAACGGCTCCGGCCTGGCGGTGGGCCGTACCCTGGTGGCCGTGCTGGAGAACTACCAGCAGGCCGACGGCACCATCCGCGTACCGGAGGTGCTGAAGCCGTACATGGGTGGCATCGAAGTCATCTGAAGCGGGCTTGCGAGAAGGCTTGGGCGCTCTACTGAGCCAACGGTGGACCAATAGAGCGCCGGCTACGCGCCCGATCCACCGTACCGATCAGGCCCCGAGCGTTGTCTCGGGGCCGCCATTTTTTACCGTCGCTGCCGTGGGCGACTGAAGCAGGCCTTGTTATGGACTTCCTCCCCCTGTTCCACAAACTGCAGAACCGCCGCGTGCTGGTAGTAGGCGGTGGCGAAATCGCCTTGCGCAAGGCGCGGCTGCTGGCCGATGCCGGCGGTACATTACGGGTGGTGTCGCCCGACGTGGTCAGCGAATTGCGCGAACTGGTCGAGCAAGGAGCAGGGCAGTTGCTGCTGCGTCGCTACGAGGCGGGCGACCTGCAAGGCGTGTCGCTGGTCATCGCGGCGACCGACGACGTGCCGCTCAATGCGCAGATATCCGAGCAGACCCAGGCCCTCGGCATTCCGGTCAACGTGGTCGATGCGCCAGCGCTGTGCAGCGTGATCTTCCCAGCCATCGTCGACCGTTCGCCGCTGATCGTCGCGGTCAGCAGCGGTGGCGACGCGCCGGTGCTGGCACGCCTGATTCGCGCCAAGATCGAGACCTGGATCCCGGCAACCTATGGCCAGTTGGCCGGGTTGGCGAAAATCTTCCGAGCCCAGGTCAAAAGCCTGTTCCCCGACGTACAGCAGCGCCGCGTATTCTGGGAAGACGTATTCCAGGGCCCGGTGGCCGAGAGTGCATTCGCCGGCAAGCTCAGTGAAGCCCGCCGTCTGCTCGAAGACAAGATCAACGGCGCGGCGCCCCAGGCGCTGGGCGAGGTGTACCTGGTCGGCGCTGGCCCCGGCGATCCCGATCTGTTGACCTTCCGCGCGTTGCGCCTGATGCAGCAGGCCGACGTGGTGCTCTACGACCGTCTGGTCGCCCCGGCCATCGTCGAGCTGTGCCGCCGTGATGCCGAGCGCATCTACGTGGGCAAGCGCCGCGCCGATCACGCCGTGCCCCAGGAGCAGATTAACGGGCGCCTGATCGATCTGGCCAAGGCCGGCAAGCGTGTGTTGCGCCTCAAGGGCGGCGACCCGTTCATCTTCGGCCGTGGCGGCGAGGAGATCGAGCAACTGGCGGCCCACGGCATTCCTTTTCAGGTGGTGCCGGGCATCACCGCGGCCAGCGGCTGTTCGGCTTACGCCGGCATCCCCCTGACGCATCGCGATCATGCCCAGTCGGTACGTTTCGTCACCGGGCACTTGAAGGACGGTAGCGCCGATCTGCCGTGGCAGGAGCTGGTGGCTTCCAGCCAGACCCTGGTGTTCTACATGGGCCTGGTCGGCCTGCCGACCATCTGCCAGCAACTGGTCGCCCACGGTCGCGCTGCCAGCACACCGGCGGCGCTGATCCAGCAGGGCACCACGGAAAACCAGCGGGTATTCACCGGCACCCTGGCCAACTTGCCGGACCTGGTAGCACGGCATGAAGTGCACGCCCCGACTCTGGTGATCGTCGGGGAAGTGGTGTTGTTGAGGGAGAAACTGGCCTGGTTCGAAGGGGCGCAGCACGCCTGAACCTGGGGGCAAAAACAATGAGGCCCGCATGACGCGGGCCTCTTTCGTTCGAATGCCGATCAATCGTGGCGCTTGCGGTTCACTACCTGAGCCGCCTTGATCACGTCGCTGCCGATCTCCGCCTCGAACTGTTGCCATACCGGCTGCATCGCATCGCGCCAGGCCTGGCGCTGTTCCGGGGTAAGGCTGATGATCTGACTCTTGCCGGAGGCTTCGATGCGGCGGCGATCGGCCTGGTTGGCTTCTTCGGCCTGGCGGTTCACCGCATAGGTGACTTCGTCGATGATCGCTTCCAGCTCGGTGCGGATCTGGTGAGGGATGGCGTACCAGAAGCGCGCGTTGCTGATCAGCATGTAGTCGAGCACGCCGTGGTTGGTTTCGGTGATGAACGGCTGAACCTCGTGCAGGCGCTGGCTGTAGAGGTTCGACCAGGGGTTTTCAGCGCCCTGTACCTGACCGCTCTGCAGGCCCTTGTAGACCTCGGCGAAGGGCATCTTCACCGCGGTCGCACCCAGCTGGGCGAACTGGGCATCGAGCACCTTGGAATTCTGGATGCGGAAGTTCAGGCCGGCGGCGTCGCCTGGCAGGCGCAGGGCCTTGGTCGCCGACATCTGCTTCATGCCGTTGTGCCAATAGGCCAGGCCAACGATGTTCTGATCTTCCATCGAGCGCAGCAGCTGACGCCCCTTGGCGCGCTTCTGGAAGCGATTGACGGCCTCCAGGTCATCGAATATGAAAGGCAGGTCGAACACCTGCAACTGCTTGGTGTACTGGTCGAACTTGGCCAGCGACGGCGCGAGCATCTGCACCTCGTTGTTGCGCAGGGCCTCGAGCTCGTTGGCATCGCCATACAGTGACGAATTGGGAAACACCTCGACCCGCACCTTGCCTTCCAGACGCTGATCGACCAGGCGTTGGAACATCAGGGCGCCCTGGCCCTTGGGCGTGTCGTCCGCCACCACATGGGAAAGTTTGATTACCAGCGTGCTTTCCTGGGCAACGGCGGCGTAGGAGGTGAGTGTCAGGGCACAGACGGCCGCGACAGCGATCTTTTTCAGCATGTGGATGACCTTATTCTTGTCGACTGTTTTCACGGTCGGACGCCGGTTGGCATTAGCGCCCGTAGGAACCGCTTAGGATTGTAGGCGAAGTCTACTGCAATCATGGCGCCATATATGTGACAGCCGTCCTGGCTGCGGCAAAATGCCAGCTTGCGCCGGATCAGCCGCCGCGGGCGTTCTTCGCGGCGATCCACTGGGACATGTACTGGGTGCTCTTGTGCTGGTGGTGACGCAGCATGGCGCCCACGAAGTTCAGCTGGCGATGCTGCTCGCGCGTCTCCAGTAACTGCTCCAGCCGGGCGAGCAGTTCGGCGCCGAGCCGCGGGCGATCGAAGCGCTGCTGTAGTAGCGGCGCGATGTAGCTACGCGCTTGCGACCACGTCGCCGGGTCTTCATGAAGCTGCACGGCCGCCTCGGCAAAGGCCTGGGCCTCATCGCTCACGTGCCCCGGCCAGGGCAGCTCGCCGTGCATGCCTTCGCTGCCGATACGGGTGGTCACGCTGGGGGTACCGCAGGCCATGGCATCGGCCAGCTTGCCCTTGATACCCGCACCGAAGCGCAGAGGCGCCAGGCAGACCCGGGCCTGGGCCATCACCCGATGCGCGTCGTCCACCCAGCCCAGCACGTGAAAGCCCTGCCTGGGGTTGTGCAGCGCCGTGGCCTTGGGCGGTGGGTAGGCGCCATGGACGTGCAACTGCGCCTGGGGCAAGCGTGCACGAATCAATGGCCAAAGGGTATGCTTGAGCCACAACACGGCGTCCCAGTTGGGCGCATGGCGGAAATTGCCGATGCTCAGGAAATGCGCACGTTCGGCAAAGGGCAGGTCGGCCAGCACAGGCGGGATCAGCATCAGCGCGCAGTCGTGCAAGAGGCACGCCGGCACGCCGAACTGCGCCTGCAGCAATTGCATCTCGAACGCGGAAATCATCAGCGTCAGGTCGCAGCGGTAGATCGACGCCACTTCGCGCTGGGCCATGTCGCCGGTCGCCATGGCCGCGTACAGCTGCTGCGGGGATGCCTGTACGGGCCCGACCTGCTGCCGCTGAGTTTCGTTGTCGCAGGTCTGCTGGCTGGCCTTGAGCAAAGCGTGGCGGGCGTCGCGCAGACAATGCAGGTCACTGGTGTCGAGCACCCGCAGCGCCGTAGGCCAGGCGCGTTCCACCCGCCAGCCGAACTGCTCCTCGGTGAAGAAACGGTCGAACAGCACCAGGTCCGGTTGGTGGCTGGCGACATAGCGATCGAAGCTGTCGCAGTTCAGGGCGACGGCGACCTCCTCGATCGCAAGCGTGGCCAGGTCGGCACGATGGCTGGACAACGCCGCGGCGCTGGCGAAGGTGACCTGCCAGCCCTGGGAGCGAAACACCCCGAGCAGTTCCAGCATGCGGCTGCCAGCGGCAGACGAACGCGGCTCCGGCCACACGTAGCCGAGCACCAGTACCTTGCGCATAAGGGCTCAGCGCGTGCCGCGAATGCTGCGCCACAGAGTGACCAGCACCAGCACGAACAGCGCGGCGATGCTTGCCAGCGTCCACGCGGTGAACGGCACGCCAAGAATCTTGTAATCGTTCATGCCGCACACGCCGCCGCTCATGAACACGCCAGGCCAGTATTCGTGCAAGGGCAACTGCTGGTAGTAGAACGGGAAGGGTGAGCAACTGCTGCTTTCCATGATGCCCAGTTCGATCAGCGTGACGTGGGCGTTGTCGATCAGCGCCATACCGCTGGCGGCGAGCAGCAGCGGCCACAGCAGTACCGCCAGCCAGGTCTGGCGGGCTGCCGAGGCGGCGCTCAGCAGCAAGGCGATGACGGCGGTCAGGCATAGCCACAGGCGAATCTGCACGCACAGGGTGCAGGGTTCCCAGCCGAATACATGCTGGGCAATCAGGGCGCCGGCGAGCATCAGGACGCTGGCCAGGGCGATCAGCAGCAACAGCGGGGCGGGGCGGGACATGCAATTCTCCAGGGGCGAGGGCCTACGGCGACAAGGTGCCGTTTGTACCGGAAGGCAGCGTGCCGGGCAATCGAGGATTGCGATGAAATCCATCATTTTTGCGGGCCTGGATACGATCGCGCTCAGTGACGATGGGTATTTTCTTTGGGAATGGGCCATGCCGGTGATTTCGCGCCCATGGACTGGGCGTCCCTGCGCGCTCCCACATGGGCAGCGGTCGACTCGGACCCTGAGCACAAAAAATCCCCACGCAGAGGGGCATCTGCGTGGGGCAACAGGGGCCGACAAGCGGCCGGGAGGGAAAGGGTATTCAGGAGGCCGGCTGCCAACCGCCACCCAGGGCCTTGTAGATGGCGACGATGCCCTGATACAGCTCGACCTCGGCCTGGGCCTGGCTGTCTTCGGCGGCCAGGCGTTCGCGTTCGGCGTCGAGCAGCACGAGGAAATCAGCGCTGCCTTCGCGGTACTGCAGGGCGGCCTGGGCTGCGGCGGCGCGGCTGGCCTCGGACTGGCGCACCAGCGACAGCAGACGCTGCTGGCGTTTGCCGTAGTCGCTGAAGGCGTTCTCCGATTCCTCCAGGGCCAGCAGCACCTGCTGCTCGTAACTCGCCAGGGCGCCGTCGGCATCCGCTTCGGCGCCGCGCAGGCGGGCCCTGACGCTGCCAAGGTCGAACGCGGCCCAGCTGATGGTTGGCGCCACGCCCCAGGCGCGCGCTGCCGAGGAGCCGAGCTGCGAGCCGCGGCCGGCGGTAAAGCCGAGGAAGCCGGACAGGCTGACCCGCGGGAACAGATCCGCCGTGGCCACGCCGACCTGGGCGGTAGCCGCCGCCAGCTCGCGTTCGGCGGCGCGCACGTCCGGCCGGCGACGCAGCAGCTCGCCCGGGTCACCGATCGGCAGTGCCTTGGCAATGGCCGGCAGCGGGCGCGGCGCCAAGTCCACGCTGAGTTGCTCCGGGCGTTGGCCGAGCAGGGTGGCAATGCGGTTGCGCGCCCGCACCTGCTGCGCCTGCAGTTGCGGCAGCGTCGCTTCGGTGGCCGCCAGGCGGGCGTCGGAGCGCAGCACGTCCAGCTCGCTGCCCATACCGACTTCGCGGCGACGTTCGATGATGTCCCGAGACGACTGCTGGTTCTGCAGATCGGAGCGGGCGATGCCTTCGCGCAACTGCGCTCCACGCAAGGTGCCGTAGGCGTCGACCAGTTCGGCGATCAGGCTGACCTGCAGCTGCTGATAGTCGGCCTGGGCCACTTCGATCTGCGCCTCGCTGGCTTCCAGCTGCCGCTGGATGCGACCGAACAGATCGAGCTCCCAGGCCATGTCCAGGCCCAGGTCATAACGCTCGGCATTGACCCGCTGCTCGGTCACGCCGGGCTGCTGGGCCTTGCCGATTTCGCTGCTGGCCCGGCTGGTCACGGTGGGCAGACGGTCGTTGGCGACGTCGTCGCGAATCGACCGGGCAGCGCGCAGCCGGGCGTAGGCCACGCGCAGCTCGCGGTTGTTCTGCAGCGACTGATCGACCAGTTGATTCAGGGTCGGGTCGTCGAATTGTTGCCACCACTGCGCTTCGAAGCGGGCGGTGTCATAGCGGCCCTGGGCCGCTTGCGCCGACACCGAGGTGGCATCCTGCGGCGCCTGGTAGTCCGGGCCGACCGCGCAGGCGCTGATGGCCAGCGCCAGGGCTGAGATCAGCAGCGTGCGTGGCACCAAGTGAGTCATCGAATTCATGCCTGGGCCTCCTGCAGACGGGCCTGTTGTTTGCGCGCCTGGCGTTTTTCCACGAAGGCGCGAATCAGTACGTAGAACACCGGGGTGAGCAGCAGGCCGAAGAAGGTCACGCCGAGCATGCCGCTGAATACCGCGACGCCCATGGCATGGCGCATTTCCGCGCCGGCGCCGCTGGACAGCACCAGCGGGACCACGCCCATGATGAAGGCGAAGCTGGTCATCAGGATCGGCCGCAGACGCAGGCGGCAGGCTTCCAGCACCGCGGCGACGCGATCCAGGCCGTGCTCCTGCTGTTCCTTGGCGAACTCGACGATCAGGATCGCGTTCTTGCATGCCAGGCCAACCAATACGATCAGGCCGATCTGGGTGAAGATGTTGTTGTCGCCGCCGGACAGGATCACCCCGGTAATGGCCGACAGCAGCACCGTCGGCACGATCAGGATCACCGCCAGCGGCAGGCTCCAGCTCTCGTATTGGGCGGCCAGCACCAGGAAGGCCAGCAGCACGCAGAGCGGGAACACGAACAGTGCGGTGTTGCCGGCGAGAATCTGCTGGTAGGTCAGCTCGGTCCACTCGTAGCTCATGCCGTTGGGCAGTTCTTCCTTGAGCAGCTTGGCCATCGCCGCTTCGGCCTGGCCGGAGCTGTAGCCCGGTGCTGCGGCGCCGTTGATCTCGGCGGTGATGAAGCCGTTGTAGTGCATCACCCGGTCGGGGCCGGAGGTGTCGCTGACCTTGACGAAGGTCGACAACGGGATCATCTCGCCACGGTTGTTGCGCACCTTCAGTTGGCCGATCTGCTCGGCGTCCAGGCGGAAGCGCTGATCGGCCTGCACGTTGACCTGGTAGGTACGGCCAAAACGGTTGAAGTCGTTGGCGTACAGCGAACCGAGGTAGACCTGCATGGTGTCGAAGATGTCATCGATGGCTACGCCGTGGGTCTTGGCCTTCTCACGATCGAGGTTGGCTTCCACCTGGGGCACGTTGACCTGATAGCTGGTGAACAACCCGACCAGCTCCGGCACGTTCTGGCTCTTGGCGATGATGTTCTGGGTCTGCTTGTACAGCTCTTCGTACCCCAGGCTGCCACGGTCCTGCAGCTGCACGCGGAAGCCGCCAATGGTGCCCAGGCCCATCACCGGCGGTGGCGGGAAGATGGCGATGTAGGCTTCCTGAATGCTGGAGAACTGGCCGTTGAGGTCGGCGGCAATCGCGTTGGCGCTCAGCGAGGCGTCCTTGCGCTGGTCGAAGTTCTTCAGGGTGACGAAGACAATGCCGCTGTTCGGGCTGTTGGTGAAGCCGTTGATCGACAGCCCCGGGAACGCCACGGTGTTTTCCACGCCTGGGTGCTTGGCGGCGATGTCCGACATGCGCTTGATCACCGCTTCGCTGCGGTCCAGGCTGGCGGCGTCCGGCAACTGAGCGAAGGCCACCAGGTACTGCTTGTCCTGAGGCGGTACGAAGCCGGTCGGGGTGCTGGAAAAGCCCATATAGGTCAGCCCCATGAGGCCCGCGTAGACGATCAGGGCGATGCCGCTACCGCGCACCACCCGGCGCACGGCGCCGACGTAACCATGGCTGGCCCGCTCGAACACGCGGTTGAAGGGGTTGAACAGCCAGCGCCCAAACAGGCGGTCGAGCACTACCGAGAAGCGGTCCTTGGGCTCGTGATGACCTTTGAGCAATACGGCGGCCAAGGCCGGCGACAGGGTCAGCGAGTTGAAGGCGGAGATCACCGTGGAGATGGCGATGGTCAGCGCGAACTGCTGGTAGAACTGCCCGGTGAGGCCGGAGATGAAGGCGGTCGGCACGAACACGGCGCAGAGCACCAGGGCGGTGGCGACGATCGGCCCGGTGACTTCCTTCATGGCCTGACGGGTCGCCTCCAACGGCGTCTTGCCGAGGCCGATGTTGCGTTCGACGTTCTCCACCACGACGATGGCGTCATCCACCACGATGCCGATGGCCAGTACCAGGCCGAACAGCGACAGGGCGTTGAGCGAGAAACCGAACATGTGCATGACCGCGAAGGTGCCGATCAGCGACACCGGCACGGCGGCCAGGGGGATGATCGAGGCGCGCCAGGTCTGCAGGAACAGGATCACCACCAGCACCACCAGCACGATGGCTTCGAGCAGGGTGTGCACCACCGCCTCGATGGACTCGCGCACGAAGATGGTCGGGTCGTAGACGATTTCGTAATCCACGCCTTCCGGGAAGCTCTGCTTGAGTTCGGCCATGCGCTCGCGCACCGCTTCGGAAATGGCGATGGCGTTGGAACCCGGGCGCTGGAAGATCGGCATGGCCACGGCGGGCTTGTTGTTGAGCAGCGAACGCAGGGCATATTGCTTGGAGCCCAGTTCGATGCGGGCGATGTCCTTGAGGCGGGTGATCTCGCCGTTCTCGCCGGCGCGCACCACGATGTTCTCGAACTCTTCCTCGCTGACCAGCCGGCCCTGGGTATTGATCGACAGCTGGAAGCTGTTGTCGCTGGCAGCCGGTGGCGCCCCCAGGGAGCCGGCCGCTACCTGGCGGTTCTGCTCGCGAATGGCATTGACCACATCGGTGGCGGTCAGCCCACGGGAGGCGACCTTGTCCGGGTCCAGCCACACGCGCATCGAGTAGTCACCAAGGCCGAACAGCTGCACGTCGCCGACGCCATCGAGACGAGCCAGCTCGTCCTTGATGTTCAACGAGGCGTAGTTGGACAGGTAGAGCATGTCGTAGGCGTCGTTGGGCGAGGTCAGGTGCACGACCATGGTCATGTCCGACGAGGCCTTGTCGACCGTCACGCCGAGGCGCTGCACTTCGGTAGGCAGCGTCGGCATGGTGCGGGTGACGCGGTTCTGCACCTGCACCTGGGCGGTATCCAGGTTGGTGCCCAGGGCGAAGGTGATGGTCAGCGTCATGCGCCCGTCATTGGTCGCCTGGGACGACATGTAGAGCATGCCCTCGACGCCGACGATGGCCTGTTCGAGCGGCGAGGCCACGGTTTCGCCGATCACCTTGGGGTTGGCGCCGGGGAAGTCGGCACGCACCACCACGGTGGGCGGCACCACTTCCGGGTATTCGCTGATCGGCAGCTGGAACAGCGAGATGGCGCCGCCGATCAGGATGATCAGCGAGAGCACGGCGGCGAAGATCGGCCGCTGGATGAAGAACTGCGAGAAGTTCATCGTTAATGTCCTTTTGATGCGGGCACAGCCCAGCCTGCCCATGCCATGGGCGGCGCGAGCAGGTTCTCGGGTAGGAAGTGGGAGAGGGCGTGGCCCGGTGTTACTTGAGGCTGACCTTCAGGGATTGGTCATTGCGCGCCGAGGCCACGGCCTTGCGCTGCTTTTCCAGCGTCGCCAGGGTTTTCTCGTCGGCCATCGGTACGCTCTGCGGGTCCACGGTGCTGCCCGGTATCGCACGCTGCAGGCCGTTGACCACCACGCGGTCGCCCTTGGCCAGACCACTGCGGACGATGCGCAGCCCCTCGAGCTTGGGCCCCAGCTCCACGGAGCGATAGGCCACGGTGTTGTTGTCAGCGAGCACCAGCACGAACTTCTTGCCCAGGTCGGTACCGACGGCGACGTCCTGGATCAGCATGGCGTCGTAGGTGTCGCTGCCCACCAGTTTCAGGCGCGCATACAGGCCCGGGGTGAAGGTGCCGTCACGGTTGTCGAACACGGCGCGGCCGCGGATGGTGCCGGTGCGCGGGTTGACCTGGTTGTCGAGAAAGTCCAGCTGGCCCAGATGCGGGTTGCCGGCCTCATTAGACAGACCCAGGTACACCGGGCTCTTGCCACGGCTGTCATGGCCGGCCTTGCGAGCCAGCTCGGTGTACTTGAGGAAGGCGCGCTCGTCGGCGTCGAAGTAGGCGTACACCTTGTCGGTGGACACCAGCGAGGTGAGCAGCGATTCGCTGGCGGTCACCAGGTTGCCGGCGGTCACTTCGGCACGGCTGACGCGGCCATCGATGGGCGCGGTGACGCGGGTGAAACTGAGGTTCAGGCGGGCGTTGTCGAGTTCGGCCTGGATGCCGGCCACGGCGGCCTGGGCTTCCTGCGCCGCGCTCTTGCGAGCATCGGCCAGCTCGGTGGAAATCGCATTGCCTTCACGCAGGCGCTCGCCACGCTGGGCTTCGCTGCTGGCCCGCACCTGGTTGGAGCGGGCTTGTTGCAGCTGGGCCTCGAGGCGTTTGACCTCGGCCTGGAACGGGCGCGGGTCGATCTGGAACAGCAGGTCGCCTTTGTTCACCAGTGCGCCTTCGGTGAAGCTCACCTTGTCGATGAAGCCGGACACCCGCGGGCGTATCTGCACCGATTCCGGCGCCTCGAGGCGGCCGGTGAACTCGTCCCACTCGTTGAGGGGCTGTTCGATGACTTCGGCCACGCTGACCTTGGGGGTAGGCATCTGCTGTGCGGTTTCCTGGCTCTTGCCACAGGCGGCCAGCACGAGGGCTGCGGTGAGGGCCAGGGGGAATTGCCAGAGCCTTGGGTTGGACTGTTCCATGATTGCGATCCGCCAAGAAGAGAGGGAAGTGATGGAGGCGGAGTCTGGTCGCTGCAACATCCGGGAACGAATCGAACACCACGAAGATAGATATCATCGAGAATGATGATATTACCCGTTGGAATATAAATAGAGAGCTACCTATCTATTTAATCTAGACCTTCTAGAGGCAGGCGTAAGAATCTGGCCATGATCTTCAAGCTCAGGTTCGTCGACTTCGGCGGCTAAGTGGCGGCCACCGGCTTAGTATTTGTGTGCGGGCCATGCCCGCGAGTAATCACGGGCACGGACTGGGCGTCCCCGCCCGTTTCCACAGATAAAGCAACGATGTCCGCCTCTACCTTGTAGCTGCCGCTCCATGCGCATACAAGACTTTGAACAGGCTCTAAAAGCTATTCCAGACTGTCCGGATCACCGAAAACATTTTGACTGGGTTCTAGGTCAATATTTTTAGGTCGATAACACATTGTTTGCCCCCACTTTTGTCGCCTTTCGCACCGCGTGTGCGGGTGGTCGCGAATGGCAATCTCCGACGGACTTCGTTATTCCTGGTCAGTTAAGTCGTTGGGCCAGGTTGCTGATCAATCGTTAGGCAAGTGCAACTGCACTTCCATGGCGTCATGAAGGAGCCTGACGACCTCGATCACGTCGTCGTTTGCCACACGATAGAACACGGTATGGCGTGGACTTTTGACCGTTCCATGGGTTTGTTTGGCCTGCTGGCGTGAATAGATGAGGTGATAGCTGCGAAGACCCGGTGCTAGCTCATCGCGATCATGGCTACCGATGCGATAAGGCTTGTCGGCAAGCGCTTGCAGCGCCGCGAGGATCAGCGCTTGGTAGCGCTGGCGAGTTTGATCGCCGAACTGCGTCTGCGAGAACCTGAGAATGTCGACAATGTCGGCGCGCGCCGGGTTGGAAATCCGATACTGCGGCATGCTTAGTGCTTCTCGCGCGCGGGGAGGGTTGCCTCCAGGCTCAAGCCCTCGAGGTAATGCTCCAGATCCCCTCCGTTCACCTGAGTGAAGCGCCCTTGCTCAAGATCCATGATGCCGATTGAGGTCGCCTGACGCAGAGCCTCAATTTTGGCGGTGTCTTCGGCGACGCGCTGCTCCAACAAACGTAAACCTTCTCGCATCACTTCGCTGGCATTCTGATAACGGCCGGACTGCACCAAGTCATGGATAATCTGTTCCTGATGAGGGGTGAGCACAACGTTTCGCGTCGCCATGACTAGCTCCAGATCTATGCAAACAGGTACTTTTGATTGTTGGCATATTATGCCATTTTCGCCGGGAGAATAGCTTGGGGCCGACATCCGGCGATGAGGTGATAGCTGACTCGGCGCCAATCAGCAAGGTTCAAAGTCATCTGTCCGTAATAAAGCAACCTATAGATTGATTTGAAGATCGCTATGCCTGAATTGGGTGCTGCGCGATCAATGAAGCGGGGACAATCTTTAATCAAGATGGCGGCACTGGTCGGCAATTTTGAATTTCCGCGCTC
>NZ_MSXV01000015.1:0-335 GCF_001945395.1 Pseudomonas sp. PA15(2017) | reverse complement strand
GAGGCAAGGGCCGCGCCCGCTCCAGGCGGGCTTGCGGCATTTCCCACATCCATGTGGGGCACACAGATGCGAAGTTTGGCAGGCCAAATGAGCCATCGAGTAACGCCGCATCGCGCAAAAACTGGCCCGGCCCTCCGGGTGGAGCCGCCTAGGTTGCGCAGGAAATGACCTCCGCTGTCGTTGCAGGACTTGGCAAGGGAAAACGCGGACGGCTAGTTGTGATCTCTCAGTAGGTTGTTCATCCGGGGCGTTCCCGGAATTCTGGAAGCGCGACCAACACAGCCTTCCAGGAGCCCCGGATGAACTTGCATAAACATGCCCGTCTTACCCCTCGA
>NZ_MSXV01000014.1 GCF_001945395.1 Pseudomonas sp. PA15(2017) | reverse complement strand
CTGCTCACTTGAAAGGTTGGTCGCGACCTTTCGAATCGTACAAAAGCAAACGCCCCGAACAATGTCGGGGCGTCTGATGGGATCACTACCTGCATCAGCGACTTTTCACACGCTCTGCACTGGCCGCCGTTTTTTTATAGCGGTCGAGGCGCATTACACCGAGGCCGATGCTGGCTACCGTCCTTACGCCTACGAGCCCCGAGCGTTTTGCTTTAAGCTATGCGCCCTTCTCGCCCTGCACTGTTTTACCGGAGCTCCCATGACGGCCCTGTCCCCCACCCTCGAACTCGCCTGCGACCTGATCCGCCGCCCTTCGGTCACCCCGCTGGACGAGGGCTGCCAGGAGCTGATGATGCGCCGTCTCGCGGCGCTGGGCTTCGCCGTCGAGGCGATGCGTATCGAAGACGTGGACAACTTCTGGGCCCGTCATGGCAACGAAGAGGGCCCAGTGCTGTGCTTCGCCGGCCATACCGACGTGGTGCCCACCGGCCCGGTGCAGGCCTGGCAGCACGGCCCGTTCGATGCACTGATCGACGAGCAGGGCATGCTCTGCGGCCGCGGCGCGGCCGACATGAAAGGCAGCCTGGCGTCGATGATCATCGCCGTCGAGCGCTTCGTCGCCGAGTTCCCGAACCACAAGGGGCGTATCGCCTTCCTGATCACCAGCGACGAAGAAGGCCCGGCCCACCACGGCACCAAGGCGGTGGTCGAGCGCCTGGCCGCGCGCAACGAGCGGCTGGACTGGTGCATCGTCGGCGAGCCGTCGAGCACCACCCTGGTCGGTGACGTGGTGAAGAACGGCCGCCGCGGCTCCCTGGGCGCGACCCTGACCGTGCGCGGCATCCAGGGCCACGTGGCCTACCCGCACATGGCGAAGAACCCGATCCACCTGGCCGCGCCGGCCCTCGCCGAATTGGCGGCCGAGCACTGGGACGACGGCAACGCCTTCTTCCCACCGACCAGCTTCCAGATCTCCAACCTCAATTCGGGTACCGGTGCCACCAACGTGATTCCCGGCGAGCTGACGGCCATCTTCAACTTCCGTTTCTCCACCGAATCGACGGTCGAAGGCCTGCAACAGCGGGTCAATGCCATCTTCGACAAGCATGGCCTGGACTACCACATCGACTGGGCGCTGTCGGGCCTGCCGTTCCTCACCGAGCCGGGCGCGCTGCTCGATGCGGTCAGCACCAGCATTCGCAACGTGACCGGCCGTGAAACCACGCCGAGCACCAGCGGGGGCACCTCCGACGGCCGCTTCATCGCCACCCTGGGCACCCAGGTGGTCGAGCTCGGCCCGGTCAACGCGACCATCCACCAGGTCAACGAACGCGTGCTGGCCAGCGATCTCGATGTACTCACCGAGATCTACTACCAGACCCTGGTCAAGCTGCTCGCCTGATGCTCGCCTGCCCGATCTGCCAGGCGCCACTGACCGCCGTCGACAATGGCGTGGCCTGCCCGGCCAACCACCGTTTCGACCGCGCACGCCAGGGCTACCTGAACCTGCTGCCGGTGCAGCACAAGAACAGCCGCGACCCGGGCGACAACGCCGCCATGGTCGAGGCCCGTCGCCGCTTCCTGAGCGCCGGCCACTATGCGCCGCTGGCCGAGCGCCTGGCAGCCCTGGCTGCCGGCTATCAGCCCCGACGCTGGCTGGATATCGGCTGCGGCGAGGGCTACTACACCGCGCAGATCGCCGAAGCCCTGCCGGATGCCGACGGCTATGCGCTGGATATTTCCCGCGAGGCGGTCAAGCGTGCTTGCAAGCGCGCCCCGCAGTTGAACTGGTTGATCGCCAGCATGGCCCGCGTGCCCTTGGCCGATGCCAGCTGCGGGCTGTTGGCCAGCGTGTTCAGCCCGCTGGACTGGCAGGAGGCCAAGCGCCTGCTCGCTCCCGGCGGTGGCCTGCTGCGCATGGGCCCGACCCGCGAGCACCTGATGGAACTGCGTCAGAAGCTCTACGACGAAGTGCGCGACTACGATGACAGCAAGCACCTCGAACTGATCCCGCCGGGCATGCACCTGGCACACAGCGAAACCCTGAGTTTTCGCTTACCGCTCGAGACCGAGCAAGCCCGCGCCGACTTGCTGGCAATGACGCCCCACGGCTGGCGCGCCAGTGCCGAGCGCCGCGCCGCGGTGATCGCCGAACGCTTCGAAGTGACCGTCGCCATCCGCTACGATTGGATCGAGCGAGACGCGTCCTGACCGCCCTGACCAGATGAGAACCCACATGCGCCAACCGGATATCGAAATTTACCTGAAGGACGCCGACCACCAGGCCGTGGCCGCCTGGCTGACCCAGGCACTGGGCCCCTGTTCGGACTGGCAGCAGAAGGGCCAGACCTTCCAGTGCCGCGCCGGCGACATTCCGGTGACCTGGCTGCCCAAGGCCGTAGGTAAATGGCACAGCCTGTACCTGGAAAGCGATGCCACTCCGTGGGAAGACGACCTCTCCTGCGCCCAGGCGGCCTATGCGGCTCTGGACGTGGAAGTCCGTTGCGCTCCCGGCAGCTGGGACGAGAACGAGAGCGATGAGCAGGCCGACCAATGGCTGCGCATCAGCGCCGATGGTGTGCAGGAAATCACCTGGCGCACCGGCTGACCGTCCTGCCCTAGCCAATCCCCTCATCCCGCCCAAAGCCGGTCAGTAGGCTTTGGGTGTGTTGGCACCGTTTCCTCACACGCTGCTTTGCCCCGCCTCTGAACCCTCCTCACTTGCCGCCTCGTTGTATAAATCTGTTTACGATCTTTCAGCTTGATTTCGGTGCCTTGCCTGCGAAGTGACAGGAGCGGCTGGTCGTCCACATAGGATGGCTGGTGATTGTCTGCGGGAGCGGGCCATGCCCGCGAAAAAATCACGGGCATGGCCCGTTCCCACAGGTAAAGCAACGATGTCCGCTTTTGCCTTGTAGCCGCCTCCTTATGTCGCCTAAAAACGTGAACAGGTACTACGTCCGAGTTATTGCCAGAGGAATCAGGCTGACCTCTGGCAACCAGTAGCGACTATTAAAAACGACTACAAAAATATCAAAAAAACCGTTTTCCGCACCTGTAAATGATTTCGAACGGCGCGACATTGCGCCGCACCCATGAAGATTTTATAGCGTAATATTCCTAGATATTTATTCACGATAGCTGCATGTAAACCGATTTTATACGCAAAAAGGCTAGATTTTATCCAGATAATCGAGCATGAAAAATAACAATATCTCCGATAACTTGTAGTCATGAAAAATAATTACTCCATGAATATTGCTTACCGCCCCGCTCTGTTTGCAGAATGCCGCGGTACGACTTTAGTCGACACCGTACCTCTGCCGCCCTCTGGGTGAATCTGCAACGATCGCAGGAGATGCAAGCGTGCACATTGGTGTTCCCCTCGAAACCCAGGTCGGCGAAACGCGGGTGGCCGCGACGCCGGAAACCATCAAGAAACTGATCGGCCAAGGTCACCAGGTCACCGTTCAGAGCGGTGCCGGCATTGCCGCCAGTATTACCGATGCGGCCTATGCCGCTGTCGGCGCCAGCATCGGCGATGCCGCCGCGGCATTCGGTGCCGAGCTGATTCTCAAGGTGGTCGCCCCTGGCGATGCCGAGCTGGCTCTGATGAAAAGTGGCGCCGTGCTGGTCGGCATGCTCAATCCCTTCAGCAACGAGACCATCACGCGTCTCAACGCTGCGGAGGTCACCGCCTTCGCCCTGGAAGCGGCCCCGCGCACCTCTCGCGCCCAGAGCCTGGACGTGCTCAGCTCCCAGGCCAACATCGCCGGCTACAAGGCGGTGATGCTGGCGGCCAACCATTACCCGCGCTTCATGCCCATGCTGATGACCGCCGCGGGCACGGTGAAAGCCGCTCGCTTGCTGATCCTCGGCGCTGGTGTCGCCGGCCTGCAGGCCATCGCCACGGCCAAACGCCTGGGCGCGGTGATCGAGGCCTCCGACGTACGCCCGGCCGTGAAGGAGCAGATCGAGTCCCTCGGCGCCAAGTTCGTCGACGTGCCGTTCGAGACCGACGAGGAGCGTGAGTGCGCCGAGGGTGTCGGCGGTTACGCCCGGCCGATGCCAGCCTCGTGGATGGAGCGCCAGGCCAGGGCGGTACACGAACGTGCCAAACAGGCCGACATCGTCATCACCACCGCGCTGATTCCTGGCCGCAAGGCGCCAACGTTGCTGCACGAGGCCACGGTCGCCGAGATGAAGCCCGGCTCCGTGGTCATCGACCTGGCCGCCATCCAGGGCGGCAACTGCCCGCTGACCGAACTGGACAAGGTGGTGATCAAGCACGGCGTGACCCTGGTCGGCCACGGCAACCTGCCCGCTCTGGTCGCCGCCGACGCCTCGGCCCTGTATGCGCGCAACCTGCTCGATTTCCTCAAGCTGGTGATCAAGGATGGCGCCTTCCACCTCGACCTGGAAGACGACATCGTCGCGGCCTGCCTGATGTGCGCGGGCGGCGAGATCAAGCGCCTCAATAAATGATGCCTTCCTCTCCTCATGGAGAGGCCAACGACTACAAGAAAGGATCACAGCGATGGATCTGATTTCCGACGGAATCTACAACCTGATCATCTTCGTGCTGGCCATCTACGTCGGCTACCACGTGGTCTGGAACGTCACACCTGCCCTGCACACACCGCTGATGGCGGTCACCAATGCCATTTCGGCGATCGTCATCGTCGGCGCCATGCTCGCCGCCGCACTGACCGTCACCCCGCTGGGCAAGACCATAGGCACCCTGGCCGTGGCACTGGCGGCGGTCAACGTGTTCGGTGGCTTCCTGGTCACCCGACGCATGCTGGAAATGTTCAAGAAGAAGGCCGCCAAAGCGGCGGTGGAGAAGTAAGCGATGAGCATGAACCTGATCACCCTGCTCTACCTCGTCGCCTCGGTGTGCTTCATCCAGGCGCTCAAGGGCCTGTCGCACCCGACCACCTCGCGGCGCGGCAACGCCTTCGGCATGCTCGGCATGACCATCGCCGTGTTCACCACCCTTGGCCTCATTCATAAGCTCGGCAGCGAACTGGCCGTTCAGGGCATCGGCTACGTGATCGTCGGCCTGCTGGTCGGCGGCACCGCCGGCTCGATCATGGCCAAGCGCGTCGAAATGACCAAGATGCCCGAGCTTGTTGCCTTCATGCACAGCATGATCGGCCTGGCCGCGGTATTCATCGCCATCGCGGCCGTCGTCGAGCCGCAATCCCTGGGCATCGTTGCCGCGATCAGCGACCCGATTCCCAACGGCAATCGCCTGGAGCTGTTTCTCGGTGCAGCCATCGGCGCCATCACCTTCTCCGGCTCGGTGATCGCTTTCGGCAAGCTGTCCGGCGGCTCTTTTTTCGGGGGGCGGAAGTTCCGTCTGTTCCAGGGCGCGCCAGTACAGTTCGCCGGCCAGCACCTGATCAACCTGCTGATCGGCCTGGCCATCGCCGGCCTGGGCCTGTACTTCACCTTCACCGGCAATCTCACGGCCTTCGCCATACTGGTGGCCCTGGCCTTCGTGATCGGTGTGCTGATCATCATCCCCATCGGCGGCGCGGACATGCCCGTGGTGGTATCGATGCTCAACAGCTACTCGGGCTGGGCAGCGGCGGGTATCGGTTTCTCGCTGAACAACTCGATGCTGATCATCGCCGGCTCTCTGGTCGGCTCCAGCGGTGCGATTCTTTCGTACATCATGTGCAAGGCGATGAACCGCTCGTTCTTCAACGTCATCCTCGGCGGTTTCGGCGGCGCGACCGATGCCGGCCCGGCGGCTGGCAGCGGCGAGCAACGCCCGGTCAAATCCGGCTCTGCCGACGATGCCGCGTTCCTGCTCGGCAACGCCGACAGCGTGATCATCGTGCCCGGCTACGGCCTGGCCGTGGCCCGCGCTCAGCATGCATTGAAGGAACTGACCGAGAAGCTGGCGCACAAGGGCGTCACCGTCAAATACGCCATCCACCCGGTGGCCGGACGCATGCCAGGGCACATGAACGTATTGCTGGCCGAGGCCGAGGTGCCCTACGACCAGGTGTTCGAGATGGAAGATATCAACGCCGAATTCGGCCAGGCCGACGTGGTACTGGTGCTCGGTGCCAACGACGTGGTCAACCCGGCGGCGAAGAACGATCCCAAGTCACCGATTGCCGGCATGCCGATCCTGGAAGCCTTCAAGGCCAAGACCATCATCGTCAACAAGCGCTCGATGGCCAGTGGCTACGCGGGCCTGGACAACGAACTGTTCTATCTGGACAAGACCATGATGGTATTTGGCGACGCCAAGAAGGTCATCGAAGACATGCTCAAAGCCGTGGAATGACCCGCAAAGGGGCGCGACAGAGCGGTCGCGCCCCTTTCCAGTGCAATTCGAGGTCAAGAGAAAAAGCACAGAAGTGCTAACGGGTAGCGCGAATTACCACTCCGAAAAATAAATAGCTAAGCAACTACGACGAACAATCACAACTGTACCGCAATAAAGCCCCTGAAAAATTAACCATTTTCAGGCTAAAAAACTGCAAAATAATTCAATTCACGGCAAATTCACAAACACCGGTACAGTTATCATCTAATTAATAAGCACAGTTACAAAGCAACCTATCTAGTACTTAGCTAATTTACTTCAGCTGTGGCTACTGCTAGTTCCGCGCGAAGAGGAAAATGGGCACCAGAACTTAATCAATCCCGCCAAAAGCGGAAGGATGCACACCATGGAACGTACCCTCGGTTCCGATCTGCTCGTCGACACTTCGTCCCAATCGACCACCAGCCTGCCGCTGAACGTACTGGCCACCCTGCTCCTGTGGCAGCGCCGCATCGTCAGCCGCCGCCAGCTGGCTCGTCTCGACACTCGCCTGCTGGCCGACGCCGGTATCAGCGAAAGCGAGCGTTATGCCGAACTGAGCAAGCCGTTCTGGCGCTGATCGCACGCACTG
Source organism: Pseudomonas sp. PA15(2017) (assembly GCF_001945395.1). Taxonomy (GTDB): domain Bacteria; phylum Pseudomonadota; class Gammaproteobacteria; order Pseudomonadales; family Pseudomonadaceae; genus Aquipseudomonas. The sequence continues at coordinate 24,304 of NZ_MSXV01000014.1, read as the reverse complement.
AGCTTCTCCCGCAAAACCCCGCCGGCATGCAGCGCCCGCGGGGTTTTGTCGTGATGGAAGGCTGTAATCTCATCGTCACTGTCGCGTAAAAAAAGCTGCACAAACTCTGTGGGTCTTTTTCTACCCAGACTTGCAGAGCGGTTAGAATGCGGTTTTCCGTGAGCCGTAGAGATCAAGCCCATGCCCACCGTCCGCACCCTTGCCTTCGTCAGTCTGTTCGGCCTCGCTACCGGCGCCAGCGCCAGCAGCTTCGTGGTCACCACCGACACCCTGGTCGACACACTTGCCGCCACCATCGACACCACCTCCAACGCGACCTCTTCGGTGGTCGATAACAAGGTCGTGCTGGCCGCCAGGGACGACGCTGCCAGCTTCGTCGCCAGCGCCGGCGCCGTACGTGGCGCTCACCTGGAAAACGCCCTGCAGCACATCCGCGAGCGCATGCCGAGTCTGCAGGCCGACGATGCGCAACTGGCGCAGGCCATCCTCGCTCGCTAGGGTCTGTTCCCGCTTCACGCACGGCCGCGCCGGAGCCAGTTTTTGTGCGAGGCAAGGCACGAGATGCGAAGTTTGGCGGGCCAAATGAGCCATCGAGTAACGCCGCATCGCACAAAAACTGGCCCGGCCCTTCGGGTGGGGCCGCCTAGGTTGCGCGGGAAATGGCCTCCGCTGTCGTTACAGGACTTGGCAAGGGAGAACGCGGACGGCTAGTCCATTCCCTGCGTCCTGCGCCTAACCGGAGGCCATTTCTCGCGGCAACGCGGCTCGCGCTGAAACGGGAACAGACCCTAACCATTCGTCATTGCCGGAACTGCGGCAGGAGTTGCTCGTCCAAGCAGCCAATCAAAGCCCATTCGGAGACCATTCATGAAGCGTCCGTTGTTAGCCGCCACCGCCTCGCTGGCCCTGTTCGCCGGCGCCTTACAGGCCCAGACCCTGGTGGCCACCAGCAACATCATCGTCCGCGCGCTGGATCGCACCATCAATTTCACCTCGGACACCACCACCTCGATCCGCGACATGAAAGTGGTGATCGAAGCCCGTGACGACGCTGCCAGCTTCGTCGCCAGCGAAGGTGACATCCGTGGTGCCCAGCTCGAAGCCGCCTTCGGCGCGCTGCGCAGCCAGGTTCCCGAGGCCCAGAACGCCTCCGATCAGGTACTCGCAGAAGCCATTCTCGCGCTGTGATGACCGCCCGCGGCTGGCTCCTGCTACTGACCCTGCTGGTCAGCACGGCCGGCCACGCCCAGTTGCGATTCGCCCTCGACGATGCCGGGCTCACGCCCGAGCAACGCCACGCCAGCCAGACGCTACTCGACGAAGCTCACGCCGCCCTGCCGCCACACCTGCGCGAAGCGCTCGATCGTGACGTGGCCGTGCGCTGGGTCGACATGCCAGCGGACAATTACGGCCGCGCCGGGCGTCTCAGCGGGGTCGAACTCAACGCCAAACTGTTGCCCAGCCTCGCCGACGGCGGCGCCGCGACCACCCACAACGGCCGCCCCCACGGCACCGTGCGCCAGGAGCTGCTGGCCACCGTGCTGCATGAAGTGACCCACCTCTATGATCGCGGCGCCTACTGGAGCGCCGAGCAGCGCACCCTGCTGCGCCGTTGCCAGCGGCACGATGCCGACCTGGGCCCGGTCGGCCTGCGCGAGGAGTGCCGCGGCCAGACCGAGCGCCGCTTCACCCTCAGCGACGAGCCACGCCTGCTCGACCTGGCCGGCTGGCCCCAGCGCGTCGGCAAACGCGGTGAGCGCGACACTCATAACGGTCAGGTCGCCCGCAGCCCGGACAGCTACGAGTTGAGCAACCCGCGCGAGTTCGTCGCGGTGAACATGGAGTACTTTCTCCTCGACCCCGAATACGCCTGCCGCCGTCCGTCCCTGGCGCGCTTCTTCAGCGCGCACTTCGGCTGGTCGCCGGCCAGGCAGACGCCCTGCGGCAATGGTTACGCCTACCTGAATGCCGGCCGCGATTTCGACAAGCAGGCGCTGGCCAACCTCGATCCCGAGCGCGTCTACGAAGTGGATTACCTGCTCGCCGAGGCCAATCAGAACATGGCCAGCCGCTGGGGCCACAGCATGCTGCGCCTGGTCATCTGCGCACCCGGCCGCCCCCGCGGGCCGGATTGCCGGCTGGACCTGGACCAGCACCTGGTGCTGTCCTACCGCGCCTTCGTCAACGACGTGCAACTGTCGAGTTGGGACGGCCTGACCGGCGCCTACCCGTCACGGCTGTTCGTGCTGCCCCTGGCCCAGGTGATCGAGGAATACACCAAGGTCGAGCTGCGCAGCCTCGCCTCGGTGCCCCTGAAGCTGTCGCGCGAGCGCCTGGAGCAATTGGTCGCCCGCGCCGTCGAGCAGCACTGGAGCTACGACGGCGACTACTTCTTCGTCTCCAACAACTGCGCGGTAGAAACCCTCAAGCTGCTGCGCAGCGGCAGCGACCATCCGCGCCTGCAGACGCTGGACAGCATCACCCCCATCGGCCTGCTGGAGGTGCTCGAAGCCCGCGATCTGGCCGATGGCAGCGTGCTGAACGACCCGCGCGAGGCGCTGCGTCTGGGGTATCGCTTCGACTCGTTCCGTGACCGTTACCAGGCCATGTTCAAGGTGCTGCAGCAGCGCCTGCCGATCCGCCAGCAGCGCGTCGAGGACTGGCTCGAGCAGCCATCCGAGCAGCGCCGCCAATGGTTCGAGCAGGCCGACCTGCGCGCCAGCGCCGCCATGCTGCTGCTCGAGCAGGCGGCGATGCGCCGTCAGTTGCTGCTGTCCCAGGACGAACTCAAGCAGCGCTACCTGACCGGCCGCGCCGCCAAGGACCCGAGCCTGAACAAGGCCGGTGACGCGCTGGAGCAGATCCTCGCCAACACCGGTTTCCTGAGCCGCCCGGCCGAGTTGCTCGAGGGCGGTTACGGCCTGCCGCAGCAGCAAGAGTGGCAACGCCTGGAAAACGAAACCCGCACGCGCCAGCAACAGTTGAGCCTACTCAGCGCCGACCTCGACGGCGAGGTGCGCAGCCTGCTCGAACCCCAGCGCCTGGCCGAGCTGGAAGCCAACGAGACCAACCTCAAGCTGCTCGGCGAGCACCTGCGCAAGCTGCACAGGGAAAGCGGTGGGCTGCAGCTGTAAGAACCTATTCAAAGTCTGCTGCGCGTCGGCACTGCGGCGTTAAAAACAGGCTCGGACTGCTCATTTACAGCTCGTAAAGTCGAGCGCGACTCCGACCGGTCCTCGCCTGTTTTTGCGGGGCCGCCTAGGCCTTGCATTGCTCTAGCTCGCGAGACTTTGAACAGGCTCTAAGAGCGCCATGGCCAATAAACGAGGCCTGGTTCAAGGTTTCGCACACGGGCTTGTACACGCGAGGTATCTCTGTAGAACTTTCGAAGCGGCCTCCAGTCGGACTTCTGCCCCCTGACTGGAAGAGCCGATGCCCGAACTCACCCTTCGCATCGCTGAAGTAGCCACAGACCACGACGCGCGGTTCACTGCCGCCAGTCGTTTCAGCGAACTCACCTCCCTGCTGCAGCAACCGGCCTTCGATGTCGTGGTGCTGAGCGCCAGCGAAGCCGAGAACCTGGCGATGCTGCAAACCCTGCGGCGCCAGCCGGCTTATCGCCTGAGCCTGGTGTACTGCGCCAGCCAGGCGCCACTGGCTGTAGCACTCAGCGATGGCCCGGCGCCCACGCAGCCGAGCCTGCTGCAGCAGGCCTGGCAACAGTGGCGCGAGCGCTTGAGCCTGTTCAACAACGGTCGCGCGCCCGAGGGCCTCGAAGCACAGTTGCTCGCCTACCTGTGGTTACGCGCGCCAGGCACGCTCAAGGCAGTTCGTGCGCCGTCTTCGGCCAGGCACTACGTCTATCCGCTGCTCGAAGCGCTGGGTGATGATCAGGTCAATGGCCTGGCGCAGGTGCAGAACCTGGCCCAGCGCAACCTGCTCGACAGCACCGCACTGGTCGATCGCATCCGCCTGTGCCGCAGCTGCGGCAGCGGCCACCTCAACTACGTCGACGTGTGCGTGGAATGCAATTCCCTGGACATCGCCCGACAGCCGTCGCTGCATTGTTTCACCTGCGGGCACATCGGCGCCCAGACCGAGTACCTCAAGGATGGTGCCCTGATCTGCCCCAACTGCCTGACGCGCCTGCGTCATATCGGCACCGACTACGACCGGCCGCTGGAAAACTACAACTGCAACAGTTGCGATGCCTTCTTCGTCGATGCCGACGTGCAAGCGCGCTGCCTGGACTGCGGCGAGCACCACGCGCCGGACGAGCTGCAGGTGCGCGAAATCCGCGACTACCAGTTGTCCGAAGGCGGCCTGCTCACCGCCCGCCAGGGGCTGGAGCGCAATACCGACAACTACTTCCGTGGCTTGCCGGTGGTCGGTGCCGGGACCTTCAAGACCCTGCTCGACTGGCAGCTGGAGCTGATCGAACGCCACAAGGCGCCGACCTTTGCCCTGCTCGGCATGCGCTTTCGCAACCTCGGTCGGGTCCTCGAACGCCTGGGCCCACAACGTGGCCATGCCCTGCTCGACACCCTGATCGAGCGCATCCAGGTAGCCATCCGCGACACCGATCGCTGCACCCGTAGCAGCGAGGAGCAGCTCTGGCTGCTGCTGATGTATACCGATTCGGCCGGCTTGCGCCGGGTAATCGAGCGCATCAATGAAATCAGCGAGCTGTTCGTCGGAGAGGATCTCCAGGACATTCGCCTGACCACCAGCGGCTGCGTCGCCCCCAGCGGCCTGATCGACAAGGAAGACGCCGAGCTGCTGATGGCCCGCCTCGCCGGAGAGCTCTGATGAACGCGCTGGTCGAGCACCTGCACGCGTGGCTGGGCGAAATTTCCGGCGCCAATGGTCATTGGCGGCTGTTTCTCATGGTCTTCCCGTACTTCCTGCTGCTGGAGGTGCCGCTCAACCTGATGGTGCTGCTCGGCACCCTGCGCTGGTTCGTGCGCAAGCGCAGTGCGCTGCCGCTGCACAATACCTGGCATCCGCGGGTGTCGTGCATCATCACCTGCTACAGCGAGGGCCGCGATGTCGAGCTGACCTTGCGCAGCCTGGCCGAGCAGACCTACCCCGGCGTGATCGAGATCATTCCGATCGTCGATGGTGCCGCCGCGAACAAGGCGACTACCGACGTGGTGCGGCGCTTCAAGGCCGAGCAGCGCCTGCCGCGCAACCGGGTGATCCGTCCCATCGCCAAATGGCAGCGCGGCGGACGGGTGTCGTCACTCAACACCGGCCTGGCGTACAGCACCGGCGAGATCCTCATCAACGTCGATGGCGACACCTCGTTCGACAACGACATGGTGGTGCGTATGGTCAGCCACTTCCGTGACCCCAAGGTGCCTGCCGTGGCCGGCAGCCTGCGCGTGCGTAACGCCAGGCAATCGTGGGTGGCGCGCATCCAGGCGCTGGAGTACCTGCTGTCGATCCATATGTGCAAGATCGGCCTGGCCGAGTGGAACCTGGTCAACAACGTCTCCGGGGCCTTCGGGGCCTTTCGCCGCAGCTTCCTGCAGCAGATCGGCGGTTGGGACACCCACACCGCCGAAGACCTCGACCTGACCCTGCGCATCAAGGCGTACTTCCGGCGCTACGGCCTGCGCATTCCGTTCGAGCCCCAGGCCATCGGCCATACCGATGCCCCGGCGACCCTGCGCGGCTTTCTCGACCAGCGCCTGCGCTGGGACGGCGATCTGTTCTTCGTCTACGTGCGCAAGCACCGCCACGTGTTCACGCCGCGTCTGCTCGGCTGGCCGAACTTCCTGATGCTGATGGTCAGTGGCCTGTTCTTCCAGCTGGTGCTGCCCTTCATCATCCTCGGCTACAGCCTGGTGGCGGTGATCATCCTGCCGTTCACCGCGCTGGTGTTCTATTCGCTGCTGATCTACACGCTGTACCTGGTGATGACCACGCTCCTGTACCTGGGCCTGATGCTGATGGTCAGCGAGCGGCCCAGGCAGGATCTGCGGCTGATCTGGGTACTGCCCTTCTACCCCTTGGCGATGTACGCCCTGCGCTGCTGGAGCGTGGTCGCCATTCTCAATGAAACCCTGCGGCGCGGGCACGAGGAGTCGAGCATGGCGCCCTGGTGGGTGCTCAAGCGGGCCAATCGATTCTAAAGGCGCTATGACTCAATGACTGCCCCACGACCTTCACGTCTGCTGCTGCTGCCGCTGCTGTGCTGCGCGCCGCTGCTGGCAGGCGCCGCGCCCCTGAGCCTGGAGCAGGCCCTGCAACAAACCGGCGACGCCGGCCCGGCGGCCAATGCCGAGCTGCAGGCGCGCTACGCGGCCCGCGACCAGCGCGAGAGCGAATCCGGCTGGGAGATGTTCGGCAACGCCAACGTCGGCCGTTACCGCGAACTGGTGACCGATGACGTTCGCGACGATTACTACGGGCGCAGCTTCGCCGTCGGCGTGCGCTACCCGCTGCTCGGCAGCCTGCGCCGACGCATGGATGCAGTGCGTGACAGCGAACGCGACATTCGCCTCGGCGAGATCGAACAGGGCTATCGCCGCGCCCAGCAGCGTTTGGCCATCCGCAGCAGCTATGCGGACTGGTGGCGCGCCACCCAGGAGCAGCGCCTGTGCCGGGATGTCGAGCGCGCCGCGCGCGATGCCGACCAGCAGGTGCAGATGCGCCTGGACGGTAAGTGGATTCTGCCGTCCGACGCCCAGCTGATGCGCAGCGAATGGACCGCGGTAACTCAACGCTGCGCCATGCAGGACGGTTTGCTGACAGATATTCGCGCCAGCCTGCAAAGCCTTGGTGTGCAGGTCGACGCCAACGACACGCCAGTCGCCTCGGCCCTGGCCAGCGAGCCGCAACCCTTGCAGGCCTGGCAGACCCAGCTCGAAGACAGCCCCCGCGTCGCCGGGCGCAGCGCCGAACTGGCCAACGCCGAGCTGGGCCGTAAGCAGCCCTGGTACAGCGCCATCGAATCCTACGTCAACGTCGCCCAGACCCTGGAGCAACGCAGCGGCGCCAGCGATGATGGCAGCGGCCTGAGCGCCGGCATCACCTTCTCCGCGCCCTTCGATCTGCTCGACTACGGCTCTGCCCGTGGCCGCGAGGGCGAGGCGCGCTACCAGGCGGCCGTGCAGGCGCTGGAGCGCGAGCGTGGCGATGTGCTGCGCGAACTGGGCAAGGTCCTGGAACAGCAGCGCCGCCAACTCAACGAGTACCGGTGGCGCAGCGAGCGGCGAGACGCTCTCGACAGCATCATCGCCGAACGTCGCCAACGCGGCAGCCTGGATGCCGGCGAAGCCAGCCTGCGGCTGCTACAGGCCGAGGTGGATCACTACAACGCCGGTTTCGCGCAGATCTCCGCCTGGCACGGCGCCTGGCTGCAGGACTCGGCGCTGCGCCTGTTCGGTGATGACAGCCCGGGGTTCGAACGCCTGCTCGGCAACCGCGTGATGCAGTGGCAGGGCGAAAACACTGTCATGCCGGCACAGGCGGCCACGCAAACCGACTGGAGCCAGGGCGCATATATCTGGGACAGCGTTGCCCTGCTCGATGCGGATCAGCGCGCCGGCCAACTGGACGCCCTGCAGCAGGCCGGTATCAGCCAGTTGCACGTCGGCCTGACTGCGCTGCAGGTCGCTGACATGCAGCGCAGCCACCCGGCCCTGGGCGACTTGCTGCAGGCCGCACACGCCCGTGGCATGCGGGTCACCCTGCTGCTTGGCGACCCGGACTGGCTGAAGCCGCGCAAGCGCCAGGGGCTGATCGACCTGATCGGCCAGCTCAGGGACCTGCCCTTCGACGCCCTGCACCTGGACCTGGAAGTCGAGCAGCTCGGTTGGCCGGTTCCCGATCAGCGTCTGCGCGACTGGCTCGACACCGTGCGCGAAGCCAAGGCCGCCGCGCCCTGGCCGCTCAACCTGTCCAGCCACCCGCGCTGGTTCGACGAACACGCCAATCGCCAGCCCTGCGTGCCCTGCGAACTGCAGCGCATCGGGGTTGGCGAGATCAGCCTGATGATCTACACCCGTAACCCGCAGAGCAGCGCCAACCGGGCCCTGGCCATCGCCAAACAATGGCCGGCCCTGAAGCTGCGTCTGGCCCAGAGCGTGGAGGTGGATCAGCCCGCCGACCTGAGCTGGGCGGACGCCTCCCACACGCAATTACAACAACAGGTAGTGAACTGGCAGAACGCTCTGCGCCCGGCTGGAGTGGGCGGTATCGACTGGCAATCCTGGACCGATTACCCGAGAAGCCGATGAAGATACGTTTCAATAGCCCGAAAGAACGACACCCGACCCAGGACAACGGCATGCAGGTGCTCTACGCACCCGGCAAGCGCCTGGCCTTCCGGCTGCGCTGGTACCTGATCCTGTTCCTGATCCTGCTACCCGCCCTGTGGCTGGCCGGGCGCTATGGCCTGGAACTGATACGCGTCGAGGCACCGGCGCTGGTGCGCCTGCCCAGCATGGAAGTGCGCGCCATGCAGCCCGGCCAGGTGGAAAGCATTCGCGTGCAGGCCGGTGATCACGTGGATGTTGGCACGCCGCTGGTGGAGCTCGACAACCCCGAATGGCGCCTGCGCCTGAACCTGCTGCAAGGTGGCGCGATTGCACCTGCGGCACCGGTCGGCGACCTGGGCGCGCGCAACCGGGCGGTGCTGCAGAGCCTGGTCAACCGCGCCTCGCAACGGGTCAACGACACACGTCGGCTGGTGCAGCAAGGCGCCGCCACCCGCGGCGAGCTGGTCGAAGCGCAGAATGCCCTGGACAGCCGTGAGGCCGAGTTGCTGGCTTTCGAGCGTAGCCTGAGCGGCGTCGGCAGCAGCGAAGGCGAGCGTTATGAGCGCCAGCAGCAGCTGGAGAGCCGCTGGCTGGCCGGCCAGCTCGAGCAGATGCAGGTCAGTGCCAGTGAACGCGGCCGAGTCGCCGAAGTGGTCACCGCCCCCGGTGAGAATGTCGGCCCCGGCACCCTACTGATGCGCCTGGAGCGCAGCGGCCCGGCGCAATTGTGGGTGTATCTGGACCCCAAGGATGTCGAGCACGCCACCCCTGGCTCGCCGCTCGACGTGCGCCTGCCCGATGGCGGCTGGATCAAGGCTGAAGTGATCAACCCGGCAGAGAGCGCCAACCCGCTGCCCAGCGATCTGCGCCAGCCGTTCCGCAGCCCCACCCGCGGGCTGATGGTGCCGGCGCGCTTCACCGAGCCCCTGGCCAACGAGTGGCGTGTCGACTCGCTGCCGGTGCGCGTGCGCTTTCCGAACGAGCACTTCACCCTGTTCGGGATGCGCTTTTGAGCTGGGTGCCGCGGCCAGCCCCCCGGTGGGCCGCCAGCCTGCCTATCGCGCCGTGTCGGGAAACCTGACCACCGCGCTGAAGCCCCGCGGGCTGGCGTTGCTGAAGCCGATTGAGCCGCCCAGGTGGCGGGCGATCATGCCGACGATGGCCAGCCCCAACCCCGCACCCTGGGGGTTGCCGGCACTGTGGAAGCGTTCGCCAAGACGCGGCAAGCGGGCCTCCTCCACGCCGGGCCCTTGATCGACGACCTGCAGGTGCACGCCCTCGCCCTCCCGGCACACGCGCACGCTCACCTCGCTGCCAGGTGACGAGAAGGCCAGTGCATTGCTGACCAGGTTCTGCAGCAGGATGACGATCAGCCCACGATCGCCCTGAATCAGCGCCGTTTCCTCGGCCTCCAGCGCCAGGTCGATGCGCCGGTTGAGGGCCAGCGGCGCCAGGTCAGCCAGTTCCTCGCGCACTACTGCGGTCAGGTCCAGGGGCTGCAGGTTCTGTGATGGCGCTTCCAGCCGCGCCATGGTCAGCAACTGGCTGGCAATGCGGGTGGCGCGGTGTACGCCGTGCTTGAGGAAAGCCAGCGCTTCCTCGCGCTCCTGCACGCTGTCGGCCTGCGCCGCGTTACGCACGTGAATCTCGAGAATCGCCAGGGGCGTGCGCAGCTCGTGGGCGGCATCGGCGATGAAGCGGCGTTCGCGTTCGAGCAGCGCGCGCAGCTGGCTCAATACGTCGTCCAGGGCCAGGCGCATGGGTTCCAGCTCCGGCGGCAGCGGCCCCGTCGGCAGCGGCTCCAGGCTGTGCTCGGGGCGCTCGCGCAATTGCTGGGCCAGGCGCTGCAACGGGCGCAGCCCCCAGCCGAGCAGCAGCCAGATGAACGCGGCCAGCAGCGGCAGGCAGACCAGCGTCGGCATAAGTGTGTGCTGGAGAATCTGGTGGATCAGGTCCTGGCGCAGGTCCTCGCGCTCACCGACCCAGATGCGCAGGCCGCCTGCGCTGTCGTCGAGCAGCACACCGCACCATTCCTGATCGTTGAAGAAGAAGTCGTGAATGCCCGGTGCCGGCAGTTTCGTCAGGTGCGGCGCCTGTTCGGAACGCACCAGCAGGTTGCCGTCGCGGTCCCACACCTGGAACGCCAGGTTGATTTCGTAGGGGTGCGAGAACACTCCGTCGGCGGAGCGATCCAGGGCGCCATCCAGCGCCTGACGGACGAACTGCCAGTCCACCGGACGGCCGTCCGGCTGCTGCAGCAGGCCTTGCAGTACTCGCGCGGCCTGCACCAGTTGCGCGTCGTAGACCGCCTCGGTCTGCCGGTGGCTGTCGCGCAGGGCAAGCAGCACCAGGGCCAGGCTGCCGGCCAGCACCAGGGCGATGGTTGGCGCCAGAATGCGCGTGCGGATGGAAATCACGACGTCTGCTCCACCAGATAACCGACCCCGCGCACGGTACGGATCAGCTCGCTGCACAGTTTGCGGCGCAGGTTGTGGATCAGCACCTCCAGCGTATTGCCCGGGCCACTCTCCTGCCAGCCGTACAGGGCGCCCGCCAGCCGCTCACGGGTGACGACAACGCCGGGGCGGATCAGCAACTGGTGTAGCAGCTGATATTCCATGGGCGTCATCGGCACGCTGCGGCCCTGGTAACGCACCTCCTGGGTGGACGGGTCGAGGGTTACGCCGGCGAACTCCAGTACCGGCTGGGCACGGCCCTGGCTGCGGCGCAGCAAGGCGCGGATGCGCGCTTTCAGCTCCTCGGGGTCGAAGGGTTTGACCAGATAGTCGTCGGCGCCGGCATCCAGGCCCTGAATCCGGTCATCCATGGCATCGCGGGCGGTGAGCACCAGCACTGGCACGGCGTTCTCGCTGCGCGCGCGCAGTTGACGCAGCAGGGTCATGCCGTCCAGGCGCGGCAGGCCGAGATCGAGCAGCACCAGGTCGAATCGTTCGCTGCGCAGCGCATGGGCGGCTTCGACGCCGTCCTCCAGCCAGTCCAGCGTATAGCCTTCGCCGCGCAGGGCCACGCGGATCCCGCGCGCCAGGGCACGATCATCTTCAACCAGCAGGACACGCACGGCACGCACCTCGTCATCGATAAAACGGCGCCATCATGCGCTTCGCGCGGCGCATTGGGCAGGGGTAGATGTTACCGACCTTTGCCCATTAAGACTTTCCTAAGCTTCGCGTCGCAAGGTGCTCCTGACCACCCCCATCAGGAGACTCACCATGCGTTACGTCGCGCTTTTCGCCCTGCTGCTCGGCAGCCCGCTGGCCATGGCCAGCACCGAATGCACCACCGCTGACCGCTCGACCTGGCAGGATCCGGAGCAGTTCCAGGCCAAGCTCAAGGAGCAGGGTTACCAGATCAGCAAGTTCAAGATCACCAAAGGCAACTGCTACGAGATCTACGGTTTCGACAAGGACAAGCGCAAGGTCGAGATCTATCACGACCCGGTTAGCGGCAAGGCCATCAAGACCGAGATCGAAGACTGATGCAGGCGGCGACGATACGACTCTGGGACTCCCTGATCCGCCTGTTCCACCTATCGGTGGCCGGGGTCTTCGTCGCCAACTATTTCTTTACCGAGGAAGGTGACGATTGGCACACCTGGCTCGGTTACTACGCCTGCGCCTGGCTCGCCGTGCGCCTGGTGTGGGGCTTCGTCGGCCCGCGCAGCGCGCGCTGGACGGACTTCTGGCCAACCCGCTCACGCCTTGCCGATCACCTCGGTCAATTGCTCAAGGGTGAACCGCACCGTCGCCTCGGCCACTCGCCGATAGGCGCCCTGGTGATGCTGCTGATGATGACGGCCATCGCCACCCTCGGCATCAGCGGCTTTCTGATGCAGGAAGTCGATGCCCTGTGGGGCGCCGACTGGCCGCTCACGCTGCACGCCTGGGCCGCCAACGGCCTGGCGACGCTGGTGGTGATCCATATGACCGCGGCCGTGATCGAAAGCCTGCACCTGCGCGAGAACCTGCCGCTGTCGATGATCACCGGCAAACGCCGCACACCATCCGAACATCGCTGAGATTCGATCCCCATGCTGACCCTGCTCGCGCCTCGCCGTGCCAGCGCCCCGCGCGCCTGGCTGTCGCTGCTTGCCCTGGCCACCCTGAGTTGCGGGCTGCTGCTCGCCGATGATTTTCTGCAGCAGCTGTTCACCCCTAACAATCACGCCGAGCTGGAGGCCGGCTACGTGGTCGTGCTGTGGCTGTTCAGCCTGGGTCTGTGGCTGTGCAACCTGCGCCCGCTGAGCATGATCATCCTGACGCTGTTCGCGATGATGCAACTGATGCAGCTGGCCAACATCAGCTTCTTCGGCGAACCGCTGACCGCCATCGACATCCAGTCGCTGCTCAACGACCCCGGCGAAGTACACCAGACCGCCGCCCACAGCTTCACCGGACACTGGCCGGTGCTGCTCTGCGTGGGCATTCCCTACGGCCTGCTGCTGGTGCTGCACTGGCGCCTGCCGGGCCGGGTCAGCCTGCCGCAGAGTCGCTGGGCGCTGGTACTGATTGCCGTGGTGCTGCTCTCCAAGCCCTACCGCGCCACCTACCGCAACCTCGACTCCTTCGCTGCCAGCCCCAGCCGCAGCGCCCTGCACAACAACCTCAACGTGTTTTCCGCCTGGGCGGTGCACCTGGCGTTCAAGCCGGAGTTCGAGCTGCCGCCCAGCGCCTTCGCGCCCTACGCCCTGAGCCCGAGCTTGAGCGAAGCCAAGCATGTGTGGCTGGTGGTCGCCGATTCGCTGCGCAGCGATCGCCTCGGCGTGTTCGGCTACGACCGCGACACCACGCCGAGACTGGCCGCCTACCTGCGCGAGCACCCCAGCGCTTTCGTGCGCCCTGGCATCGCCGCCGGGGTGGCCACCGACGTCAGCCTGCCCTACCTGATCAACCCGATTCGCGAGCCCGGCAAGGATGCGCTGCTGCGCACCGGCGACATCAACCTGTTCCGCTTCGCCAAGCAGGCAGGCTTTCGCACCCACTGGATTTCCTCCCAGGAATCCAAATTGCTGGCCAACCTGGGCAGCCGTTACCTGGACGTGTCGATCACCCGCGAAGACCACCCGGTGCGCTTTCTCAAACAACAGGACCGCGCTCTGCTCGATGTGCTCGACGCGCAGCGCTGGGCGCAGCGCAATTTCGTGGTGCTCAACCTGCGCACCGCGCACCTGCCCTACGCGCAGAACTACCGCCACGAAAAGACCCCGGCACCCTGGGCGGATCAGGGGCCTGAAGGCCAGAGCAACGCCTACGACAACTCGGTGCATTACCTGGACAGTCTGCTGGCCGAGGTGATCGCCGACTTCGACCGCCTGGAGGGCGAACGCTACCTGATCATCACCGGCGACCACGGCCAGCGCCTCGGTGAAGGCGGCAACTGGGGCCACAACGATCTGGTACCGGAAGTCAGCGACGTGCCGGTGATCGTCATCGGCCGCGAGGCCAAGGCCGAGACCATGGCGAGCCTGTCGGCCGAACGCTGGATCAGCCACTACGAAGCCGGCAAATGGCTGGCCGCGCGTCTCGGTACGCGCATCGACAACCCCAACCTGCGCCCCAACGAGCACTTCGTGCACGGCAAGCTGCTGTTCACCGACAACTTCATCCAGCGCGTCTGCGAAACGCCCACGGGCCTGGTTCACCAGCCGCCGCAGTTACTGAGCATGCTGCTCAAGGAACCCGAGAAACGCTGCTAGCGCTTCAACCCTCGGCCGAGCGCAGGGTGATGCGAGTGATTTCCGAGGGCTTGCCCAGGCGCAGCGGGAAGCCGTTCCACAGGCCGGTGCCGTTACTCACGTACAGGCGCATGTCGCCGACCGCGTACTCGCCCGACACGTAACCCTCGTTGAACGCCTGGGTGACCCAGTGCATTCCCAGCACCTGGCCGCCGTGGGTATGCCCGGACAGCTGCAGGTCGACGCCCGCCAGGGCGTTGAACGAGGCGGCCATAGGCCGATGGCTGAGCAGGATCACAGCGGCGCCCTTCGGCACCCCGGCCAGGGCCGCCTCGACATCCGGCAGCGGCTGGCCGAAGCGTGCGGCGGCGGGGTCGGTGATGCCGGCCAGTACCAAGCTGGCGCCCGCATCGATGATCGTCACGTGGCTATTGAGCAGCATGGGCAGGCCTAGCTGCGCGAAGTGCTCAAGCCACTGCTGGTACTCGGCGTAGTACTCGTGGTTACCGGCAATCGCGTACACGCCCAGGCGCGCTTTCAAGGCGCGCAACGGCTCGACATCGCGGGTTCGCGCGGCGACGGTGCCGTCCACCAGGTCACCGGTGATCACCAGCAGATCCGGGTCGAGGGCGTTGGCTCTGGCAACCACCGCTTCCATCCACGGGCGCTGCAGCAGCCGGCTGGCGTGCAGATCGGTGAGCTGCACCAGTTGCAGGCCGTCCAGTTCGGCAGGCAACTGGGCCAGGGTAATTTCCACCTCGCGCACCTCCGGCACCCGCACCGCCTGCCAGACGCCCAGCGCCGACAGCAGGATCGCCGCGATACCGACACCGGCGCGCAGCCGAGGCGTCATGACGGCAGCACGCAGACGGGGCAACAGCGCCGCAATATCCAGTACCAGCAGCACCATGGCGCTGATGATCAGCGCACCGAAGGCGCAGCCCAGCACCATCAGCAACGCGCCCGGAATCTCCGGCGAGGCCATGCTGCCAAAGAACTGCCGGGTCACCAGATGGTGCTCGGCAACCGCCAGGATCAATACACCCAGCAGCGCCTTGACCGGCCGCGGCCAGCGCTGCGGCCCGACCATACGCCAGAATACATAGAGGGCCAGAATGGCCGTGACCAGGTGGAACACGTTTATCTCGCTCGTTCAGGATGGATCGGATGCCGCCCTTTGTGACAGCGCTGCCACCTGGGGGTGCAGCTCGCGTTCGGCACATTTTTCCCAGGCAAAAAAAACCGCCCCAATTAGAGGCGGTAACCAAAGGATGATGAACCGGAGAGACCACCGGCTTCTTTCGAGAGCCCATGGTGTTGTGCTCATCGAGGTACAGGGTATCGGTAAAGCCTGCAGGCACCGCATCATTTGCGTCGATAGTGATAATCGAAGGCTGCCGGATCGCGCTACAAGCCAGTGGCCATGCTAGTTGCCGGCAGCCAGCAGGGCGCGCACGCGCTGCAGGTCAGCCGGGGTATCGACGTCGGTGAGGATGCCTGGATCATCGAGTGGCAACAGCAGCGCCTGGCCCGCACGGCGATAACGCTGCACCACCGAAGCGCCGCCCGCCTCACCACTCAGATCGGCAAGTGCCTCGAAGCACTCCCGTGCGAAGCCGACCGGATGGCCCCGGTCGCCCTGAAAAGTCGGTACCACCACCGGCTGCTGCGTCAGCGCCTCGGCCACCTGGCGCAGGCTCGGCGCGCCGATCAGCGGCAGATCGCCTGGCAGGATCAGCCAGCCTGCCGCCGCTGCCGTGGCCCGCACACCGGCGGCGATCGAATCGGCCATGCCGTTGCCAGCGGCGCGGTGCACCACATGGTGCGCCAGGCCGGAACGCTGGACTGCCGCCAGCACGTGGTCGAGCACCGGCTTGCCGTGCAGGTCGGCCTGCAGCTTACTGCCTTGACCGCCGCAAGCGCGAAAACGCGTGCCGCGCCCGGCGGCGAGCACGATGACCACCGGGCCGTCGGTCATGGCTACAGCGCGCCGCGGTCGATGCCGTTGGCGACGCGCAGCACGTCGGCCAGGGTCGCCAGGGCGATTTCCGCCGGGGCTTTGCTGCCCAGCTGCAGGCCGATGGGCGCGTGGATGCGCGCCATGTCCCCTGGCTGCAAACCGCCCAGGCGGGCCAGACGCTCCAGGCGTTTGCCACTGGTGCGTTGGGAACCCATGGCGCCGATATAGAACGCCTCGGTGCGCACCGCTTCGATCAGGGTCGGGTCGTCCATGCGCGGGTCATGGGTCAGGGCAAGGATTGCCGTGGCGCTGTGGGCGCCCTGTTCGGCAATGAAACGCGCCGGCAGAATTTCCATGGCCTGTACGCCTGGCACGTTCACCTCGGCGATGACCTCGGCGCGCGGATCGCAGACGATCACTTCGTAGCCCAGCGCCACGGCAAAGCCGGCGCAAAACTCGGCCACCGGCGACCAGCCGGCCAGCACCACGCGCAGTACGGCGCCGACGCGGATCGACACCTGCTCGGCGCCGTGCTGGATCTTCGCATCGCTCATGCTGCCGGGCCGGCAGCGGCTGCCGGCTTCCCCCAGCGGCACTTCGCGCACCAGCAGCTCGCCACCGCCGAGTGCCTGCTCGACCTGGCCAAGCATCCGCTGCGCGGCCTCGCCGGGCTGCAGGTACTCGACCAGCACGTCCAGCACGCCGCCACAGGGCAGCGCGCGGGTGGGCGTCAGGCCGCCTTCGCCGTAGCGCACGACCTGGTTGCAGGGCGCGAACCCGGCATTGTGTACACGCTCGAGAAAATCCTCCTCGACGCAGCCACCGGACAGCGAGCCGCACGAGGCACCGGACGCCAACGCCGCGAGCATCGCTCCCGGCGCCCGTGGTGCCGAGCCGAATGTCGACAGCACGGTGCACAGCCAGACGCCATGGCCCTGCTGCAGCCAGCCACGGGCCTGCTGGATCACCTGCAGGTCAAGTTGCTTCATCGACATCCCCTCATTCCACGGCACTGGGCGCACGCAGGGCGGCGCCATTTTCAGCATGCAATTTGGTGGCCGGGTTGGCGCTTCGGTTCAGTGTATTTGCCGGCGGGCAGCGGTTGATCGAGCCAGGGATAAGGCGCCTGCGGGAAAGGCGCCGAACGCGCAGGGATACGGCGGCAAGGCAGCCCGACGAATCAGACGAAGCTCTGGCGCGCAGCACCACGGGGCAGGCGATTGCGGCCCGGCAGTTGCTCGAGCTTCTGCTGCCAGGCGGCCTTCACGCTCAAGGTCGCTTTCTCGGCGCTCTCGGCAGGTCTGGCCGGGGCCTTGGCGGCACGGGCGGCAGCACGCAATTCGGCCAGGGTCGGCGTGCGGTTGGTGGCGACCGGCGCAGCGGCCTTGTCCAGCGAACGCAGGCAGAGTTTGCAGGAAACCTGCGCCTGATCCTCGGTGGTGCTCAGGCTCGCGCCGCTACGGCCGCAGGCGATGGTGTTCGAGGAAGGCGAGAAGTGAATGGCCAAGGTGGCATCTCCAGCAGTAAAACGGGGCGGCGATTTTACATATCCGCCGCGATTTCTGCGCACTCACCTGTCACGGTGAGCCTTGGCCGCTGGCGTGGGACGCTCAGCCGCGCGGAGTGCCGGGCTGTTGGGCCTTGTCTGGCGTCATCGACGCGCACATGGCGAGCAGCTGGGCAACGCTCCAGGGCTTGGGGATCACGGCCACGTTGAGGCCGTCGAAATCCGTGGAGGCCCCGAGGAAGCCCGAGGAAATGATGATCGGCAGATCCGGGAA
Source organism: Pseudomonas sp. PA15(2017) (assembly GCF_001945395.1). Lineage (GTDB taxonomy): Bacteria > Pseudomonadota > Gammaproteobacteria > Pseudomonadales > Pseudomonadaceae > Aquipseudomonas. Next base: position 6,604 of record NZ_MSXV01000014.1, on the reverse strand, counting down.
ACGGTCACGAATCAGGTGCGCGAGAAAGATGCCGTCGATGTCGCCGGGCATGCTGAAATCGGTGAGCACCATGTCTACCTGGCCGTCACTGCTGGCGAGGTATTCCCAGGCGTCGTCAGCACAGGGGAAGGCTTTGACCTCGTGGCCTTCGTCTTCGAAGATCTCCACGAGCATCTCCCTGATGGAGCGTTCGTCTTCGGCTATGACTATCAGTGGCATCGCTGGGATCCGGCAGTAAGGGTCAGGCTCTGACCGGCTCGGCCAGGCAAGATTTCATTAATTTTTCATGGCGCCGACTGATGGCGTACGCGAGGCGGGATCGTCGCCCGCCAACTTGGCGAGCGACGACAGGCCAGAGCCCGATCAGGCCAGGCGGAAGCGGCTCACCAACTTCTGCTGGTGATCGGCCAGGCGCGCCAGTTCCTGGCTGGTGACGGCGGTCTGCTCGGCACCGGAACTGACCTGGATGGCCACGTCGTTGATCTCCACCACGTTGCGGTTGATGTCTTCGGCCACCGCGCTCTGCTCCTCGGCCGCCGCCGCGATCTGCATGTTGCGGTCGCTGATGCCGGACACTCCGGAGGCGATCTCGGCCAGCAGGTCGCCAGCGCGCTCGATGTTGCTGGCGCCGGCCCGCGCCTTGTCGAGGGTTTCCTGCATGGACTGGGTGGCCAGGTCGGAGCCGCGCTGCAGGTTGGCGATCATCTCCTGGATGTTGCCGGTGGACTCCTGGGTTTTCTGCGCCAGGGTGCGCACCTCGGAGGCCACCACCGCGAAGCCGCGACCGTGATCGCCAGCGCGTGCCGCCTCGATAGCCGCATTGAGGGCCAACAGGTTGGTCTGGTCGGCGATACCGCGAATCACGTCGAGCACCGAGGAGATCGAATCGCTCTCGTGCTTGAGGTCGCCAATGATGCGCGCGGTGTCGTCGGCCTGGGTCGACAGTTCACGGATCACCTCGACGGTGCGCTCGATCTCCTGGCGGCCCTGGGTGGTGTTGACGTTGACCTGGCGGGACATTTCCGCGGCATCGTTGGTGCTCTGCGCCACCTCGCGAACCGTGGCGCTCATCTCGTTGATGGCGGTGACCACCAGCTCGGTTCCCTGGCGCTGGCGCTCCAGGCTGTTGCTGGTTTGCAGGGTGACCGCCGAGCACTCCTCGGCCGCGGTGGCCACCTGCGCGGTGGCCGAGCCGATTTCCTGAACGATCTGCGTCAGTTCCTCGGCCATGACGTTGAGGTTACGGCTGATCTCGCCGAACTCGTCCTTGCCGACGTAACCCGAACGGGCCGTCAGGTCACGCTGCGACAGCGCCAGCAAGGCACGGTTGGCCTCGCCCACCGCCAGGTTGATGTTGCGGATGATCAGATAGGACAACGCGCCCACCACGGCCAGGGCGATCAGCACGCTGATGGCCGTCATCCACAGCATGGCCGACGCTTTAGCGCGCGCCTGGGCTGCCAGATCGCCGACGCTCTGCCCCAGCTCGCTCTCCACTTCGCCCATCAGGTCGATGCGATTGGTGGAGGTCTGAAACCAGTCGGTGGCCTTGACGCCCAGCGCATCGCCGATCGGTGTGTCGAAAGACAGTTTCTGCAAACGCGCCACCTCGAGGGCGCTGGGCTGCTGCATCTTCTCGTCGAGCTTGCCCACGAACTCTGGCGAAGCGTTGCGGCGAAAACCTTCCGAATACGCGGTGAACTCGCCCAGGTTGCGGCTGAAGGTGGAGAGCAGGTCGGCATCGAAGCGATCCTGGTTGAATACCACGCCCAGGGTCGCGCGCTCGCGGCCGGCGCGCTCCTTCATCTCGATGAACTGGTTGAGCGAGGACAGCGCCCGCGACAAGGTCGGATCCTTGACCGAGCGCTCGACGGCGTGGGTGTAGCCGATCAGCTTGCGGATGATGTCGGTGAAGCGTGCGCCGGATTCACGGTTGTTGATCGCCAGCTTGTCGATCTGCCCACGCATGGCATCCAGGCCGCTCAACGCAGCCAGCGCCTCGCTCAGCCCGGCATCGATATTGCCAAGCGTGCGTGCGTCGGCCAGGGCGGTATCGGTCTGGCCGCGCATGCGCAACAGCACGTCCTGCATGTTCTTGCCCTGGCTGCCGAGGAATACGCCACTGGCGCCGCGCTCGCGCTGCAATACGGTGATCAGCTGACTGACCTTCTGGGCGACGACGCTGGCCTCCTGTGTCTGCTCCATCTCCTGCAAGGTCTGGTAGCTGCTGTTGACCTGCAGAGCGGCCAGCCACAGGAAGCCCAGCAACGGGCAGGCGAGAATCAACAAGAGCTTGAGGCTCAAGGGGATGTTTCTGAGCACGACGTTTCACCTATTCAATTTACTTCGGCAGTTCTGATTACGAAGCGAAGGGTTGCCTGTTGTCGCTCCGTCTGCGCGGCGCGTTGAACAGGGGGACGCATTTGGCATGCGGCACGTTAGGCAGTAGACGAGGTACAGAGGGGTAATCGGCGCGAGACCGCCGTTCTTTAATAAAGTTCGGCGCACCTGGAAAAACGAGGCGACAGAAGATTGCCAACCGCTAAATCGGGTATGCGCCGCTAGTCGATCCGCTCTTGCTGCTCCTGGGGCAACGACGGGTCGACCGCCAGCCACGGCAGGCGGCTCTGGGTCCAGATATGCCGGTCAGCGGCGGCATATTCAGGGTGATCGAGCGTGGCGATGGTCACGTCCAGGCTGTTCGGGCTCAGGGTGGTGAACAGCGCCAGATGGGCGCCGCAGGTCGCGCAGAAGTAGCGCTCACAGGTCGGTGAGGAGGCGAAACGCGCCGGCTCGCCGCGCAGCCAGGTGAAGGCTGCCAACGGCACGGTGATCCAGGTCACCAGGATGCCGCCGGTGCTGCGCCGGCACACCGAGCAGTGGCAGTGGGCGATATCGCGCAACGGCGCGCGGAACTGGTAACGCACGGCGCCGCACTGGCAGCCGCCCTCATGCACATCGCTCATCACACTCTCCTTGAAACGTCGTGGTATCTCGGCTTGCCTGATCAATCGGCACTGGCGAAGATGCACCCTCACCACCACCGGGGGCTCCCGTGACCGAACTGCTCTTGGCCCTCTGGCCACTCTTCGCACTGATCGTCGGCGGCTACGTGCTCAGCCGTCGCGGCTTTCCCAACGAAGCCTTCTGGCCAGGCGCCGAACGCCTCAACTACTTCATCCTGTTCCCCGCCCTGCTGTTCAACAGCCTGGCCATCGCCCCGCTGGACAACCCCCAGCTGCCGCGCATGGCACTGGCCGTGCTGCTCGGCCTGGGCATCGCCTGGCTGGCGCTGCTGGTGGTGCGTCGCCTGCGCGGCTGGCCGGCGGCGCGCTTCGGCGCCTTCAGCCAGGGCATCCTGCGTTTCAACACTTACCTGGGCCTGGCCGCCGTGGGCAGCCTGTTCGGCCAGCCGGGCCTGACCCTGGCAGCCCTGATGCTGGCGCTGATGGTGCCGACCGTCAACGTGCTATCGGTCTGGTCACTGACCGCCGAGCGGGGCGTCAGCGCGCGCAGTCTGCTGCTGCCGATCATCCGCAACCCGTTGATCCTGGCCTGCCTGGCCGGTGCGCTGGTCAACCTGAGCGGCCTGGGTTTGCCAGGCGGCAGCGGTCGACTGCTCAGCCTGCTCGCAGCGGCAAGCCTGCCGCTGGGCCTCTTGTGCGTGGGCGCGGCGCTGAAACCCGAGCAGTTGGGCGGCGAGGTGCCGGCCCTGGCCTGGAACAGCCTGCTGCGCCTGCTGCTGATGCCGCTGCTGGCCCTGGCCGTGGCCGTCGGGCTGCAGTTGCCGGCCATGGAAAGCACCGTGCTGGTGCTGTTCTTCGCCCTGCCCACCGCACCGACCGCCTATGTGCTGACCCGTCAGTTGGGCGGCGACGCCAACCTGATGGCCGGTATCATCACCTTGCAGCATCTGCTGGCTGCCGCTTCGCTGGTGGCGGTGCTGGCGCTCCTCGAACGCCTGCTCTGAAACCACCGCGACGCGGGCCACAGGGTCCGCGTCGCCTGCCCCAATTTCCTGTTTGCAGCCCTGGTTTCGGCGAAAGCTGGCTGAAAGCTTCGTGTTCTAGCATCCGCGCACTGACCGACAAAGATTGGTCGATGAGCTGCCGCCAGTGAGGCCCGCAGCTGCCGTCAACAAGAACAAAACAGGTGATTAACCATGTTCCGCCCCAGCTACTCACGCCTGCATCGCCCTCTCCGCTCGCCTGGACGCTAGCCACTCGCGCGTTACCCGCCCCTAGCCGAATCACGTCCGGAGAATCTCCATGCTCACATTCCTTGGCTTCGCCATGGTCTCGACCTTCATGTACCTGATCATGAGCAAACGCCTGTCGGCGTTGATCGCCCTGATCATCATTCCGATCATCTTCGCCCTAATCGGCGGCTTCGCCGAGCAGATCGGCCCGATGATGCTCGAAGGCATCAGCAAGCTCGCGCCCACCGGCGTGATGCTGATGTTCGCCATCCTCTACTTCGCCATCATGATCGACTCGGGCCTGTTCGACCCGCCCGTGCGCCTGATCCTCAAGCTGGTCAAGGGCGACCCGCTGAAAGTCGCGGTCGGCACCGTGGCCCTGGCGCTGATCGTTTCCCTGGACGGCGACGGCTCGACCACCTACATGATCTGCGTCGGCGCCATGCTGCCGCTATACAGCCGCCTGAAAATGAGCCCGACCATCATGGCTGGCCTGATCATCATGGCCGGCGGCATCATGAACATGACCCCCTGGGGCGGCCCGACCGCACGCGCCGCCAGTGCCCTGCACGTCGACCCCTCGGACGTATTCGTGCCGATGATTCCCGGCATGATCGTCGGCGCCATCGTGCTGTTTGGCGTGGCGTACCTCTACGGCATGCGTGAGCGCAAGCGCCTGGGCGTGCTGCAACTGCCGGACGACCCGAGTGCACAGGAAGAAATCAGCGTGTCGCAGTTCCCCGAGGCTCGCCGCCCCAAACTGCTGTGGATCAACGCCATTCTCACCGTGGTGCTGATGACCACCCTGATCGCCGGCCTGCTGCCGATGCCGGTGCTGTTCATGATCGCCTTCAGTATCGCCATGATCATCAACTACCCCTGCCTGCAGCAGCAGAAGGACCGTATCGCCGCCCACGCCGGCAACGTTCTGGCGGTGGTCGGTCTGATCTTCGCGGCGGGTATCTTCACCGGCATCCTCAGTGGCACCGGCATGGTAGACGCCATGTCCAAGAGCCTGCTGGCGGTGATCCCGGACGCCCTCGGTCCGCACCTGGCGGTGATCACCGCGCTGGTCAGCCTGCCGTTCACCTTCTTCATGTCCAACGATGCGTTCTACTACGGCATCTTGCCGGTGCTGAACCAGGCCGCCTCGGGCTACGGCATCAGCGCCGTGGAAATGGCCCGCGCCTCCATCGTCGGCCAGCCGGTGCACCTGCTCAGCCCGCTGGTGCCATCCACCTACCTGTTGATCGGCCTGGCGAAGATCGAATTCGGCGACCTGCAGCGTTTCACCCTGAAGTGGGCGGTGCTGGTGTGCATGGCGATTCTGGCTGCGGCGCTGGTGCTGGGCGTGTTTCCGCTATTCGGTCGCTAACCCGAAAACATTTTGACGAAATTTTCACACTACTGGCGCTAGACTTCGGCATCTCGGCCGAGGCCTCGCGCCAGTTTTCTATTCATCCATAAGGAACCTCTAATGGAATGGCTCACCAACCCGGAAATCTGGGTTGCTTTCCTGACTCTGACTGCCCTGGAAATCGTTCTGGGCATCGACAACATCATCATGATCGCCATTCTGGTGTCGCGCATGCCGCCGCACCTGCAGGCGCGCACCCGCTTCTTCGGCCTGGCCCTGGCCATGGTCACGCGCATCCTGCTGCTGCTCTCCATCACTTGGATCATGCGCCTGACCACCGACCTGTTCCATGTGTTCGGCCAGGGCATCTCCGGTCGTGACCTGATTCTGTTCTTCGGCGGCCTGTTCCTGCTGTGGAAAAGCAGTACCGAGATCTATCACGGCATGGAAGGCGAGGAAGAAAGCCCTGAGCAGCCCTCGGGCGCCGGCAAGCAGTTCCTTGGCACCATCATCCAGATCGCCATCATCGACATCGTCTTCTCACTGGACTCGGTGATCACCGCAGTGGGCATGGTCTCCCACGTACCGGTCATGGTCGCGGCCATCGTCGTCGCCGTCATCGTGATGATGATCTGCGCCGGCACCATCAGCGACTTCATCGAGAAGCACCCGAGCCTGAAGATCCTGGCCCTGTCGTTCCTCATCGTGGTCGGTACCGTGCTGATCGCCGAGAGCTTCGAGGTCCACGTACCGAAGGGCTACGTCTACTTCGCCATGGCCTTCTCCCTGGCCGTGGAAGCGCTGAACATCCGCATGCGCACCGCCCGCCGCCGCGCCGAAGGCAAGGCCGACCCGGAGCCGGTAAAACTGCGCAAGGACGTTCCTGGGCAGTGATCGGCTGACGCTGATGCAATGAAAAACGGGGCCTCGATCAGAGCGTGTGAAAAGTCGCTGATGCAGGTAGTGATCCCATCAGACGCCCCGACATTGTTCGGGGCGTTTGCTTTTGTACGATTCGAAAGGTCGCGACCAACCTTTCAGGTGAGCAG
>NZ_MSXV01000013.1 GCF_001945395.1 Pseudomonas sp. PA15(2017) | reverse complement strand
CGACCTTGGCCGAACCGAATACTTCGGAGCAGACGCGAGTCAGAGCAGCGGTCAGAGTGGTTTTGCCATGGTCAACGTGACCGATGGTGCCAACGTTGACGTGCGGTTTGTTACGTTCGAATTTTTCTTTAGCCACGACAGTGAACCTCTTGCCTAAAGGGCTGAATCAGCCTTGTTTTTTAACCAGAGCTTCGACGATGTTCGCCGGAGCCTCGGAGTACTTGGAGAATTCCATGGAGTAGCTTGCGCGACCCTGGGACATGGAGCGAACGTCGGTTGCGTAACCGAACATCTCACCCAGCGGAACCTCGGCACGGATAACCTTACCGGAAACCGAGTCTTCCATACCCTGGATCAGACCACGACGACGGTTCAGGTCACCCATCACGTCACCCATGTAGTCCTCAGGGGTTACAACTTCTACTTTCATGATCGGCTCAAGCACAACACCGCCGCCCTTCTGGGCCAGCTGCTTGGTCGCCATGGAAGCTGCCACCTTGAACGCCATCTCGTTGGAGTCGACGTCATGGTAGGAACCGTCAAACACGGTCGCCTTCAGGCCGATCAGCGGATAGCCGGCAACGACGCCGTTCTTCATCTGCTCTTCGATACCTTTCTGGATGGCCGGGATGTATTCCTTCGGAACCACACCGCCCACGACTTCGTTGACGAATACCAGACCTTCCTGACCTTCGTCTGCCGGAGCAAAGCGAATCCAGCAGTGACCGAACTGACCACGACCACCGGACTGACGAACGAACTTGCCTTCGATTTCGCAGTTCTTGGTGATCTTCTCGCGGTAGGAAACCTGTGGCTTGCCGATGTTGGCCTCGACGTTGAACTCGCGCTTCATGCGGTCAACGAGGATGTCCAGGTGCAGCTCACCCATACCGGAGATGATGGTCTGGCCAGTCTCTTCGTCGGTCTTGACGCGGAACGACGGGTCTTCCTGAGCGAGTTTGCCCAGTGCAATACCCATCTTCTCCTGGTCAGCCTTGGTCTTCGGCTCAACGGCTACCGAGATAACCGGCTCCGGGAAGTCCATACGCTCGAGGATGATTGGCTTGTCGGCGTTACACAGGGTGTCACCAGTGGTGACGTCCTTCATGCCGATCAGTGCGGCGATGTCGCCAGCGCGCACTTCCTTGATCTCTTCACGCTGGTTGGCGTGCATCTGCACCATACGGCCAACGCGCTCTTTCTTGCCCTTGACCGAGTTGATGACGGAGTCACCGGAGGTCAGGAAGCCCGAGTAAACGCGGACGAAGGTCAGCGTACCCACGAACGGGTCGGTAGCGATCTTGAACGCCAGAGCCGAGAACGGCTCGTCGTCGGAAGCGTGACGCTCGTCGAAGTCGGCGTCGACCAGCTCTTCCTTCGGCTTCTCGATCAGATCAGGGTGGATACCCTTGATCGCCGGGATCTCGGTAGGAGCAGGCAGGAAGTCGATGACCGCGTCGAGAACCAGGGGAACGCCCTTGTTCTTGAACGAGGAACCACAGACGGCCGGAACGATTTCGCTGGCCAGGGTGCGCAGGCGCAGACCGGCTTTGATTTCCTCGACGGATAGTTCGCCCTCTTCGAGGTACTTGTTCATCAGCTCTTCGTTGGCTTCGGCAGCGGCTTCGACCATGTTGCTGCGCCATTCGTTGGCCAGCTCGAGCATTTCCGCCGGAATTTCTTCCTCGCGGTAGGTAGTGCCCTTGTCGTCATCGTTCCAGTAGATAGCCTTCATCTTGATCAGATCGATCTGACCTTCGAAGTTCTCTTCTGCACCAATGGCCAGCTGGATCGGCACCGGAGTGTGGCCCAGACGGTTCTTGATCTGACCGACGACGCGCAGGAAGTTGGCACCTGCACGGTCCATCTTGTTGACGTAGACAACGCGCGGTACGCCGTACTTGTTGGCCTGACGCCATACGGTTTCCGACTGCGGCTCAACGCCCGAAGTACCACAGAACACAACGACAGCGCCGTCGAGTACGCGCAGCGAACGCTCTACTTCGATGGTGAAGTCAACGTGGCCGGGGGTATCGATGACGTTTACGCGGTAGTTGTCGTACTGACCACGCGAACCTTTCCAGAAGGTGGTGACGGCAGCGGAGGTGATGGTGATACCACGCTCCTGCTCCTGCACCATCCAGTCGGTAGTGGCTGCACCGTCATGCACCTCACCCATCTTGTGGCTGAGACCTGTGTAGAACAGGATCCGCTCGGTAGTAGTGGTCTTGCCCGCATCGACGTGCGCGCAAATACCAATGTTACGGTAGCGGTTAATTGCTGTATTACGAGCCATAAAGCCCTCGCAAATTGAGTGATGCCGGATTTAGAAACGGTAGTGCGAGAATGCTTTGTTGGCCTCGGCCATACGGTGCACGTCTTCACGCTTCTTGACTGCGGCGCCTTTGCCTTCGGCAGCGTCCAGCAGTTCACCAGCCAAACGCAGTGCCATGGACTTCTCGCCGCGCTTACGGGCGAAATCCACCAGCCAGCGCATGGCCAGAGCGTTACGACGGGAAGGACGAACTTCGACCGGAACCTGGTAAGTAGCACCGCCTACACGGCGCGACTTCACTTCGACCAGCGGAGCGATGGCGTCGAGAGCTTTCTCGAAGATTTCCAGGGGATCGCTGTTCTTACGCTCTTTGACCTTGTCCAGGGCGCCATAAACGATACGCTCGGCCACGGCTTTCTTGCCGCTTTCCATCACGTGGTTCATGAACTTGGCCAGGATTTGGCTTCCGTATTTTGGATCGTCAAGCACTTCGCGCTTGGCTGCTACACGACGTCTTGGCATTTGATAAGCCCTCAAACGGTCTTCAGGTTAGCCCGGAACTGTAACCATCTGGTTACGCCCGACCTTACTCTTATCGACTCAATAAAATTAGAAACTGCATTCAGTACCGACGGCCGATCACTTCGGACGCTTGGTACCGTACTTCGAACGACCCTGGTTACGGCCTTTGACACCCGAGGTGTCCAGCGAGCCGCGAACGGTGTGATAACGCACACCTGGCAAGTCTTTTACACGACCGCCACGGATCAGCACGACGCTGTGCTCTTGCAGGTTGTGACCTTCACCACCGATGTACGAGGAAACCTCGAAACCGTTGGTCAGGCGTACACGGCAAACTTTACGCAGTGCCGAGTTAGGTTTTTTCGGGGTGGTGGTATACACGCGAGTGCACACGCCACGACGCTGGGGGCAGTTCTGCAGCGCAGGTACGTCGGATTTCTCGACGATACGCTTGCGCGGCTGACGCACCAGCTGGTTGATAGTTGCCATCTACTAGCTCCACTGTCCGTCTTTCGACGCTATTTATTTACACCATAAATAAATGGCAGGGCGCAGGCCCTGCCATATTTAGGGGTGCATGAGTCTAAAGAGACTCGCCCCCCCAGTCAAGATACGTGACCCGGCTGCCAGGCAGCCGGGTCGCGCTCTCAATTTTCGCTGGAGTTCAGCGCTTCGGTCAGCGCTGCTTCCACTTCGCTGGCGCTAACGCGCATCGGCTTCTCGGCATCACGCTTGCGCTTGCGCTCGCTGTGATAGGCCAGACCGGTGCCCGCCGGGATCAGACGACCCACGACCACGTTCTCTTTCAGGCCACGCAGGAAGTCGCGCTTGCCAGTAACCGCCGCCTCGGTGAGGACGCGAGTGGTTTCCTGGAAGGATGCCGCCGAGATGAACGACTCGGTGGACAGCGACGCCTTGGTGATACCCAGCAGCACGCGGGTGTACTTGGCAACGAACTTGTCCTCTTCGGCCAGGCGCTCGTTCTCGCCCAGAACCTGAGTGAGCTCCATCTGGTCGCCCTTGATGAAGCTGGAGTCGCCAGACTCGGACACTTCGACCTTGCGCAGCATCTGGCGCAGGATGGTCTCGATGTGCTTGTCGTTGATCTTCACGCCCTGCAGACGGTAAACGTCCTGGATCTCGTTGACGATGTACTTGGCCAGCGCACTGACGCCCAGCAGACGCAGGATGTCGTGCGGATCGCTCGGACCGTCGGAGATGACCTCACCCTTGTTGACTTGCTCACCTTCGAACACGTTCAGGTGACGCCATTTCGGGATCAGCTCTTCGTACGGATCACTGCCATCGGTCGGCGTGATGACCAGGCGGCGCTTGCCCTTGGTCTCTTTACCGAACGAGATGGTGCCGCTGATTTCCGCCAGGATCGAAGCTTCTTTCGGACGACGCGCTTCGAACAGGTCGGCAACGCGCGGCAGACCACCGGTGATGTCACGGGTCTTCGAGGTTTCCTGCGGGATACGGGCGATAACGTCACCGACCGCAACCTGCGCACCATCGGCCACGCCGACCAGGGCGTTGGCTGGCAAGAAGTACTGCGCCGGTACGTCGGTACCCGGCAGCAGCAGATCCTTGCCGCTGGCGTCGACCAGCTTGACCGCAGGACGGATGTCCTTGCCGGCGGCTGGACGGTCCTTGGCGTCGAGAACCTCGATGTTGGTCAGACCGGTCAGTTCGTCGGTCTGGCGCTTGATGGTGATGCCCTCCTCCATGCCGACGAAGGTAACGGTACCCTTCATTTCGGTCACGATCGGGTGGGTGTGCGGGTCCCACTTGGCGACGATGGCGCCTGCGTCGACCTTGTCACCTTCCTTCACGGAAATGACCGCACCGTACGGCAGCTTGTAGCGCTCGCGCTCACGACCGAACTCGTCGGCAACGGCCAGCTCACCGGAACGCGATACCGCGATCAGGTTACCGTCCAGACGCTCGACGTGCTTGAGGTTGTGCAGACGAACCGCACCACCGTTCTTCACCTGGACGCTGTCGGCAGCCGAGGTCCGGCTCGCCGCACCACCGATGTGGAACGTACGCATGGTCAGCTGGGTACCCGGCTCACCAATCGACTGGGCTGCGATAACGCCGACGGCTTCACCGATGTTGATCTGGTGACCGCGAGCCAGGTCGCGACCGTAGCACTTGGCGCAGATGCCGTAGCGGGTTTCGCAGCTGATCGGCGAACGCACGACCACTTCGTCGATGCTGTTCAGCTCGATGAATTCGACCCACTGCTCGTCGACCAGGGTACCGGCCGGAACGATGACGTCTTCGGTGCCAGGCTTGAACACGTCACGGGCGATGACACGGCCCAGTACGCGCTCACCCAGCGGCTCTACAACGTCGCCGCCTTCGATGTGCGGAGTCATGTGCAGACCCTGCTCGGTGCCGCAGTCGATCTCGGTCACTACCAGATCCTGGGCCACGTCGACCAGACGACGGGTCAGGTAACCGGAGTTCGCGGTCTTCAGTGCGGTATCCGCCAGACCTTTACGAGCACCGTGAGTGGAGATGAAGTACTGCAGTACCGACAGGCCTTCACGGAAGTTCGCGGTGATCGGCGTCTCGATGATCGAGCCGTCCGGCTTGGCCATCAGACCACGCATACCGGCCAACTGACGGATCTGCGCAGCGGAACCACGCGCACCGGAGTCGGCCATCATGTACATGGAGTTGAAGGACTCCTGATCGACTTCGTTACCTTCGCGGTCGATGACCTTCTCTTTCGAGAGGTTGGCCATCATCGCCTTGGATACTTCGTCGTTGGCCTTCGACCAGAGGTCGATCACCTTGTTGTACTTCTCGCCCTGGGTAACCAGGCCGGAGGCGTACTGCGATTCGATTTCCTTCACTTCCTCGGTGGCGGCGTCGATGATGCGCGCCTTCTCATCCGGGATGACGAAGTCGTTCACGCCGATCGACACACCGGAGATGGTCGAATAGGCGAAACCGGTGTACATCAGCTGGTCGGCGAAGATGACGGTGTCCTTCAGACCCACGGTGCGGTAGCACTGGTTGATCAGACGGGAGATAGCCTTCTTCTTCATCGACTGGTTGACCACGTCGAACGACAGACCAGCCGGCACGACCTGGAACAGCAGCGCGCGGCCGACGGTGGTGTCGACGATGCGGGTGTTCTTGACCAGGCTTCCGTCCTTCTGCTTGACGGTCTCGTTGATGCGCACCTTGACCTTGGCGTGCAGCGAGGCTTCGCCGGCGCGGAATACGCGGTCGACTTCCTGCAGGTCGGCGAACACGCGACCTTCGCCCTTGGCGTTGATGGCTTCACGGGTCATGTAGTACAGACCCAGTACCACGTCCTGGGACGGTACGATGATCGGCTCACCGTTGGCTGGCGACAGGATGTTGTTGGTCGACATCATCAGCGCGCGCGCTTCGAGCTGGGCTTCCAGCGTCAGCGGCACGTGAACGGCCATCTGGTCACCGTCGAAGTCGGCGTTGTACGCCGCACAAACCAGCGGGTGCAGCTGAATCGCCTTACCTTCGATCAGTACCGGCTCGAACGCCTGGATACCCAGACGGTGCAGAGTCGGTGCACGGTTGAGCAGTACGGGGTGTTCGCGAATCACTTCGGCGAGAACGTCCCACACTTCCGGCAGCTCGCGCTCGACCATCTTCTTGGCGGCCTTGATGGTGGTCGCCAGACCACGCATTTCCAGCTTGCCGAAAATGAACGGCTTGAACAGTTCCAGAGCCATCTTCTTCGGCAGGCCGCACTGGTGCAGGCGCAGAGCCGGGCCTACGGTAATAACCGAACGGCCGGAGTAGTCAACGCGCTTACCGAGCAGGTTCTGGCGGAAACGACCCTGCTTACCCTTGATCATGTCGGCCAGGGATTTCAGAGGACGCTTGTTCGAACCGGTGATGGCGCGACCGCGACGACCGTTGTCGAGCAGGGCGTCGACTGCTTCCTGCAGCATGCGCTTTTCGTTGCGCACGATGATGTCCGGCGCGGACAGATCGAGCAGGCGCTTGAGGCGGTTGTTACGGTTGATGACGCGACGATACAGGTCGTTCAGGTCGGAGGTCGCGAAGCGGCCACCGTCCAGCGGAACCAGCGGACGCAGGTCTGGCGGCAGAACCGGCAGAACGGTCAGCACCATCCACTCTGGCAGGTTGCCGGAGCCCTGGAAGGCTTCCATCAACTTCAGACGCTTGGACAGCTTCTTGATCTTGGTTTCCGAGTTGGTCTGCGGAATCTCTTCGCGCAGGCGGCCGATCTCGTGCTCCAGGTCGATAGCGTGCAACAGCTCGCGAACGGCCTCGGCACCCATGCGGGCGTCGAAGTCGTCACCGAACTCTTCCAGCGCTTCGAAGTACTGCTCGTCGTTGAGCAGCTGACCCTTCTCGAGGGTGGTCATGCCCGGATCGATCACCACGTAGCTCTCGAAGTAGAGAACGCGTTCGATATCACGCAGGGTCATGTCCATCAGCAGGCCGATACGGCTCGGCAGGGACTTCAGGAACCAGATGTGGGCGACGGGAGAAGCCAGTTCGATGTGCGCCATGCGCTCACGACGAACCTTGGCCAGGGCGACTTCGACGCCGCACTTCTCACAGATCACACCACGGTGCTTGAGGCGCTTGTACTTGCCGCACAGGCACTCGTAATCCTTGACCGGGCCAAAGATCTTGGCGCAGAACAGGCCGTCACGCTCAGGCTTGAACGTACGGTAGTTGATGGTTTCCGGCTTTTTAACTTCACCGAACGACCACGAACGGATCATCTCAGGCGAAGCAAGGCCGATGCGAATGGCATCGAACTCTTCGACTTGACCCTGGTTTTTCAGCAAATTCAATAGGTCTTTCAAGGCCTTTCCTCCTGGCGGAGCAGGTAGCGGGATTTGCGCCCCGCTACCGATTCACGTCGTGTTATTCGGTTTCCAGATCGATGTCGATACCGAGCGAACGGATCTCTTTGATCAACACGTTGAAGGACTCGGGCATGCCCGGCTCCATGCGGTGATCGCCATCCACGATGTTCTTGTACATCTTGGTACGGCCGTTCACGTCGTCCGACTTGACGGTCAACATTTCCTGCAGGGTGTAGGCGGCGCCGTAAGCTTCCAGAGCCCAGACCTCCATCTCCCCGAAGCGCTGACCACCGAACTGCGCCTTACCACCCAGCGGCTGCTGGGTAACCAGGCTGTAGGAACCGGTAGAACGAGCGTGCATCTTGTCGTCCACCAAGTGGTTCAGTTTCAGCATGTACATGTAACCGACCGTGGTCGGGCGCTCGAACTGGTTGCCAGTACGACCGTCGAACAGGCGCATCTGGCCGCTCTCCGGCAGATCAGCCAGCTTCAGCATGGCCTTGATCTCTTTCTCCTTGGCACCGTCGAACACCGGCGTGGCCATCGGAACGCCCTTGCGCAGGTTGTTGGCCAGAGCCAGAACTTCCTGGTCGCTCAGCTCGTCGAGGTTTTCCTGGCGACCACCGATCTCGTTGTAGATCTCGCTCAGGAAGCCACGCAGTTCAGCGATCTTGCGCTGCTCTTCGAGCATCAGGTTGATCTTCTCACCCAGGCCCTTGGCCGCCAGGCCCAGGTGGGTTTCGAGGATCTGACCGACGTTCATACGCGACGGTACGCCCAGTGGGTTGAGGACGATGTCCACCGGGGTGCCGTTGGCATCGTGCGGCATGTCTTCGACCGGCATGATCACCGAGACCACACCCTTGTTACCGTGACGACCGGCCATCTTGTCACCCGGCTGGATGCGACGGCGGATGGCCAGGTAGACCTTGACGATCTTCAGTACGCCCGGTGCCAGGTCATCGCCCTGCTGCAGCTTGCGCTTCTTGTCTTCGAACTTGTCGTCGAGCAGCTGACGGCGGTCGGAGATGTAGGCCTGAGCCTTTTCCAACTGCTCGTTCAGGGCGTCGTCGGCCATGCGCAGCTTGAACCACTGGCCACGCTCAAGGCCGTCCAGCACTTCATCAGTGATCTCGGCGCCTTTCTTCAGGCCAGCGCCGCCTTCGGCGACCTTGCCAACCAGCGCAGCGCGCAGACGTTCGAAGGTCGCGCCTTCGACGATGCGGAACTCTTCGTTCAGGTCCTTGCGGATCTCGTCCAGCTGGCTCTTCTCGATCGACAGGGCGCGCGCATCGCGCTCCACGCCGTCACGGGTGAAGACCTGTACGTCGATGACGGTACCCTTGGTGCCGGTCGGCACGCGCAGGGAGGTGTCCTTAACGTCGCTGGCCTTCTCACCGAAGATCGCGCGCAGCAGCTTTTCTTCCGGCGTCAGCTGGGTCTCGCCTTTCGGGGTGACCTTGCCGACCAGGATGTCGCCCGGGCCGACTTCGGCGCCGACGTAGACGATACCGGCTTCGTCGAGCTTGTTCAGTGCAGCCTCACCCACGTTCGGGATATCCGCAGAGATTTCCTCTGGGCCGAGCTTGGTGTCACGGGCCACACAGGTCAGTTCCTGGATGTGGATCGTGGTGAAGCGGTCTTCCTGAACCACGCGCTCGGAGAGCAGGATGGAGTCTTCGAAGTTGTAACCGTTCCACGGCATGAACGCGACGCGCATGTTCTGACCCAGTGCCAGTTCACCCATGTCGGTGGACGGGCCGTCGGCCATGATGTCGCCACGTGCAACCACGTCACCTTTCTGCACCAGCGGACGCTGGTTGATGCAGGTGTTCTGGTTGGAACGGGTGTATTTGGTCAGGTTGTAGATGTCCACACCGGCTTCACCGGTTTCGACTTCGTCATCGGCAACACGGACCACGATACGGCTGGCGTCGACGGAGTCGATCACGCCACCGCGACGAGCGACCACGCAGACACCGGAGTCACGGGCGACGTTGCGCTCCATGCCGGTACCGACCAGCGGCTTGTCCGAACGCAGGGTCGGTACAGCCTGACGCTGCATGTTCGAACCCATGAGTGCACGGTTGGCGTCGTCGTGCTCGAGGAACGGGATCAGCGAGGCAGCGACGGAAACGACCTGCTTCGGCGAAACGTCCATCAGGGTGACGTCTTCCGGCGCCTTGACGGTGAACTCGTTCAGGTGACGTACGGCCACCAGCTCGTCGATCAGCTGACCCTTGTCGTTCAGGGTCGCGGACGCCTGGGCGATCACGTGGTCGGCCTCTTCGATGGCGGAAAGGAACACGATCTCGTCGGTGACCTGGCCTTCCTTGACCACACGGTACGGGCTTTCCAGGAAGCCATACTGGTTGGTACGGGCGTAGGCCGCCAGGGAGTTGATCAGACCGATGTTCGGACCTTCCGGCGTTTCGATCGGGCACACGCGACCGTAGTGGGTCGGGTGTACGTCACGGACTTCGAAGCCGGCGCGCTCACGGGTCAGACCGCCCGGGCCGAGTGCGGAGACACGGCGCTTATGGGTGATCTCGGAGAGCGGGTTGTTCTGGTCCATGAACTGGGAAAGCTGGCTGGAACCGAAGAACTCCTTCACCGCCGCCGCAACCGGCTTGGCGTTGATCAGGTCCTGCGGCATCAGGCCTTCGCTTTCGGCCATCGACAGACGTTCCTTGACCGCACGCTCGACGCGCACCAGACCAACGCGGAACTGGTTCTCGGCCATCTCGCCGACGCAACGCACACGGCGGTTACCCAGGTGGTCGATGTCATCGACGATGCCCTTGCCGTTACGGATGTCGACCAGGGTCTTGAGCACTTCGACGATGTCTTCGCGGCTCAACACGCCCGAACCTTCGATTTCGGTACGACCGATACGACGGTTGAACTTCATACGGCCAACGGCGGACAGGTCGTAACGCTCGGCGCTGAAGAACAGGTTGTTGAACAGGGTCTCGGCGGCATCCTTGGTTGGTGGCTCGCCAGGACGCATCATGCGATAGATTTCGACCAGCGCTTCGAGCTGGTTGGTGGTGCTGTCGATCTTCAGCGTGTCGCTGATGAACGGACCACAGTCGATATCGTTGGTGTACAGGGTCTCTATGCGAACGACCTGAGCCTTGGCGATCTTGGCCAGCAGCTCGACGCTCAGCTCGGTGTTGCACTCGGCGAGGATCTCACCGGTAGCCGGGTGCACAATCGCCTTGGCGGTGGTGCGGCCGATCAGGTAGTCGAACGGTACGTCCAGCTCCTTGATGCCAGCCTTGTCCAGCTGGTTGATGTGGCGAGCGGTAATACGACGACCCTGCTCGACGATCACCTTGCCGCTGCCATCCTTGATGTCCTGGCTGGCGATTTCACCGCGCAGACGCTGCGGTACCAGCTCCAGGCTCAGGCCTTCGGCTTTCACATGGAAAACGTTGGTGGTGTAGAAGGCATCGAGCACTTCTTCGGTGCTGTAGCCTAGTGCGCGCAGCAGTACCGAAGCCGGAAGTTTGCGGCGACGGTCGATACGCACGAATACCGCGTCCTTCGGGTCGAACTCGAAGTCCAGCCAGGAACCACGGTAAGGAATGATGCGCGCGGAGTACAGCAGCTTGCCCGAGCTGTGCGTCTTGCCACGGTCGTGGTCGAAGAACACACCCGGGGAACGGTGCAGCTGGGAAACGATCACACGCTCGGTACCGTTGATGACGAAGGTACCGTTCTCGGTCATGAGCGGAATTTCGCCCATGTACACTTCCTGCTCTTTGATGTCCTTGATCGCTTTGTTCGACGATTCTTTGTCGAAAATGATCAGGCGCACTTTCACGCGCAGCGGCACTGCGAAGGTCACACCACGCAGCACGCACTCTTTGACGTCGAACGCCGGCTCACCCAGACGGTAGCCGACGTATTCCAGAGCAGCGTTGCCGGAGTAGCTGATGATCGGGAATACAGATTTGAAGGCCGCATGCAGGCCGATGTCGCGGAACTGTTCCTTGCTCGCGCCTTGCTGCAGGAATTCGCGGTACGAATCCAGCTGGATGGCCAGGAGGTAAGGCACATCCATGACATCCGGCAACTTGCTAAAGTCCTTGCGGATACGTTTTTTCTCAGTGTATGAGTAAGCCATCAGCGTTCCCCAGCTTGGTCACCTGCTTATTTGGCTTCTCCGACGGGAGCAGCCAGAAACTCGTGCAAACCCTAGGTTTGCTCCACCTCGTTGGTGGGTTTTTCACGCTCCAGGCCAGGGCTGTGGAACAGCCGAGCTAGAACGGAAAAAGGCCGGTGGCAAGAGCCACCAGCCGTCAGCCTTGTGCGAGTCGCGCGGGCTGTAGACGCAAGGTCGTCGCTTACTTGAGCTCGACTTTGGCGCCTGCTTCTTCCAGAGCTTTCTTGGCAGCTTCGGCTTCGTCTTTCGACACGCCTTCTTTGACCACGCCAGGAGCGCCGTCAACTACTGCTTTGGCTTCTTTCAGACCCAGACCGGTCAGTTCGCGAACTGCCTTGATCACGTTCACTTTCTTGTCCCCAGCTTCAGCCAGAACAACGGTGAACTCGGTCTGCTCTTCAGCAGCGGCAGCAGCACCGGCAGCCGGGCCAGCAGCAACAGCGGCAGCAGCGGTAACGCCGAAGGTTTCTTCCATCGCCTTGATCAGCTCAACGATTTCCATAACGGATTTCTGGCCGATCGCTTCGATGATTTGCTCGTTAGTCAGAGACATGACTATCAATTCCTGTATTGGGGTGACGGCCTACGCGACCATCAAATTAAACATGTGATTTCGAAAGGTGCTACGCGGCCTTAGGCTGCGGAAGCTTCTTTCTGGTCGCGAATGGCTGCCAGAGTGCGAGCGAGCTTGCTGGTGGCGCCTTGGATAACGCTCATCAGCTGTGCAATACCCTCGTCGCGGGTCGGCAGGCTTGCCAGTACGTCGATCTGATTGGCTGCAAGGTACTTGCCCTCGAACGCAGCTGCTTTGATCTCGAACTTGTCCTGACCCTTGGCGAAATCCTTGAACAGACGGGCAGCAGCGCCCGGGTGCTCGTTGGAGAACGCGATCAGGGTCGGGCCTTTGAACACGTCGTTGAGCACGTCGTACTGAGTGCCTTCAACGGCGCGCTTGAGCAGGGTGTTACGTACGACACGTACGTATACGCCAGCTTCGCGGGCCTCTTTACGGAGTCCGGTCATCGCACCTACGGTCACGCCACGGGCATCGGCCACGACAGCGGACAGGGCAGCTTTGGCAGCCTCGTTGACTTCAGCGACGATGGCCTTCTTGTCTTCGAGTTTAATTGCCACGGGTTTACTCCTGGATGTTACCGTTTCGCCCAGCCTAGGCCGGACGGCGTTTTGGTGTCTGATTCGGTAAGAATCGGGAGCACCATCTGCGTAGGGTTGAAGATCACTCTTCGGGTTTGAGACTTGCGCCCCCTACGGTCTTGGATAGCCCCCGCCAGGCAGGGACCCCAATTTTTTGCAGCAGGCGCACCAGGTGCGCCTGCCGTCATGCATCAAGCGTCCAGCGAACCTTGATCGATCAGCAGACCTGGGCCCATGGTGGTGCTCAGGGTCACGCGCTTGACGTAGACGCCTTTCGAGGTCGACGGCTTCAGGCGCTTCAGATCGGCCAGCAGCGCTTCCACGTTCTGCTTCAGCTTGTCGGCTTCGAAGCCAACCTTGCCGACGGAACCGTGGATGATGCCGTTCTTGTCGGTACGGAAACGCACCTGACCAGCCTTGGCATTCTTGACTGCGGTAGCGACGTCCGGGGTTACGGTGCCGACTTTCGGGTTAGGCATCAGGCCGCGCGGGCCGAGTACCTGGCCCAGCTGGCCAACAACGCGCATGGCATCCGGGGAAGCGATGACGACGTCATAGTTCAGGTCGCCGCCTTTCATTTCGGCAGCCAGGTCGTCCATACCTACGCGGTCAGCACCGGCAGCCAGAGCAGCTTCAGCGCCCGGACCTTGAGTGAAGACAGCGACGCGAACGGTTTTGCCGCTGCCGTTAGGCAGAACGGTGGCACCACGAACGACCTGATCGGATTTACGCGGGTCTACGCCGAGGTTGATGGAAATATCAACGGACTCGGAGAACTTGACTGCGGAAATTTCGGCCAGCAGCGCAGCAGCATCGTTGAAGCTGTAGGCTTTGCCCGGCTCGATTTTGGCTGCGATAGCCTTTTGACGCTTGGTCAGCTTAGCCATTACACGCCCTCCACGTTGAGGCCCATGCTACGAGCAGAACCGGCGATGGTACGCACGGCTGCATCCATATCAGCTGCAGTCAGATCAGCCTGCTTGGTCTTGGCGATCTCTTCGAGCTGGGCACGGGTAACGGTACCGATCTTGACAGTGTTCGGACGAGCCGAACCGCTGGTCAGGCCAGCTGCTTTCTTCAGCAGCACGGAAGCCGGGGTGCTCTTGGTTTCGAACGTGAAGCTACGGTCACTGTAAACAGTGATGATCACTGGAGTCGGCAGACCAGGTTCCATGCCCTGGGTCTTGGCGTTGAACGCCTTGCAGAATTCCATGATGTTGACGCCGTGCTGGCCCAGAGCGGGACCAACGGGTGGCGACGGGTTGGCCTGACCGGCCTTTACTTGCAGCTTGATATAAGCCGTGATTTTCTTAGCCATTAGCTACTCCAGTTACGGGTTCTAGCGCCTTTCAGCTCCCCGACTATTGCCTGTTTATCCCAGTGACAACAAAACCCCGCAGCCTATGACTGCGGGGTATGGGATGCGTGTGTCAGTTACGACTTCTCGACCTGACTGAACTCCAGCTCGACCGGAGTGGCACGACCGAAAATGGTCACTGCCACCTGGATGCGGCTCTTCTCGTAATTCACTTCTTCGACGACGCCACTGAAATCAGCGAACGGACCATCGATAACACGAACCATCTCGCCCGGCTCGAACAGCGTCTTGGGCTTGGGCTTGTCACCACTGTCAGCGACACGACGCAGAATGGCGTCAGCTTCTTTCTCAGTGATCGGCGCCGGCTTGTCGGCAGTGCCACCGATGAAGCCCATCACACGCGGCGTATCCTTGATCAAGTGCCAAGTCGCCTCGTTCATTTCCATCTGCACCAGTACGTAGCCTGGAAAGAACTTGCGCTCACTCTTGCGCTTCTGGCCGTTACGCATCTCCACCACTTCTTCGGTGGGGACCAGAATCTCGCCGAATTCGTCTTCCATTCCGGCAAACTTTACGCGCTCGATCAGCGAACGCATTACATGCTTCTCGTAACCCGAGTAAGCATGCACAACGTACCAACGCTTAGCCACGGGACACCCTATCTCAACTTACAATAAACGACACAAGCCAACCGAGGAGCGAATCGAGCCCCCAGAGCACCAGAGCCATGACGAGCACGACCAGGACGACGATCAGCGTGGTTTGCGTGGTTTCCTGACGGGTCGGCCAGACAACCTTGCGAATCTCGACGCGAGCTTCTTTTGCCAGACCGAAGAAGGACTGACCTCTTGCCGTTTGCAATGCGATCAGCGCAGCGACGACCGCCAGCACGAGCAAAGCAACGACACGATACAGAATCGGCTCACCCGAAAAGTACTGATTACCGACCACTCCAGCGACCACAAGCAGGGCCACCGCGATCCACTTGAGCAGATCAAAACGAGAGTCTTTGGCTTCAGCCTTAACATTCATGAACAAGGATCCTGTGAGAAGACACGCCAAATTCGTTAGAAAATGGCAGGTCAGGAGGGAATCGAACCCCCAACCTGCGGTTTTGGAGACCGCCGCTCTGCCAATTGAGCTACTGACCTAGAACAAAATCAGGCCGACCATTATGCCGGCCTGATGGGGACAGATCAATCGATTATTCGACGATCTTTGCTACAACACCGGCACCAACAGTACGACCACCTTCGCGAATGGCGAAGCGCAGGCCGTCTTCCATGGCGATCGGCTTGATCAGGGTGACAACCATTTTGATGTTGTCGCCCGGCATTACCATCTCAACGCCTTCCGGCA
>NZ_MSXV01000054.1:18374-130380 GCF_001945395.1 Pseudomonas sp. PA15(2017) | reverse complement strand
GCTGCTCACCTGAAAGGTTGGTCGCGACCTTTCGAATCGTACAAAAGCAAACGCCCCGAACAATGTCGGGGCGTCTGATGGGATCACTACCTGCATCAGCGAGTTTTCACACGCTCTGGCAAGGCCGGGTTTTTTATGGGTGGCGTGTGCACTCAGACGTCGAGGTTAGACACCGCCAGGGCGTTGGTCTCGATGAAGTCACGACGCGGCTCGACTTCGTCGCCCATCAGGGTGTTGAAGATCTGGTCGGCGGCGATGGCGTCTTCGATGCGCACCTTGAGCATGCGGCGCACTTCTGGATCCATGGTGGTTTCCCACAGCTGATCCGGGTTCATCTCGCCGAGACCTTTGTAGCGCTGGATGCTGTGGCGCTTGGTGCTTTCGGCCATCAGCCAGCTCAGGGCTTCCTTGAAGGTGGTGACCGGTTTCTTGCGCTCGCCACGCTGCACGTAGGCGCCTTCTTCCAGCAGAGTGTTCAGCTGGTCGCCCAGGCTGGTAACGGTCTTGTAATCGTTGCTGGTGAAAAAATCACGGTTGAAGGTGATGTAGCTGGAGTTGCCGTGGGAGATCAGCTCGACCTCGGGCAGCCACAGGTGGCGCTCGGTGTCTTCGCGCAGGCTGGTCTTGTAGGCCAGGCCGGAACGCTCCATGGTCTTCAGGCGGGCATCGAACTTCAGGCGCCAGGCTTCCATGACGTCCTGGTCGGCAAGCATCTCCTGAGTAACGCCTTGCAGGTAGACGAAGTGCTCGGTGATCTCTTCCGGGTACAGGCGCGACAGGCGCTTGAGGGTCTTCATCACCGTCCGGTAGTCACCGACCAGGCGCTGCAGGGACTCGCCGGAGAGGCCAGGGGCCGCTTCGTTGACGTGCAGGCTGGCGTCTTCCAGGGCCGACTGGGTCATGTATTCCTCCATGGCCTCGTCGTCCTTGATGTACTGCTCCTGCTTGCCTTTCTTGACCTTGTACAGCGGTGGCTGGGCGATGTAGATGTAGCCGCGCTCGACCAATTCCGGCAGCTGACGGAAGAAGAAGGTCAGCAGCAGGGTACGGATGTGCGAACCGTCGACGTCAGCATCGGTCATGATGATGATGTTGTGGTAACGCAGCTTGTCGATGTTGTATTCCTCGCGGCCGATGCCACAGCCCAGGGCGGTGATCAGCGTGCCGACCTCCTGGGAGGAAATCATCTTGTCGAAGCGCGCCTTCTCGACGTTGAGGATCTTGCCCTTGAGCGGCAGGATGGCCTGGGTCTTGCGGTTACGGCCCTGCTTGGCAGAACCGCCCGCGGAGTCACCCTCCACGATGTACAGTTCCGAGAGGGCAGGGTCCTTCTCCTGGCAGTCGGCCAGTTTGCCGGGCAGGCCGGCGATATCCAGTGCGCCCTTGCGGCGCGTCATCTCACGGGCCTTGCGCGCCGCCTCACGGGCGCGGGCAGCGTCGATCATCTTGCCGACCACGGCCTTGGCTTCGTTCGGATGCTCGAGCAGGAAGTCGGCGAAGTACTTGCCCATCTCCTGCTCCACCGCGGTTTTCACCTCGGAGGAGACCAGCTTGTCCTTGGTCTGGGAGCTGAACTTGGGATCCGGCACCTTGACGGAGATGATCGCGGTCAGGCCTTCACGGGCGTCATCACCTGTGGTGGACACCTTGTGCTTCTTGGCCAGACCTTCCTGCTCGATGTAGTTGTTCAGGTTACGGGTCAGCGCCGAGCGGAAGCCCGCCAGGTGAGTGCCACCGTCACGCTGCGGGATGTTGTTGGTGAAGCACAGCAGATTCTCGTTGAAGCTGTCGTTCCACTGCAGGGCGACTTCCACACCCACGCCGTCGTCACGCTGGACGTTGAAGTGGAATACCTGGTTCACCGCAGTCTTGTTGACGTTCAGGTACTCGACGAACGCTCGCAGGCCGCCTTCGTATTTGAACAGTTCTTCCTTGGCGGTGCGTTCATCCTTGAGCAGGATGCCGACACCTGAGTTCAGGAACGATAGTTCACGCAGACGCTTGGCGAGGATGTCCCAGCTGAAATGAATGTTGGCGAAAGTGTCTTCGGACGGTTTGAAGTGGATCTGTGTGCCTGTGCCATCGGTATCGCCAACCGCCGCCAGAGGTGCCTGGGGCACGCCGTGGACGTAGGTCTGCTCCCAGATCTTACCGCTACGGCGAATGGTCAGCACCAGCTCCTTGGAGAGGGCATTGACCACGGACACGCCCACGCCGTGCAGGCCGCCGGATACCTTGTAGCTGTTGTCGTCGAACTTACCGCCGGCGTGCAGCACGGTCATGATGACTTCGGCTGCCGAGACGCCTTCTTCCTTGTGCATGTCGACCGGAATACCACGGCCATTGTCGCGCACGCTGATCGACTCATCCGGATGGATGGTGATGGTGATCTCGCTGCAGTAACCAGCCAGGGCTTCGTCGATGGAGTTGTCGACCACCTCGAAGACCATGTGGTGCAGGCCGCTGCCATCGTCGGTGTCACCGATGTACATGCCTGGCCGCTTGCGTACGGCATCCAGGCCTTTCAGTACCTTGATACTGTTGGAGTCGTACGTTTGGTTTTCGCTCATGCCTTACTCCCGGTGGTCGTGGGTCTGGGTGATACGCCCATGTTCCACGTGGAACATGGATACCGGCGTATGCGTTTGCCAGCCATCGCTCAACAATTCGTGGTCTACACAGGTGATGAATACCTGGCAGTTCAAATCTTCCAACAAACGACACAAAGCGCGGCGATGCTGCTCATCCAGTTCTGACGGCAGGTCATCCACCAGATAGATACATTGGCCGCGCTTGGCCTGGTCAACCAAATGCCCCTGAGCGATTCGCAAGGCGCACACCACCAGCTTCTGCTGGCCACGGGAGAGGATATCTGCCGCGTTGTGCGCACCCAGTCTCAACCTGAGATCGGCGCGTTGCGGTCCGGATTGGGTATGCCCAATCTGTTGGTCACGCAACAGCGACGACGTCAGCACTTCACTCAGGGGACGCTCTTTATCCCATCCCCGGTAATAGCTCAGCGTGAGCCCCTGCAGCTCGACCAGCTCACTGAGGGTACGCTCGAAGACGGGCTTCAATTGCTGTATGTAGGATCGCCGATAACTGTCGATTTCATCGCTGGCCAGGCACAACTCGCGATCCCAGGCCGCTTGAGAAACGGCGTCAAGTGTACCACGGCGAAGCCAGGAATTACGCTGCTTGAGGGCCTTCTGCAAGCGCTGCCAGGCGGGCAAAAACCGCTGTTCCACGTGGAACACTCCCCAGTCGAGGAACTGCCGGCGCATCTTCGGCGAGCCTTCCAGCAACCGGAAGCTGTCCGGGTTGATCAGCTGCAATGGCAACGTTTCAGCAAGCTGCGCAGCGCTACGTGCATTCTGCCCGTCAATACGAATCTGGAATTCACCCTGGCGACCCCGCGACACGCCGAGGTTGCTTAGACGCCCGTCATTCAGCTGCACCTGCCCAAACAAGGTACACACCTGCTGCTCATACTGAATCACCGGCAACAGGCGAGCGCTGCGAAAGGAGCGAGCCAGGCCGAGCAGGTGAATGCCCTCAAGCACGCTGGTCTTGCCGCTGCCGTTATCGCCGTACAGGATATTGATACGTGGCGAGGGCAGTAGAGCCGACGGCTCGAGATTGCGAACGGCAGTGAAATTGATGCGGGTCAGGGACATGAACAGACCGAGAGAGAAGGGCAGCGATCACGCCGCCTGAAACGAAATCAGCCTTGGATGTTACGGATCAGAGCTGCATCCGAACACACCAAGGCTGATTATCTGACACTGGGTAGCTGCCGTTCAGCAGCTTGAATCACAGACGCATCGGCATGACGACATAAGCGGAGTCGTCGTTGTCGGCTTCCTGCACCAGCGCACTGCTGTTGGAGTCGGAGAGAATCAGACGCACTTGCTCAGTGGTCATCACGCCCAACACGTCCAGCAGGTAGCTGACGTTGAAACCGATCTCCAGCGAGCTACCGTTGTAATCGACCGCGATTTCTTCTTCCGCTTCTTCCTGCTCCGGGTTGTTGGCCTGAATTTTCAACAGGCCAGCGGCCAGTTGCAGACGGATACCGCGGTACTTTTCGTTGGAAAGAATCGCAGTACGGCTGAAGGCTTCGCGCAGACCTTGACGATCAGCGACTACCAGCTTGTCGCCGCCACGGGGCAGCACACGCTCGTAATCCGGAAACTTGCCGTCGACCAGCTTGGAGGTGAAGGTGAATTCACCGGTGGTGGCACGGATGTGATGCTGGCCCAGGACGATGGACACTTCGCCATCCTGTTCGGTCAGCAGGCGAGCCAGCTCGAGAATACCTTTGCGCGGCACGATGACCTGGT
This sequence comes from Pseudomonas sp. PA15(2017), assembly GCF_001945395.1. Classification (GTDB taxonomy): domain Bacteria; phylum Pseudomonadota; class Gammaproteobacteria; order Pseudomonadales; family Pseudomonadaceae; genus Aquipseudomonas. Next base: position 126,037 of record NZ_MSXV01000054.1, on the reverse strand, counting down.
GCTTGCCGTCCTGCTGGATGGTCGCTTCCATGGAGCACATCGCCAGGCGGTGACCGTCAGTGGCGACGGCGCGCAGGATACCGGTCTGCACTTCCAGCAACATGCCGTTGAGGTAGTAGCGCACGTCCTGCTGGGCCATGGCGAAGCTGGTGCGTTCGATCAGGCGGCGCAGTTTGCTCTGGACCAGATTGAAGGTCAGCGAACCCGGGCCTTCCTCGACGGTAGGGAAGTCATTAGCCGGCAGCGTGGACAGCGTGAAACGACTACGACCGGCCTTGACCAGCAGCTTCTGCTCGTCGACACGGACATCGATCAATGCATCGGCGGGCAGGCTCTTGCAGATATCCATCAGTTTGCGCGCCGGCACGGTGATCTCGCCAGGCTCGGCGGCATCTTCCAGGGCCACGCGACCGACCAGCTCGACCTCCAGGTCGGTGCCGGTCAGCGACAGTTGCTGGCCTTCGACGACCAGCAGAACGTTGGACAGAACCGGCAAGGTCTGGCGGCGTTCCACGACGCCGGCGACCAGTTGCAGGGGTTTCAACAGGGCTTCGCGTTGAATGGTGAAGTGCATGGTCTAGTCCCTTGCCTCGTGCATGGAGTTGCGTATCAAGTGGTCAGTGTACGCAGCAGGTTCTTGTAATCCTCGCGGATGTCCGCGTCGGATCCCCTAAGTTCAGCAATCTTACGACAGGCGTGCAACACAGTGGTGTGATCGCGACCGCCGAACGCCACGCCGATTTCCGGCAGGCTGTGGTTGGTCAATTCCTTGGACAACGCCATGGCCACCTGACGCGGCCTGGCGATGGAACGCGAACGACGTTTGGACAGCAGATCGGTGATCTTGATCTTGTAGTACTCGGCCGTGGTGCGCTGGATATTGTCGATGCTCACCAGCTTGTCCTGCAGGGCCAGCAGGTCCTTCAACGACTCTCGGATCAGCTCGATGGTGATGTCGCGGCCCATGAAGTGCGAATGGGCGATGACCCGCTTCAACGCGCCTTCCAGCTCACGTACGTTGGAGCGGATACGCTGGGCGATGAAGAACGCCGCATCGTGAGGCAGGTCGACCTTGGCCTGATCGGCCTTCTTCATCAGGATCGCCACGCGCGTTTCCAGCTCGGGCGGCTCGACCGCCACGGTCAGGCCCCAGCCGAAGCGCGACTTGAGGCGCTCTTCCAGACCTTCGATTTCCTTCGGGTAGCGGTCGCTGGTAAGAATCACCTGCTGGCCGCCCTCGAGCAAGGCGTTGAAGGTGTGGAAAAACTCTTCCTGGGAGCGCTCTTTCTTGGCGAAGAACTGGATGTCATCGATCAGCAGCGCATCCACCGAACGGTAGAAACGCTTGAACTCATTGATGGCATTCAACTGCAACGCCTTGACCATGTCGGCCACGAAACGCTCGGAGTGCAGGTACACGACCTTGGCGTTCGGGTTCTTCGCCAGCAGATGGTTACCGACCGCATGCATCAGGTGCGTCTTGCCGAGGCCGACGCCGCCATAAAGGAAGAGCGGGTTGTAACCGTGCTTGGGGTTGTCCGCCACCTGCCAGGCAGCGGCACGGGCCAGCTGGTTCGACTTGCCCTCGACGAAATTGTCGAAGGTGAAGGTACGATTCAGGTAGCTGGTGTGCTTGAGGCCACCTTCTACTTGCACGTTCCGCTCTGTGCGCGCCGGCGCCGCGACAGGCGTCGCGCCGGCCATGGAATCGAAGCTGGCCCGCGACGGCTCGGCCTGCACCGGCAGCTTGGCCGGTGGAGCACTGACCTGAGGCGTAGGCGCAGCAGGTGCGGGCGCGGAGGGCGACGGACTGTTATAGCTGGAGGCCGATGGCGAGGGCGTCAGCACGGCACGCGGCGCCGAACTGCGGCGACTGCCGATCAGCAGCGAAATCGCCGGCACCAGACCGGTGGCTCGCTCACCGAGGAGCTCGAGCATACGGCCCATGTACTTTTCGTTGACCCAGTCGAGAACGAAACGATTCGGTGCGTAGACACGCAGCTCGTCGCCTTCGGCTTCTACCTGTAATGGACGGATCCAGGTGTTGAATTGCTGGGCAGGCAGTTCATCGCGCAAGAGTTCCACGCACTGCTGCCAAAGTTCCACGGACACGGACATCCCCTGATTGAAAGCGCTGAGGCAAAAACAGCGCTTATTGTAGCTTCATGAGGTGGAGTTATCCACATAGGAAGACCAATCACTGCATGTTAAATCAAGGTGTTAGGCAGTTTGCCACGTGTCGGAAATGGCGCGACTGTACTCTGTGGATAACGCCCTGTGAGCAGGGTTGAAAAGCCTGGGTAAAACTACATGGATATCTGCCCTGTGGGTAAATAACCATTTCATCCCCAGGCGATACCCAGCGCGCCAACAGGTGCAACACCGGTTTATGACAGACTTTTGAATCTCGCCAGAGGCCTGGGTAGCTGGCCTGGATCATCTTATCCACAGATAAGGCCGAGCTCATTTATAAAAAACAAAACAAGCCTTTCTAAAAAGATTCCTTCCTTTATATTTCTCAATCTGCAAAACAACTGGTTGGAAATTGACCTGGCCTGCGGCTTTCTCTAGAATCGCCGGTCTCTTAAAACGGGGACCATTCCGGTCCGTTGTCGACAACCAGGTAACCGCATCATGAAACGCACTTTCCAACCCAGCACCATCAAACGCGCTCGTACCCACGGCTTCCGTGCTCGCATGGCTACCAAGAACGGCCGTGCCGTCCTGTCGCGTCGTCGCGCCAAGGGCCGCGCTCGTCTCGCAGTCTGATTTTCCAGTCTTGTGGTGAGTCGAGGCTTCGGCCGGGAGAAGCGCCTGCTCACTCCCCGGCAATTCAAGGCAGTCTTCGACTCTCCAAGCGGCAAAGCGCCGGGCAAGAGTGTCCTGCTGCTTGCGCGCAACAATGAGCTTGATCATTCACGCCTAGGTCTGGTGATCGGCAAGAAGAGCGTCAAGCTCTCCGTTGAGCGCAACCGCCTGAAACGCCAGATCCGCGAATCGTTCCGCCTCAATCAGGACAACCTGGTGGGCTGGGACATCGTGGTGGTCGCGCGTAAGGGTCTGGGTGATCTGCAGAACGCCGAGCTGGCTCAACAGTTCGGCAAATTGTGGAAGCGCCTGGCTCGCAGCAAACCTGCCCAACAGGCCAATGCCCAGATCGGGGTGAACGACAATCCCCATGCGTAAACTGGTTCAAGCTCCAATCCGGTTTTACCAGTACGCCATCAGTCCGATGATGGCCAGTCATTGTCGTTTCTACCCCTCTTGTTCCTGCTACGCGCTTGAAGCCATCGAAACCCATGGCGTCCTGCGTGGTGGCTGGCTGACCGTTCGTCGTCTGGGACGCTGCCACCCCTGGCATCCCGGAGGCTACGATCCGGTGCCCCTCGCGAAACACTCCCGTTCCTCTTCGATGGCCGAATAATCATGGATATCAAACGTACGATCCTGATCGTCGCCCTGGCAGTCGTGTCCTACATGATGGTTCTTCAATGGAACCAGGACTACGGCCAGGCCGCTCTGCCGAATCAGGCCGCTTCGACCAGCAAACCCGCACCGAGTCTGCCGGAAACCGCTTCGGCGGCGGCCAGCAATGATGATGTGCCGACCGCCAATGCCGGCAACCCCGAGCCAAGCCCGGTGGAAACCGTTGCGGTTAGCGACGAGCTGATTCAGGTCAAGACCGACGTACTGAACCTGGCCATCGATCCCCGTGGTGGTGACGTGGTCAGTCTGAGCTTGCCGCACTACCCGCGTCGCCAGGACCGCCCGGACGTTCCGTTTCAGCTGTTCGACAACGGCAACGAGCACCTGTATCTGGCCCAGAGCGGCCTGACCGGCGCCAACGGCCCGGACGCCCGCGCCGGTGGCCGCCCGCTGTACAGCAGCGAACAGCGCGTTTACCAGCTGGCTGACGGCCAGGACCAACTGGTAGTCGATCTGAAATTCAGCGATGCCGGCGTCAATTACACCAAGCGCTTCACCTTCCACCGTGGCCTGGACACCAGCTGCTCGGCCAAGGAAGTGGAGCAGAAGAAAACCGGTTGCATCACCGGTAATGGCTACGAGATCGGCGTTACCTACCTGATCGACAACCAGAGCGCCAATGCCTGGACCGGTAACCTGTTCGCCCAGCTCAAGCGCGACAACAGTGGTGACCCGTCCTCCAGCACCGCTACCGGTACTGCCACCTACCTGGGCGCCGCGCTGTGGACCCCAGAGAAGCCGTACACCAAGGTGTCGATGAAAGACATCGACAAGCAGGACGAAAAGCGCCGCGAAGGAAACACCAACGCTTGGTACAAAGTAACTGTGGAAGGCGGCTGGGTCGCCTGGCTGCAGCACTATTTCGTGACTGCCTGGATTCCGGCCAAGGACGACACCAACCTGGTGCAAACTCGCAAGGATAGCCAGGGCAATTACATCATCGGCTACACCGGCCCTGCGCTGAGCGTGCCGGCTGGTGCGGAAGGCCAGACCAGCACCACGCTGTACGCGGGCCCCAAGATCCAGAAGGATCTGGCCGCGCTGTCGCCAGGCCTGGACAAGACCGTCGACTACGGCATCCTGTGGTTCCTCGCCGAGCCGATCTTCTGGCTGCTGGAACATATCCACAACCTGCTGGGTAACTGGGGCTTCTCGATCATCGTGCTGACGCTGATCATCAAGCTCGCGTTCTTCCCGCTGTCGGCTGCCAGCTACCGCTCCATGGCGCGCATGCGTGCCGTCTCGCCGCGCCTGCAGGCGCTGAAAGAGCAGTTCGGTGATGATCGCCAGAAGATGTCCCAGGCGATGATGGAGCTGTACAAGAAAGAGAAGATCAACCCGCTGGGCGGCTGCTTGCCGATCCTCGTGCAGATGCCAGTGTTCCTGGCCCTGTACTGGGTGCTGCTGGAGTCCGTCGAGATGCGTCAGGCACCGTGGATTCTGTGGATCACCGACCTGTCCATCAAGGATCCGTTCTTCATCCTGCCGATCATCATGGGTGCCACCATGTTCATCCAGCAACAGCTGAACCCGACGCCGCCGGACCCCATGCAGGCTCGCGTGATGAAGATGATGCCGATCATCTTCACCTTCTTCTTCCTGTGGTTCCCGGCTGGTCTGGTGCTGTACTGGGTGGTCAACAACGTCCTGTCCATCGCCCAGCAGTGGTACATTACCCGCAAGATCGAAGCCGCGAACAAGCCTTCCGAGGCCTAAGCGTTCGCGCTTCACCCGCTACATGACAGACGCCCCCTCGAGGGGCGTTCTGCTATCCAGCGTTTGGAGAATGCTATGTCCACCCCCCGTGAAACCATCGCCGCCGTCGCCACCGCCCAGGGTCGTGGCGGGGTCGGTATCGTCAGAGTCTCCGGCCCACGCGCACGGATGATCGCCATCACCCTGAGCGGCATCGAGCCCAAGCCACGCCATGCTCATCACGGCGCCTGGCATGACGATGCCGGCGAGGTAATCGACGAAGGCCTGCTGCTGTTCTTCCCCGGCCCCCATTCGTTCACGGGCGAAGACGTGCTCGAGCTGCAGGGCCACGGTGGCCCCGTAGTGCTGGACATGCTCCTGCAGCGCTGCCTGGAGCTGGGTGCCCGCCAAGCGCGCCCGGGTGAATTCAGCGAGCGGGCATTCCTCAACGACAAGCTCGACCTGGCCCAGGCGGAAGCGATTGCCGACCTGATCGAGGCCAGTTCGGCCGAGGCAGCACGTAATGCCGTGCGCTCGCTGCAGGGCGAGTTCTCCCGGCGCGTGCACGAACTGACCGAGCGGCTGATTGCCCTGCGGATCTATGTCGAAGCGGCGATCGACTTTCCGGAAGAGGAGATCGACTTTCTGGCCGACGGCCACGTCCTCAGCCTGCTCGAAGGCGTGCGCGAACAGTTATCCACAGTCCTGCGCGAAGCCGGGCAGGGTGCCTTGCTGCGTGACGGCATGACGGTGGTCATCGCCGGCCGACCGAATGCCGGCAAGTCCAGCCTGCTCAATGCCCTGGCCGGCCGTGAGGCCGCCATCGTCACCGATATCGCCGGCACCACCCGTGACGTGCTGCGCGAACATATCCACATCGACGGCATGCCGCTGCATGTGGTCGATACCGCCGGGTTGCGTGATACCGACGATCAGGTCGAACGTATCGGTGTGGAGCGAGCGCTCAAGGCCATTGGCGAAGCGGATCGCGTCTTGCTGGTGGTCGACTCGACGGCGCCGGAAGCTGCCGATCCCTTTGCCTTGTGGCCCGAGTTTCTGCAGCAACGGCCAGACATGGGCCGAGTTACCCTGATTCGCAACAAGGCAGACCTATCCGGCGAGCCAGTGGCGCTGCACACCGCCGCCGATGGCCAAGCCAGCCTGGCGCTTTGCGCCAAGTCCAGTGAAGGTCTGGAACTGCTGCGTGAACACCTGAAGGCCTGCATGGGCTTCCAGCAAACCGCTGAGAGCGGCTTCAGCGCCCGCCGCCGTCACCTCGACGCCCTCCATCAGGCGCAACGCCATCTCGACCACGGCCACACCCAGCTGACCCTTGCCGGCGCCGGAGAGCTGCTCGCCGAGGACTTGCGCCAGGCTCAACAAGCCCTGGGCGAAATCACCGGGGCATTCAGCTCGGATGACCTGTTGGGACGGATCTTCTCCAGCTTCTGCATCGGCAAATAGCTCACCACCATCCTTTGTGGATAACCGGTTCCCCAGTACTTAAGCCGCTGTTGTCAGAAATCCCTCACAGCCCAACCGATAGCGGCCTGATATCCAAGGCCGCCCCATTCTCTCTTCAACGTCCAGAAACACGCCAGGCGTGCGGTAGCGGCTGCCCGCAATTCGTGTATGGCCCGGCCTTTTATCCACAGAACTGATTGCATTTGAGCGTTCTTGCGGATTTCACCCGCGCAGGTGTGCCTGTAAAGGGTCTTGCAGAACCTTACACAGCAAAAATAAGCCCTGTGGAAAAGCCTGCCTGAGCCTTGCCGATAACCCGGTGACTAAGCCAGGGATAAACACCCCTGTGAATAACCTGCACTTTTACACACAGGGTGCTCACTGCCATCGCACACGGGCCGCCCAGGATAATCGCGCTTTCATACATCGCTGTACATCCGATGAATAGTGGCCTCTAGCAATCTATCCACAGATGTCGGCGACACCATTTATAAACATAAAAACAAGCCTTTTAAAAAAATCATTCTTTTTTCTTTATTTACCTCCGAGCTCTGCACAACGTCTCGATGAGAGACCTCCCACAGGCAAAGGCTCACTCCCAAGGCAAGGACCAGTTGGCTATTTTTTGTGCAAAAGGCTTCTTTCAGCTGGGCTAAATCCCTATACTTGCCGCCCTTTCCTAAAAGCTCCCTTTCTCAACAGGCACGAGGTGCGTGGTGGATTTCCCTTCCCGTTTTCAAGTGATCGTCATCGGCGGCGGTCATGCCGGTACCGAGGCTGCGCTTGCAGCGGCGCGCATGGGCGTCAAAACCCTGCTGCTGACCCATAACGTGGAAACCCTCGGGCAGATGAGCTGCAACCCCGCCATTGGCGGGATCGGCAAGAGCCACCTGGTCAAGGAAATCGACGCCCTCGGCGGCGCCATGGCGACCGCTACCGATCTGGGGGGCATTCAGTTCCGCGTGCTCAATAGCCGCAAGGGCCCGGCAGTGCGTGCGACTCGCGCCCAGGCTGACCGCCTTCTGTACAAGGCGGCAGTACGTGAGATTCTCGAAAACCAACCCAACCTGTGGATATTCCAGCAGGCCGCCGATGACCTGATCGTCGAGCAGGATGAAGTCAAAGGCGTGGTCACTCAGATGGGGCTGCGTTTTTTCGCCGACTCCGTGGTACTGACCACCGGCACCTTCCTCGGCGGACTTATCCACATCGGCTTGCAGAACTATTCCGGCGGCCGTGCAGGGGATCCACCCTCGATCGCCCTGGCCAAGCGCCTGCGTGAATTGCCGCTGCGCGTCGGTCGCCTGAAGACCGGCACGCCGCCACGCATTGACGGTCGTTCGGTGGACTTCACCCAGATGACCGAACAGCCAGGCGATACACCTATTCCGGTGATGTCGTTCATGGGCAACAAGGAGCAGCATCCACGCCAGGTGAGTTGCTGGATCACCCACACCAATGCGCGCACCCACGAGATCATCGCTGCGAACCTCGACCGCTCGCCGATGTACTCCGGGGTGATCGAAGGCGTGGGCCCGCGGTATTGCCCGTCGATCGAGGACAAGATCCACCGCTTCGCCGAGAAGGACAGCCACCAGGTGTTCATCGAGCCGGAAGGCCTGACCACCCATGAGCTGTACCCCAACGGGATTTCGACGTCCCTGCCGTTCGATGTTCAGTTGCAGATCGTGCAGAGCATCCGCGGTATGGAGAATGCGCATATCGTGCGCCCGGGCTACGCCATCGAATACGACTACTTCGACCCCCGTGACCTGAAGTACAGCCTCGAGACCAAGGTCATCGCTGGCCTGTTCTTCGCCGGCCAGATCAACGGCACCACCGGTTACGAAGAAGCCGGCGCTCAAGGCTTGCTCGCCGGCGCCAACGCCGCGCTGCGCGCCCAGGACAAAGAGGCATGGTGCCCGCGCCGTGACGAGGCTTACATCGGCGTGCTGGTCGACGACCTGATCACCTTGGGTACCCAGGAGCCGTACCGCATGTTCACTTCGCGGGCCGAGTACCGGTTGATCCTGCGTGAAGACAACGCCGACTTGCGCCTGACCGAGAAAGGCCGCGAGCTGGGACTGGTCGACGACCGGCGTTGGGCGGCGTTCGAAGCCAAGCGCGAAGGCATCGCCCGGGAAGAGCAGCGCCTGAAAAGTACCTGGTTGCGCCCGAACACGCCTCAGGGCGAGGCCATCGTCGAGCGCTTCGGCACGCCGCTGACCCACGAGTACAACCTGCTCAACCTGCTGTCGCGGCCGGAAATCGATTATGCCGGCCTGGTCGAGGTGACCGGCGAAGGCGCCGAGGATCCCCAGGTCGCCGAGCAGGTCGAGATCAGGACCAAGTACGCCGGCTACATCGAGCGTCAGCAGGACGAGATCGCCCGCCTGCGCGCCAGTGAGGAAACCGAGCTGCCTGTGGATATCGACTACGCGACCATTTCCGGGTTGTCCAAGGAAATCCAGCACAAACTCGGCAACGCGCGACCGCAGACCCTCGGTCAGGCCTCGCGGATTCCAGGCGTCACCCCGGCAGCCATCTCGCTGCTGCTGATCCACCTGAAAAAACGCGGCGCTGGTCGCCAGCTGGAGCAGAGCGCCTGATGTCCGTTACCGCTCGCCACGCCGAAGAACTGCAACAAGGCGCCCGTGAACTGGGCGTCGAGTTGACCGATCAGCAGCAGACGCAGCTGCTCGGTTATCTGGCGCTGCTGATCAAGTGGAACAAGGCCTACAACCTGACCGCCGTGCGCGATCCGGACGAGATGGTGTCGCGGCATCTGCTCGACAGCCTCAGCGTGGTGCCCTTCGTCGCCGAGGCTGGGGATAACTGGCTGGACGTCGGCAGTGGCGGCGGGATGCCGGGCATTCCATTGGCTATCCTGTTTCCCGAGCGGCGCTTCACGCTGCTCGATTCCAACGGCAAGAAGACGCGCTTCCTCACGCAGGTGAAGCTCGAGCTCAAGCTGAGCAATCTCGATGTTATCCACAGCCGCGTCGAGGCATTCACGCCCGAGCAGCCGTTCAGCGGTATCTGCTCGCGGGCGTTCAGCTCGCTGGAAGATTTCTCCAACTGGACGCGCCAACTGGGCGATGGCCACACCCAGTGGCTGGCCATGAAAGGCGTGCACCCGGACGATGAGCTGCAGGCGCTGCCGGCGGACTTCCGTCTCACCGCCACCCACGTGCTCAAGGTTCCCGGTTGCCAAGGCCAGCGCCATCTGTTGATACTGCGTCGCTCGGTTTAAGGGGAACGGCAACATGGCTAAAGTATTCGCAATCGCCAACCAGAAAGGCGGCGTGGGCAAGACCACGACCTGCATCAACCTGGCGGCTTCCCTGGTTGCGACCAAACGCCGTGTGCTGCTCATCGATCTCGATCCGCAGGGCAACGCCACCACCGGCAGCGGCATCGACAAGCAGACGCTGGAACACTCCATCTACGACGTGCTGGTCGGCGACTGCAACCTGGTCGAAGCCATGCAGTTCTCCGAGCATGGCGGCTATCAGCTGCTGCCGGCCAACCGCGACCTGACCGCCGCAGAAGTATCCCTGCTGGAAATGAAGATGAAGGAGAGCCGCCTGCGTTATGCACTGGCGCCGATCCGCGAGAACTACGATTACATTCTCATCGACTGCCCGCCGGCACTGTCGATGCTGACGATCAATGCCCTGGTCGCCTCCGACGGGGTGATCATTCCCATGCAGTGCGAGTACTACGCACTGGAGGGGCTGAGCGATCTGGTCAACAGCATCCAGCGCATCGGCAAGCTGCTCAACCCGACGCTGAAGATCGAAGGCCTGCTGCGTACCATGTACGATCCGCGCATCAGCCTGACCAGCGACGTGTCTGCCCAGCTCAAGGAACATTTCCCCGACACGCTCTATCAAACCGTGATCCCGCGCAACGTGCGACTGGCCGAAGCGCCCAGCTTCGGTATGCCGGCGCTGGTCTATGACAAGCAATCCCGTGGTGCGATCGCCTACCTGGCACTGGCTGGCGAACTGGTTCGCCGCCAGCGCGCGAGCGCCCACACCGCAACCGTATAAGGAAACTGTGCATGGCTGCCAAGAAACGTGGGCTCGGTCGAGGCCTGGACGCCCTGCTGGGAGGCACCAGCGTCGATACGCTCGAGCAGGAAGCGGTCAAGGCCGATACCCGTGAGCTGCAGCACCTGCCTCTGGACCTGATTCAGCGCGGCAAGTACCAGCCGCGTCGCGATATGGACGTCACCGCGCTTGAGGAACTGAGCCAGTCGATCAAGGCCCACGGCGTGATGCAGCCGATCGTGGTGCGTCCGGTGGGCGAAGGGCGTTTCGAGATCGTTGCCGGTGAACGCCGCTGGCGTGCTACCCAGCAGGCCGGTCTGGATCGCATCCCGGCACTGGTACGCGAGTTGCCGGACGAAGCCGCCATCGCCATGGCGCTGATCGAGAACATCCAGCGCGAGGACCTCAATCCCATCGAGGAAGCCATGGCCCTGCAGCGCCTGCAGCAGGAATTCCAGCTGACCCAGCAACAGGTCGCCGAGGCCGTCGGCAAATCGCGGGTGACCATCACCAACCTGTTGCGCCTGATCGCCCTGCCCGAGGAGGTGAAAACCCTGCTCTCCCATGGCGACCTGGAAATGGGCCATGCCCGCGCGCTGCTCGGCCTGCCGGTCGAACAGCAGACCGAAGGTGCGCGACACGTTGTCGCACGGGGTCTTACCGTACGTCAGACCGAGGCGCTGGTACGCCAGTGGTTGAACACCCAGGAGCGGCCAACTGCCACTACCAAGGTCGATCCGGATATCAGCCGGCTCGAACAGCGCCTGGCTGAGCGGCTGGGCTCTCCGGTGCAGATCAAGCATGGCCAGAAAGGCAAAGGCCAACTGGTGATTCGCTACAATTCCCTCGACGAACTTCAGGGCGTTCTAGCCCACATTCGCTGAAACAATTGCTCTTCGAGCACCACGGCGAAAAGACTTTCGGGCAGTTGAATGGGGTGGGAACCGCCCCTATACTCTGCGCGCATTTCGACGGCACAAAATGTGCCAAGTTATTGAATAGCTTGGCAACGATATCTCAGAGTGTTTCCCGGGAAAATTGATGGATATCCGCACGCCAAAACGCCTGCCGCTCCATCGCTTGCCGGTGTTTCCGATTCTCGTGAAGCAATTGCTGGTGCTGTTGGTTCTTGCTGTTGCCTGTTGGTACTGGAAGGGCACGACGGCAGGATATTCCGGATTGTGCGGCGGGCTGATCGCCTGGCTGCCGAATCTGTACTTTGCCCACAAGGCATTCCGGTTTTCCGGAGCGCGGGCAGCCCAGGCCATCGTCCGGTCGTTTTACGCCGGCGAAGCAGGGAAACTGGTTTTGACAGCGGTGCTTTTCGCACTGGTGTTTGCAGGTGTGAAGCCTTTGGATGCGGCGGCCTTGTTCGGCGTATTCCTGCTGACCCAATTGGTCAACTGGTTCGCACCCTTGCTGATGAAGAGATGATTTTTAAAGCCTTAGAGCGTTTGAGGAATTTATGGCAGCTGCAGAAACCGCTTCGGGTTATATCCAGCATCACTTGCAGAACCTGACCTTCGGTCAGCACCCGGTCAATGGCTGGGGGTTCGCCCACACGGCCCAGGAAGCCAAAGAAATGGGTTTCTGGGCATTCCACCTCGATACCCTGGGTATCTCGGTGGTGCTGGGCCTGATCTTCATCTTCCTGTTCAAGGCAGCTGCCAAGCGCGCCACTTCCGGTCAGCCCGGCGGTCTGCAGAACTTCGTCGAAGTGCTGGTCGAGTTCGTCGACGGCAGCGTGAAGGACACCTTCCACGGCCGTAACGCCCTGATCGCCCCGCTGGCTCTGACCATCTTCGTCTGGATCTTCCTGATGAACCTGATGGACCTGGTGCCGGTTGACTGGATTCCGGTTGCAGCCGCCAAGATCGCTGGTGATGATCACCTGTTCTTCCGCGCCGTACCGACCACCGACCCGAACGCCACCCTGGGCATGGCCCTGTCGGTATTCGCGCTGATCATCTTCTACAGCATCAAGGTCAAGGGCATCGGCGGCTTCCTGGGCGAGCTGACCCTGCACCCGTTCAGCGCCAAGAACATCTTCGTCAAGATCCTGCTGATCCCGGTCAACTTCCTGCTGGAATTCGTGACCCTGATCGCCAAGCCGGTTTCCCTGGCCCTGCGACTGTTCGGCAACCTGTACGCCGGCGAGCTGATCTTCATCCTCATCGCGGTCATGTTCGGCGGCGGCATTCTGTTGGCAGCACTGGCAGGCGTCCTGCAGTGGGCCTGGGCAGTCTTCCACCTGATCATCATCACGCTGCAGGCCTTCATCTTCATGATGCTGACCATCGTCTACCTGTCGATGGCGCACGAAGACAGCCATTGATGGACGTGTCGCGCGTCACCGACGCGCGGCGTTGTCGATGGATCCGGCCTCGGCTGGAACGCCCGCAAGGGCACTGGAAGTAACGGTTTTGCTTTACCGCTTTACCCTTAGAAAAACCTTAACCAATACGACGTAAAAAGTCGGGAGGAAAGATGGAAACTGTAGTTGGTCTGACCGCGATCGCTGTTGCTCTGCTGATTGGCCTGGGCGCTCTGGGTACCGCTATCGGCTTCGGCCTGCTGGGCGGCAAGTTCCTGGAAGGCGCTGCGCGTCAGCCGGAAATGGTTCCGATGCTGCAAGTCAAAATGTTCATCGTCGCCGGCCTGCTGGACGCCGTGACCATGATCGGTGTTGGTATCGCACTGTTCTTCACCTTCGCGAACCCCTTCGTTGGTCAAATCGCTGGCTAATCACTCGAGTTTTTCGAGTTGATTGGTGTGATGGACAACGAACGAGCGAGGTGTTGGCGTGAACATTAATGCAACCCTGATTGGCCAGTCCGTTGCCTTCTTCATCTTCGTGCTGTTCTGCATGAAGTTCGTATGGCCTCCGGTCATTGCGGCTTTGCAAGAACGTCAGAAGAAGATTGCTGAAGGTCTGGACGCTGCCAGTCGTGCGGCTCGTGACCTGGAGTTGGCCCAAGAGAAAGCGGGTCAGCAACTGCGCGAAGCCAAGACACAGGCTGCTGAAATCATTGAGCAAGCCAAGAAACGCGCGAACCAGATCGTCGATGAAGCCCGTGATCAGGCTCGCGTCGAGGCGGATCGTGTGAAGGCTCAGGCTCAGGCCGAGATCGAACAGGAAATCAACAGCATCAAAGACGCCCTGCGTGCCCAAGTGGGTGCCCTGGCCGTCGGCGGTGCCGAGAAGATCCTGGGCGCATCCATCGACCAAAACGCGCATGCGGAGCTGGTTTCCAAACTGGCCGCCGAAATTTAAGCGAGGGCGCGATCATGGCAGAACTGACCACGTTGGCCCGACCTTATGCCAAGGCGGCTTTCGAATACGCCCAGGCCCACCAGCAGCTGGCCTCTTGGTCAGCCATGCTCGGCCTGGCAGCGGCGGTGTCTCAGGACGCCACCCTGCAGAGCGTGTTCAAGGCCCCGCGTTTGACGAGTACAGACAAGGCCACCACCTTCGTCGAGGTGTGTGGTGACAAGTTCGACGCCCAGGTACGCAATTTCATCCACGTTGTCGCAGACAACGATCGTCTGGCCCTGTTGCCGGAAATCTTCGCACTGTTCGAGCTGTACAAGGCCGAACAGGAGAAGTCGATCGACGTGGACGTTACCAGTGCCTTCGCATTGAGCGATGAACAGCAAGACAAACTCGCCAAGGTTCTCAGTGCACGGCTCGGCCGGGAAGTGCGCCTGCACGCTGCGGAGGACGCCGCCTTGATTGGTGGTGTCGTGATCCGCGCCGGCGACCTGGTTATCGATGGCTCAGTTCGCGGCAAGATCGCGAAGCTGGCCGAAGCATTGAAATCTTGAGTTTGAAGGGGCAGCAGAGCTATGCAGCAACTCAATCCTTCCGAAATTAGTGAAATCATCAAGGGACGTATCGAGAAACTCGACGTCTCTTCCCAAGCCCGTAACGAAGGCACCATCGTCAGCGTATCCGACGGTATCGTGCGTATTCACGGTCTCGCCGACGTCATGTACGGTGAAATGATCGAGTTCCCGGGCAGCGTCTACGGTATGGCACTGAACCTGGAGCAAGACTCCGTCGGTGCCGTTGTCCTGGGTGCGTACACCACCCTGGCCGAAGGCATGAGCGCCAAGTGCACTGGCCGCATCCTGGAAGTTCCGGTTGGTCCGGAACTGCTGGGCCGCGTCGTCGACGCACTGGGCAACCCGATCGATGGCAAAGGCCCGATCAATACCGCCGCTACCGACGCTGTCGAGAAAGTGGCTCCAGGTGTGATCTGGCGTAAGTCGGTCGACCAGCCGGTACAGACCGGCTACAAGTCGGTCGATGCCATGATCCCGGTAGGCCGTGGCCAGCGCGAGCTGATCATCGGTGACCGCCAGATCGGTAAGACTGCCCTGGCCGTCGACGCCATCATCAACCAGAAGAACAGCGGCATCTTCTGCGTCTACGTCGCTGTTGGTCAGAAGCAATCGACCATCGCCAACGTGGTTCGCAAACTCGAAGAGTCTGGCGCTCTGGCCAATACCATCGTCGTCGCTGCTTCGGCTTCCGAGTCCGCTGCGCTGCAGTTCCTGGCACCGTACGCCGGCTGCACCATGGGCGAGTACTTCCGCGACCGCGGTGAAGATGCACTGATCGTTTACGATGACCTGTCCAAGCAGGCCGTCGCCTACCGTCAGATCTCCCTGCTGCTGCGCCGTCCGCCAGGCCGTGAAGCCTACCCAGGCGACGTGTTCTATCTCCACAGCCGTCTGCTGGAGCGTGCATCGCGCGTTTCCGAAGAGTACGTCGAGAAGTTCACCAATGGCGCCGTGACTGGCAAGACCGGTTCCCTGACCGCTCTGCCGATCATCGAAACCCAGGCTGGCGACGTTTCCGCGTTCGTTCCGACCAACGTGATTTCCATCACCGACGGTCAGATCTTCCTGGAATCGGCCATGTTCAACTCGGGTATCCGTCCGGCCGTCAACGCCGGTATTTCGGTATCCCGTGTGGGTGGAGCTGCGCAGACCAAGATCATCAAGAAGCTCTCCGGTGGTATCCGTACCGCTCTGGCTCAGTACCGTGAACTGGCGGCATTCGCCCAGTTCGCTTCTGACCTGGACGAAGCCACCCGCAAGCAGCTCGAGCATGGTCAGCGCGTTACCGAGCTGATGAAGCAGAAGCAATACGCTCCGATGTCCATCGCGGACATGGCGCTGTCGCTGTATGCCGCCGAGCGTGGTTTCCTGACCGACATCGAAGTCGCCAAGATCATCAGCTTCGAGCAGGCTCTGATCGCCTTCTTCAACCGTGATCACGCCGATCTGATGGCGAAGATCAACGAGAAGGGTGACTTCAATGACGACATCGATGGCCAGCTCAAAGCCGGTATCGAGAAGTTCAAAGCCACCCAAACCTGGTAAGCCGCAGCGGGCGTCGCCAGACGCCCGCCTGCTAACCCGATAGGTGTGAAATGGCAGGCGCAAAAGAGATTCGCAGCAAGATTGCGAGCATCAAAAGCACGCAGAAGATCACCAGCGCCATGGAAAAGGTGGCGGTCAGCAAGATGCGCAAGGCACAACAGCGCATGGCAGCTAGCCGTCCCTACGCGGAGCGTATCCGCCAGGTAATTGGTCATCTGGCCAACGCCAACCCCGAGTACCGTCATCCCTTCATGATCGAACGCGAAGTAAAGCGCGTCGGTTACGTGGTGGTGAGTTCGGACCGTGGTCTGTGCGGTGGCTTGAATACCAACCTGTTCAAGGCCCTGGTCAAGGACATGTCGGCAAACCGCGAGCGCGGCGTGGAGATCGATCTCTGCGTAGTTGGTAGCAAGGGTGCGGCGTTCTTCCGCAACTTTGGTGGCAACGTGGTCGCTGCGATCAGCCACCTCGGCGAAGAGCCGTCGATCAACGATCTGATCGGCAGCGTCAAGGTGATGCTCGATGCTTACCTGGAAGGGCGCATCGACCGTTTGTCCGTGGTTTCCAACAAGTTCATCAATACCATGACCCAGAAGCCGACCGTGGAGCAGTTGATTCCACTGGTGGCCGATCCGGATCAGGAACTGAAACACCACTGGGACTACCTGTACGAACCCGACGCCAAGCAGCTGCTTGACGGGCTGATGGTGCGCTACGTGGAGTCGCAGGTGTACCAGGCAGTGGTCGAGAACAATGCAGCCGAACAGGCCGCACGGATGATCGCGATGAAGAACGCCACCGATAACGCGGGCGACCTCATCAAAGACCTGCAGTTGATCTACAACAAGGCACGTCAGGCAGCGATCACCCAGGAAATTTCGGAAATCGTCGGCGGCGCTGCCGCGGTTTAACGGTTCAACCGTCTAGAACGGTTGAAACAAGTCAGAGGAATCAAAGATGAGTAGCGGACGTATCGTTCAAATCATCGGCGCCGTCATCGACGTGGAATTCCCGCGTGACAAGGTGCCGAGTGTTTATGAAGCGCTGAAAGTAGTCGGCGCCGAAACCACGCTGGAAGTTCAGCAGCAGCTGGGCGACGGCGTGGTGCGTACCATTGCGATGGGTTCGACCGAAGGCCTCAAGCGTGGTCTGAACGTCGACAGCACCGGCGCTGGCATCCAGGTACCGGTCGGGGTCAAGACCCTGGGCCGTATCATGGACGTGCTGGGCAACCCGATCGACGAAGCGGGCCCGATTGGCGAAGAAGAGCGCTGGGGCATTCACCGTGCCGCACCGACCTACGCCGAGCAATCCGGCTCCAACGAGCTGCTGGAAACCGGCATCAAGGTCATCGATCTGGTCTGCCCGTTCGCCAAGGGCGGTAAAGTCGGTCTGTTCGGTGGTGCCGGTGTCGGCAAGACCGTAAACATGATGGAGCTGATCCGTAACATCGCCATCGAGCACAGCGGTTATTCCGTGTTCGCCGGTGTGGGTGAGCGTACTCGTGAGGGTAACGACTTCTACCACGAGATGAAGGACTCCAACGTTCTCGACAAGGTAGCCCTGGTCTACGGTCAGATGAACGAGCCACCAGGCAACCGTCTGCGCGTCGCCCTGACCGGCCTGACCATGGCCGAGAAGTTCCGTGACGAAGGCCGTGACGTGCTGTTCTTCGTGGACAACATCTACCGCTACACCCTGGCCGGTACCGAAGTATCCGCACTGCTCGGCCGTATGCCGTCGGCAGTAGGTTACCAGCCGACCCTGGCTGAAGAGATGGGTGTTCTGCAAGAGCGCATCACCTCCACCAAGACCGGTTCGATCACCTCGATCCAGGCCGTATACGTACCTGCGGACGACCTGACCGACCCGAGCCCGGCGACCACCTTCGCCCACTTGGACGCCACCGTCGTACTGTCCCGTGACATCGCCTCCCTGGGTATCTACCCGGCGGTCGACCCACTGGACTCGACTTCGCGCCAGCTGGACCCGAACGTGATCGGCCAGGAGCACTACGACACCGCTCGCGGCGTTCAGTACGTGCTGCAGCGCTACAAAGAGCTGAAGGACATCATCGCGATCCTCGGCATGGACGAACTGTCGGAAGAAGACAAGCAGCTGGTATCGCGTGCTCGTAAGATCCAGCGCTTCCTGTCCCAGCCATTCTTCGTTGCTGAAGTGTTCACCGGTTCGCCAGGCAAGTACGTTTCCCTGAAGGACACCATCGCTGGTTTCAGCGGCATCCTCAAAGGTGAGTACGATCACCTGCCGGAGCAGGCGTTCTACATGGTCGGTGGCATCGAAGAAGCCATCGAGAAAGCGAAGAAACTGTAATCACCCGTGCGCCCGGCAACGGGCGCTTACGTGAGGCTAGATATGGCTATGACAGTCCATTGCGACATCGTCAGCGCAGAAGGCGAGATCTTCTCCGGTCTGGTCGAAATGGTGATCGCCCACGGCAACCTGGGTGATCTGGGGATCTCCCCAGGCCACGCACCGTTGATCACCGACCTCAAGCCGGGCCCGATTCGTCTGGTCAAGCAGGGTGGCGATACCGAGGTGTTCTACATCTCCGGTGGCTTCCTGGAAGTGCAACCGAGCATGGTCAAGGTACTCGCCGATACCGTGCAACGCGCTGCCGATCTGGATGAAGCCTCCGCTCAGGAAGCCGTCAAGGCTGCCGAGAAGGCGTTGAGCGAGCAGGGAGCCGAGTTCGACTACGGTTCCGCCGCTGCTCGTCTGGCCGAGGCCGCAGCCCAGCTGCGCACCGTCCAGCAAATGCGCAAGAAGTTCGGCGGTAGCTGATACCGACGCTCTTCATCGTTGCTTGGAAAAAGGGTAGCCTTGGCTACCCTTTTTCTTGCCTGCGATTTAACCAAGGTTGTGGATAACCCGATCAGGTGAGAGCGGCTTCAGCCGCGATGACCCCTTTTCTGATCGACACTCGCGCAACGGATTGCTGTGAACCCTCTTTCTTTCCGCTCTCGTTTATCTGGATCTGCCATGTCCCTCGATATCGTCATTCTCGCCGCTGGCCAGGGCACCCGCATGCGTTCTGCGCTGCCCAAGGTGCTGCACCCGGTCGCTCACAAGCCCATGCTTGGCCACGTCATCGACACCGCCCGCAGCCTGCAGCCGCAGAGCATCCAGGTGGTGATCGGCCATGGTGCCGAGAAAGTACGTGAGCGCTTGGCGGCCGATGATCTGAATTTCGTCATTCAGGCCGAGCAGCTGGGTACCGGCCACGCGGTGGCCCAGGCACAAGCGGCCTTGAGTGCCGACACGGTGTTGATCCTTTACGGCGACGTGCCGCTGATCGAGCCGGCGACCCTGCAACGCCTGCTGGAGCTGGTCAACGACAACCAGCTGGGCCTGCTCACCGTCGAGCTGGCCGACCCGACCGGCTACGGCCGCATCGTGCGTGACGAGCAGGGCAACGTGCAGGCCATCGTCGAGCACAAGGATGCCAGCGAGGTACAGCGGCAGATCCGCGAAGGCAACACCGGCATTCTCGCCGTGCCCGGCAAGCGCCTGGGCGACTGGCTGGGGCGCCTCTCGAACAGCAACGCCCAAGGCGAGTACTACCTGACCGATGTGATCGCCATGGCAGTCGCCGACGGCCTGGTAGTGGCCACCGCCACCGCTGCCGACGAGATGGAAGTGCTTGGCGCCAACGATCGTATCCAGCTTTCCCAGCTCGAATGCCATTACCAGCAGCGCATGGCGCGTCGGCTGATGGCCCAGGGCGTAACCCTGCGTGACCCGCACCGCTTCGACGTGCGTGGTGAAGTGACCGTTGGCCGTGACGTGACCATCGACATCAACGTGATCCTCGAAGGTCGTGTCGTGATCGAGGACGATGTACAGATTGGCCCCAACTGCGTGATCAAGGACAGCACCCTGCGCAAGGGCGCCATCGTCAAGGCCAATAGCCATCTGGAAGGCGCTGAAATGGGTGAAGGTGCCGATTGCGGTCCATTCGCCCGCCTGCGTGCCGGCAGCGTGCTGGGCGCCAGGGCCCATGTGGGTAACTTCGTGGAGTTGAAGAACGCCGTGCTCGGCGAGGGTGCCAAGGTCGGTCATCTGAGCTACCTGGGTGATGCCGAGATCGGTGCGCGCAGCAACATCGGTGCCGGCACCATCACCTGCAACTACGACGGTGCCAATAAGCACAGGACCGTGATGGGCGAGGATGTCTTCGTCGGCTCCAACAGCGCGCTGGTTGCGCCCGTAACACTGGGTGATGGTGTCACCACCGCCGCCGGTTCGGTCGTCACCTCGGACGTGCCCGCCAACAACCTGGCCGTTGCCCGTGGTCGTCAGCGTAATATCGATGGTTGGCAGCGTCCGACCAAGAAGAAGCCTTGATCGCAGCCTGTGGATAACCTGACAACTGGTCTAGTACAATAGCTCCATGCGTTATCCACACCCCTTGAGCTGCTTGACAGTAAAGCGTCGTTAGGTTTTGATTCGCGAAATTATCTTTCGAATCGAAACTTAAGCATGTCAAAACGCAACACGCCGCAACGTCGCCACACCATTCTCGCCCTGCTCGCCGAGCTGGGCGAGGTGAGCGTCGACGCCCTGGCCAAGCGTTTCGCCACCTCCGAAGTCACCATTCGCAAGGATCTTGCCGCGCTGGAAGCCAATGGCCTGCTGCTGCGCCGTTACGGCGGCGCGGTGCCGCTGCCGCAGGAAATGATGGTCGAGAGCAGCCAGCCGGTTTCCCGCTACAAGCAGGCCATTGCCAGGGCGGGCGTAGCGAGGATTCGCGAGCATGCGCGGATCATCATCGACAGCGGCACCACCACGGCAGCGATGATTCCCGAGCTGGGCTACAAGCCTGGGCTGGTGGTGATGACCAATTCCCTGAACGTGGCCAATGCGCTACGCGATATCGAGCACGAGCCGGTGCTGCTGATGACCGGCGGTACCTGGGATCCGCATTCGGAATCCTTTCAGGGCCAGGTCGCCGAGCAGGTGCTGCGCTCTTATGATTTCGACCAGCTGTTCATCGGTGCCGACGGCATCGACCTTCAGCGCGGCACCACCACCTTCAACGAATTGCTGGGCCTGTCACGGGTCATGGCCGAGGTGGCCCGTGAGGTGATCGTCATGGTCGAGAGCGACAAGATCGGCCGGCGCATTCCCAATCTCGAGCTGCCCTGGGGCAGCGTGCATACCCTGATTACCGACGAGCGTCTCGACAGCGAGGCGCGCGAACAACTCTTGGCCCGCGGGATCCAGCTGATCTGCGCGGCCACTGACGCATCCTGAGGAGAACGCTATGTGTGGCATCGTAGGCGCCATTGCCGAACGCAACATCACCGCCGTGCTGGTCGAGGGCCTCAAGCGCCTCGAGTACCGCGGCTATGACAGCTCCGGCGTGGCGCTGCTCGATGACATGGGCAGCCTGCAGCGCCGTCGTCGCGTCGGCAAGGTCAGCGAGCTTGAAGCGGCACTGGACAGCGAACCGCTGCCGGGCCGCCTGGGTATCGCCCACACCCGTTGGGCCACCCACGGCGTGCCGACCGAAAACAATGCCCATCCACATTTCTCCGGTGACCAACTGGCAGTGGTGCACAACGGCATCATCGAAAACCACGGCCCGCTGCGTGAGCAACTGCAAGGCCTGGGTTATACCTTCAGTTCGGATACCGACACCGAAGTCATCGTGCACCTGCTCGATCACACCCTGAAAAGCCACAGCGACCTGGCCGGCGCCCTCAAGGCCGTGGTCAAGCAACTGCGCGGCGCCTATGGCCTGGCGGTGATCAGTGCGGCCAACCCGGATCGCCTGCTGGCCGCGCGCAGTGGCAGCCCGCTGGTGATCGGTCTGGGCCTGGGCGAGAACTTCCTCGCTTCCGACCAGCTCGCCCTGCGCCAGGTCACCGACCGGTTCATGTACCTGGAAGAGGGTGATATCGCCGAAATCCAGCGCGACAGCGTGCAGATCTGGGATGCCGCCGGCAACCTGGTACAGCGCGAAGCCGTGCAATACCACGAAGGCGCCGATGCGGCCGACAAGGGCGCGTTCCGCCACTTCATGCTCAAGGAAATCCACGAGCAGCCCACCGTCGTGCAACGCACTCTGGAAGGCCGCCTCGGCAGTGACCATGTGCTGGTGCAGGCCTTTGGCCCTCAGGCTGCCGAGCTGTTCGCCAAGGTGCGCAACGTACAGATCGTCGCCTGCGGCACCAGTTACCACGCTGGCATGGTCGCCCGTTACTGGCTCGAAGGGCTGGCGGGCATTCCCTGCCAGGTCGAGGTGGCCAGCGAGTTTCGCTACCGCCGTGTCGCGGTCCAGCCAGATACCCTGTTCGTCAGCATCTCGCAGTCCGGCGAGACCGCCGACACCCTGGCCGCGCTGCGTAACGCCAAGGCCGATGGCGGTTACCTGGCCAGCCTGGCGATCTGCAACGTCGGCATCAGCTCGCTGGTGCGTGAGTCCGACCTGACCCTGCTGACCCATGCCGGCCCGGAAATCGGCGTCGCCTCGACCAAGGCCTTCACCACCCAGTTGGTCGGCCTGATGCTGCTGACCCTGGCCCTCGGTCAGGTAAAGGGCACGCTGCAAAACGGCGTTGCCGCCGAGCTGGTCGACGAGCTGCGCCGCCTGCCGGCGCGCCTGGATGAAGCCCTGGCGATGGACAAGGTCGTCGAGAAGGTTTCCGAGTTGTTCGCCGAAAAGCACCACACCCTGTTCCTCGGCCGTGGCGCCCAGTACCCGGTGGCGATGGAAGGCGCGCTCAAGCTCAAGGAAATCTCCTATATCCACGCCGAAGCCTACCCGGCGGGTGAGCTCAAGCACGGCCCGCTGGCCCTGGTCGATGCCGACATGCCGGTCGTCACCGTGGCGCCCAACAACGACCTGCTCGACAAGCTCAAATCCAACCTGCAGGTGGTTCGCGCCCGGGGTGGCGAGCTGATCGTGTTCGCCGATGCCAGTGCGGCCATGAGCAATGGCGAGGGTACCCACGTGGTGAACATGCCGCACATCCACGACGCCCTGGCCCCGATTCTCTACACCCTGCCGTTGCAGCTGCTGTCCTACCACGTTGCCGTGCTGCGCGGCACCGACGTCGATCAGCCACGCAACCTGGCCAAGTCGGTCACGGTGGAGTGATGGGCGACAAGGCTGTGCTGGCCCAGCTCGGGCCACTCGCCCAACTGCGTGCCGGCCACCTGCCGCAGCGTCTGCTGCAGCTGTTCGTCGGCCTGGCCTTCTTCGGCATTTCCATGGCGATGATGATCCGCGGCAACCTTGGGCTGTCGCCCTGGGATGCGCTGCATGTCGGGCTGGCCAAGTTGCTGCCGTTGAGCTTTGGCTGGATCGTGGTGGGCGTGTCCTTCCTGGTGCTGCTGCTGTGGATTCCGCTGCGGGAGATTCCCGGCCTCGGCACCATCGCCAACGCCGTGGTGATCGGCGTGGTGGCGGACTTCACCCTGCAGATGCTGGTGGCGCCGGAAGGCTTCGTCTGGCGCCTGCTGCTGACCCTGGGCGGCGTTCTGCTCTGCGGTTTCGGCTCGGCACTGTATATCGGCGCCCAGCTGGGGCGTGGCCCGCGTGACGGCCTGATGACCGGCCTGCATCGGGTAACCGGTTATTCGCTGCGCTCCATGCGCACCGCCATCGAATTGGCCGTGCTGCTGGTCGGCACCTTGCTCGCCGGCTACAAAGTGCTGGGCATCGGCACCGTGCTGTTCGCCTTTGGCATTGGGCCGCTGACCCAACTGATGCTGCCTTGGGTGCTGGTCAGGCTCGATAGCTGATTGAACTTATGCGGCCATCGGCTGAATAGGTAGACCGGCCGGTTTTGACGTTAAACCTGTATCAGCGCAGCGGCGTCTCATCCGGTCGTAGGGTCAGCACGCGGACGCCATCGGCGGTGACGGCAACGGTGTGCTCGAACTGCGCGGACAGCAGCCCATCGTTGGTGACTACCGTCCAACCGTCACGCAAGGTCCTGGTACCGGGCTTGCCCTGGTTGATCATCGGCTCGATGGTGAAGGTCATGCCCTCGCGCAGGGTCAGGCCGGTTCCGGCCTTGCCCCAGTGCAGCACTTCCGGTGCTTCATGCATCTGTTTGCCGATGCCATGACCGCAATACTCGCGTACCACCGAATAGCCGTGGGCGCGGGCGTGGCGTTCGATGGCATGGCCAATGTCGCCCAGCCGGCCGCCGGGTCGTACCGCCGCGATCCCTTTCCACAGCGCCTCGTAGGTCACGCGGGTAAGGCGCTGCGCTTCCGGCGATACGCTGCCGATCAGGTAGGTTTTGCTCGAATCGGCGATATAGCCGTTCTTTTCCAGAGTGATATCGACATTTACCAGGTCGCCGTTCTGCAAGATGTCCTTGCCGCTCGGTACCCCGTGGCACACCACTTGGTTGATGGAGGCGTTGAGCGAATAGGCGAAACCGTACTGGCCTTTACTGGCCGGGCGCGCCTTGAGGTTGTGGACAATGAAGTTATCCACAAAGCCGTCGACCTGCAGGGTCGACATCCCGCACAGGTTCAGCTGATCGAGGTGAGTGAAGACCGAGGCCAATAGCCGGCCGGCTTCGGCCATCAAGGTGATTTCCTCCGGCGTCTTGATCATGACGCGTTCGCCAGCCCGGGCGCCGATACGCCGGCAGCACGCAGCTCGGCGGCCATCACTTCGTTGAAGCTGAGGGTTGGATTCATTTCACAGAGCATGCCGATGCGAATCCAGAACCCGGCCTGGGCATTGATGGAGCGGTGCGACACGCTGCTTGCTCGGCGAAGCTGGTCGTGCAGCTCGTCTTCGATATTGACGATACCCATGGTTAATCCTGATATACGAAATATATATGGATCATATATCCATACGCGCGTTTCTGTCATGTCGGGGTGCGAATGACGGCGCTAATGGCGGCTGCCCGTCGATTGATCCTCACCAGAGGTTGTAATAAGAATGATTCGCGAATAATGTGCGCGGTCGCCAGCTTGTCCACGCTGTTCTTCGCGCTTGTCGGCCTCGGAGGGCGTCCATGTCGCTACCTGAAACGGATTCCATCGTCCCGCTCGATGTGCTTTATGGCACGCACCACCGCTGGCTGAATGGCTGGTTGCGGCGTTCGCTCGGCTGTTCGCAGCAGGCGGCGGATCTGGCTCAGGACACCTTCGTGCGGTTGCTGATGCGTGGCAAGCCGATCAGCGATCAGGCACCGCGTGCCTTGCTGGTTCGTGTCGCCCGTGGCCTGGTGATCGATCACTGGCGTCGTGATGCGCTGGAGCGGGCCTACCTCGACGCATTGGCGCAGTTGCCCGAAGCCAGTTACCCGCCGCCGGACGTGCGTCACGAGGCGCTGGAATGCCTGGAGCGAATCGCTGGCTTGCTCGACGGTCTCAAGCCCGCCATACGCGAGGCCTTTCTGCTCTACCAGCTCGGCGGCCTCACTCACCGGCAGATTGCCGAGCAACTGGGGGTTACCAGCCGTACCGTCGAGCGCCATGTAGCGAGTGCATTGCTGCACTGCTATCGCGCCTGCTTCGAGACCACGCAGTGAGTACGACGGAGCGCTTGCCGGAGGCCATCGTCTGCGCGGCCATCGAGTGGCAGATGCGCTTGCGTGACCATGGCGCCGTTACCGATGTGCAACAGCAGTTGCAAAAGTGGTTGGAGTGCGATGCCCGCCATCGTCTGGCCTGGCAGCGCTTGCAGGAGATGGGTGGGCTGTTCCAGGCCAGCCGGTTGCCGGATGCGGCGCAAACAATCCCCTTGTTGCGCCGTGCCGAAGCGGACCTGAGCCGGCGACGCACGCTGAAGTTGCTCGGTCTTGGACTGGTGGTGGGTGGTGCGACGGCGTTGGTGGCGCAAACCTCGCCTACCTGGCGGGCCGATTTCGCCACGGCGACGGGTGAGCGCCGCCGCATCAGTCTGGGCGTGGCGGCGGAGGTGATGCTCAACACCGGAAGTGCCCTGGACGTAGCGGGGCAGGAGTTGATTCTGCGTGCTGGCGAAGCGTTGGTGGAGGGCGTGCACTGGCAGGCCCGCTGCCGTTTCGCCACCTGCCAGGGCCGCAACGCCAGCGTGCTGCTGCGCGAACATGATGGTTACAGCGAGATCCATGTACAGCGTGGCGAGGCGCTGGTGTCCACCGCGGTCGGCCAGGTGCGGCTAAGCGATGGCGAGGGGCTGGGGGTGTCCGCAGCGGCTATGACGCCTCTCGGCAAGGGGCCTGTCGATCCCTTCTCCTGGGCGCGTGGCCTGCTGGTGGTCAGCGATATTCGCCTGGCTGACTTCCTGGCCGAAGCAGGTCGTTATCGAAAGGGTTGGCTGACCTGCGATGACGCCGTTGCCGAACTGCACCTTTCCGGGGTGTTCCGCCTGGATGAGCCCGACGCGATGCTGGGCAACATTGCTCACCTGTTGCCGGTGAGGATCGTCGAGCGCACGCGCTGGTGGGTACGCGTGGTGCCGGTGGCCTGAGGCCTACCGCGAGTGGCTGTTCGAAGGTAGAAGCGGCCATCGATGCAGTACCTGTGGGAGCGGGAAACGTCCGCTACCGCCCCATAACCGCCAATGAAACCCCGATTTCTAAATCGAATGTCGGACTTTTCCGGCTCATCCGGTTAGAGGGAATCACTCCCTCAATGGATACCCTCATGCGTGCTGCCAGCCCCCTGCCATTTCAGCTTCAGCCCCGTACGTTGCCAGGCGCCATCTGCCTGGCGCTGGCCTTGCTTGGTGCAACGGCGAGCATGACGGTGCAGGCTGCCCAGCCAGTCGCTGCAGTCGTCGCCCCGCCTATCGCGGCCGGGCCGCTGGAGCAGGCGCTGAGCACCTTTGCCGAGCGCACCGGGGTCACCTTGTCCTACTCGCCGGATACGGTGCGTGGCCTTAGCAGCCCGGGCCTTTCAGGTGGCGGCCCGCTGGAGGACGGGCTGGCGAAGCTGCTCGATGGTAGCGGCCTGGTCGCCCACAAGACGACGTCGGGCTACGTGGTGCTGCCGGGCAAGGTCGAGGCCAGTATGCAGCTCGAGGCAACCAGCATCGAAGCGGCAGCGACGCCGAATGCCTTCGAGCCGGCGGGTGGTTATTTCGCCAGTAACGCCAGCAGTGCCACCAAGAGCGACAAGCCAATCCTGGAAACCGCGCAAAGCATCAGTGTGGTGACGGCCGAGCAGATCGCCGCTCGCAAGGTCAACCGGGTCGAGGACGCGGTCGCTTACACGGCGGGTGTGCGGGTCGGCGGGTCGGGCCTGGATCCGCGCTTCGACACCATCAACGTGCGTGGCTTCGAGACCACCCAGTCCGCCGATTTTCTGGACGGCTTGCGTCAGGCTGGCAGTGGCTGGTTGGCCTTGCCCACCCTCGAGGCGTATAGCCTGGAGCGCATCGAAGTGCTCAAGGGGCCGGCCTCCGTATTGTATGGGCAGATCAGCCCCGGCGGCATGGTGAACCGGGTCAGCAAGCGGCCAAGCCTGCTGGCGAAGAATGAAGTAGAAGTGCAGGTTGGCAACTACGATCATCGGCAGGGCCAGTTCGATGTGGGCGGCAAGCTGGATGAAGCGGGCAATGTGCTGTTTCGCACCGTGGGCATCTATCGAGATGCCGAGTACTCCATCGAGCAGATGGACAACAACACGCGCCTGCTGGCGCCTTCGCTGAGCTGGCAGATCGACCCGGATACCAGCCTGACGCTGCTGGCCCAGTACCAGGAGCGGCAGACGGCGGCGTCGCCGATGCTCTATCAGGATGGTGATCACCTCACCGGCATCTGGCAGGGCGACGAGTATTTCGACAAGCTCGAACAGCGCAAGTGGACGGTCGGCTACGAGTTCGAGCACGCCTTCAACGACACCTTCAGCCTGCAGCAGAACCTGCGTTACGGTCAGCTGGACACCACCAATCAATACCTGGATGTTGGGCCGGTCAGCGCCGACAACATACTCCCTCGCAGCACCGCAGGCAGCTACGAGGACATGGCCACACTCTCCACCGACACCCGGCTGATCAGTCGTTTCGACACTGGCAACCTGCAACACACGCTGGTCAGCGGTGTGGACTATGCCTGGCTCGATACCGAGTTGCTGTATGCCACAGGCAGCGCACCGTCGCTCGACCTCGATGCCCCCGACTATCATCAACCGATCTCTCGCCCCGACACCGTGTTGGTCGACAGGGATGGCCTGGAGCATCGCGCCGGTGTCTATCTGCAGGATCAGATCGAGCTCGATCGCTGGCGCTTGTCCGCCGGGCTGCGTCGCGACTGGGTGCATGCCCGCTCCAATGGCGACCAGTTCGGTAGCGACATCAACAGCAAGATCACCAATTCGGCCACCACCGGCTCGGTCGGCGCGCTCTACCTGTTCGATAGCGGCCTGGCGCCCTACGCCAGCTACGCGACTTCGTTCCTGCCGCAAAGCGGTTCCGACTCCGCCGGCAACCCATTTTCCCCAAGCGAGGGCGAGCAGTACGAGGTTGGCCTCAAGTACCAGCCGCCGGGTACCAGCACCCTGCTTACGGCCTCGTTGTATCACTTGACCCAGACCAACGTGGTGACGCGAGATCCAGCGAACAGCAGCTTTCAGGTGCAGACCGGCGAGCAGGTTTCTCGCGGCCTCGAGCTCGAAGCGGTCTCCGACTTGAGCGACAGCCTGCGCATGACGGCCAGCTACAGCTTCAACGACGCCGAGGTCACCAAGGACAGCGACTACCAGGGCAAGGCCCCGAAGAACGTACCGCGCCATCTGGCGTCGCTGTGGCTGGATTACCGCCTGCCGTTCGGGCTCGGTGTCTCGGGCGGTGCCCGTTACACCGGCAGCACCTATGGCAACGGTGACAACACCCTGAAGAACGAGGCCTACACCCTGATCGACGCCGGAGTGCACTACGACTTCGGCGGTGGCCTGGATGGCGTGCGCCTGGCGCTCAATGCGCGCAACCTGACCGACAAGCGCTACATCAATTGCCAGGACAGCAATTGCTACCGCGGCGAAGCGCGCAGCGTGGTCACCAGCCTGAGTTACAGCTGGTGATCGCAATCGGCGTACGGGTTGCGTTGTTCGGCGCACTGTTGCTGGCTAGCCTGGCGGCCGCCCAGGCCGAGCCGGTGATGCTGGACGCTACCGAGCAATGGAAGATGAAAAGCGCCGAAGGGCGCGAGTACCGCATCATGATCAGCCTGCCGGAGGGGGACATGCCCTACACCGGCGGCTACCCGGTGATCTACCTGCTCGACGACAATGCCTACTTTCCGGCCTTCCACGCAGCCAAACGTGCTCAGAAGCGGCTGCGCGGAGCGATTCTGGTGGCCATCGGCTATCCAAGCGACACGCCGCTGGACTTCGAGCGTCGTGCATTCGAGCTTTCTCCGCCGCAACCCCCCGAGCGCAACACGCCGCCTCAGGGTGGGCAGGACCTGTTTCTCGACTTCATCGAGGAGCGCCTGATGCCGGAGGTCACCAAGCGCTTCGAGGTCGACCAGGACCAGCGCAGCCTGGTGGGGCACTCCTTTGGCGGGATGTTCGGCATCTATACGCTGTTCACTCGGCCCGCGCTGTTCCAGCACGTGGTAGCGGTCAGCCCAACGCTATGGTGGCGTGATCGCTATCTGCTGGCGCCCGAGCGGACATTCTTCGAGCGCGCCCACGCGGGTCAGCTGAATCTTATCCACAGCAGCCTTACCTTGTTGATCGGTGACCGCGAGGCACCTCAGGGCATCCAGGATGCCCGCGCTCTACAACTGCGCTTGCAGGCTCTTTCGCAGTACGGGTTGCGCAGTGATTTCCAGATTGAGGCCGGCGAGGACCACACATCGATAATGTTCCGGCTAACGTCCCAGGTACTCGACGAGCTGATCGGCACACGACGATTCTGATTTGGAATAGGGCAGGTCGCTACGAATATGGGTATGCAAAAATTGTCCAGGTCCCTGTAAAGCGCGGAATAAAAGGCACCTGAAGGTTTATCCACAAATACTCATGGGTTTTATCCAGGGCTCCTGTGAACAAACCCTGGCTACTGATCAAATTCTGTACAATCTTCTGAGAGGCCCTCGCTGTGAGGCCTGTGGCAGAGAGCTACCAGGTTATCCACAGATTGGATAACCGTATTTGTGAACATGGCCTACCTGTCGATAACTTTGTCGGCATTCCAGGCGCGTAGCATCAACTGTCATGCAAGCGTCACATCAGTGACATAGCGTCCCTGCGCATCAGAAGAACGCAGGAGCGCCGTGATGCATGATGATCAATTGACCGACCTCGAACGCCTGACCCTCTCCCGTCGCCGGTTCATCGGAGCCGGAGCGCTGACCGGCGCGGCGTTGTTTCTTGGCGGCGGCTTGCTGAGCCGTAGCGTACTGGCCGATTCGATCAGTGCCACGGTCCCCAGCCCTCTGCTGGGTTTCGCCAACCTGGCGGCCTCCACGGCCGATACCATCACCCTGCCGCCAGGCTATTCGTTCCGCCCGCTGATCAGCTGGGGCCAGCCCTTGCAGGCCGGCGGCCCGGCCTTCAAGGGCGATGGCAGCAACAGCGCGGCCGAGCAGTTGCTGCAGTTCGGTGACAACACCGATGGCATGAGCTTCTTCCCCTGGCCGGGCGACTCCGATCGCGCACTGATGGCCATCAACAACGAATACGTGAACTACCGCTATCTGCTGGCCCATGGCGGCCTGCCGAAATCCGCCGAGGACGTGCGCAAGGCGCAGAACGCCGAGGGCGTGACGGTGATCGAGGTGCGCCGCAGTGGTACCGGCTGGGCCTTCGTGCAGGGCTCGCCCTATAACCGACGTGTGCATGGCAACCTGCCGATCGAGGTGAGCGGCCCGGCACGCGGCCACGAGCTTCTGAAGACAGAGGCCGACCCGGCCGGTATCGAGGCGCTGGGCACCTTCCAGAACTGCTCCAGTGGCCAGACGCCCTGGGGCACCTACCTGACCTGCGAAGAGAACTTCAGCGACTGCTTTGGCAGCAGTGATGCCAACCTGCAATTCAGCCCTGATCAGAAGCGTTTCAGCGTGCTGCACGCCAGCGCCGAGAACGAGTGGCACCGTTTCGACCCGCGCTTCGATATTGCCAAGAACCCCAATGAGCTGAACCGCCACGGCTGGATCGTCGAGATCGACCCGTTCGACCCGCAAGCCAAGCCGATCAAGCGCACCGCCCTGGGCCGTTTCAAGCACGAGAACGCGGCGCTGGCCACCACCCGCGATGGCCGCGTGGTCGTGTACATGGGCGACGACGAGCGTGGCGAGTTCATCTACAAGTTCATCACCCGCGACCGTCTGGACCGCAGCGATGCCAAGGCCAATCGGCATATCCTCGATAGGGGCACGCTGTATGTGGCGCGTTTCGACGAGGGTAACGGTGATGCCGATCACTCCAAAGGCCGCGGCCGCTGGATCGAGCTGACCGCCGGCAAGCATGGCCTGACCGCCGAGCACGGCTTCGCCAAACAGGCCGAGGTGGTGATTCGCGCGCGGCAGGCCGGCACCCACGTCGGCGCCACGCGCATGGATCGCCCCGAGTGGATCACCGTCAGCCCCAAGGATGGCCAGGTCTACTGCACCCTCACCAACAACAGCAAGCGCGGTGAGCCGGGGCAGCCGGTCGGCGGCCCGAACCCGCGCGCCAACAACCTGTACGGGCAGATCCTGCGCTGGCGCGAGCATGCTGACGACGCTGCCGCCCTGGACTTCGAGTGGGATCTGTTCGTGGTCGCCGGCAACCCGGTGGTGCATGCCGGTACGCCCCAGGCGGGTAGCCATGCAATCAACGCCGACAACATGTTCAACAGCCCGGATGGCGTTGGTTTCGACGGCGGCGGTCGTCTGTGGATCCAGACTGACGGCAAGTACAGCAACAAGGGTGACTACGCCGGCATGGGCAATAACCAGATGCTCTGCGCCGACCCGCACACGGGCGAGATCCGCCGTTTCATGGTCGGCCCGGTGGGCTGCGAGGTGACCGGCCTGGCCTTTTCGCCGGACTACACGAGCATGTTCGTGGGCATCCAGCACCCGGGCGAAGAGGGCGGCTCGAGCTTCCCTGATCATCAGGCCGGCGTGCATCCCCGCTCCACGGTGGTGGTCATCACCCGTGACGACGGCGGCGTGATCGGCGCCTGATCACGGCCAGCTCAAAGGGTGACGGTGGTGGCGCCACGGATGACCACTTCACCGTCGTCCTCGGGCAGGCTGGGAATCGTTATCCCCAGCAGCCGCAGCGTAGGCACGATGGCTCGCTGGCCGCTGGGCCCGTCGTGGTTGTAGCCGCGTTGCAGACAGACGTGCAGCACGTAGCGCGGTGCGGCCGGGTCGCGATTATCGAGGGCGATGTTGCCGTAGGACGGCTGGCCGGCGTGGCCCGGCAACGGGCTCCAGTTCAGGCCGGCGGCATCCTGCTCGGGTGCCGGGCAATGGCCACCGCGCCAGCTTTCCGGTAGCCAGCTGCGTTGCACAACCGCTGTGACTTCCCGGCTGATCAGCTGGATATAGGCGGCATTGGCCGGGTCGACCTGCAACGTCGCGCGGGCCGCATCGGCGCTGACCTGCTTGAAGGTCAGCAGCAACAGCATGGGAATGCTGTAGGCGATGATCCCGTACACCACCACGAAGAACACCGCGAACAACATGGCGAACTCGATGGCCACGGCGCCCTGCTGGCTGCTTTTCCCTGGACGTTTCATCACTCACCTCAGCGGATCAACTGCGGGATGCCGCAGCTGATGCTGTGTACCTTGATTTCGGTTTTGCCGAGATCCAGGCCGAGGCTGGTGAGCAGGCTGCTGACGGCACTGCCCACGGCGTTGAGCACGGGCTTGAGCGCATCGAGAACCGGATTGAGGATGGTGAGTAGAAGGGGTTGGGAGTTACTGCTCAAGCCGAGGGACGAGGCCAGGCCGGTAAGGACACTGCTGAGCAGGCCGCCCTGCGGTTGCGTCTGTAACGAGGAAATCAGTTCGGTGCGGCATTGCATCTTGTTCGTGGTGCAGTTGTTCAGCAGCAACTTGTTGTGCCACTCGTCGGGCATCGTCGTGTCCAGCAACAGTGCTACCGGGCGGGGCCAGGTCAACCCGTCCGTTTTCATGGCGGCGCGAATGGCGTCCTTGTTGGGGTAGGTGGCCAGGTATTTGTCCGCGATCTCGGTTGCTTGCCCAGAAGTGAGGCGGGGATAGCCATTGGCGTCCTTTGGTGCGCCGACACCGATCATGCGGCTGACCTGGGAGAGCAGGTTGGCGACCGAGTCGCCAATCTTCAGATTATTGACCTGAGTGATGTCGGATTCATCTTCGGCGAGGGTCAGTTCGTCGCGCACGGGATTGTTGCCGGTGGCGATCAGAGGCACGGCGGCCTTGCCCTTGATCAGGTCGGCGTTCAGCAGCCTGACGATACTGGCGTCCTGAAGGGTGGACTCGGTGCAGCTGGTTCGGGTCGACCACAGCGCGCCGCCAGGCATCTCGCCGATGCAGATGTTGCCGACCGTGGACTCGACTTCGATGGTCGCCTCGGGCTCCGCGCGCGAGCAGTCGATGGCGGTTAGCTCGCCCTTGGCACTGACCAGATCGACGATTATCGGCAGCTTGATCGAGGTGCCGAGCAAATTCAGCAGGGAGCTCGCCAGGGGCACATTGTTGCTGTCGATATCGATATGCAGGCGAGTCTGTGCATTGAAGGCCGTGGTGCCCACTGGCCCGATGCCAATGGCCGGTGGCTCCACGACGCCGAGCTTCACCTTCACTGCACCGAGCAGATTGAGCTCATCCACCAGCAACCCACGCCCTTGAACCGCGGTCATCAGGCCTGTGGATAACACCTCGCCCAGCGCCAGCCTGGCGTCCAGGGCGGAGCCTACGGCCTGGCCGGGGCCGGTTATCAGCTTGAGCAGGCCGGGGCGCTCCTCGGTCGCCAGCAGATTTACCGTGGCATTCTTCAATTGCGAGTTCCCCAGTGTGGCGCCCAGTGCATTGACGTCGGCGGCCAATGCCTGATCGTGATTCACCAGATTGGCCGAAACGTCGACCAGCCGTTGGATGCCCACCGCACCGACCCGGGTATCCACCAGGCTCGCCAGGCCTTCAGGCGTAAGCGCCTTCAACTGATTGATACCGACCTCCACACCCAGCGCCTGCAGCAAGCCAGCCGGGGTGATTTGCGCGTTCGCCAGGCCCTGGGAATCGAGCACCGTCAGCCCGCTGACGTTTGCGCCGGCGGCTGTGAGTAACTTCGGCACCAGCCCGTTGGCATTGAGATCCAGCAATTGCGCGCCGACGCTGAACACCGTCAACGGGGCGCTATCCTTCTCGGCCACGGCAACGGCTTGCAGCCTGACGCTGTCGCTGCCGGTCAGCCCGAACAGGCTGCCGGTGCGCACCACGAGGCTGGCGGGTACCTGGCTGCTGGTGACCACCCGAACCGCCCGGCCATTGGCGGCGTCGGCGACTGGAGCGCGCAGGCCGTCGACGATCGAAACGCTCACGCAGGACGAACTCAGCGTGCGCCCGGCGCCCTGGACGAAACCATAGGACGCGGCATTCTCGACGGCATAGACCTGGGCAAGGGCGGTATCCAGCGAGCAATTGCCGGAAGCGAGCCGCGATATGGATTCCAGGGCTGCCGTGTCCGCCAGCTTCTGCAGGTTGCGCTGTTCGAGGTACAGGCGGCCGCTGTCGATCACCAGGGCCAGAAACAGGATGGCCATGACCAGGGTCGCCGCGCTCAGCATGCTGAAGGCGCCTCGCTGGCGGTGAAGGTCAGGCGTACCGCGATGCATGCTCAGCCCCCCGCGCCATTGCTGTACAGACGGATCTTCGCTTCACCGCGGATCTCGTCCGGCAACTGAGGCACCTTCCAGCCGAGAATCGAGAAGGGCGGCAGGATGCTTTCCGGGTCGCCATGGCGCACGCACACGCTCCACACCGCCCCGGTCTTCAGGAAGCCGTCGTAACCTTCGCACGGTTGTGCCCAGGCTGGCGGCAACCACGAGTTGTGCACGCTCTGTTGCACGCGCTGCTGATACAGGACGATCTGTTCGGGTGACGGGGCACGGGTATCGGGCGAGCGAATGGCGTCACGCAAGGCTTCGGTGGCCAGCTCCTGATAGGTGGCGCCGAGCAGAAACGGGATGCTGTAGCCGACCAGCCCGTAGAGAATCAGGAAAAAGATGATAAAGGCGATCGAGAACTCGACGGCGGCAGCGCCTCGCTGCCTGTAAGCCGAGCCAGTCCCAGCTGAGTGAGGCACTTCCCTGATCCCCGAAAGCGGTTAGATCCACGCGTTCCGGCGGCGTGATCAGCCTGTGGATAATCGGCCCGAAGCCGACTGCCAAAAGCCTGATGCACGCGCCACTGACTTCGTAATAGCACGCGCGAATGCAACTCTCCACCGCACTTTGTGATTAATCCGGCGAGGTGTTTTTCTCCTTTTTGAGCCCAAGAACCTGTTCGCGGTCTTTATGCCGGGCTTTATCCATATCGACTGCTATGTGGCGGGAGAGTCGTTCGCGTAATCCGTAGGAGGGGCTTTAGCCCCGAGCTCTTTGCGCGCTAATAAAGCTCGGGGCTAAAGCCCCTCCTACATTCTCACTGGCCGCTTCCGCCTCGTAGTTGCCATTACGCACGCCCAGAAAGATCGTGAGCGGGTTCTAGTAAAGCTGTGCCTTGAGCAGCGGCCTGAGCAGGTAGTTCAGCACCGTGCGCTTGCCGCTGAGAATGTCCACCTCCGCGACCATGCCGGGAATGATCGGCAGGATTTCATCACGGCGTTTGAGCTGGCTGCCGTCGGTCTTGATCAGCACCTCGTAGTAGAACTCCTTGCCCTGGGCCGTTTCCTCGAAAATGGTGTCGGCGCTGATCTGCTCCAGGGTGCCGGTCAGGTAGCCGTAGATGCTGTAGTCGTAGGCGGTGATCTTCACCTTGGTGGGCATGCCCGGCACCAGAAAGGCGACGTCGCGCGGTTTGATGCGGGCTTCGATGAGCAACTGGTCCTCGACCGGAATCACTTCCATGATCGGCTCGCCGGGCTGGATCACCCCGCCGCGGGTGTTGATCAGCACGGTGTTCACCCGGCCGCGTACCGGCGACAGGATCTCGGTACGGCGCAGCTGATCCTGGCGCTGCGCGACGATGGGCTCCAGGGCGCTGAGCTCGCTTTTCTTGCTCTGTCGCTCGGTGTAGGCGTCCTGGAAGTAGGTGCTGCGCAGCTCGGTCAGCTTGCCGTTGAGCGTGGCGATTTCCTGGCTGAGCTTGAGCGCCTCCATCTGGCTCACGGCGCGTTTGGCCACCAACGGCTCGACCAGGTTGAGCTGCTGCTGTGCCAGGCGGATCTGCCGGTTGATCGCACTGATGCCGTCCTGCAGCTTGTCGCGCCGGGATTTGAACAACTCCTGCTCGGAGCGGGCGAGGGGACTGGCCGGGTCGATATCCTCGGCAAAGTCGATGCGCTCCTTGCCCAGCACTTCGGTATCCAGGCGCGCGATGGTGGCGCGTAGTGCCGCCGACTGGTTGGCCGATTCCTGGAAGGCGGTGCGAAAGCGCGTTTCATCGAGGCGTACCAGGGGCTGGCCGACTTCGACCAGATCGCCTTCGCCGACCAGCAGGCGGTCGAGAATGCCGCCCTCCAGGCTCTGGATCTTCTGGATACGGGTAAAGGGCACCACGCGGCCGTCGCCGCGGGTCACTTCATCGAGCTCGGCCCAGGCGGCCCAGCCGATGAACAGCAGCACGGTGGCCAGCACCGTCCACAGCAAGGGCCTGAACAGCGGGTGGGTGGCGCTCAGCAGGGGATCGTCGAGCTGCCGGCGCAGGCGGTCATTGGACGGCATGGTTGCCTCCCCTCGGCTCCTGCGGCGCGCTCACCGCGTTGTCCTGCACCACCTGATCCAGCGCGCCGTCCATGATCACTCGGCCCTGGCGCATCACCACCGCACGCTCGACCAGCGAGAGCATGACCTTCTTGTGGGTCACCAGGATCAGGGTACGGCCGTCTACCCAGTGCTGCAGGTATTCGACCACGTTCTTTTCGCTGGTCTGGTCGAAGGACGAGGTGGGTTCGTCGAGCAGCACGATGGGCGGGTCCTGCACCAGCACGCGCACCAGCCCGACCGCCTGGCGCTGGCCACCGGACAGGCTGGCATTGCCCTGGATGGGCATGTCCAGGCCCAGCGGATGGCTGCGCACCCAGGCGCCGAGGCCGACGCCGTCGAGGGCTTCGAACAGCTCCTCGTCGCTGACCGCTGCGCCTTCCAGATTGAGGTTGTCGCGCAAGGTGCCGTAGAACAGGGCGATGTCCTGGGGCAGATAGCCGATATGCCGGCGGCGGTCGGCGGGGTCGATCTGGGTCAGGCTGATGTCGTCGACCATCAACCGCCCGGCGCTCGGGTCGAGCAGCCCGGCGAGCAAGCGCAGCAGGGTGGATTTGCCGGCGCCGTTGCCGCCCAGCAAGGTGACCCGCTCGCCCGCACGGATGCTCAGGGCGTTGATGTCGACGATGGGCGGTGCGTCGTCATGGGCGAGGCGCAGTTGCTCGAGGCGGTAGTCACCGGCCAGGTGTTCCTTGCGCACGAAACGCTGCCCGGCCGGGCGCTCGACCGGGCCGGTCATCAATTGGTCGAGGCCTTCGAGGGCGACCTTGGTGTGCTGCCAGCGGCCGAGAATGCCGGCGATCTGCGACAGCGGCGCGATGGTGCGCGCCGCCAGGATCGAGCAGGCGACCAGTGCGCCCATGCTCAGGGAGCCGTGGCTGATGCGGTACACGCCGAACACCACCACACCCACGTAGCACAGCTGCTGTACGGTGCTGACCCCGTAGCTGAGCGCCGAGGTCAGGCTCTGGGTTTTCATCGCGCTGCCGGCGAGCTGCGCGGTGAGGGTTTCCCACAGGTGCATGCAACGGCCTTCGGCGCGGCTGGCCTTGACCGTTTCCAGGTGCTCGATGGATTCGAGCAGGATGCCGTTCTTCACCGACCCTTCGCGCAGGTTCTGCCGCGACAAGCGTGCCAGGCGGCCCTGGGCGAGCAGGCCGGGGAGGATCATCAGCACGGCGGCGACCACCGGCACCCAGACCACATGGCCGCCGATCAGGGCGATGATCAACAGGAAGATGAACACGAAGGGCAGGTCGCTGATCACCGCCGCGCTCGATGAGGTGAAGAATTCGCGCACCGACTCGAACTCACGAATCTGCGTGCTGAAAGCCCCGACCGAGGCCGGCTTGGCGCCCAGGCGGGTGTTGAGCACGCGCTCGAACAGCAATGACGAAAGCTGCAGATCCAGGCGCTTGCCCAGGGTGGTGAGCAGGTGCGCGCGCAACCCGCGCAACAGGCTTTCCAGCACGATGGCCAGGGCCACGCCGCTGGCCAGCACCCACAGGGTGTCGAAGGCCGCGTTGGGCACCACGCGGTCGTAGACCTGCATGGCGAACAGGGCGGCGGCGATGGCCAGCAGGTTGGCGATGAAGGCCGCCACGGCCACTTCCACATAGGAGCGCCGCAGGCGCTTGAGCGCACCGTAGAACCAGTGCTCGCGCGTCGGGCTGGCGAACTCTTCGGCGCGGCCATCTGGCCGATAGCGGCACTTGGCGAAAACCGCCATACCGCTGTACAGCGATTCCAGATCGGCAATCGGCAATTGCTGCATGCCGCCGTCACTGTGCGGCACGAGGATCTCCGCCTGCTCACCGTGCTGGCCGACCAGCACCACGCAGCGCGCGTCCTTGAGCAGCAACAAGGCCGGTAGCAGGTAGTCGTCGATACGTTGCAGCTTTTCTTCGCTGACCTGGGCGACGATATCGGCGCGGCGCAGGGCGCGCGGCACCATGCGCAGCGGCAGGCGGCCCTGCTCCAGGGCGATGCCGTCGGCCAGTTCGGCGTCGGTCAGCGGGCG
Organism: Pseudomonas sp. PA15(2017); assembly: GCF_001945395.1. Lineage (GTDB taxonomy): Bacteria > Pseudomonadota > Gammaproteobacteria > Pseudomonadales > Pseudomonadaceae > Aquipseudomonas. Next base: position 87,091 of record NZ_MSXV01000054.1, on the reverse strand, counting down.
GCCGAGCTGCCGGCACAGCAGCACCAGGCCCTGGCGCAGCGGGTCATGGTTCTTGCCCGGCGTGGTCAGCGTGTCAGGATCCATTCAGGCCGTTCTCCAGCAAGGGGCCGAGCAGGCCGATCTGCGCCGCAGCGCGGTATTCCAGGCGCAGGCGCTCGACCTGAAGGACGATCAACTGGCGCTCGGCTTCGAAACGCTCGCGCTGTACGGTGAGCAGGTCGATGACGTCGCGGCGGCCCACCTCGAACTGCTCGCGGTACAGGCCGCCGACCTGCTCGGAATCACGCACCTGCACGGCCAGCGCATGTTCGCGCCAGAGCAGCGAATCGCCGATGTCGAACAGGCTCTGCAACTGGCGGCGAATGTCGCGCTGGATGGCGTCCTGGCCCCAGCTCGCGGACTCCAGGCGCTGGGCGGCAGCGGTGGGACGCTGGAAGTTGGACAGGCCCTGGATGGTGTCCATGCGCAGGCGCAGGTTGACCATCGAATCGTTCTGCAGGCGCCCGCCGATCTCTCTGCGTGTGGCCGACGCCTCGAGGTTCAGTTGCGGCAGCAGCGCTGCCTTGGTGCCGCGCAGCTCGGCCTGGGCCAGGTTGGTGTCTTCAAGGGCGCGCTGGTACAGCGGCGAGCCGGTGATCAGCCCTGGCAAATCGCGGGTCGCCAGGTAGCGCTGCATGGACTGTGGGCGCGGTTCGGCCAGGCCTTGCGCTGGCGCCCCGACGAGCAGCGCGAACTGGTTGCCGGCATCGAGCAGGGCGCCTTTTTCCAGAGCCAGTTGCTCCTGGGCGCGGGCGATCTCCAGGCCGGCGCGGTCCTGTTCGCTGCGATCGGAATAACCATCGGCGCCGCGTGCTTCGGTCATCCCACGGATGTCGTCGAGCAGGCGGATGTGTCGGCGTACCGCATCGATACGGCGTTGCGCGACCAGCACGTCCAGGTAGGTTTCGACGATATCCAGGGCGGCGTCTTCGCGGGTCACCTCGGCGCTGGCCGACAGCTGGCGCTGGGTCGCCCTGGCGCTGTCCACCTGGCTGTCGACGCGGCCCCAGTCGTAGAGCATCTGCGAGACGGTGACGTCGTAGACGGTCTCGCCGATGTCGAACTCCTGCGGGCCGCCGGACAGCGACAGCGAGGGGTAGTAACCGCCCTTGGCGATCTTCACCTCGGTCTCGGCACGCGCCGCATCCGCTACCGCGGCGCGCACTTGCGGGTGGATCGCCAGGCCGCTGCGTACGGCCTGGTCCAGCGGCATGGCCATGGCCGCCGCCGGCAGCCACAGGGTGAGTGCCAGGCGCGCGGCCCATCGACAATGAGGCCTGTGCATGCGGTACGACGATTTCCCTATCAACTGACCACGACCTGTACTGTGTTCTCTTCCACCAGCAACGTGGTGTTTGCGTAGGTATAGACGTCGTAGACGATGCCTTCAATCAACTGCGTTCCGGTCTTGGCAGCGCTGTTGCCGATGTTCAGCACGTCGTTGCTCTCGCCGGTGATCTGCAGGGTGTTGCGCGAATCGGTCATGGCGTCCACCGCCGCCGCGGTCAGCGTCAGGGTGCTGCCCGAGTCACCGGTGCCCAGGTCGATGCGCTCGATATTGCTGAACGTGCCGATGCCGGCGGCTCCGTAGTTGATGTCGATGCCGCCGTCGAACACCACGGTGTCGAAGCCGGCGCCGCCGTCGATGCTGCCGAAATTGGTGGCGCGGATCTGGATGGTGTCGTTGCCGGCCCCGGCGTCCACGCGATCCCCGGCCCCCACGTTGAGAATCAGGTCGTTGCCATTGCCGGCGAAGATCCGTTCATTGGCGATGGTGGCGCTGCCGGAGAGGATGTCGTCGGCTGCCGTGCCGTCGACGCGCACGGTGCCGATGGTCAGGCCGAACAGGCCGAGCGGGTCGAGGTCCACGGTGTAGAGGCCGGTGGTCTTGCCGGCGGACGTGGCAGTGATGCGCAATGCCAGGTCGGGGCCCAGGTTGAGCAGGTTGGTCAGCGACAGGCCAAGCTGGTTGAGCACGCTGGCGCTGAGCAGGTTGATGGAGAAGTTGCCATTGGCATCGGCCGCCAGTGGCGTGAGGCCGATGTAACCCGCCGGGGTCAGCACCTCGACGGCCAGCGCGGCGCCCGCCACGGTCTTGCCGCTGATGCCGAGCCGGGCGGCCGGCAGATTCAGCAGGCTGAGATTGGCGTCCACTGCCAGGTTACCGAGGGTGATCGGCTGCTGCTGCAGATGGCTACCCAGCCCCAGGGCTACCACGTTGCTCTGGTTGCCGGCCTGGTCTTGCGCCGATACGGACACCTGGGCGCTGAGCAACTGGTCCCAGGTCAGGCCGATGTTCAGGCCGCTCAACAGGTTCACCGAGGCGATCCCGGCGTTGTTGGCGGTGACCGTGGCGGTGGCCACCGTGCCGCCGAGATCGATGCGCACGGTCAGCTCGCTGTTCGGTTCGCCCGAGATGGTCAGCAGGTTGCCAACCAGATTCAGTACCGGTGAAGACGGCGCGATGGTGTCGACCGTGAAGTTCGCGGCCTGAGAGTTGGCGCCGTTGTTGATATGTGCGGTGACCGACGCGGCCCCCTGTGGAAAACTTCCTGCCGGTGGCACTACCGACACCACGGTGTTGCCGGCCAGCACTTCGGCCGCGGTAACGGTGTGGGTCTGGTTGAAGGTGTAGCCCCCGGCACCGGTGTAGGTGAGGGTGACGGTGTCACCGGCGCGCACGCCTGTGGCCAGCCCGACGCGCACCTGGATGCCGTCGGCGGCCTCGGCCGCGTTGATGTAGGTGTCGAGGGCTTCCGGCACGCTGATGATCGGTGCCGACAGGTTGGGCGCATTGGTGCCCGCCGACACGCTGACGTTGCCCGCGGCATCGGTTGCGGTCACGGCGATCGCCTGGCCTGCCACCAGCGCGGGGATCAGCACGGCGGCGAAGGTACCGCTGGCGTTGGCCGTGACCGTGATCGGGTTGGCCACGTTGCCGTTGACCACGATACGCACCTGGCTGCCCGCTTCGGCGCTACCGGTGAGCAGGGTGCCGTCGGCGCTGACGAACAGGTTGCTGGGTGCAGTTGGCGCCTGGCTGTCGATCGTAGTGGTGGTCGAGCCGCTGGTATTGCCAGCCGCGTCGCGCGCTACGGCGTTGACCACCGTGCCATTGGCCAGTGGTGCCGGCGGCGTGACACTCCAAGTGCCGTTGGCGGCAGCGGTGGTCGTACCGATGGCTGCGCCGTTGCTGGCGGTGAGGATCACCGTGCTGCCTGCCTCGGCGGTGCCGGTGAGCACCAGGCCTCGGCTAGGCTGAATGGTCGGGTTGGCAGGCGCGACGCTATCGATGGTGGTACTGCTCGAGCCGCTGGTGTTGCCAGCTGCATCGCGAGCTACCGCGTTGACTACCGTGCCATTGGCAAGTGGGCTGGATGGCGTGATGCTCCAGGTGCCGTTGGCCGCGGCGGTTGCCTGCCCGATGGGCGTGCCGCCTGGGCCGGTGAGAAGCACCGTGCTGCCGGCCTCGGCGCTACCGCTGAGTGAGGTGCCATTGCTCGCCTGGATCAGCGGCGCGTTGGGCGCCACGGCATCGACCGTGGTGCTGACCGAGGCGCTGGTATTGCCGGCGGCATCACGGGCGACGGCGGTCACCACCACGCCGTTGGCCAGGGCCGGGCTCGATGTGAAAGTCCAGTTGCCGGCGCCGTCGGTGCTCGCCGTACCGATGCGGATGCCGCCGGGGCCGGTAAGGATCACCGTGCTGTTGGCTTCGGCCGTGCCGGCCAGCACCACGCCGTTACTGGCCTGGATGGTCGGGACGGCAGGTGCCACGTTATCGATGGTCGTGTTGGCGGGCGGGCTGCTGTTACCGGCAGCATCGCGTGCTACCACGCTTACCTGCGTGCCATTGGTCAGCGGCGCCAGCGGTGTGAAGCTCCAGTTGCCCTGAGCGTCAGCGATTGCCTGGCCGATAGCGGCGCCGCCCGGTCCGGTAAGAATCACCGTGCTGCCCGCTTCGGCGGTGCCGCTCAGCACGGTGCCGTTACCGGGCATGATGGTCGGTAAAGCAGGTGCCACGCCATCGATCACCACGATGGCCGGCGCGCTGACGTTATTGCTGGCATCGGTAGCGGTGATGCTGACCGAGGTGCCATTGGGGATGACGGGTGAGAAGGTCTGTGACCAGGCGCCCGTGGTGGCATCGGCGTTGACCTGTACATCTGCCTGACCGGCGATGCGGATGGTGATGATGCTGCCTGGCTCCGCCGTGCCGCTGAGCACGCTGCCGTTACTGGACTGCACAACGGGCAGGTCGGGCACGCTGTCATCCACGGTCACGCTGGCGGCGCCGCTCAGGTTGCCGGCAGCGTCCACGGCGATAGCCGTGACCACGGTGTTGTCGGCCAGCGGCAGCGTGGGTTGGTAGTACCAATTGCCATTGGCGTCCACGGCCACCGTGGCGATCTGCACCCCGCCCACGCTCAGCCGTATCGTGCTGCCGGCCTCGGCGGTGCCGCTGACTTCCATGCCATTGCTGGCGGCGATGACTGGCGCGAGCGGGGCGACGTTGTCGACCGTGGTAGTCGCGATCGGGCTCTGGTTGCCGGCTGCATCCCGCGAGCTGACACTCACCACTATGCCGTTGGCCAGCGCAGTGCCCGGCGTGAAGCTCCAGTTGCCGCCCGCGTCGGCCGTCAAGGTGGCGATGGTGTTGCCATTGGCGGTGAGCGTCACCGTACTGCCCGCCTCGGCGGTACCGCGCAACGCCAAGCCGTTGGTGACCTCGATGGTCGGTGCGACGGGGGCGAGCGCATCGATGATGATGGTCGCGGCCAGGCCGGTATTGCCCGCCGCGTCACGAGCGCTGACGCTGATCACCGCGCCATGCTGCAAGGGCGTGCTGACAGGAAAGCTCCAGGCATCGCCTGGGCCCACCGCGACTTCGGCTATGACCACGCCGCCCGGACCGGTGATGATCACCGTACTGCCGCTTTCGGCCGTACCGCTGAGCAGCACGCCATTGCTCGGCTGAACGACCGGAGCGGCAGGCGGTACGGTGTCGATCACCAGGCTCGCCGCCGCGCTGGTGTTGCCGGCCGCATCCCGGGCCACCACGGTGACCTGGGTATTATTGGTGAGGGCCACTGGCGGTACGAACGACCAGTTGCCGCTGCCATCGGCCACCGCCTGACCAATGACGACACCGCCCACAGCGGAGATGATCACCGTGCTGCCGGCCTCCGCCGTGCCGCTCAGGACGATGCCGTTGCTGGGTTGTAGTGTGGGCGGCTGCGGTGCCTGGGTGTCGATGGTGACGGCGGCCGACGGTGAACTCACGTTGCCTGCGGCATCCGTCGCCGTCGCGGTGATGCTGGTGCCGTTGCCTGGGGGGCTGTCCGGATTGAACGTCCAACTGCCGTTGGCGGCGACTTCCGCCGTGCCGATCACGGTGCCCCCGGCTCTGATCGTCACGGTGCTGCCAGCTTCGGCGGTGCCGGTAATGACCTGGCCGTTGCTCGGCGCGATCACCGGGGCAAGCGGTGCAACACCATCAATCAGGATGCTGGCTGGCGCGCTTTCATTGCCCAGTGTGTCGCGGGCCACCACGGTAACCAGCCTGCCGTCCGGCAGGGCCGGGCTCAGGATAACGCTCCACTTGCCATCGGCACCAACCGTGATGGGGCCGCTATTGATCGGCACGCCACCGGCGCCGGTGAGAATGATGGTGCTGCCGGCCGCCGCCGTACCGCTCAGAGTCAGGCCGTTGCTCGGCTCGATGGTGGGGTGCTCGGGCACCTGGGCATCGATCACGGTGCTGGCGGATGGGCTGGTGTTGCCGGCAGCATCACGTGACACCACTGTTACCTCGGTGCTGTCGGCGAGGGCTGGAGAGGGTTTGAAGCTCCAGGTGCCCGCCGTGTCGGCCGTTACCTGGCCATTGGTCGCCCCACCAGGGCCGGTGATCAGCACGGTGCTGCCGGCCTCTGCCGTGCCGCTGAGTTCGACGCCATTGCTGGGCGAAATGGTCGGCGCTACTGGCGCCACGGTGTCGACGGTGGTGCTGACCGAGCCACTGGCGTTGCCGAGCGTGTCCCGGGCGACCGCATTGACCACCGTGCCATTGGGCAAGGCCGGCGAGGGTGACAGCGTCCAGGTTCCATCGGCTGCCGCGGTGGTCTGGCCGATCACCCGGCCGCTGGCATCGCTGACGACCACGGTAATGCCCACCTCGGCGGTGCCGGTGACCCGTACGCCATTGCTGGCATCGATCGTCGGAGTGGCCGGCGGTTGTGCATCGATGGTGGTGGTGGCCGAGCCACTGCTGTTGCCGGCGGCGTCCCGTGCCACGGCGGTTACCACCAGCCCATCGGCCAGGGCGGGCGTGGGCGTGAAGGTCCAGTTGCCATTGGCGTCCGCGATTACCTGGCCGATGCTGACGCCGCCCGAGCCGGTGAGTATCACCGTAGCGCCCGCTTCGGCGCTGCCGCTGAGTTGCGTGCCGTTGCTGAGCGCGATGGTCGGCGCGTCGGGGGCGACGCCGTCGACCACCGTGGAGGCCGGCGCACTGCTCAGGCCAGCCACGGTAATCGTGGCGTTGACGGTAGTGCCGTTGGCCAGCGGCGTCTGCGGGGTGAACGTCCAGTTGCCCTGGCCGTCGGCGACGGCCTGACCGATGACGGCGCCCGTCCCGTCGGTCAGTTGCACGGTGGCACTCGCCAGGGCGGTACCACTGAGTTCGCCACCGTTGCTGGGCTCGATGGTCGGGCGCGGTGGCAGGCTTGCATCTATCGTCACGCTGGCCGGTGGGCTCTGATTGCCCACGCCGTCGGTGGCCGTCACCGTCAGCCGGGCGCCATTGGGGAGGGCGCTGGCCGGGGTGATCGACCAGTTGCCGTTGGCATCGGCAGTGGTGGTCTGGCTGAAGCCATTGGGGCCGGTGATGGTGATCAGGCTGTCGGCTTCGGCAGTGCCGGTCACCTGCGTGCCGTTACTGGGGTCGATTACCGGTGCAGCGGGCGCCTGGGCATCGATTGTAGTGATGGCCGCCGGGCTGGCGTTGCCGAGCGCATCGCGGGCCACCACGGACACCTGGGTGCCATTGGCCAATTGGCCGTTGATGGGATAGCTCCAGGTGCCGTTCGCGTTGACCTGGACGATTACCGGCGCGGCATTGCCGATGGTCAGCGACAGCGTGCTGTCAGGATCGGCAATGCCGCTCAACGCGCCCGATCCGCTGCTCGGCGAGATCGTCGGCGCAGCGGGAGGCTGAGCATCCACCACGGTGCTGCCGGGCTGGCTGGTGTTGCCGGCGGCGTCGCGCGCCACCACGTTGACCTGGGTGCCATCGAGCAGCGGGCTCGGCGGCGTGAAGGACCAGTTGCCATTGGCGTCGGCCGTCGTCTGGCCGATGGCGACGCCGCCGGGCCCGGTGAGAATGACGGTGCTGCCGGCTTCGGCGCTGCCGCGGAGTAGGCCGCCGTTGCTGGGCTGGATGGTGGGCGTGTCGGGCGCCATGGCATCGATGGTGATGCCGACGGCAGCGCTCTGGTTACCAGTCGGGTCGCGGGCGACGATGCTCACCGCGGCGCCGTCTGCCAACGCTGTGTCGGGTGTGAAGCTCCAGGAGCTCTGGGCATTGACCTGCACCCGGCCGACCACCACGCCGCCAACGCTGATGATCAGCAGGCTGCCGGCTTCACCGGTACCGCTCAGTTGTTCGCCATTGCTGGGCACGATGGTGGGCGCCGCGGGCGCGACGCTGTCGGTGGTCACGCCGCTGGAGGCGCTGGTGTTGCCGGCTGCGTCGCGGGCCACGGCGTTGACCTGGGTGCCGTTGGGCAAGGCACTGGCCGGGGTGAACGACCAGTTGCCGCCTGCGTCGGCGCTGACCTGGCCGAGCACCGCACCATTGGCACCGCTAAGAATCACCGTGCTGCCGGGCTCGGCGCTGCCGCTCAGCTGCGTACCGTTGCTGGGGTTGATGGCGGGCGCCGCCGGTGGCACGCCGTCGATGGTCAGGGAGGCCGCAGGGCTGATGTTGCCGGTAGCGTCCGTTGCGGTGGCGGTGACGCGGGTGCCGTCCGGGAGTTGCGCGGTGAGGGTCGTGCTCCAGGTGCCGTCGGCCGCGGCCGTGGTTGCGGCGATCAGGTTGCCGTCGCCGTCGCGCAGGGTAACGGTGCTACCCGGTTCGGCGAAACCGCGCAGGACGATTCCATTGCTGGGCTCGATGATGGGCATCGAGGGCGCTGTCGCATCGATGGTCAGGCTGGCAGGTGCGCTGGTGTTGCCGGCGGCGTCGCGGGCCACCACGCTGAGGCTGGCATTGTCGGCCAGTGCTGGTGACGGAGTCAGCGACCAACTGCCGTTGGCGTCGGCAGTCGCCTGGCCGATCACCCGGCCGCTGGCATCGCTGATGATCACCGTGCTGCCGGCCTCGGCGGTACCTGCCAGCCGGGTCCCATCGCTCGGCTGGATGACCGGCGCTTGAGGCGCGAGGTTATCCACCGTGGTGCTGACCGTACCGATCACGTTGCCCGCCGCATCGCGAGCGCTGGCGCTCACCAGCGTTGCATTGGCCAGTGGTGTGGCCGGCTGGAAGCTCCAGTTGCCCTGAGCATCGGCAATCGCCTGGCCAATAACGGCGCCGCCCGGTCCGGTCAGAATCACCGTGCTGCCAGCTTCGGCCGTTCCGCTGAGCAGGCTGCCGTTGCTGGGTTGCAGCGTGGGTACGGGCGGCGCGACATTGTCGGTCACCGTGGTGGCTGGCGCGCTGCTGGCGCCGTTGGCCACCACGGTTGCGCTGACACTGGTGCCGTTGGGCTGTGGGGTAGGCGGCGTGATCGTCCAGTTGCCATTGCCGTCAGCAGTAGCCTGGCCCAGCGCAACGCCGCCAGGGCCGGTCAGCACCACCAGCGCGCCTGCCGTGGCCGTACCGCCGAACTGGCTGCCGTTGCTGGGCTCGATGGTCGGGCTCGCCGGCAGCGTGGTATCGACTGTCTGGCTGGCGGTGGGGCTCTGGTTGCCGGCTGCATCGGTAGCGGTGACGGTGACGCTCGTGCCGTTGGCAATTGGCGTTGCCGGTGTGAACGTCCAGATACCATCGGCATTGGTGGTCGTGGTCTGGGCGGGGGCGCCGGGCATGCTGATCGTGATGGTGCTACCAGGCTCGGCGGTACCGCTGAGCAGGCCGCCGTTACTGGGATTTATCACCGGGGTTGCGGGCGCTGCAGCATCGATGCTGCCCGTCGTCGAGGCGCTTTCGTTACCACTGGCGTCTCGGGCGCTGATTTCCAGGTAGGTGCCGTTGGTTAACGGTTCGCTGGGGGCATGGCTCCAGTTTCCGTCGGCGTCCGCGAGCACTTCGACCACGGTGGCGGGTGACGTGCCGATGCGGATGATCAGCGTGCTGCCCGGTTCGGCGGTGCCGCTCAGAAGGTTGCCATTGGTGGGGTTCAATGTTGGCGCCGCTGGCGCCTGGGAATCGATCACCACAGTACCGGGCGGGCTGACGTTGCCAGCCGGGTCGCGGGCGGTGATGCTCAGCGGCGTGCCGTTGCCCAGTTGGGCATCCGGTGTGAAACGCCAGTCGCCATTGCCGTCGGCCAGCACCTCGGCGAGGACGATTCCCCCTGGGCCGGTGATCACCACGGTGCTGCCAGCCTCGGCGCTGCCGCTCAGGACGCTGCCATTGCTGGGCTCGACCTGAGGAGCGGCCGGTGGTGTCCGATCGATCTGTACCGCAGTAGGCTCGCTGGTGTTGCCGGCGGCATCGCGCACCACGACTTCGATGCTGGCACCATCGGCAAGCGCAGTGGTAGGGATAAAGTTCCAGTTGCCGTCCGCATCGGCGACGGTCTGTCCGATCAGGTCGCCATTGTTGTAGATGAGGATGATCTTGCCGCCGGGCTCGGCGGTGCCGCTCAGTTCCGTGCCGTTGCTTGGTTGAACGTCGGGAGGCAGCGGTTGCGCGGCGTCGATGACCAGCGTGGCGGCGGCGCTGGTGCCGGCGGAGGTACTGGCGACAGCGGTGATGACCGTGCCGTTTGGCTGGGCGGGTGATGGTGTAATCGACCAGGTACCATCCGGGCCGGCTGTGGCACGGCCAATTTCGGCGCCATTCGCGCTGACAACGACCAGGCTGCCGGCGTCCGCCGTGCCGGAAATCACCGTGCCGTTGCTCGTCGTGAATACCGGCGCGTTGGGTAGGGCGTTATCCACAACCACCGTTTGCGGCGGGCTGGTGTTGCCGGCCGGGTCACGGGCCACCACGCTCACCTCGTCGCCATTGGCGATCGCCGGGCTGGCCGTGAAATGCCAGTTACCGTTGGCATCCACCCGCGTTTGGCCGAGGACGCCATTGGCGTTGCTCAGGATGACCGTGCTGCCTGCTTCCGCGGTGCCGCTGAAAACCGTGCCGTTGCTGTTGCCGACCGTTGGCGGATTAGGCGCTTGGCCGTCGATCGTCAGGCTCGTTGGCGGGCTGACGTTGCCGGCGCGGTCGGTGGCGGTGATGGTCACGGACGTAGTGTCGGGCAGGGTGGAGCCGGGTTGATAAGACCAGGTGCCGTCTGCCGCCGCGGTGACGGAAACGGTGTTCCCGTTGATCGTGATCTTGACGGTGCTATTGGCTTCGGCAGTGCCGACGAGCTGAGCGCCATTACTGGCCTCGACGGTGGGTGCCGCTGGGGGCGTTTTGTCGATGACTATGCGGATCACCGGAGGCCGGAAGCCGCCAGGCGCCACCGTATGAATATCGATCAGGGTGCCATCCGGCCAGGCTGGCGACGGCGTCCACGACCAGTTGCCATTGGCATCGGCAGTGGTCACGGCCAGCACTTCGCCGTTCGGGCGCATCAAGGTAATCGTCGAGAAAGATGTTGCCGAGCCGCTCAGCTCCTCGCCGTTGCTGGGCTCCACCGTCGAAGGTTGGGCAACCGTCGGCGCATTCAGCGTTGCCGGTGTGCTGGCATTGCCTGCAGCATCCACGACCACCACGGTGATGGTTTCGCCACCTGTCAGCGGTGAGTTGAACGCAATGGTGAAGTCGCCGTTTTCATCGGCAGTCGCCGTGTAGGGCGTGCCGTTCACGTCCACTCTGACGGTGGCATTGGGCTCGGCGTTGCCGGTGAGGAACCGGCTGTCCTGGCTGAGCTGCAGGTTGGTCGCAGCGGCCGGCGGTTGGTTATCCACAGGATCGACGGGAGGCTGCGAGCTACCACCATCGTTGCTACCGCTATCGCTGCGCCGGTCGATTTCATCCGCCACGGCGACGCCGCCGACGATGGCCACGCCACCGATAATCGCTGCCGTGCCCAGGCCAAGGGTACCGCCTGCGGCGCCGGCCACCGATGTCAGCGAGGTGAAGCCGGAAAGGGTGCCTTCGGATGCGTAGGAGGCAGCGAGAATGCCGTCGCTTGCCGCGGCCTGGGAAAGATCCACAGCGACCAGCTGCTCTTCTTCGCCTACCAGATACAGCTGGCTGGGCTGCTCGGCGGGTGCGTAGAAATTGCCGATACGCAGCACCTCACCGTTGTGCATCTGCACGATGAGATCCGATTCTTCGCGGGTATAACGGGTGACTGCCTCGGGAGGGATATTGAGCGCTACATGGCTGCTTTCGGACAATGGCAGCGTATTGCTGACCACCTGCTCGGTTGCCTGAGCGACCTGTTGGCCGATGGGCGCGACTTTCGCCTGTACTGCCATGAGGCATCTCCCTTTGTCTAATTTGAAACTTCAGCGAGTTGCTTTCCTGCACAGGCAATATCGATATGAAGTTGCGCTGGATGGAACTCGACAATTTTTCAACTTAGCGGCGGAGAGGCATTTGAAAAGTAAAAATTAATAACTTTTAGAGCTTAAAAATATATTAAGATTACTATTAGGTTATTTAAAACAAAATAGATAGTCACCTGTAGTTAGGAAAACTTACGCAAGTTATTATTTTATGTGTTTATAGGTAAATGTGAAATAGGCTCGAGATTTAATGAATTTTAACTATCACCGTAGACACTGATTCGATGCGAACAATTGAACTTATTCATGCATCTCGGCGGGACGAATGAGTTCAGATATTTTGGTCGGATGACTGGTTTATCCGTCGCTATTGATAGCGAATGGCTTACAGCTAATGGCCTTAATTGGCGGGTTGCATAAAAGTGCGGGCTGAAAGTATCAGCCCGCAAATTTGACTTATTCGGACTCTTCAATCCACTGGCGGCCATGCCGCTCCAGAAGATGCTGGAGCTGTTCCGGGCCGTTGCTGCCTGCCGCATAGGGACGCGGGCTCTGATAATGCTGCTGCCAGCCTTTGATGATCGGGTCGACCCATTGCCAAGCCGCCTCGACCTCGTCGCGGCGCATGAACAACGTCGAATCGCCTTCGATAACGTCCAGGAGCAGCCGTTCGTAGGCCTCCCAGCGCCGCTGTTTGTTAAAGGCATCGGCCAGGTTCAGGTCCAGCTCGACCGGCTGCAGGCGCATGCCCTTGCCCGGGTTCTTGGCCATCAGCTGCAGGCTGATGCGCTCCTCGGGCTGCAGACGAATCAACAACTGGTTGGCCTGGCCGTTACCGAATAGCTGGTGAGGCACCGGCTTGAATTGAATGAGAATTTCCGAGGTCTTGCGAGCCAGGCGCTTGCCGGTGCGCAGGTAGAACGGCACGCCGGCCCAGCGCCAGTTGTTGATCTCGGCCTGCACGGCGACGAAGGTTTCGGTATCGCTGTCGTTGTCGACGTTCTTCTCGAAATAGTAGGCCGGCACTTCCTGGCCGCCGATCTTGCCGGCGGTGTATTGGCCGCGCACGGTCTTGTCGCGCACGTCCTGGCCAGTGATGGGTTTGAGGGCCTCGAGGATCTTTACCTTTTCGTTGCGCACCGACTCGGCATCGAAGCGCACCGGCGCCTCCATGGCCACCAGGCAGAGCAGCTGCAACAGGTGGTTCTGGATCATGTCGCGCATCGCGCCGGCGTTGTCATAGTAGGCGCCGCGGTTCTCCACACCCAGGGTTTCACACACGCTGATCTGCACGTGGTCGATGTGCGCGGCCCGCCATACCGGCTCGAACAACGCATTGGCGAAACGCAGTGCCATCAGGTTCTGCACGGTTTCCTTGCCCAGATAATGGTCGATGCGAAACACCTGGGGCTCATCGAACATCGCACCAATACCGGCATTGATCGCCTGGGCGGATGCCAGCGAATGGCCGATGGGCTTTTCCAGCACGATGCGCGCACCCGCGCCCGCCAGGCCAGCGACCTTGAGATGCGAGGCGATGGCCTCGAACAGGTCCGGTGCAGTGGCCAGGTAATAGACCCTGACGCGCTCCCGGTCAGCACCCAGGGCCTTGGCCAGACGGCCGAAGTCGGCGCTTTGCGACGCGTCCATGGGGAAGTAGTCCAGGCGTTCGGCGAAGCTGCGCCAGGTGTCGTCGTCGAAATCGGCACGGGCCACCTGGGCGCGGCAATGGCGCTCGGCGAGGGCCTGGTAGGCGGCGCGTGTGTGGGGGCTGCGGGCCAGGGCGAGGATGCGCGTGTCGCGGTGCAAACGACCACCGCGATGCAGGTAATAGAGGGCCGGTAGCAGTTTGTGCAGGGCGAGGTCGCCCGTGCCACCGAAAACCAGCATGTCGCAACAATTGCTCTGCATGGGAACTCCGATTCGGTTTGTCCGTGCGAGGTCGCCAGGCTTGTAGTATAACTACAAGATCGCTACAGCCCGGCGGCGTTCCTCGATCATAACCGAGTCATGGCGCTCCAACCTCAGCCGACGTAACCATCCTTTGCCAGTCGAGTCCCTGCCCGTGAATTTGTTGCAGCACATCGCCCAGTCACGTCACCTCCTGCGTAAGTCGGAACTCAAGGTGGCCGATCATGTGCTCCTCGATCCTGCAGCGGTCATGCATAGCTCCATGGCCGAGCTGGCGCACTCGGTAGGCATCAGCGAACCGACCATCGTGCGCTTCTGCCGCGCCATCGGTTGCAGCGGTTTTCAGGATCTCAAGCTCAAGCTGGCGCAGAGCCTGGCCGCCGGCGCCAGCTTCGGTCAGTTCGCGATCCATGAAGACGACTCGGTCGCCGACTTCAGCATGAAGATCTTCGACACTACCCTGCACACCCTGATCGAAGTGCGCGAAAAGCTCGACTCGGTGGCGCTGGAAAAAGCCATCGCCCTGTGTGCCAACGCGCAGCGCATCGACTTTTACGGCTTCGGCGCCTCGGGCGCAGTGGCGGCCGATGCCCAGCACAAGTTCTTCCGCCTGTTGCTCAACGCGGCGGCTTATTCCGACCCGCACATGCAGGCGATGTCGGCGATCACCCTGAAGCCTACCGACGTAGCGGTGTGCATTTCCCAATCCGGTCGTTCCAAGGATTTGCTGATCACTGCCAACGTGGTGCGCGAGGCCGGCGCTTCGCTGATCGCCCTGTGCCCTGGGCAGACGCCGCTGGCCGACCTGGCCACGGTGAACCTGGCCATCGACGTGCAGGAAGACACCGAGATCTACACGCCCCTGGCCTCGCGCATCGCCCACCTGGTGGTGATCGACGTACTCGCCATGGGGGTGGCTATGGCCCGAGGGCCGAGCCTGGTCAATCACCTCAAGAGCGTCAAACGCAGCCTGCGTAGCCTGCGGTTGTCGGCCAAGTCGGTGAAAGCCCACGAAGAAGGCGCCTGAGTCCGGTCACCCCGGCGTCACGCTTTTTTCCTCAAACTGTCATCGCCTTCGCTGAAGCTGGTCTCCCGTAATTCAACCTGGAGACCTGCCATGGCTCGCCATGTGGATGAAGCGTTGCACCCGGAACAGAGCGTGGTGAGAGCCCGCCGCAAGCTGCTCGACGAGCAGCGCATGCGTTATCGCCGCGCCATCGAGGCCTATGGCGAGAATCGTCGCCTGCAATCGGAAATCTCCAGCTTCCACGATTCGTTCATGGGCGAAGCGCGCCGCCTGCACTGATTACAAACCGAACGTTTCGCCGCGCGCATCCCTGGCGAGGAGGCTCTTATAATGGCGCTCCTCCGACCCGACGCCAGGGATGTGCCATGCGCCGTCTGCTCATTCTGCTACTGCTGTTTTTCCCCCTTATCGGCATCGCCCAAGAGGCGCAGCCCAAGGTCGGTGTCGTGCTGTCCGGTGGCGCCGCGCGTGGATTGGCGCACATCGGGGTGCTCAAGGCCCTGGAAGAGCAGGGCGTGCGTGTCGATGCCATCGCCGGCACCAGCATGGGGGCAGTGATCGGCGGGTTGTACGCCTCGGGTTACAGCATCGCCGAGCTCGAAGACGTGGCACTGACCATGGATTGGCGCCAGGTGCTCTCCGACGATCCGCCGCGTACCGACGTGCCATTTCGCCGCAAGCAGGACGACCGCGACTTTCTCATCAAGCAGCGCCTGAGCTTTCGCGACGACGGCAGCCTCGGCCTGCCGCTAGGCGTCATTCAGGGCCAGAACCTGGCCCTGCTGCTCGAGCGGCTGCTGGTGCGCAGCAGCGACGTGCGTGATTTCGACCGCCTGCCGATCCCGTTCCGCGCCGTGGCCACCGATATCGCCAACGATCAGAAAGTGGTGTTCCGCAGCGGCCACCTGCCGCAGGTGATTCGCGCCAGCATGTCGATTCCGGCGGTGTTCGCACCGGTCGAGCTGGACGGCCGCCTGCTGGTCGATGGCGGCATGGTCGACAACATTCCCGTGGACGTGGCCCGCGACATGGGCGTCGACCGGGTCATCGTCGTCGACATCGGCACGCCGCTGAAGCCGCGCAAGGAACTGCTCACCGTGGTCGACGTGCTCAACCAGTCGATCACCATGATGACCCGGCGCAATTCCGAGGAGCAGCTGGCGACCCTGCGTGACGGCGACGTGCTGGTCCAGCCGGACATGGCCAGCTTCGGGGTCACCGATTTCGGTCGCGGCGAAGAACTGATCGAGGCGGGCTACGAGGCGGCCCGCGCGCTGCAGCCGCGCCTCGCGGAGCTGGTTCGGCGTGGTGGTGGTAATCCCGCGCTGACTCTGGCGCGCAGTGCCCAGCAGCGCACTCCGGTGATCCACGCCATCCAGGTGGACAACGACTCCAAGGTCGGCGACGAGGTGATCCGCAACTACATCCGCCAGCCCATCGGCGAGCCGCTGGACATGGCGACGCTGCAGCGTGACATGGGCACCCTGTATGGCCTCGATTACTTCGAGCGCGTGCAGTATCGGGTGGTCAACAGCGAGGAGCGCAACACCCTGGTGATCGATGCGCGGGAGAAGCGTACCGGTACCGACTACCTGCGCCTGGGGCTCAACCTCTCCGACGATTTCAACGGCGACAGCGTCTTCAACCTGGGCGCGAGCTTCCGCAAGAACGGCATCAACCGGCTCGGCGCCGAGTGGCTCACCCGGGTGCAACTGGGCGACCGCCAGGAGCTGTTCAGCGAGTTCTACCAGCCACTCGACGTCGGCTCACGGTGGTTCGTGGCGCCCAACCTGCGAGTCGAGGCGTGGAACGTCGAGTCGCTTTTGGACAACGACCCGATCGCCGAATACCGCGTGCAGCGTTACGGCTACGGATTCGACATCGGCCGGCAGATCGCCAACAACGGCGAGCTGCGCTTCGGCGTCGGCCAGGCCTGGGGCGACGCCAAGGTGCGTATCGGCGAGCGCGATCAGCCGGAGTTCAGTTTCACCGAGGGCTACTACGAGCTGCAGTACGCCTTCGACACCCTCGACAACGTCGACTTTCCCCACGAGGGCGAGGAGATCAGCCTGAACCTGCGCCAGTACGACGCCAGCCTCGGTGCCGACGATCGTTACAGGCAATGGCAGATCAAGCTCAACAAGGCGTTCAGCCAGGGGCCGCACAGCCTGGTGATCGGCGGGCGTTACGGGCGCACCCTCGATAACGCCGAAATCGTCACCTCCAGCTTCCAGATTGGCGGCGCACGGCAACTGTCGGGCTTTCGCCAGGATGCCCTGGCCGGGCAGAACATCAGCCTCGGGCGGGTGGTCTACTACCGGCGCATGACCCCACGTTCGTTCCTGCCGCTGGACTTCCCGATCTACCTCGGCGCTTCTCTGGAGCGCGGTCGGGCATGGAACAACGACAACGCCTTCGACAGCGGCTACATCAACGCCGCCAGCGTGTTCCTGGGCTACGAGACGCCACTGGGGCCGCTGAATTTCAGCTATGGCCTCAATGACGAGAACGAGAAGGCGCTGTACCTGAACCTGGGGCACACGTTCTGAGGGCGCCCGCGCCTATAACCGCTGCAGCAAGGCCTGCAGCGCGCGCGCCGGCGCCTGGCTCCACAGGCCGTAGCTCAGCGGCACGACCTCCAGGCCGGCGCGCGCCAGCACGCGGTAGCGCTCCAGTTCGAGAAACCCTTCGCCGTCGCCGGGAAAACCGATCAGGTCGATGGCCAGGCATCTGTCGCCACGCTGGCAGAACACGTCCAGCAGCAGGCCGGCCAGTGGATAGCGCGTCCAGGTGACCACCCCGTGTGCCGCCAGCGCGGCGCACAGGGCGCGTTCGAAATCGTCCTGCTCGGGTTGCTGGTGACTGGCCGCTGGCGGTTCGGCGGCGCTTTCCAGGTAGCGACGC
The DNA here is from genome assembly GCF_001945395.1 of Pseudomonas sp. PA15(2017). GTDB lineage: Bacteria > Pseudomonadota > Gammaproteobacteria > Pseudomonadales > Pseudomonadaceae > Aquipseudomonas. Next base: position 69,528 of record NZ_MSXV01000054.1, on the reverse strand, counting down.
AGCAGGTGGTCGGTTGGCAACTGGCGCTCGTCGCCACTGAACAGCAGCACCTGGCGTTCGCGGGCACGGGTGATCGCCACGTTGAACATGTCCGGACGATTCAGGTACACCGCGGCCTGACTGGCACGGGCGTCGAGGGCGAAGCTGATGATCATCAGGTCGCGCTCCTCGCCCTGGAAGCCATAGGGCGTATCCACCAGCACGCGAAAGTCGCGCAGGCGCTGCAAGTCGAGGCCGGCGACGCGCTGGCGGATGGCTTCGACCTGATCGCGAAATGGCGACACCACGCCGATGCTCGGCTTGACCGGGCTGTCGGCGTAGCGGGCGATGTGTTCGTCGATCAGCTGCAGCACACGTTCGAGCTCCACCTGGTTGACGCCATTGCCGGCCCGTTCACCTGCCAGCCGCTGTACCTGCAGGCTGTCGCAGTGGGCCAGGCCCGGGCGCTCCTTCATCACCCGCAGGCGGTTGCCATAGAAGCGCTGGTTGCTGAAGCGGATCAGCGCCGGGCGGCTGCGAAAGTGCTCGTCGAGAAAGGTCAGTGCGCTCTGCTCCGGCAGGTGCAGGCCCACCAGATCGAGCACGCTGTTGTCGCGGTAGCTCCAGCGCTCACGCTCCTCGCCTGGCAGGCCGCTGCGCTGGAGCAATTGGATCTCGCGGTTGCGCGACAGGAACGACAGGTGGCGCAGCTGCCGGGCGTCACCGGTGATCACCGCACGGCGGCAGCGCTGGAAGGCCGACAGGGCCGAGGCGATATCGCATTGGGTGGCCTCGTCCATGACCATCACGTCGAACAGGCCGGCCTTGAGTGGCAGCAGGCGATGCAGCTCGTCCAGCGTCACCACCCAGATCGGAAAAGCGGTCAGCAGCAACTGTGGATCGATGTCGTCGAACAGCGCCAGCTGCCGTTGCGACTGGCGCGCGCGAATCGCCTGGTTATACTGCACGAACAGCTGCCGGTTGCCGGCCAGCAGGCCACTCAGGCTCGTGGCGCGACGGGTATTGAGGTAGTCACGGCTGAGGCGTTCACGCCGCTGCTGGCAATCGCGCAGCTCATCGAGCAGCGCCCAGGGGCGCACGCTGCCGCGCACCCGGCGCCTGACCCAGTGCAGCAGCAGGTGGCGGCGCCAGAAACACAGAGTGCCGCGTTCGGCCCGCAGGATCAGCCGGCTCCAGCGCAGCGCCTGTTCACCACGTCTGGCCAGTGCCTTGGCCTGGCGACGTTCCTGATCGATCAGCTGGCGCAACTCGTGTTGCAGATTCACCTCGGTCTCGGCTGGCGCATTCGGCAGCTGGCCCTGCAACAGGCTGGCCAGGCGATCGCGCAGGGTTTGCTGCAGGCTGCCGCCGTCGCTTTCCAGCACCGCGTCGCGCAAGCCGAAGTCTTCACGCAGCTTCTGACCGATGACCCGCACGGCTTGGGTGCTGCGGCTGACCAGCAGCACCGATTCACCATGCAGGTAACGATCCAGCGCCAGGGCCGCCAGGGTATAGCTCTTGCCGGTGCCGGGCGGCCCGGAGATCTGGCTCAGCGGGTAGCGTGCGGCGTTGGCCAGCGCCTGGCTCTGGGCATTGCTGAGTTGGGCCGGGAGCGCATGGGGGGCACTGGCACCTTGGCGCAGGACCGGCTGGGACTCGCCGAGCAACTGGTGCAAGGGCGCTGACCAGTCCCCGGCTTCCTGCAATTGCTGCAGCTCATGGACGATGCCGCGGCTACCGCTGCCGCGGGGCACCAGAGCGACGATGGCAGCAGCGCGCAGCGACAGGCTACGGCGGCGCTGTGCTTTGGCCATCGCATCCTGGCCCTCCAGCGCCGGGAAACCGCTGGCGGCGAGCACGTCGGCGACTCGCGTGCGCTGGCTGATCCAGCCCAGCAGGTCGCCGAGTACATGGGCATCGATGGGCGCATCGGCCAGGGGCAGATCGTCGAGCGAAGCGTTGTCGCCGTCGATCAGCAATTGGCGCAGCAGGCGCCAGTTCGCCAGTGGCTGGCCCGGGTCGATGGCCAGCAGGTGGGCGTCGCCTTCGCTGCCGTTATTCAGGGTGGCTTCGTAGTAAACCAGCGGCGCACAGAACGCCGTGGCTGGCCCCTCAGCGCCAGCGAGCCGCCCGCATACCGGCAGCACGCCGTAGACCAGCTGCAGTTCGCGCTGATAAAGGCGCTGCTGACGCTCCAGCTCGGCGCCGATACCCGGCGCCAGGGCCAGCAGCGGCAGGGCACCGCTGGCCAGTTCTTCGCGACCCTCGAGCCAGGCCAGTCGACCGGCTGGCAGCGTGGAAAGATTGTCGAGGTTCAGGTCGCGGCTGTCGGCCAGGTAAGCGCTGCGGTAGAAGGCCAGCAGGCGTGCGATCCGTGCGTCGTGGTCCTGCATCGTGTGTCCGTGGCGGCCGGGGTTCAGCCGGCGACTCTACCGCTGCTCGGGCATCGATGTCATCGCTGCATGGGGCATTGCCGCTACGGGATAGGTCGAACGGCAGCAGAGGCGCTGCTAGGCGTTGACAACCTTGGCGACCGGAAAGCGCTGGTTGAGCACTTCGATCAGGCGTTCCTGATAGATGGGCTTGGGTAGGAAATCCACGACCTGCAAGGGCAGCAGGCCGATCACGTCGTTCATGTCGGCATGTCCGGACATGACGATGATCGGCAGCGTGGCGTAACGAGGCGTGGTGCGCAGGTTCTGGATCAGGCGCAGGCCGCTTTCGTCCGGCATGCGCAGGTCGGTGATCAGCAGCGCGATATTCGGCCATTTGCTCAGGCAGGCCATGGCGGATGCGACGTTGTCGGCGCAATGACACTGGAAGCCTTCGCCCTCGAGCAACTCGGCGAGTTCTTCGAGCGCGTCGGCCTCGTCGTCTACCAATAGGATGTGCTCACGCATCATCTTCGCCCCTGATAATTAGCCGCCAGTTCCTGCGCCGCCCGCTGAAGTGGCGCCTTGCAGGGCGTCCGATATCGAGCCGAACACGCTATTGATATCGGTGCCGACCGTCGTAGCGCCGCCAACGATAACCACCGCAATCAACGCCGCAATGATTGAATACTCAATCGCCGACGCGCCTTCTTCGTTTTTAAAGAAGGCGCGAATTCTTTCGCGAAGGATGATGAGCTTGAACATGGGTACTTCCTCTGTAGCCAGGGTAGGCAGGGACGCCTGTGTCAGGGACTTGCAGGGAAAGTTTGAAAGGGAGAAGTGCTGTCCGCAAATTTACCTTGTTATTACATACAAAGTATTAAATACAACTATTACTTCTAGTGAATTCAAGGACTAAGGCACTATCGGGCGGCCTGCCAAGTTAATGGCGGAGGGTGTAGAAGGACAATTGCGACGAACGGCATGTTCTATCTTGACGGTGAAGTCCGCTATAAGTTTCACAATAAAAGTTTCTAAACCAGAATAACCAAGTGCCGATACATGAGGCGAACTTCTACGTCGTCTCTGATTGATCACCATCCATGGCGGGTTGTACCGGGTGCTTGCCGGCGTAAGGCAACAAGGAGCGTGCTGTCATGAATAGTCGATTAACGCTGGTGCTGGCCAGCGTGCTGCTGGTGGGTGCAGTGATTACCGGCTATTGGGGCGTCACCCTCGGTCGTCAGAGCGCACAGCCGGTAGCCTTGCCATCTGCGCCTGGGGTGACGCCAGCTGCAGCGGTCGGTAATCAGTTGCAAACCCAGGTCGATGAACAGCAGCGCGTCAACGTGGTGGTGCTGGCCAGGGCAGTGCAGCCGCTGGTGGCCATCAGCCGAGACGATCTTGCCGTGGAGCGCCTGCGCATTGCGCCGCCGGGCAGTTTCGCCAGCCCCGAGCAATTGATCGGTCGCACGCTATGGCAGCCCATGCCGGCCGGCACGGTACTGAACCAGGCCGCCTTCGACATGGCCGGCCCGCTGGCGCGAATGATTCGCCCCCACGAGCGCGCCCTGGCCGTGGCGGTCGATGCAGTGATCGGCGGCGGCGGTCACCTGAGCCCGGGCGACTACGTCGATGTGCTGCTCTATCTGCGCCAGGGCGAAGGCAATGCCGAGCAGACCGCTCAGGTGGTGATTCCGGCGCTGCGCCTGTTGAGCGTCGGCGACACCCTGGGGATCACCAACCAAGGGGAGCCCGCCCAGCTGCCGACCGATGCCGACGAGGAGCGCCGGCGCCGTCGTAACGCTCCATCGACCGCCGTGCTGGCCGTTCCCGAGGCCCTGCTCACGCGTTTCATGCTCGCCACCCAGGTGGGCAGCCTGCGTCTGGCGGTTCGCAGTGTGGATGAAAAACGCCTGGCTGATTACTACGCTGGAAAAGAGCCAGTCGCCGATGTCGGCGAGGCACAACGGCAGTTGTTCCAGTTCGAGCAACTGGCCGTGCGCGGCGCGGCGCCCGCGCCGCAGGCGCAACCCGAGCCGGCCCGGCAGGCGCCAGCCGGCATACCGGTGTATCGCGGCAATGACGCCACCCGGCAAACTCCCTGATCGGCAAGGATGCAACGCGATGAACGATGGCCTGCGTATTTCCCGTCTGCTGACGAGCCTGGTGACGCTCATGCTCGCCCTGCCCGGTGCGGCGTTCGCTTCCTGTGCGGGGCTGGAGCCGGTGCCGGCGGTGCTGGACGTGACCCAGGGCATGCAGCGCGAGCTGCGCTTCCCCGTGGCCATCACCCGGCTGGCGATCGGTGACTCGGAGGTAGCGGATGTCAGCCTCCACAGCAAGGACAGCTTTCTGCTGGTCGGCAAGCGCGGCGGCATCACCAGCCTGATGGTCTGGACTGCCTGCGACCGCGAGCCACGGCAAACTCAGGTAATTGTGCAGGGCGCCGCCACCGCGGCGATGGCCGAGCCGCTGGTGCGTTTCGATGAGGAAGCCGTGCCGAGCCAGGTACAGACCGATATCCGCTTCGTCGAAGTGCGACGCAGTAAGCTGCGCGAGGTCGGCATGCGCATCTTCGGCACCGGCTCCAACAACTTTCTGATCGGCGCGCCTGGTACCGGGCCGGCAACGGTGCCGGTTGGCGGTGTCGGCGGCGTGGGTTCCGGGGCGCCGTTCCCGCTGGTCAGGGACGGCTTCAACATCCTCTGGGGCGGTGGCAGCAGCAAATTCCTGCTCGGCCTCGACGCCCTGGAAAACAGCGGTTTCGCCTACACCCTGGCGCAGCCCAGCCTGGTGGCGCTCAACGGCCAGAGCGCGAGCTTCCTGGCCGGCGGCGAATTCCCGATCCCGGTGCCCAGTAGCGGCAGCGATTCGCTGTCCATCGAGTACAAGGAGTTCGGTGTGCGCTTGACCATCACGCCCACCGTGGTCGGGCGCAATCGTATCAGCCTGAAGGTGGCCCCCGAGGTCAGCGAGCTCGATTTCACCGCTGGCATCACCATCGCCGGTACCCAGGTTCCAGCGCTCAATGTACGACGCAGCGATACCAGCGTGTCCCTGGCCGATGGCGAAAGCTTCGTGATCAGCGGGCTGATCTCCACCAACAGTATCTCGACTGTGGATAAGTTGCCGTTTCTCGGCGACGTGCCGGTGCTGGGTGCGTTCTTTCGTTCGTCGCGCATCGAGCGTGAGGAGCGCGAGCTGTTGATGGTGGTCACTCCGCACCTGGTGCAGCCCCTGGCAGCCAACGTGCAACTGCCGGACCTGCCGGGCGAGCAGTTGCGCAATTACGACCCGGGTGTGTTTCGCCAGCTGTTTCTCGAAAACGGTGATTTTCATCGCGCTGACGGCCTGTCGCGCTAGGGAGTGGTCATGGAGCAGATCTTTCTCGCACAGACCCGTCGCAAGCAGGACCTGGAGTGGCTGCAGGCGGCCTTGGCCGGTCAGGGCCAGGTGCTCAACGTCGGCGAAACCCTCGACGAGGTGTTGGGCCTGATGGACATGACCGGCAGCTGCCTGGTGTTCGTCGGCCTCAGCCGTGAGGGGCAAACCGGCCAATGCGCCCTGATCGAGGCGCTGCTCGACATGCGCCCGATGGTCGTGGTGGTGGCCCTGGGTGACGGCCTGGACAACCAGCTGGTGCTCAACGCCATGCGCGCTGGCGCGCGGGACTTCATCGCCTACGGCTCGCGCAGCAGCGAGGTGCTGGGGCTGGTGCGCCGCCTGACCCAGCGCCTGCCGCAACTGCCGCCGTCCCGCGAGCAGGGCGAACTGACCCTGCTCTACGGCCTGCAACCCGATGCCGACGCCGCGCTGCTGGCCGTGCACCTGGCCTTGCAGATTCAGGCCCGCGGCCAGCGCACGCTGTACGTCGATCTGGGCGTTCCCCGTGGCGAAAGCCTGGAGCTGTTCGGCATGGAGTCGTCGTTCTGCTTCGGCGATGCGCTGCGGCATATCCGCCGCCTGGATTCCAACCTGATCGAAAGCGCCTTCGCCCGTCACCCCGATGGTTTGCGCGTGTTGCCCCACGGCCCGGATGACGACGCCCTGGATCGCTTCAGCCTGGGCGAGCTGTTCCTGCTGCTGGGCAGCCTGCGTCAGCATTTCCAGCATGTGCTGGTGAACCTGTGTGGGCAACCGGACTGCGACGGCCTGCGCTCGTTCATCAACCATGCGCAACGGCTGTTCTGGTGCGTCGACCAGAGCGTACCCAATTGCCGGCGCAACCTGGCGCTGCTCAACCTGTGGCGCAGCAAGGGCATTAAGCTCGACCATGCGCGGCTGTTGGTCGACCGCTACCAGCCGGCCGTGGCGCCCGGCCTGTCGGAGCTGAGCAAGACCTTCGTGCTACCGCTCGAGGCCGGTCTGCCGCTGAGCCCGGTCACCCGGCTCAAGGCCAAGAATCAGGGCGTACCGCTGTTCGAGTTCGCCCCCCGTGACGGCCTGACCCAGGGCCTGCTGACACTGGCCAACGGGCTGTTCGAGCCCCGCCACACTGCGGCAGGGCAATGGTGGCGCCGCTTGTTGAGGAACAGCTGATGCCCATAGGCCCATTTGGCGGTACCAGTGCGCGCATCGGCGTGCACGATCTCAAACCGGTGCTGCACCGTTACCTGATCGACGCGCTGGAAGAGAAGGGCGAAAACCTCTTGGAGGGCACGCGCACCTCGCTGGCCATGTTCGTCGCTGAGCAGGTCAGCGAATACGTCAGCCGCCGGCAGATCGCCATTTCCCGTTACGAGGTGGATCGCCTGGCCGAGGAGCTGGTCGACGAACTCACCGGCTTCGGCCCGCTGGAGATTCTCCTCAAGGACGAAGCGGTCAGCGAAATCCTGGTCAACGGTCCGCATCGGGTGTTCGTCGAGCGCGGCGGCGTGCTGCAGCTCAGCGATCTGCGCTTCATCGACGACCAGCACGTGCTGCGGGTCATCCAGCGCATTCTCGCGCCGGTGGGCCGGCGCCTGGACGAATCCTCGCCGATGGTCGACGCGCGCATGCCCGATGGCAGCCGCATCAACGCCATCATTCCGCCGGTGGCGCTGGACGGCCCGTGCATTTCGGTGCGCAAGTTCCGCAAGGACATGCTGCGCAGCGCCGACCTGCTGGCCAGCAATTCGCTGGACCAGGCGATTCTCAGCTGCCTGGAGCTGATGGTCAGGCGACGCTGCAACATCATGGTCAGCGGCGGCACCGGCACCGGCAAGACCACGCTGTTGAACATGCTCAGCCAGATGATCGACCCCCGCGAGCGTATCGTCACCATCGAGGACACTGCCGAGCTGGAACTGCTGCACGACCACGTGGTGCGCCTGGAAACCCGGCCGCCCAATGCCGAGGGCTTCGGGCAGATCGCCGCCCGCGAACTGGTGCGCAACGCCCTGCGCATGCGCCCGGACCGCATCGTGCTGGGCGAGATCCGCGGCGCCGAGGTGCTCGACGTGCTGACCGCCATGAACACCGGCCACGACGGCTCGATGAGCACGGTACACGCCAACAACGCCCAGGATGCCCTGCTGCGCCTGGAAACCCTGGTTGGCTTCTCCGGCGCCAAGGTGGGCGAACGCACCTTGCGGCAGACCATCTGCGCGGCGCTGGACGTGGTGATCCAGCTGACTCGCCTGCCCGATGGTCGGCGCTGCATCAGCGAGGTGGTGGAAGTGCTCGGCCTGCGCGAAGACCAGTACGTCACCAATACCCTGTTCCGTCTCGACCGTGCGGGCAGCGGCACCTTCTGCCGCGATGCGCCGAACCCGGCCGGGCACAAGCTGCGCCGTGACTGAGGCCGATTCGCTGGGCAAAGGAGTACCGTGATGACCGCATCGATGCTGCTGGGCGGTATCTGCCTCACGCTGCTGGCGCTGGGCCTGTTGATGCTGCGCAGGAGCCGCGAGCAGGCCGCCTCGGAGCAGGTGATCCAGCGCCTGCTGGCCGATCAGCCGGAGCCCCTGCAGGGCGCCGCCATCAGTCACCTCGACAGGCTCTTGCTGCGTGCCGGCTTCAGCAAGCCGCGCCAGGGGCTGGGCCTGTGGCTGTTCGTCTGGTTGCTGGGCGCTGTGCTGGGCCTGATCGTCGGGCACTGGCTGGGCCTGCTGATCATGCTGCTGGGCCCGCTGCTGGTTGGCCGCCTGTTCATCGCGCTGCGTTACCGACGCCGGGTGCTGCGCATGATCGAGCAGTTGCCGGTGTTTCTCGATCACGTGATTCGCAGCCTCAAGTCCGGCCGGCCGCTGGGCGATGCCCTGCTACTGGCCATGGAAACCGCCCCGCAACCGCTGCTCGGCGCCATGGCCCGCACCCGGCGCAACGTGCAGCGCGGCATGAGCCTGGGCGAGGCCCTGCAGGATTTCGCCGACCTTTACGAACGTGACGAATTCCAGGTGCTGGCCCTGGGGGTTCGGGTCAATCAGCGCTATGGCGGTAACAGCAGCGAGCTGCTCAAAAACCTGATCCGGCTGATTCGCGAGCGCGAGCACAGCGCTCGCCGGCTGCGCGCGCTGACCGGTGAAACGCGTATCAGCGCCTACGTGATGGGCGGCCTGCCTCTGGCCCTGGCGCTCTATATCTTCATCACCAACCCGCAGTTCATGCTCGGCATGTGGCAGGAATCCTCCGGGCGCATGGTGCTGTTTCTTGCGTTCGTCCTGCAGGCCCTCGGCAGCCTGGCGCTGTGGCGCATGCTGAGGAGCCTGTGATGAGCGCCTTGCTGATACTCAGTGCCCTGCTGCAATTGGCGCTGGCGCTGCTGTTCCTGTACCTGGCCTATGCCGATCTGCGCGCGCGGCGTCAGTTCAGCCAGCGTATGGGTACGCTGTCGCGGGTTTCCGGGGGCGGCGTCATGCGCGGCATCGGCGGCAGCTCCCTGGGCCGTCGTACCCTGAGCATGGACAGCGAAACCCTGCAGCTGCTCAACCGCCTGGGTTGGCGCAAGCGCAGCCAGCAGTCGATGTTTTCGGCCATCCAGCTGGGCACGCCGATCGTCTTGCTGGCGCTGGTGCTGATCGTCCAGCTGCTGATGAGCCGGCCGCCGCAGCCGGTCTGGCTGGCGCCGGTGTTCGCCCTGGGCATCGGCTACCTGCTGCCCAAGCGCTGGCTGGCCTGGGCCGCCAAGCATCGCCAGCAAGCGCTCGCCGAGGAGGTGACCACTTTCATTCCGCTGCTGCGCATCCTCTTCGATGTCGGCATGACCGTCGAGCAGGGCCTGCGGGTGTTGGCCAAGGAGGCCGAGAGCATCCTGCCCAACCTCAGCGCCGAACTGCGCCAGGTGCTGGCGCGGGTCGATGCGGGGCTCGAATTGGGCCGCGAGTTACGTGACATGGGGGCCGCGCTGGAAGTCTATGAGGTCACCGATTGCGTGGTGATCCTCGAACAGCTTATCGTCCAGGGCGGCGGCGCCATGGCCTCGTTGTTGCGGCTCAAGGAGCTGATCGACGACCGCCACCACACGGCGCTCGAGGAAAGGGTTTCCAAACTGTCCGGCAAGATGTCCGTCATCATGATGATGTTTCTGTTTCCGGCGTTGTTGATCGTATTGGCGGGGCCCGGCTTCATTGCAATCGTCGGGGCTCTGGGGGAGTTGAGATGAAACGTGTTGTGACCGTGGTGGGGGTGATGGGGCTGTTGGCAGGGTGCGCGAGCAGCCCGGCCCAGTCGCCCTGGTTGACGAGCAAGGCCGATGCGACCCCGATGGCCTGTGCGCCGTTGAGCCAGGAGCAGGAACTGGCGCTGAACCTCGCGCAGAAGACCGCCGAGGAGGGGCGCCTGCACGCGGCGCTGGCCAACCTGGAGCGTTTGCCCGGCAACCTGCCGCAAGCGCGTCTGGCCAAGGCGCGCATCCTGCGCTCGCTGAATCGCCCGGAAGCTGGCGACCTGTATGCCAGCCTGACCCGCACCTGCCTCAAGGCTCAGGGCGAACAGGGCCTCGGCCAGCTCGCCAGCGCCGCGGGACGTTACCCCGAGGCGCTCGAGCACCTGGGCCTGGCCGCCAGCCTGGACCCGACCAGTGCGGCGATTCGCAACGACCTCGGCGTGGTGTACATGAATCTTGGGCGTCTGGACGAAGCCCGTTTCGAGTTGCTGACCGCTCTGGAACTCAATGAAACCGAACAGCAGCCGGCGCTGAACCTGCTGACCCTGTTGATCTACCAGGGCATGCGCCCGCAGGCCGATGCCCTGGCCCAGCGCATGGGCTTTTCGGCCAGCCAGCTGCGCGCCGCCGAAGAACGCGCCCAGGCGATGCGTAGCAAGAACGCCACCACACCGCCGCCGCCCGCGGCAGTGCCCGCCAAGGCGCCGGTGGCGCGGGGGGTTCCACAGATGCCGACCGTGCAGGCCAGCGCTGCGCCGCTCGCCCCTGCTGCGCCGCCGCCGGTAAAAGCAGCGCCAGTCAGCAAGCCCGAGCCGGCGGTCGTCGTGCAGCCAGCCGTTGCGCAGGCGACACCTGCCGTTCCGGCGCCACGCCTGTCCAATTTCCGACCGACCCCGGTGGTGCCGTTGTCGCTGGCCAGTAATGCGGAGAAGCCGGCAGCCACGCAGGGAACCGTTCTGGCCAAGGCCGAGCCGGCGCCGGTCGCCGTCACGCCGCCAGCTCCTGCGGCCGTTCGTCCTCCAGCTGCTCCGGCAGCGACCGCTCCCATTGTCGCCCGCGCGCCAGCACCGGTTGTCGCGTCCCCGGCTCCGGTTCCGGTTGCAGCTCCTTGGCCCGCCCCGGCAGCCGCTCCAGCGCCGCGCCAGGTGGTGGCAGCGCCCAAACCGGCTAGTGCCCCAGTCGCTCCAGCACCTGCCCCCGCTGCACCTGTAGTTGCCAGTGCGCCCGCTAGGACGAGCGCTCCAGCGCCTGTCGCCACTGTGCAGCCGCCCGTGCGCGCCGGTATCGAGATGCGTGCAGGCCGTCTGATCGTGCCGGACGATGGCGGCTTCGTGCGCGTGGTACCGATCGAAGAAGCGTCCGCCAGCGTCAACTGAACCGGCCACGGGCCGGCTGCCAGGAGGAAAGCACCATGAAAGGATCGATCATCGGCTGTGTAGTGCTGGCGGCCCTGCCGGCTTTCTGCCTGGCAGCGGACGAAGGGCAGGGACGCCCCCTGGTGGGCGATGAGGTGCAAACCCAGACCGGTCATTGGTTGCGGCTGCAGCGTGAAGGGCAACTGGCGTCGCCTCACCCGCAGGTTTCCACGCCTGCCGAGCGCGAGCTGGCGCTGCAGCGGTGGCTGGAGGGCCACAAGCATCCCATTCCGGAGTTCTTCGAGCAGGATGCCGGAGGCAAACTGGGCGAGTAGAACGAGTGGCCGTAATCGACATGGTCGAAGTTTACGGCCAAGCGGTCTTGGCAAGTTGATAACCAGCACAGCGCTGGAAGTTGGACAGGTATTTACACACTTTACCCGTGGGAAGGGTAAGAGAGGGCCAACTGAGTTCTGTTGTGAACCCGGGTCAGTCTCAATATTTGGGAAACATAAAGTTTGACGGTGTTTTCGGTAATACCCAGTTCGCAGGATATTTGATAATTGGTCATTCCTTTGGCGATAAGTTGCGCAACGGCGAGTTGTCGACGTGACAATTTGTCGAAAGGTTCGGGAATGGAGTCGGCCGTTGCGCTCATCTGCGCGACGTTCTTGATCGCTATGGTCGGGATCAACTCGCTGTGCATTTCATGCAGCGAAGCGACAAGGTCCTGGATCTGTTGGCGAATCTGCTGTTCCTTGATTTTCTGCTCGACCCGCTCCTGCAGGCGCTTCACCCCCGCCTGCAGCTCCTGCAGGTCCACCGGCTTCTGGTAGTAGTCGCTCACCCCGGCGCGCAAGGCGAGGATCACGTCCTGCTTGTTGGTGCTGCCGGTGAAGATGGCCGTTTCATAAAGGCGCCCGGGGCGGGCCAGCCTGGCTAGCTCGCCCACCAGCTGCACGCCGGTCAGCCCAGGCATGTGCATATCGCTGAGCACGATGGCGATGCGCTCATCCTCCTGAAAGGCCTTCAGCGCGTCGTGGGTGTTATGGCATGAGGTCACGTCGTAACCCAACTGGTCAAGAAACTCGGCGAGCTCCTCGACAATGATGGGTTCGTCATCGACGATCATTATTCGCAAGGTTTCAATGCGTTCCATGCGAGGCATCTGCCTATTGGGTTAAAGGTACCAATCTGCAGCGTAGTCAGCGGCCAAACTAGTGTCAAAAGTTATCGGTTGTACCGGTTTCGCAAAAGTTGAGCTATCACTTTAGTGTAATAGGAGAACGTGTAACCCTTGGTTATCCTCACTGACTATTTGCTACTACTATAACCAGATACCTGTCAGTGCGAAGCCTGCAAATAGAAAGGGTGCGTAGGGCGCCTTTTTCGCGGTGGCCGTTCTGAGGAATACCCATTTCTCGGGAAGTGCCGCAGCGATGCCTGGTCTTGCATGCAGCCGCATCAGCCAGGCGATTTGCGCCAGGGCCGCGCCGATCACGCTGAACAATACATGGCTGCTGTCGCTGGCGGCGCCCAGGGCGAGCAGCATCTTCACGTCGGCGGCGCCCATCTGGCGGGTCAGATAGCCGGGCAGCGACAGCAGACAGGCCACGCTCATCGCCAGGGTGGCGCCCGGAACCGAGGCGCCAACAAGGCTGCTGCCAACGGCCAGCAGATGGAGCAGGGCGGCGGCGAGGGCGCCCAGGGTCAGCAGGTTGCTGATCCGGCGGTACTGGGCATCTTGCCAGGCGCAGGCGGCCAGCCAGCCGAGCAGTACGAAGTAGGACATGGCGACAACGGGCATCCAGGGAAAGAAGGGCGTGGCAGCCCAATTCATGTTGGCGGAGTTTCATCCGTCCGCGGCGCTAATCATGGTAGGTGGGCCGGACAATGCAAGTGTTCAAGGACTGGTTCAAACGCGGCGAGGAGCCCCAGGCGCCGCCCGAGACAGGTATCGTCTCGTCAGCGCCCCCCGTATCGGCCAACAGCCCCTGCCTGAACCTGTCCATCGACGCCCTGGGGCGCGTGTTCGAGGTGTCCGGCAGCCTGTCCGATCGCCTGCCGATCGCGATTTCCCAGGTCGTGCCGCTGGAGCAGTTGCTGCACGGGCAGAGCCGCTACTTGGTCACTGACCTGGCAGCCTTCGTGCAGCAGATGCTCGATCTGTCGTTCGTGACCCGTGATGGCGGCATCCTGCACACCCGTGGCTGGCTCAAGGCGGAAATACAGGGCTGGTCGCTACAGGCGTTCGAGGTGGGGGATTTTCTGGCCAGGCTGCATGCCTGCGAACAGCGCCTGCAGGTGTTCTCGCAGATCAGCGCCGTGGCGCAGACCGTGCGCGGCACCGAGCGGGTGGAATTTCCGCGGCATATCCATGACTGGCTGGGCGCCATGGCTCAGGCGCTGCGCCTGGCCTGCGTGGCCCTGGCCCTGCCGGATACCCTGCGCGGCGGCTGGCAGGTCGTCGGCCATTACCGCGACGCCCTGACGCCAGTGTTCTGGGACGACGGCCAGCACCTGCCGCGGGAGTTGCAGCATTACGCTGGCGACCAGCCGGTGCAGTGGTTGCGTGGTGATGCCGGGGTTGCCGAATGGCATGCCGCGGATTCGGTGTGGCTGGTGCCATACGCCGACTACCAGGGCATCCGCGCCTGGCTGCTGTGCTCGCCGTACGTCGCCCACCAGAGCATGCCCGAGCTCAATACTCGTGACTGGCTGGACCTTTTCGCCCATATCGCCGCGCCGTTGCTGCAACGCCTCGATGAGCAGCATCGCAAGGTGCACGGCGAGCGTGTGGATATCCTGCAGAGCCTGCTGGGCACCGGCTGGTGGGAATACGTGCCGCGCAGCGGTGTTTTTTTGCTGGCGCCCTGCCTGACCCAGCGTTTCGGCTTCAGCCAGGACGCGGCGGTGACCCTCGCCGACTGGCTGGAACTGCTCAGCCCGGTGGATCGCGACGAATTCCGCATCCGCCTGGGTGACGCCGAGCTGAGCGGCCGAGCGTTCGAGCAGGTGGTGCGCCTGCGTGACGCCGACGATGCGCTGTGCTGGTTCCGCATCCATACGCGCATCCTCAATGCCAATGGTCAGCGGCGCATCGTCGGCGCCGTGCTGGACATCAACGACATGAAGCTCAAGGAGGTCGAGGCCGACGCCGCCACCACGCGCCTGAAAAGCCTGGTCGCCAGCGCGCCGGCGGTGATCTACGTGAACCGCTACGACGACGGTGTATTCGTGCCGGTGTTCTGCAGCGACAGCTGTAGCGCGCTGCTGGGCTGGACGCTGGATGACTTCGTGCAGCGCAGCGTGGCCGACTTCATCCACCCCGATGATCGCGACATCTACTTCGCCCACACCCGCACGCTGCTCAGCCAGGGCGTGGCCAGCTGCCGCTACCGGCTGATCGACCGTGATGGTCGCTACCACTGGCTGCAGGACGAGGCCAAGTTGCTTCGCGACGAGCGCGGCATCCCCATCGAAGCGGTCGGCCTGTGCCTGGACGTGACCGACGCCGCCCAGGCCGCCGAGCGGGTGCGCGAGAGCGAGGAGCGCTACCGCATCCTGGTCGAAGATTCGCCGGCGATCATCTGCCGCTATCGCCCCGATCTCACCCTGGTCTACGCCAACCGACCGCTGGCCCAGTACTTGGGCATTCGCCAGGAAAATTTGCCCGGCACCAGCCTGGCCACTTATCTTTCCGCCCAGGAACTGACCCAGTTTCGCGAACGTCACCGCCAGATGACCCCCAGTGAGCCAGTCGGTACGGCGCTGGTGCGCATGGACCTGCCGGGCCGCGAGCACATCTGGTGGGTATTGTCCGAGCGCGGCGTGTTCGACGAGCAGGGCAAGCTGATCGAGGTGCAGGCCGTCGGTCGCGACGATACCGAGCTGCAGAAGGCCCGGCAGATGCTCAACCAGAGTGCCAAGATGGCGGTGCTCGGCGAAATGGCCACGGGGCTGGCTCACGAGATCAACCAGCCGCTCAACGTCATGCGCATCGCCCTCACCAACACCCTCAAGGGCGTGGAGAACGGCTCGGCCAACCCCGAGTACCTGAAGAACAAGCTCGGCCGTATCGAGCAGCAGATCACCCGCGCGGCGAAGATCATCAACCACATGCGCATCTTCGGCCGGCGCTCCGAGGTCGAGGACGATCTGTTCAGCCCGGACGAAGCCATCGAAGGCGCCATGACACTGATCCGCGAAGGCGAACTGGTACGCGACATCGACCTGACCCTGCAGCTATGCGGCACGCCCCAGGTGCGCGGGCATGCCGACCAGCTCGAACAGGTCATCATCAACCTGCTGGTCAACGCCAAGGACGCACTGATCAGCGCGCGGGACAAGCACCCGGAGCTCGAGCCCAGCATTCTCCTGCGCAGTCATCGCGAGGACGACAAGGTGATCGTGCAGGTGCAGGACAACGCCGGCGGCATCGACCCGCTGCTGCTGGATCGGGTGTTCGACCCGTTCTTCACCACCAAACCGGTGGGCAAGGGCACAGGCCTGGGATTGTCGGTCAGCTATGGATTGGTCAACCAGATGGGCGGCAAGCTGAGCGTGAGCAATCAGCAGGGTGGGGCCTGCTTCCGCATCGAATTGCCAGTGGTTGCAGGCGAATGAGTGCCTGGCTCGACACCCTGCACAACTGCTGCGAAGCGGTGCTGCATGGCGACCAGCAGGTGATCGCCCGGCTGCGCGAGTCCGGTTTCGACTGCGATGAAGGACACTGGAGTTTCCGCCTGCCGGCGCTGCACGTCTGGCTGTTCGGCGAGCGCGTTGCCCTCGAGTACCCGGCCTTTCTCAAACAGCTGTACACCAGCGATCTCAATGGGCGCCTCGCCCGCTACGGCGCGCAGATCGTCATCGCCGACAATCGCGGCAAGGTCAGCGAGAGCCTGTATCGTCTGCAGCGCCTGTCCTGAACAGGTGGCGGTGGCCTTCGTTGTAAAGTGCCGAATCGGCGAAGTCTTCTGCTCCCAGCACCCGGCCGACGAGAATCAGCGCGGTACGCCGCAAGCCCTTGGCGCTGACCTTGGCCTCGATATCCGCCAGGGTGCCGACCGCCCAGTCCTGGTCCGGCCAGGTGGCGCGATGCACCACTGCGATCGGGCAACTGGCGCCGTAATGCGGCAGCAGCTCGGCGACGATCTCTGGCAGGTGCTGCACGCCCAGGTGGATGGCCATGGTCGCGCCGTGGCGGGCGAGATCATGCAACTGCTCACCCGCCGGCATCGGCGACTTGCTGGCGTAGCGGGTGAGGATCACCGTCTGCGACACTGCGGGCAGCGTCAGCTCGCTTTCCAGCAGCGCGGCGCAGGCCGCCGTAGCGGTGACGCCAGGGATGATCTCGAAGGGGATGCCCAGCGCACGCAAGTGACGAATCTGCTCGCCGATGGCGCCGTACAGTGAAGGGTCGCCGGAGTGCACCCGCGCCACGTCTTCGCCACGTGCATGGGCCGCCTGCAGCAGAGCGATGATTTCATCGAGATGCAGCTCGGCGGTATTCACCAACTGGTGGGCCCGGTGGCCGGCCAGCACCGCTTCGGGCACCAGCGAGCCGGCGTAGAGGATTACCGGGCAGCTGTGAATCAGGCGCTGGCCCTTGACGGTGATCAGCTCGGGGTCGCCGGGGCCGGCGCCGATGAAATAGACGGTCATGCGAGTCCTGAGTTGTAGGGTGGAAGGCGCTTTTCTCTTCCACCGTGGTGTTCGGCTTATCCAGTCGTTAGGCGGGGATCGCCATCCCGTGGATCGAGAAAGCGTGGACTACGCGTCCCGATCCACCCTACGGATCGCTGCGGGCAACGGCCAGTGTTGCGTTGGCGCTCTTGCGCTTGGTTATCCACAGGCGAGCGGGTCGGTCGCTCAGCTGTTCGACCAGGGCCAGGGCGCTGGCTTCGGCAACGCTCGGGCTGCCGGTGATACGCTGGGCGATGGCCGAGGTCTGGCTCAAGCGCCCATGGTAACCCGCCAGCACCTCGGCGGGCAGGAAGTGGATCGGCAGGTTCAGCTGGGCAGCCAGTTGCTGCAAGCCTGGCTCGTCAGCCTTGTGGTCGCTGCTGGCCAGGGCTGTCAGCTCGGCAGTGCTCGAGCCATGCTCAGCCAGCGTGTTGTCGAGCAGGCTCAGCAACTCTTCGAGCGAGCACTCGCGCCGGCAACCCAGGCCGGCGACGAGAGCAGGCCGCTCACTCACTGCTGCCGGCGCCCACGGCCGTGGAACCAAGCGGCAGCCAGGCCCAGCGCCGCCCAGAACGCAGCGTTGGTCAGCAGCGAGGCGAGAATGAACTGATGCTCCAGCGCCTCGGGCGCCAGGCTTTCATGCACCTCGGGCTGCGGCGCGCCGAGCAGGTGCGGCAAGGCGAGAATCGCCACACCGAGAATACGCAGCAGTGCATTGCTGCCAAACGCTAGTAGCGCCAGGCCCGCAGCGGTCGAAGCGGCCGCGCCGATCCACCAGTACTGGCGCAGCAGCAGTTCCGCTGCGGCGGTGCCCGGCAGCTCCGGCGGCAGGCCGCTGGCGGGCGCCAGGACGAAGGTGGCGACGCCGGCCAGGCCCCAGAGCAGGCCCTGCCAGGTTTTTTCCGGGGCGCGCAGGGTGAACAGGCCGGCGAGCATCAGCGCGAAGCCGACAGCGACGACCAGATTGCTCAGGCCTGTGGATAGCAGCCGCTGCCAGCCGTCTTCCGGCGCCCAGGCTTCGCCGTCGTGGCTACGGCCGCTCGCGCCATGGTCGTGGGTAGCGGTGGCATCATGGCTGTGTTCGATGGCGGCAGACTCCGCAACCTCGAAGCCTTCCGCCTGCAGGATCAGTGGGGTGACCCACAGGCTCTGCAGCAGGGTCAGCACGATGGCGGCGAGCAGGCCGGCGAAGCCGGCGGTCTGGGCAATACGCTTGATCATCACGAAGCCCTCAGTGGCACGGAAACGCGGCGCTGTGGCGGGTGTCGTGGGCGGCGTTGTGCAGGGCTTCGACGTGGGAGAAGCCGGCGAAGAAAATCAGCACGGCGCCCAGCACGCAGCTGCCGACAGCAAGCAGGATGCGCTGTGAGAGGGGCAATGTGGAAACGCTGGAGGTGGAAATGACGCTGCTGGACATGATCGTAGACCTCAGGGGTAAACGGCACAGCAGAACACGGCGAGACGGCCCGCACAGGCAGGCAGCGATCGGCGCGTGCCCGCCCACCGCGGGTTGCCAAACAGACGATCCAGGCCGGTCTCCGGGCTCGCGATGATCACCTTGCGGCGATGGGGATCGGCCTTCCCATGCATGCGCACAGTGGCCAAAACGATCCTGGCATTCGCTTACCGTTGCGGGGGCAGCGCCGGACTCGAACCGGCTTCCCGTTTCACCTCACGCACGGCGGCGTGAGACACCTGAAACAACCGGGCAAGAACACCACGAAGCGGCAAGTGCGTCAATATGTTGCAGGTATAGGGTCTGTGGACGTTCCAGCGCGAACCGTGTTGCTGCGAGAAATCCCGCCAGGCTAGGCGGAGGACGCAGGAAATGGCGCTCCCTTTTCAATTCCTCTAACGACGCATGGCGAGATTTCCCGCGCAACCTAGGCGGCCCCACCCGAAGGGCCGGGCCAGTTTTAGCGCGATGCTGCGTTTCTCGGTGACTCATTTAGCTAGCTAAACTTCGCACCTCGTGCCTTGCCTCGCGCTAAAACTGGCTCCGGCGCGGTCGCGTTGAAACGTCCACAGACCCTTGCGATTGACCGTACGGCAGGCTCTGCGTAGCCTTGCGTTTTCGAGGTGCTGCTTGTCATCAGGCAGCTAAGAGGGAACACGGACCGCCGTGGCTGCCCCCGCAACTGTAAGCAGCGAGTGCGTCGCCAATCGCCACTGGGCAACCGGGAAGGCCGGCCGCGCGCCATGACCTGCCAGCCAGGAGACCTGCCTCGATAACGCTTTCGACAACCGGGCGGGGTGATCCGGTGATGCTCGGCATGGGGTTGCCCGCGCCTGCCATCCTATTGCCCGCTCGCCGTTTCTCCAGACGCCAGGGGCTTCCATGAAAACGCTCGCCAAACTTCCCGTCACCATCGTCACCGGTTTTCTCGGTGCCGGTAAGACCACCTTGCTGCGCCACATGCTGGAAAACGCCGAGGGCCGGCGCATCGCGGTGATCGTCAATGAATTCGGCGAGCTGGGCATCGACGGCGAGATCCTCAAGCAGTGCTCCATCGGCTGTACCGAGGAAGAAGCCAACGGCCGCGTGTTCGAGCTGGCCAACGGTTGCCTGTGCTGCACCGTGCAGGAAGAGTTCTTCCCGGTGATGCGCGAGCTGGTGGAGCGTCGCGGCGACCTCGACCATATCCTCATCGAAACCAGCGGCCTGGCCCTGCCCAAACCACTGGTGCAGGCCTTCAACTGGCCGGAAATCCGCAACGCCTGCACCGTCGATGCGGTGATCACCGTGGTCGACAGCCCGGCCGTCGCAGCCGGCACCTTCGCCGCCTTCCCGGATCAGGTCGATGCCCAACGCAAGCTCGACCCCAATCTCGACCACGAGTCGCCGCTGCACGAGCTGTTCGCCGACCAACTGGCCAGCGCCGACCTGGTGATCCTCAACAAGGCCGACCTGCTCGATGCCGACGCGTTGGCCGCCGTGCGCGCCGAAGTGGCCGAGGAGCTGCCGCCAGCGGTGAAGGTGGTCGAGGCCCATGGCGGCTCGCTGCCACTCAATGTGCTGCTGGGTCTGAACAGCGAGACCGAGCTGCATATCGAGGGCCGCCGCACTCACCACGACGATGAAGACGACGATCACGATCACGACGAATTCGACTCGTTCCACGTGGAACTACCGGAAGCGGACGAGGCGCGACTACTCGCTGCGCTGAAGGATGTGGTCGGCAAACACGGCATTCTGCGCGTGAAAGGCTTCGTCGCCGTGCCGAACAAACCCATGCGCCTGCTGCTGCAAGGCGTCGGCCAGCGGTTCGACAAACATTTCGACCGTGCATGGAAGCCTGACGAAGCACGAGTGACCCGCCTGATCGTGATCGGCCAGGAGCTGGATCACACCGCCATCGCCGCCGAGCTGAAAGCGGCGCTGGCGTAACCGGCGCCCGTCATGCACCTGCTGCGTACCCAGCCCGGCCAGTCGCTGCCGGCCGACAGCATCGCCGACCTCGGCCAGACGCCCGCCGAGCTGGTGGTGCTGTGCACCGGTGATTCGCACCTGTCGCTGCTGGCCGAGGTTGCCCGGCACCTGCCCGAGGATTACCCCAGCCTGCGCCTGGCCAGCCCGGCGCAGCTGAGCAACAACGCCTCGGTGGATTTCTACGTCGAGCAGGTGCTCAGGCACGCCAAGGTCATCCTGATTTCCGTGCACGGCGGTGTCAGCTACTGGCGCTACGGCATTCAGCGCTTGGTGGAGCTGGCGGGGCAGGGCAAGACGCTGATCCTGGTGCCCGGCGACGACAGTCCCGATCCCCAATTGACCGGGCTGGGCAATGTGGCCGTCGAGGACGCCGAGCGGCTCTGGCAGTACCTGCGCCAGGGCGGTGTGGATAACGCGCGGCAGTTCTTCCAGTGCATCGCCGATCATTACCTGGGCCGTGACTACGGCTGGCAGCCGCCGCAAGCCCTGCCGCGGGTCGGCCTTTACCACCCGCGTCTTGGCAACATCTCGCTGCAGGACTGGCGCGGCGACTGGCAAGCGGATGCACCGGTTGCCGCCTTGCTGTTCTATCGCACCCATGTGCAGGCCGCCAACACCGCGTTCGTCGACACCTTCTGCCAGCGCCTGCAGGCCCAGGGCCTCAACCCGCTGCCCATCGCCGTGGCCAGCCTCAAGGAGGCGGCCTGCCTGGCGCAGGTGGAGGACTGGCTCGATGAAGCGGGCGCCAGCGTGATTCTCAACACCACCGGTTTCGCCCAGTCCAACCCGGAGTCGCCCCAGGCGCGTCCGTTCCGCCGCGACGTGCCGGTGCTGCAGGCGCTTTGCGCCCTGGACAGCGAAGAGCAGTGGCAAGGCAACGCCCAGGGCCTCGGCCCTCGCGACCTGGCCATGCATATCGCGCTGCCGGAGCTGGATGGCCGACTGATCACTCGGCCGATCAGCTTCAAGGGCCTGGCCTGGCGCAGCGAGCGCAGCCAGAGCGATGTGGTCTGTTACCGCGCGCACCTGCCCGGCATGGATTTCGTCGCCGAACTGGCACGTCGTCAGGCCGACCTGCAGCGCCTGCTAACTGTGGATAAGCGCATTGCCCTGGTGCTCGCCAACTACCCGACCCGCGATGGCCGCATCGGCAACGGGGTCGGCCTGGATACGCCGGCAGCGGCGCTGAATATCCTGCGCGCCCTGAAAAGCCAAGGCTATCCGGTCGAGGGCCTGCCGGACAGCGGCACCGCGCTGATCCACCAACTGCTCGGCGGCGTGACCAACGACCTCGACAATCTCGACCTGCGGCCCTGCGCCCAGAGCCTGGCGCTGGACGACTACCAGCGCTGCTTCGCGGCCCTACCCGAGGCCAATCGCCAGGCGGTGCTGGAGCGCTGGGGCTCGCCGGCAAGCGACCCGATGTTCCGTGAGGGTCGGCTGATGATCGCCGGCCTGCGCTTCGGCCTGACCTTCGTCGGCATCCAGCCGGCCCGGGGTTATCAGGTCGATGCCGCGGCGGTCTACCACGACCCGGACCTGGTGCCGCCACACGGCTACCTGGCCTTCTATTTCTGGATGCGCCACGTCTACCGGGCCAACGCGGTGATCCACGTCGGCAAGCACGGCAACCTGGAATGGCTGCCGGGCAAGAGCGTCGGGCTTTCCGAAAGCTGCTGGCCTACGGCGATTCTCGGTGCGCTGCCGAACATCTACCCGTTCATCGTCAACGACCCCGGCGAAGGCGCCCAGGCCAAGCGCCGCACCCAGGCGGTGATCATCGACCACCTGATGCCGCCGCTGACCCGCGCCGAAAGCTACGGCCCGCTGCGCGATCTGGAGCGCCTGGCCGACGAATACTACGACGCCAGCCAGCTCGACCTGCGCCGCGCCAGCGAGCTGCGTGGCGAGATCCTGCAGAAGGTGCGCGAGTCCAGCCTCGATCGGGAACTGGGCCTGCAGGGTGACGACCCTGCCAGCTGGTTGCCGCAGCTCGACGCCTACCTGTGCGACCTCAAGGAATCGCAGATTCGTGACGGCCTGCATGTATTCGGCGAGTCGCCAGCCGGCACGTTGCGCCGCGACACCCTGCTGGCGCTGCTGCGCATCCCGCGTGGCGACGGGCAGGGCGGCAATGCCAGCCTGCTGCGCGCCTTGGCCAGCGACCTGGCACTCGATTTCGATCCGCTCGATTGCGACATGGCGGCGCCCTGGGCCGGCCCACGGCCGGAAATACTGGTGAGCCTTGGCGATGAGCCCTGGCGCACGGTGGGGGATACTCGCGAACGCCTTGAGCTGCTCGGATTACGGTTGATCGAAGGGGCCGGGTCGGTTGGCCCGCTCAGCGAACGCGTGCTGCACAGTCTGCACGGCCATATCGCCCCGCTGCTGGACGCCTGCGGTGACGCTGAAATACGCGGCCTGCTCAGCGCGCTCGAGGGCCGCTTCGTGCCCTCCGGCCCCAGTGGTGCGCCGAGCCGCGGGCGCACCGACGTGCTGCCCACCGGACGCAACTTCTACTCCGTGGACGTGCGCAACCTGCCCACGCCCACCGCCTGGCGCCTCGGTGTGCAAGCTGCCGATCGCCTGCTCGAACGCCACCTGCAGGACGAAGGCGACCACCTGCGCCAGCTCGGCCTGTCGGTATGGGGCACCGCGACCATGCGTACCGGCGGCGACGATATCGCCCAGGCCATGGCGCTGATGGGCGTGCGCCCGGTGTGGCAGGCCGGTAGCGGGCGGGTCGAGCGTTTCGACGTGCTGCCGTTGGAGCAGCTCGGTCGCCCGCGGGTGGACGTGACCCTGCGGGTGTCCGGCTTTTTCCGCGATGCCTTCGCCAACCTGATCCGCCTGTTCGATGACGCCGTGCAGGCGGTTGCCGACCTCGACGAAGCACCGGACATGAACCCGCTGTCCGCCCGGGTCTGGGAAGAAGCCCTGGCGCTGCAGGATGGCGGGTTGGACGAACACCAGGCGCGGCGCCAGGCTGGCTGGCGGATTTTCGGCTCCAAGCCAGGTGCCTACGGGGCCGGTGTGCAGAACGCCATTGAAGAGCGCCTGTGGGAAAACCGTGCGGATCTTGCCGAGGTGTACCTGAACTGGGGCGGCTACGCCTACGGCAAGGGCGTCGAGGGCGCACCGGCCCGCGAGCAGTTCGCCGAGCGCCTGGAGCGCATGCAGGCGGTGCTGCACAACCAGGACAACCGCGAGCACGATATCCTCGATTCCAACGATTACTACCAGTTCCAGGGCGGCATGCTGGCGGCGGTGGAAACCTTGCGCGGGGGCAAGGCGGCCAGCTACTTCGGCGACAACAGCCAGCCCGACACGCCGCGCATCCGTACCCTCAAGCAGGAACTGGCCCGCGTGGTACGCGCCCGTGCGGCCAACCCGAAGTGGATAGAGGGCATGAAGCGCCACGGCTACAAGGGCGCCTTCGAACTGGCCGCGACCATCGACTACCTGTTCGCCTTCGACGCCACCAGCGAGCTGGTCGACGACCACCAGTACGCCCTGCTCACCGACGCCTACCTGATGGACAGAGACACCCGCGATTTCATCCAGCAGCACAACCCCGGCGCCCTGCAGGACATCATCGAACGCCTGCTCGAAGCCCAGCAGCGCGGCCTGTGGCAGGAGCCAGGCGAGTACCGCGAAGCCTTGGAAAACCTGCTGCTCGATAGCGAAGAAAGCTGAGGCCTGTTGGCGCATTGGCCGGAAAGTGGCGCAAGCGGCCGGTCGTTCTCGTGGGATGGACTGGTGATTATCTGTGGGAGCGGGCCATGCCCGCTAAAAATCACGGGCATGGCCCGTTCCCACAAGTAAAGCAACGATGTCCGCTTCTGCCGTGAAGCCACCTTCAGCGCTTTTTCGGTTTTTACCAATCGCCTCGGTTGCCCCGGCCTGTCCTTGGGGTTAGCCTAACCGTCCATTCCCCGCCGGAGTTTCGTCCAATGCGCCAGTAATGCCGTCGTGTTCGCACGACCTGTGATCGTCCGCCGTGGCCTCGTGCCGCGCGTTTTCACGGCATTGCCTGGAGTCATTCATGACGAACTCGCCTGTTATCGCGCTCGAGCGCGTGTCCTTTCATTTCCCTGATGGCCAGCCACTGTTCGATGAGCTGAGCGAAACCTTCGATGCCCGCCACACCGGCCTGGTAGGGCGCAACGGTGCCGGCAAGAGCGTGCTCGGCCGGCTGCTCGCTGGGCTCTTGCAGCCAAGCGCCGGGCGCATCGTGCGGCAGGCTCGGGTTGCCTATCTGCCCCAGGCTGTCGACGTGGACGACACCACACGCGTCGTCGACCTGATGGGTTTCGCGGCACCTTACGATGCGCTGTGTCGGGTGACCGACGGGCGCATGGGGGAGAACGATATCGAGCTGCTCGAAGGCCGCTGGGACATCGCCGAGCGCTTGCATCTGGCGCTGCAAGACGACGGCTTGGCGCATCTGGCTCTGCATGGCCCGGCCGCCCAGCTCAGCGGTGGTGAGCGTACGCGGGTGGCGCTGCTCGGCGCATTTCTCGGCGATGCCGACCTGCTGGTTCTCGACGAACCCAGCAACCACCTTGATCGGGCCAGCCGGCTGCGCCTCTATCAGCGCCTGCAGCAGTGGGCGGGTGGCATGGTGGTGATCAGCCACGATCGCGAGTTGCTGGAGGGCATGCAGCGCATCGTCGAGTTGTCGCCTCTCGGGCTGCGCACGTATGGCGGCAACTATGGTTTTTACCGCGAGGTGCGACAACGCGATGAGCACGCTGCCCAGCAGGCCCTGGCGCATGCCCGTAGCGAACGCAAACGCGGCGAGCGTGAACTGCAGGCCCAGCAGCAACGCCAGCAGCGCCGTACCGCCAGCGCCGGTCGAGATGCACGGCATGCCAATCAGGCGCAGATTCTGCTGGATCGCCAGAAGGGCCGCAGCGAGGCCAGCGCCGGGCGGTTGCAGCAGCGCCTGCAAGCGGCTAGCCGCGACCTCGACGATGCCGTGCGCGATGCGGCGCAGCGGGTGGACGAAGGCCAGGCCATCCAGCTGCACGGCAAGGCTGATGGTCTGGCCGAGGGCAAGCGGGTACTCAGCCTGCGGGGTGTGCGGGCGCCCTACTCAGGGGCCGTCTTGCCGGACATCGAGTTGTTCGGCCCGCGCCGGCTGGCCATCAGCGGGCCCAACGGTTGTGGCAAGTCGAGCCTGCTGGCGATGCTTGCCGGGCGGCTGGCCGCCGTTGCCGGCGAGTGTCGGGTCGAGGTGCCGCTGGCCTATCTGGATCAGCAGCTTTCCTGCCTGCCGGGCGATGAAACGGCGCTGGATCACCTGCGTCGCCGCAGCCCCGGGCTGCTCGAGGCACTGGCCCGTACGCGACTGGTTCACCTGGGGCTCGATGCCCGGCGTGCCGTGCTGCCGTGCCGCCAGCTCAGCGGCGGTGAGCGCCTCAAGTTGGCCCTGGCCGGGGTGATAGACGGAGAATCGGCTGCGCCTCTGCTGCTGCTCGACGAGCCCGACAACCATATCGACCTCGACTCGCTGCTGGCCGTCGAAATCCTGCTGCGCGACTTCCGCGGGGCGCTGATTCTGGTGTCCCATGACGCCGCCTTCGTCGACGCCCTGGCGATCACCGACCGCCTGCAGTGGACGGCCCAGGCCTGGCGGTACGAGCGGGCGTGATCCGTAAATCCACGTGGTAGCCCGTGGTTGAGCGCAGCGATACCCGGGAAAGCTGTCCTGGGTATCGCTACGCTCAACGCCAGGCTACGAGGTCAGACCAGATGACGCATGCGGATGGCGGCGTCGACCAGCATGCGTTCGGTGCCGGCCCAACCGAGGCAGCCATCGGTGATCGACACGCCGTAGCGCAGCTCGCCGCCCAGGCTCTGGGCGCCGTCGAACAGGTGGCTTTCGATCATCACCGCGCGCAGCGAGCCGTCACCGGCCAGACGCTGGTCGAGCACGTCGCTGAGTACCGCGGGCTGGCGCAGCGGGTTCTTGCCGCTGTTGGCGTGGCTGCAGTCGACCATGATCCGTGGCGCGATGCCCTGGCGCTCCAGCTCGGCCCGCGCATTGGCGACGCTGGCGGCGTCGTAGTTCGGCGCGCCGTGGCCGCCGCGCAGCACCAGGTGGGTGTCGGGGTTGCCGTGGGTCTGTACCAGGGCCGGGCGCCCCTGCGTATCGACGCCGAAGTGCTGGTGCGTATGGGCCGCCGAGCGCATGGCGTCGCAGGCGATGCCAAGGCTGCCGTCGGTGCCGTTCTTGAAGCCCACTGGCATCTCCAGGCCGCTGACCAGCTCGCGATGCACCTGGGACTCGCTGGTGCGCGCGCCGATGGCCGCCCAGCCGAGCAGGTCGTCGAAGTAGCCGGCCACCAGCGGCTGGAGGATCTCGCTGGCCAGTGGCAGGCCCAGCTCCAGCAACTTGAGCATCAAGTTGCGCGAACGACGCAGGCCTTCGGCCATGTCGCCACTGCCATCCAGCGCCGGATCGTAGACCAGGCCCTTCCAGCCCACCGTGGTGCGCGGCTTCTCGACGTAGGCGCGCATCACCAGCAGCAGGCGATCGCCCACGCGCTGGCTCAGTGCGGCCAGGCGCTCGGCGTATTCGAGTACGGCGGCATCGTCGTGCAGGGAGCAGGGGCCGACCACCACCAGCAGGCGCGGGTCGTGGCCATCGAGAATGGCGCGGATCGACTGGCGTTGCTGCTGCACCTGGCGGGCGAGGGCGGTCGAGAGTGGCAGCTCTTCGCGCAACTGGGCGGCGCTGGGCAGAGGCGAGGTGTGGCGACGGCTCGGGGCGGCGACCAGATGCAGGTCGACGGCTTTGGCGGTGGAGCGGGAATTGACGGCTACGGACATGGTGATTTCCTCGGCCGGCGCGGACGTTACCGCGCGCGGCGCACTATCGGGCTCGATGGGATGTTCGATTGAGTGGTTGAGCGGCGTGAGCGCCGGTAAATCGCCAGCTATAGCGGTAATAGGTCTGGTAGGTGGTGTATGCAGTCATGGTGAAATCCTCTGTGAACGATCGATGTGCCGGAAAAAACAAAACCCCCGGTCGGGAGGCCGACCGGGGGTTTCGAGAAACTGTCTGGTGGCGACCCTGAGTTGCTAGGGCGCCTGTGGGGTATCAGGCGCGCCTGTGGCTAAACCAATACCCATAAAAATACGCGGCTGCGGCGACCACGGATGCCTGGGCACGCGCGATCACGATGCAGGCTGCATCGAGGCGAGTGGCGTTCAGGATCGGGGATGTGGACATGTGCGGCTCCGTTGAATGGACTCGACGTTAATTCATCGCGGTGGTCGATTGCAAGCCTTGGGGTCGACTCACGATCTGCTGCGTGCCGCTTGCCGCCGTTTCATGTATGGCCGCAAAAAGGCGCAAGCGGCCATCGGCCTGCTTTTGTGGGAGCGCGCCAGGCGCGCGAAATCGCGGGCGTGGCCCGCTCCCACAGTGGATCGCCGGAGGGCCGTTATCGCCTTGCATTGGCCAGGGCTGTGCTCAGGCCCGGCAGGTGCTCAGGTTTCCTGCCTGCCGATCCACTTGCCCACCTGCGGCGCCTCATAGCCATCGATCGCCGCCAGTAACGCGTCGATATCCTGTTCGACGATCAGCATCTCGCGGTGTGGCGCCTTGACGAAGGCTTCGTCGACCATGTGATCGAGGAACCCGGCGAGGCGGTCGTAGTAACCGTTGATATTGAGCAGCGAGCAGGGCTTCTGGTGATGGCCCAGTTGTGCCCAGGTCCATACCTCGAAGAGTTCTTCCAGGGTGCCGACGCCGCCGGGCAGGGCGATGAAGCCATCCGACAGCTCGGCCATCAGCGCTTTGCGCTGGTGCATGGAGTCGACGATGCGCAGGTCGTCGAGGCCGGTGTGGGCCACTTCCTTCTCCCACAGCGAGCGCGGGATCACCCCGATCACTTCGCCACCGGCTTCGAGCGCGGCGTTGGCCACGGCGCCCATCAAGCCGACGGACGCGCCGCCGTACACCAGGCCGATGCCGGCCTCGGCGAGGGTTTTGCCGAGGCGCGTGGCGGCCTCGAGGTAAACGGGATTGGAGCCCGCGTTGGAGCCACAGAAAATACACAGGCGCATCGAAATCTCCCTGATGGTTCGGCCTACCAAACCAGCGACCTTAGCAGACGAGCGGGGCAGCGCACGACCGCTCGCTGCTACAATGCCGCCTTTGTCCAGCCCGGATCGTCCCATGACCGACACCGTCCATTTCCCCCTTGCCGCCGTGGTCGGCGCCGACTCCCTGAAATTGGCGCTGTGCCTGGTGGCGGTCGATCCGGCGATCGGCGGCGTGCTGATCGAAGGCCCGCGGGGCATGGCCAAGTCGACCCTGGCCCGTGGCCTGGCCGCGCTGCTGCAAAGCGGGGTGTTGGTCACCCTGCCACTGGGCGCCAGCGAAGAGCGCATCGTCGGGACCCTCGACCTGGACGCGGCGCTCGGCGAAGGCCGTGCGCAGTTCTCGCCGGGTCTGCTGAGCAAGGCCGATGGCGGCGTGCTGTATGTCGATGAGGTCAACCTGCTGCCCGATCATCTGGTCGACCTGCTGCTCGATGCGGCGGCCAGTGGCGTCAACCACGTCGAGCGCGACGGTAT
The DNA here is from genome assembly GCF_001945395.1 of Pseudomonas sp. PA15(2017). Classification (GTDB taxonomy): domain Bacteria; phylum Pseudomonadota; class Gammaproteobacteria; order Pseudomonadales; family Pseudomonadaceae; genus Aquipseudomonas. The sequence goes on along the minus strand of NZ_MSXV01000054.1, from coordinate 40,527 downwards.
TTCCCACCGCCACGATGCGCGCTTCATCCTGATCGGCACCATGAACGCCGAAGAAGGCGAGCTGCGCCCGCAGCTGCTCGACCGCTTCGGCCTCAACCTGGCCCTGGATGGCCAGCCGCAGCCGGGCGCGCGCGCCGAGATCGTCCGCCGTCGCCTGGCCTTCGATGCCGACCCCCAGGCGTTCAGTGCCAAGTGGGCCGAGCAGCAGCAAGCCCTGGTCGCGCGCTGCGGGCAGGTGCGCGCGCGCGTGGCGAGCATCGCCCTCGATGACAGGGCGCTCGACGCCATCACCGAGCGCTGCTTCGCGGCCGGCGTCGATGGCCTGCGTGCCGATCTGGTCTGGCTGCGCGCCGCCCGCGCCCATGCCGCCTGGCGCGGTGCCGACGCCATCAGCGAGGAAGATATCGAGGCCGTGGCCGATTTCGTGTTGCGCCACCGTCGTCGCCACACGCCGCCGCAACAGCAGGCGCAGCCACCAGCCAGCCCACCGCCCCAGGCGCCAAGCGAGCAACCCGCTGCAGGCGAAGGGCAATGGGGCGAATTGCCCGTGCAGGCGCAACGTACCAGCGAGCGCCGCGAGCCACCACGCTGGGTAAAAAAGCCCTAGGCATTCCCCCGCGTGCCAAGGCGGGGACGGATGCCAGACCGACACCAGGCAAACAGGCAGGCGGGCGCAGCGGCGCCAAGCGGCGCGGCGACAGCGGCGCCATCGACTGGCTCGCCACCTTGCTGCAAGGCAAGCCCAGGCGCCGTGCCGACCTGCAACACCGCCCGCGCAGCAGTGCGCCTACACCGCTGTGGCTGATCGTCGTCGATGCCTCGGCCTCGACCCGTCGCCACGGCGCCCTGAGCAAAGCCAAGGGCCTGCTCGCCGAGCTGTTCGAGCGCGCCTACCGGGCGCGTGCTCGCATCGCCGTGCTCGACGCCCACGGCCAGCAGCCGCAATGGCATTGGCAGGGCCAGAAAGCCTCTGGCGCCCTGCAAGGCTGGTTGAGCGGACTCGGCGCAGGCGGTGGTAGCCCGCTGATCCCGGCGCTGCAGCAGGCCCACGACTGGCTGCAGCGCCGCCAACGCCTCAAGCCCGGCGAGTCGCAACGCCTGCTGGTGGTCACCGACGGGCGTTTGCGCGAATGGCCGACGCTGGCGCCCAGCCCATGCCCGGCCAATCTGGTGGATATCGAGTGCGCGCCAATCCGTCTGGGGCGCGCCGTGCAACTGGCGGGTGAGCTGGGTGCGGACTACTGCCATATCGAGTCGCTGCCCCAACTGCCGCGACTCTGAGCGTTTCCTTGGCCACCTGGCGTTGACGTAGACTGGCACGCCAACTCCGCAACCAGGCCGCTTCTCGATGCACACCCTCGATCAATTGCGCTCCGGTCAGCTCAAGGGCATCAGCCGCCTCGACCTGTCCGCGTCGCTCACGCATTTTCCCGAGGAAATATTCACCCTGGCCGACAGCCTGGAAGTGCTCAACCTCAGCGATAACCAGCTCAGCGAGCTGCCCGAGGATCTGCACCGGCTGCACCGCCTGCAGGTGTTGTTCTGTTCGAACAACCGCTTCGAGCAGGTGCCCGAATCCTTAGGGCGCTGCCCGTCACTGCGCATGGTCGGTTTCAAGTCCAACCGTATTCGCGAGCTGTCCGCCAGGGCGCTGCCGCCACGTCTGCGCTGGCTGATTCTCACCGACAACTGCCTGCAAACCCTGCCTGCCGAGCTGGGCGACTGTAGCGAGCTGCAGAAGCTGATGCTGGCCGGTAATCGCCTGCGAGAGTTACCGGCCAGCCTGGCGCGGCTGCACAAGCTGGAGCTGCTGCGCATCGCCGCCAACCAACTGCCCACCTTGCCGGATTTCCTGCTGCAAATGCCCAGCCTGGCCTGGCTGGCCCATGCCGGAAACCTCTTCGATGCAGCGGGCGCCGCCGCGTCTCACACGCCCGATGTGCGTTGCACCGATTTGCAGCTGGGCGAGGTGCTGGGTCAGGGCGCTTCGGGCATCATCCACCGCGCCGACTGGCAGCGGCCCGACGGTCAGCGCGAAGCTGTGGCCCTGAAACTGTTCAAGGGGCAGATGACCAGCGATGGTACGCCGCAGAGCGAAATGGCCGCGTGCCTCACGGTCGGCCAGCATGCCAATCTGATCGGCGCGATTGGCCGCGTCGTCGACCATCCGCAAGGCGAGCAGGGCCTGTTGCTGAGCCTGGTCGAGCCGCGTTTCAGCATTCTCGCCGGGCCGCCGAGTCTGGAAAGTTGCAGCCGCGATGTCTATCCGAGCGACTGGCGTGCGCCGTTCGTGAAGGCGCTGCGCACTGCGGGTGGCATCGCCTCCGCGCTGCGTCACCTGCACGAACGCGGCGTCACCCATGGCGATCTCTACGGCCATAACATCCTGATCGACGAGGCCGGCAATGCGCTGCTCGGCGACTTCGGCGCGGCGTCTTTCTTGCCTGCCGCCGCGTCCACAAAACAGGCGTTGCTGCAGCGCATCGAGGTGCGTGCGTTCGGCATTCTGCTCGAGGAACTGCTGCAGCGCTGCGACGTGCCGGCTGGGCACGCCGCGCAGCTGGCCGAGCTGGTGCGGCGCTGCCAGCAACCGGAGGTCGGTGCCCGCCCGGACTTCATGGAGATCGATACGACGCTGGCGCGCGTGCTGGCCATGCAATCGAGTAACCGTGACGAGCCGAACGCAGATGCCGGGAAGGATCTGCTGCCGATCTGATTTCCCCCCGGTCATTCGGTGTAGCGCAGCACCAGCAGCTCGCGGTTGGCGATGCTGTCCGCGAACAGTGCCCGAACCTGAGCGCCGTTATCCTCGCGAGCGTACAGGCGGTTCAACAGGTCGAGCAGGCTGGCGGTCTGGTGCTCATCAAGCGCTCGTGAGCGACGGAAGGCGACGAAGCTGGCGCCGATGCCGAACAGGGCGTAGCCGTAGTGGTGTTCCAGATGCTCGGCCAGGCGGAAGTTCTCCTGAGGCGACAGGTCGCTGGAAAAGTAGCCATTGGCGAAGCCGTAAATTGCTTCGCAGGCGCGCTGTACCGGAATGCGCAGCAGGTAGCATTCGCCATCGAGCACTGAAAGCAGGTCGGTATTGGCTGCTACCAGATCGGCGAGGCTGTCGTCGTCCAGACGCAGATCCTTGTCGAATAGATCGTCAAAAGAGACTCCCTCCAGGGCACGTTCGAAGCCGATGCGGCGAATATGCAGACGCTGCTGCAGCGACAGGTCGTCGCGTGGATAGCCGTCTTGCAGCCAGCTCGCGGCGATCCCCGCCTCCTGCAGCCAGTCGCCGCTGTCCAGGTCGTGACAGTGGCTCGCATGCATCGCGGTGTAGAGCGCTTGGGCGAGATCGTCCAGGGTGAACAGATGGCGATGCCCGTCGGGCACGTCGTCATAGGCGCTCAGCAGCGCCTGCAGCGAGGCCGGCTGGTGCAGCTGAAAACATTGGCCGAGCAGGCGTCCGTCGGGTTCAGGTACGGGATCGAGTCGCATGGGGGCACCCATTGGAACGAGGAAGGGCGCCATCATAGCGTCCCCTTGCCGCCCGGGGCCTGCTCAGTGCCTGGCTTGCGAGGGGGGAAACCCGTACTGACGCTTGAAGGCGGCGCTGAAACTGCTGAGGTGTTCATAGCCGGCCAGGCTGGCAGCGTCTTCGATCGACAGTGATTGCTGACAGATGGCGTGATAAGCCTGCGCCAGACGGCGTTTGCGCAGATAAGCGGCGATGGTGATGCCGTTGCGGCTGCGGAAGGCGTTCTGTAGATCGACCGGGTTGGTGCCGAGCTGGCGGGCCATCTCGGCGATGCTGAGGTCGTTCGCTTCGCCACTGTCGAGCCAATCCCTGAGGCGCAGCAGGCAGCGTTCGAGGTGGCTGCCGAGGCGTTTCTCCGGCGGCGCATCGATACCGCGCAGGATGTCGCTGGCCAGATCGAGGGCGAAACTCTCCCGTTGCAGGCGCTGCAGCAGCGGCGGCAAGCCCGCGTCACGTTCGAGCAACTGGTGGGCACGCTGCAAGATATCCACAGACGGTTGCCAGAGCAGGCTTTGCCAGTGGCTACGGCTGAATCGCAGCAGGTTGTCACTGCGCAACTGGCTGCCGAGGGCGAAGTGTTGCAGCCAGTCGGGGCTGATGCTCAGGCACACCTTGGTTTCCTGACGCTCGCGTTGCCAGTGGCGCTGAAACTGATCGGCAGCGGTGAGGTTGACCAGCATGGCGCGCTGGCCGCCAGGGCGGGCGTCGAAGTGCAGGCGCTGGCGTGGCAGGCTGACTTCGGCCTCGCCGCCGAGCAGGAAGGCTGCAGTGATTCCCGGTGCCAGGCGGTTGTCGCTGTTGGCGTCGACCAGGTCGCGGCTCTGGCTGAAGTACAGCACCAGGCCATCGCTCAGTACCTGCACCTGTTGTTCACCATCGAGCACCGGCTGCTCGCCTGGCAGCTCGCGCTGGAAATGCAGATTGCCACCCAGGGTATGGGCGACATCGCTGAGCTGACCGCAGGTGAAGACCGTCATGGCGGGTCTCTCGGGAAGTTTGCTTGCGGCTAATTTTTCCTTTTTTTTGACTAAGCGGGCAAGCTTGTTCGGAATTATTCTCATGTGCAATGCAGTCGCAGCCGATGGGGTTGCGTCGAGTCGTTCAAGGGAATCGTGTCGCCATGGGGTTGTTCATCACGGAAAAGGCCGTGGTCGAGGCGGTTTTCGCAGGCGACGTCAGCCTTGACGATATCCGCGACTGGCTGGCGCGCATCGAGCGCCTGATCGCCCGTCGCCAGGCGTTCTACTTCATCTCCAGTACCCAGGCCGGCGCCAGTCTGGCCGAGGGTTACCGCGCCGTGCAGGGGGCCTGGTACAAGCGCCACAAGGCGGACTTCCAGAGCTGCTGCCGTGGCCTGGTACGTATCGCCGCCGACGCCAAGGAGCGTGAGCGCCTGGATACACCGGCGCTGCACGCCGCCTGGGGCGTACCGTATTTCGTGACCCTGGAACGTGAGCAGGGTTTTCAGTGGATCACCGAGCGCATGGTGAGCGATGCAACAGCCCAATGACTTCACGCCGGTAACGCGGCTGAGCCTGGCGGTCATCGTCGTGCTCTACCTGGCTCACGCGTTACCGCTGTATTTCTTCAACGTGGCGCTGCCAGCCATCCTGCGCAGCCAGGGCGTCGATCTGCGCTGGATCGGCATGCTCGCCCTGCTGTACATCCCCTGGGCCTTCAAGTTTCTCTGGGCACCGCTGGTCGACCGCTGCTACCTGCATGCGCTCGGCCGGCGCCGCAGCTGGCTGTGGCTGACCCAGGCCGCCCTGGTGGCCGGCCTGCTGGCCCTGGCGGTGAGCGGGCTCGAGCATGGCCTGCTGTTGTTCGTGCTGATCGGCCTGTGGATATCCACCTTCGCCGCGACCCAGGACATCGCCATCGACGGTTATACGGTCGAGTCGCTGGCAGCCGAAGATCACCGCCTGGGCAGCATGGCGCAGAGCATGGGCGTTGCACTGGGCAGCCTGTTCGGCGGTGCCGGCGTGCTCTGGCTGTACCCGACCGCTGGCTGGCAGGCCGCGTTGCTGACGCTGGCAGTGATGGCCGCACTGCCCATGCTGGCAGTGGCACGCGTCGAAGAACGTCATTCGCCGAGCGCCGAGCGGCCCAGCTTCATCCACACGTTGCGACGCCCGCAAATGCGCTGGGCGCTGTTGCTGATCCTGCTCTACCGGGCGGTCGAAGCACCGGCCATGGCCATGCTCACGCCGTTGCTGGTGGACCAGCAGTGGTCGCTGGCGCAGATCGGCGTGCTGATGTCGGTGGCCGGTGCCAGCATCGGTCTGTTGGCGGCAGTGCTGACCGCCAGGGCCCTGAAGACCCAGGCGCCGGAGGTATTGCTGATTCGCGCCGGTTGGTGGCGCAGCGGCATCTACCTGCTGCTCGCCGCGTTGCTGGCCAGCGGCCTGGCGGCCACCGCGACGCCCTGGCTCGGCCTGGTGATGCTGGCCACCCTGGCGCTGCGCGATGACCAGCCTCTATGCCCTGTTCATGCGCCTGTGTTCGCGTCAGCAGGCCGGTACCGACTTCACCGTGCTGGTGTGTTTCGAGCTGCTGGTGTTCTTCATCGGCGGCTCGCTGTCCGGGTTCCTGGCCAAGGGCCTGGGCTACGCAAGCTATTACCTGCTGCTGGGGGGCCTGTCGGTGCTCAGCGTGCTGGTCTGCAAACCGCTCATCAAAAAACTCTCGTCCGGCTTCGCTTTGTAACTTATCCACAGGGGAACATCATGCGGCATCTTTCGGCATCCATGCAGGTCACGCTTTTGAGTCTGGCGGTCAGTGCCCAGGTGTTCGCGCAGAGTGGTGAGCGCCCGGCAGTTGGCGGCAGCCAGGTTCAGGAGCTGGAGCCGATGGTGGTGACGGCCACGCGCTCGGCCAAGCGCATCGCCGAGATCGCCGGCACGGTTTACGGCATCGAACGTGAGCAGATCGCCGAGCAAGCGGCGGCTGGCCGTTCCACCGCCGATATCCTCGGCCAGTTGGTGCCGTCGCTGGCGCCGAGCAGCGGCACCACCAGCAACTACGGCATGACCATGCGTGGGCGTACCGTACAGGTGATGATCGACGGCGTACCGTTGACCGGCTCGCGTGACGGTTCGCGCCAGCTCAACAGCATCAGCCCGGCGATGATCGAACGCATCGAAGTGATCTCCGGCGCTACCAGCATCTATGGGGCAGGAGCCATCGGCGGGTTGATCAATATCATCACCCGCAATGCCGACGAAGAGACCAGCGATTTCAGCAGCCGAATCGGCATGCGTACACCAGGCAAGGCCGCCCGTGACGCCATGGCCTACGAGGCGTCGCAGACCGCCGCCTTCCACCAGGGATCAGTCAGCGGCTTCGCCGGATTGGGCTACACCAAGCAGGGTGAGATCCGTGATGCCCATGGTGATCGCGTCGGCCCGGAAATCGCCCAGACCGACCGCCAGGACACCACCAGCTTCGACTTCAACGGCCGCCTGACCTGGCAGCTCGACGACGACCAGCAATTGAGCGGCGGCGTGCGCTACTACGATGACGAGCAGGATAGCGATTATGGCCCGGACTACGGCCCCAACCTGTCGGCGTTGCTGGTGCCCAACTACCAGCCTAGTCATGCCGCGGTGGATGGCCTGCAGCTCGACGACCAGCCACGCACCCGCCATTACGGCGCCAACCTGCAATACCGCAACCGCGACCTGTTTGGCGGCCAGCAGCTGACGGCCGAGGCCTACTACCGCAAGGAGAAGTCGCGCTGGTTCCCCTTTGCCAGTCGCGCAGCGAATACCGCATTGCCCGGCGGTGTGGCCAACGTGGTGCTGCAATCGAGCACCGATATCGATGTGTGGGGTCTGCGCACCGCGTTGCAGAAGGGGTTCACCCTGGGCGGACGCGACCTGCAACTGACTTATGGCCTCGATTACGAGCGTGAGCAGGATCGTCAGGACGGCCAGTTCTATGACTTCAACCGCTTCTTTGCCAGCAATGGCCTGAATTACCGCGAGACCTTCGGTTCCTCCATGGGCCCGGACGTGCAAGTGAGCAAGACCGGCGCATTCCTGCAGGGTGACTACCCGCTCACCGAGCGCCTCAGCCTGCAAGCCGGGGTACGCCGCGAAACCATCCGCAACGAGGTCGACGCTTCCATCCCCTATGGCGAGGCGGTCACCGCGGCGACCGTGGCCGGCTACCGGGCGCGCACCCTGGAGGGCGGCAACGTGCGCCACAGTGAAACGCTGTTCAACCTCGGCGCCGTGTACGCGCTGACCGATGCTCAGCAGGTGTTCGCCAACTTCTCCCAGGGCTTCAGCCTGCCCGACACCCAGCGCATGTTGCGTGACGTGCCGGCCAACTTCGTGATCGATAGCAGCAGCATCGACTCGATCAAGGTGAACAATTACGAGCTGGGCTGGCGCTTCGGCGAAGCCCGCGGTCTGAATGCCGGGGTGACCGCGTTCTACAACACCTCCGACAAGGTGGTGCAGTTCAACCGTGACTTCAGCGTGTCGGTGGCCGACACCGACGAGCGCGTGTGGGGTGCCGAGGGCAACCTGCAGGTGCCCGTCACCGAGCGCTGGACCCTGGGCGGCACCCTGGCCTACACCCGTGGCCAGTACAAGGACGCTGCCGGCGACTGGCGCGAACTGAACGCCTTCCGGGTCTCGCCGCTCAAGGCCACCCTCTACAGTGACTGGCGTTTCGCCGACGGCTATGGCCTACGGCTGCAGACGCTTACCGTGGGCGGTAGCGAGCGTGCCTACGACGATGCCCAGGCCGCCGCGATCAGCCCGACCACTCGCGCCACCCCGGCGACCAAGATCCAGGGCTACACCGTGGTCGACCTGATCGCCCATGCGCCCTGGCTTGGCGGCGAGGTCGGCTTCGGCATCTACAACCTGGCCGATCGCGATTACAAGACCGTCTACGGCCAGCAGGCGGCAGCCACTTACGGCGCTATCTCCAGCCTGCCGGCGCAGGGGCGTACCTTCGGCCTCAGCTACTCGGTGGCGTACTGATCGTTCAGGGCTGATAGTCGAGCGAGCGTTTCGACGACTCCGGCAGCGCCAGGCCGCCTGCCAGCGCCAGCAGGGCGATGGCGATCAGATAAAAGGCCGGCGACATGCGGTTGCCGGTCACCTCGATCAACCAGGTGGCGACCAGCGGCGCGGTGCCGCCGAACACCGTGTAGGCCAGGTTGTAGGTAAACGCCGAGGCGGTGTAGCGCACGCGGGTGGGAAACTGCTCGGAGAGCAGCACGGCGGTCACCACCCCGCAGATCACCGCGCCGACGGCCAGCAGCATGGCGCCGATGGCCGAGGCCCACAGGGTGCCGGAAGCGGCCAGGGTGAAGGCGGGGTACACCGCGACGATCAGCGCGATGCCGGCGGTGAGGATGGTGCGCCGGCGGCCGACGCGATCCGAGTAGCGGCCCACGAACGGGCACAGCAGGGCGGCGAAGAACAGTGCCACCAGGCTGGCGAGCAGCGCGGTAGGCCTGGCTGCGCCGCCGACCACCTGCATGTAGGTGGTCAGGTAAGTGGTGAACATGTAGAACGACAGCGCCGTGGCGGAGATGAAGGCCGACAGGCACAGCACGGTGCCGCCATGCTCGCGCAGGGTTTCGCGCAGCGGCGAATGTTCGGGATGGGCTTGCGCCGCCAGGGCCTGGAAGGCCGGCGATTCGTCCAGGCGCAGGCGCATATACAGGCCCACCAGGCCCAGCGGTGCGGCGATCAGGAAGGGTACGCGCCAGCCCCAGGCCTGCATTTGCGCTTCGTCCAGCCAGATGCCCATGCCGAACACCAACCCGGCCGCGCAGGCGAAGGCCGCGAAGGTGGAGACCGGCACGAAGCTGCCATAGCGTGCCTTCTGCTCGGTGGGCGCGTGCTCCATGACGAAGGCGCAGGCGCCAGCGTATTCGCCGCCGGCTGAGAAGCCCTGCAGGCAGCGCGCCAGGGCCAGCAGCAGCGGGGCGACCAGGCCGATGCTGGCATAGGTGGGCAGCAGACCGATCAGGGTAGTGGCCCCGGCCATCAGCAGCACGGTGATCGACAGCACGCGCTTGCGGCCGATGCGGTCGCCAAGAATGCCGAACACGATGCCGCCCAGCGGGCGCAGCGCGAACGACACGGCGAACACTGCGAAGGTCTGCAGCAGCGCCAGGGTCGGGTTGCCCGGCGGAAAGAACAGCGAGGCGATGGTCACGGCAAGAAAGCCGTAGACCGCGAAGTCGAACCACTCGACGAAGTTGCCGATGGCCGAGGCGGCGATCACTTTGCGCAGGATGCGCAGGTCGACCGGTGTTGCCGATTGTGGATAAGTCGTGACGCTCATGGCAGCCTCCGCGCGATTGCTCCAACGTGCGGACGCGCCTGGTTCGGGTCATGGCGTCCATCTGTGGATAACCTACGTGGCTCGCCGGGTATGGCGGGGTTCGAGTGCGACCTGGGGGTAGTCGTGAGCGACAGCGCAGGCCTTGGCAGCCTTGGAGCTGCAAGTGTTGTGGTGGATAAGCTGCGCGTTATCCACCCTACGGGCTGTCTGATTAATGCACGCAGCAATTGTGGGAGCGGGCCATGCCCGCGATTCGCGCGCCTGGCGCGCTCCACGTGAGGTGGTCTATTAATCAGAGTAGCCCGGGCCGAGCGCAGCGACACCCGGGAAAACCACCGCCGATCAAACGCCCACAAAAAAGCCGACCCTGAGGTCGGCTTTCTCGTCGCAGCGAAGCGGGCGCTTACAGCGCGTCGCGGCTGCTGGCGCCATCCACCAGACGGGCGATCTGCAGCGGGTTGGCGTTCTTCAACGCCTCCGGCAGCAGGGCGTCCGGGCAGTTCTGATAGCACACCGGACGCAGGAAGCGGTCGATGGCCAGGGTGCCGACCGAGGTACCACGGGCATCGGAGGTCGCCGGGTACGGGCCGCCGTGCACCATGGAGTCGCAGACTTCCACGCCGGTCGGGTAGCCGTTGAACAGTACACGGCCGACTTTCTGCTCGAGCAGCGCGAACAGCTCTTCGCTGCCGGCCAGGTCGCCCGGCTCGGTGAGCAGGGTGGCGGTCAGCTGGCCATGCAGACCATCGATGGCCTCCAGCAGTTCGGCCTTGTCGGCCACTTCGACGACGATGGTGGTCGGGCCGAAGACTTCTTCCTGCAGCAGCTCGTCGCCGCCCAGCAGCAGGCTTACGTCAGCCTTGAACAGCTGCGGACGGGCCTGGTTGCCTTCTTGCTTGGCGCCGGTCAGGTGGGTGATGCCCGAGTGAGCGTTGAGCGCTTCCAAGCCCTTCACGTAGCTCTTCAGGGTGCCGGCGTTGAGCATGGTTTGCGGCTGCTGCTCGGCCATCTTGGCGGTGAAGTTTTCCAGGAAGGTGCTGAACTCAGGCGAACGAACGCCGATCACCAGGCCCGGGTTGGTGCAGAACTGACCGCAGCCCATGACCACGGAGCCGGCCAGCTCGCCGGCGATCTTCTCGCCACGAGCCTTGATGGCTTCTGGCAGCAGGATAACCGGGTTGATGCTGCTCATCTCGGCGAAGACCGGGATCGGCTGCGGACGTGCCGCGGCCATGTCGCACAGGGCGCGACCGCCTTTGAGCGAGCCAGTGAAGCCGACGGCCTGGATGGCCGGGTGCTTGACCAGCGCCTCGCCGACGCCAGAGCCGTAAATCATGTTGAACACGCCTTTGGGCATGCCGGTTTTCTCGGCGGCGCGCAGGATGGCTTCGCCAACGTGGGCGGCAGTGGTCATGTGGCCGCTGTGGGCCTTGAATACCACCGGGCAACCAGCGGCCAGCGCGGCGGCGGTGTCACCGCCGGCGGTGGAGAAGGCCAGCGGGAAGTTGCTGGCGCCGAACACCGCGACCGGGCCCAGGCCGATGCGGTACTGGCGCAGATCCGGACGTGGCAGCGGCTGGCGATCCGGCAGGGCGCGGTCGATGCGAGCGCCGTAGAAGTCGCCGCGGCGCAGCACCTTGGCGAACAGGCGCATCTGGCCGCTGGTGCGGCCACGCTCGCCCTGGATACGGGCGGTCGGCAGAGCGGTTTCGCGGGTTACGGTGGCGACGAATTCGTCACCCAGGGCGTCCAGCTCGTCGGCGATGGCGTCGAGAAACTCGGCGCGCTTGGCAGCGGACAGGCTGCGGTAAGTCGGGTAGGCAGCAGCGGCTGCCTTGGCAGCGGCGTCGACTTCTTCGGGCGTGGCCTGGATGAAGTCGTAGGGCAGCGCTTCGCCGGTGCTGGCGTCGTGGCTCTTGTGGATAACGGAGCCGGCTGCGCTGAACGCGCCGCCGATGATGTTGTGGCCGATGGTAGCGGGCATTGTTAGCTCCTGTTGAGGACGTAATGAACACGTACGGAAAGGCTTTGATTGTACGATGTCTGATAAGTTGCGCAAGTCTGCCATGCACGGAGCGGTATCACGCGCGTCTGGCCATCAGAACCGCGACATCCGGTAAGGCGTCAAACTCGGCAATGTCGATGCCAGCGTAGGGGATGGCGTCAGCATGTTCGCCACCAACTCGGCCGTCACCGCCGCCTGGGTCAGGCCCAGGTGCTGATGGCCGAAGGCAAGCAACACCCTGCCATCGCAGACCCGATCGATGATCGGCAGCGAGTCCGGCAGCGACGGCCGAAAGCCCATCCACGGGCTCGCACCCCCGACATCCAGCGCGTCCTTGAACAGGCCTTCGCTCAAACGCTGCAGTTGCCAGGCCCGCTGCATGCTCGGCGCGGCCTCGAGGCCGGCGAACTCCACGGTGCCGGCCAGCCGCAAGCCGCCCGCCATGGGCGTCATGATGAACCTGCGCTCCAGCGAAGTGACGGCGAACGGCAAACGTTCGTGTTCCTCGGGCAGCATCAGGTGATAGCCACGCTCGGTGTCCAGTGGCACCTGCTTGCCGGTGAGCCTGGCCGTGAGCGTCGCCGAATGGGCGCCACAGGCGATCAGTACCTGGCCGGCGCTCACGCCGCCACGGTCGGTAATCAGCGAAACGCCGTCTGCGACCAATCGGCCATCGTTCACCTGGGCCTGGACAAACTGCACGCCGCTGTTCTTGCACGCCTCGACCAGGGCAAGGATCACCTGGTAGGGATCGATGAAGTGCCCGGTCGCGGGGAAGAACAAGCCGCCCTGCAGGTGTTCGCTGAGCTGCGGCGCCGCCTGGCGTATCGCCTGGGCATCCCAGAACGCCACCGGCACCTGCTGCTGAGCCATGCGCGCCTGCAGCGCTTCGAGCGCCTGGCGCGATTCGCTGCGCTCGAACACCAGCAGTGAGCCGTCGAGTTTGAACAGGTCGTTGCGCCCGATGCTGTGCAACAGACGCTGCCAGGCGGCGAGGCTCCCTTCATTCAGTGCACGAATACCGGCGACGCTGCGCTGGAACGGCGCGGGCCGCAGATTGAGCAGCAAGCGCACGAACCAGGGCAGCGCCTGGGGCAGGTACTTCCAGTCCAGGCGCAGCGGGCCCATCGGGTCCAGCAGCATGGCCGGCAGGCGCTTGAGGATCGACAGGTCGGCGATGGGAAACACCTGTTCGGTGGCCAGGTGCCCGGCGTTGCCGTAGGAGGCGCCCATGCCCGGTTCCTGGCGGTCGATGACGGTCACGCGCCGGCCCTGACGTGCCAGCGCCAGGGCGCAGGTGAGACCGACGATGCCGGCACCGATCACGGCGATATCTGCGGGAGCCGATGTGCCATCGGTGCTCGGGGTGGTGCTCATCGAGAAGGCCGCCTAGCTAATGGATAGAACAGAAAAAGACGTGGCCGGACAGACGATGCCTGCCCGGCCTGCGTGGGTCAGGCGACGTTCTGCGCCGCCGTCCAGTTGGCGTACCACTGGCGGAACAGTTTGTACTGAGTCTCGGCATAGTTGCGCTGGGCATCGCTGAGGGCATCGGTTTCGTTGAAGTGCAGGGCGTACTCCCGGTCACCGTTGAGCACCATCAGGTGCTTGTAGTAGAGCACCAGGTCGGTGCCTTCGTCGAACGACGACAGCACGTTCAGTGCCTCGGACAGTTCCCAGGCCTGGCGGCGGGCAACGGCGTCGCCCTTGGCCGCCTGCTTGCTCAATTCCACCAGTTGCAGCACTTCACGCGGCAGGGCATTGCCGATGCCGGTGATGGCGCCAGTCGCGCCGCAATTGACGAAGCCGTGCACCACCTGGGTGTCGACCCCGGCCATGAGGATCACGTTTTCATCCTGCGAGGTGATGTGCTCGGCGGCATAACGCATGTCGGCGGCGCCGCCGAACTCCTTGAAACCGATCAGGTTGGAATACTTGCGGCGCAGCTTGAAGAACAGCTCGGCGCGGGTGGCGAAGCCGTAGTACGGGCTGTTGTAGATCACCGCCGGCAGGTTCGGTGCGGCGTCGAGAATGGCGGAGAAATGCGCTTCCTGAGCGGCCGGCGAAGCACCGCGGGACAGCACGCGCGGGATGACCATCAGGCCATGGGCGCCGACCTTGGCCGCGTGGGCAGCGTGGGACACGGCTTCACGGCTGTTCACCGCACCGGTGCCAACGATGGTCGGCACGCCCGCAGCGACCAGGCGCGCCACGCCTTCCTGGCGCTCGGCCTCGGTGAGCAGCGGCCAGTCGCCCATGGAGCCGCAGTAGACCACCGCGCTCATGCCGATTTCGATCAACTCCTTGCCCTTGCGCACCAGGGCGTCGAAGTCCGGCTTGCGCTCGGCGGTGCAAGGGGTCATCAGGGCGGGGATGGTGCCGGTAAAGATGTTGCGGGTCATGGTGCTGCTCCGTCGTTCAGAAGGTTCGTATGTCCGGCTGCAGGCCTTGAGAGAGGTGGCATGCAGCCTGTGCGTTGAGATTCAGATGCCCCAGGCGAAGGGGTCTTGCTCGTCGATCAGTAGGGTGGCGTCGGCGGTCAGGTGGGCGCGGCCGGTGATGAACGGGCGAATGCGTTCGCCGTCCCACTGAAAGCGGCCTTCGAACTGGCTGCCGGTGATGCTCGCCTGCACCCAGCGCTCGCCTTCGGCCAGCTTGCCGTCGGCGGCCAGGCAGGCCAGCTTGGCGCTGGTGCCGGTGCCGCAGGGCGAGCGGTCGTAGGCCTTGCCAGGGCACATGACGAAGTTGCGGCTGTCGGCGCTGGCGTCATCGGCGAACAGTTCGATGTGGTCGATCAGCTCGCCACCTTCGCCGTGGATGCCCTGGTCTTCGAGGGCGCGCAGCATCTTCCAGGTGAAATCGGTGAGTAGCTCGACGTTGCCCAGGCTCAGGTCCTGGCCATGTTCGCTGACCAGGAAGAACCAGTTGCCGCCCCAGGCGATGTCACCGAGAAAACGCCCGTAGCCCGGCACCTCCACCGCCACTTGCTGGCGGTAGCGGTAGGACGGCACGTTGCCGATGGTCACCGCACCATCGTCGTGCAGGGTGGCGCTGACCTGGCCGACCGGTGTATCGATCTTGTGCTCGCCCGGTGCCATCAGGCCCAGGTGATGCAGCGAGGCGACCAGGCCGATGGTGCCGTGGCCGCACATGCCCAGGTAGCCGGTGTTGTTGAAGAAGATCACGCCGCAGGTGGCATCCGCAGAGACCGGCACGCAGTAAAGCGCCCCCACCAGCACGTCGTTGCCACGCGGCTCCAGCAGGCAGGCGCGGCGCCATTGGTCATGCTGCTCGCGCAGGGCATTGCGCTGGTCTGCCATGCTGCCAGCGGGCAGCTCGGGGAAGCCTTGCATCACCAGGCGCGTGGGTTCGCCGCCGGTGTGGGAGTCGATGACGCGTATCTGTTTCATGTAATCGTCCAATGCAAAGAAGAGTGTCAGGCCAGCAGGGCCTGGATGTCCTGGTAGAGCGCGCGGTCGATCCACACGCCGTCGCGTTCGCTGCGCTGACGCGCTTCGAAACGGCGCTGCGAAGGCAGTCGCGCACCTTGGCCGGTGATGGCGGCGAACAGGTTTTCAGCACGCTGCAAACCAGGCGCCAAGTCATCACCGAGAAAACGGGCCGGGTCGAAGGCCAGCAGTAGTTCGCCATGCAAGGGCGCAGCGCCGGCGCCGTCGTCGAAGGCCATGGAATCGGCGCTGGTCAGGTCGCCAATCAGCGCGCCAGCCAGCAACTCGATCATCGCCGCTAGAGCCGAGCCCTTGTGCCCGCCGAAGGTCTGCATGGCACCCGCCAGCGCCGCCTGGGCATCCGTGGTGGGCGCCCCCTGGGCATCTACCGCCCAACCCAGCGGGATGGGTTTGTTCTGCCGGGCGTGCAGTTCGATGTCGCCCCGGGCGATGGCGCTGGTGGCGAAGTCGAACACGAACGGCTGGCCTGCAGGCCGTGGCCAGGCGAACGCCAGCGGGTTGGTGCCGAATACCCCCTTGCTGCCACCGACCGGCGCGACCCAGGCGTGACTGGGCGTCATCGCCAGGCCGACCAGGCCCTGCTCGGCGATGGCTTCGACTTCAGGCCACAGCGCCGAGAAGTGGTAGCAGTTGCGGATCACCAGGGCTGCAACGCCCAGATGGCGAGCCTGCTCGCACAGCAGCGGCAACCCGGTCTGCAGCGCCAGCAGGGAAAAACCATGCCGGGCATCGACCTTGACGATCGAAGGCGCCGGCTGACTGACGACGGGCACGGCATGCCCGTCGACCTTGCCCGAGCGCAGCGAACGCACGCAGCCCAGCAATCGGTACAGCCCGTGGGAGTGACACTCGTCGCGCTGCCCCTGGGTGATCACCCCGGCCACGGCCTCGGCGTGATCGGCGCCCATGCCGTTGGCGGTGAGTGCATCCAGGGCCAGGCCGTGAACCTGATCGAGGCTGAGGTTGATGGACGGGTTCATGCGTCGTTCTCCAGAGTCGGCAAGGGCATCAGCGTACGGCGTCGGCCACGGGCTGCTGGCCGAAGGTGCGGGGGGCAGGGACGTCGCCGTCGCTTTCCACCTCGTCGGCGTCCAGGCGAACCAGCGCCGCCGGTACACCAGTAGCCGCTCCCCAGTAATAGATGACCAGCGCACAGGCAGCCACCACGGCGGTATCCAGCGGATGAGCGATCACCCCCAGCCCGCCGAAACTGCCGAGCCAGGACAGCAGGATGGTCACCGCGTAGAAACCGATCAGCCAGGCCGATGAGCGCACCTGCTGACCAAGGCTCAGGTGGTCGGTGGGCACCAGGCGCTTGCAGGCCAGGTAGACGACGAACATCAGGATCTGCAGGCCGAGCAGCCAGGACACCGTTTTCCAGCCCGACCAATAGACGATCAGTGCAGCGATGATGAACGACAGCGGGCCGATCACCGCAAAGCCCCTGACCCGAAACGGACGGTCCAGCTGCGGTGCACTGCGACGCAGCGCGGCAACGCTCACCGGGGCGACGGCGTAGCTGAGAATCAGGGCAGCGGAGACCACGTTGATCAGCGCCTCCCAGGAAGGGAACGGCAGGGTCCAGAACACCGACAGGGCGAAGGTCAGCCACAGCGCCGGGCGCGGGATGCCGGATTTCTCGTCGATCCGGGTGAAGACCTTGAAGAAGGTGCCCGTGCGTGCCCAGCCGTAGACCACGCGCGGTGTGGCATTCATGTAGATGTTGCCGCAACCGCTGGGCGAGATCACCGCATCGGCGACCACCATGTAGGCCAGCCAGCCGACCCCCAGAATCAGGGCGATGTCACGGTAGGGCAGGGAGAATTCCTTGCTGATCCCGGCCCAGCCGTTGGTCAGCATCTCGGTGGGAATGCTGCCGAGGAAGGCGATCTGCAGCGCCGCGTAGATGGCGGTGGACAGCAGCACCGAGAGGATGAGCGCCACCGGGATGGTGCGCTGCGGGTTACGCACCTCGCTGGCCACGGAAATGATCGGCGTCAGGCCCAGGTAGGCGAAGATGATGCCACCCGCCGACACCGCCATTTCGATGCCCGACAGGCCGAACGGGGCGAAGCCTTGCACGCTGAAGTTTTCCGGCTTGAAGAAGCTGAACAGCACGGCCATCACCAGCAACGGCACGATGAACTTGAACAGGCTGATGAAGTTGTTGGATTTGGCGAAGGTCTTCACGCTCCAGTAGTTCAGGGCGAAGAACAGACACAGCAGCGCGAACTGCACCAGCCAGCCGATG
Source organism: Pseudomonas sp. PA15(2017) (assembly GCF_001945395.1). Lineage (GTDB taxonomy): Bacteria > Pseudomonadota > Gammaproteobacteria > Pseudomonadales > Pseudomonadaceae > Aquipseudomonas. Next base: position 22,960 of record NZ_MSXV01000054.1, on the reverse strand, counting down.
GCCGTCGGGTTGCTCGAACCAGGCTGGGTCAGCGAGGGAAACCAGGCCGCTGCGTACTGACGGGCCGCCACCACTTCGATGGCCACCAGGCTGGAGAAGGCGATCAGGGTGATGAAGCCCATCAGGTAGCCGAGCAGCGGGCCATGGGAGAACACCGGGTAACGCACCACGCCACCGGCGCGTGGCAGGGCGGCGCCCAACTCGCAATAGACGATGCCGAGCAGCAGCACGGCGAAGCCACCGAGCAGCCAGGAAAAGATGCCAGCCGGGCCGGCGATGGAAGACACATGGCTGGCGGCGAACAACCAACCCGAACCGAAAATGGCTCCCAGGCCAATGAACGTGAGGTCTGTCAGAGACAGCTGTTTCTTGAACTTGCCAGAGCTGGACATCGCATCGCCTTCTTGGGGTTATTGGATAGGCAGTCGTAATTTCGTGGCATGCGTCAGGATCGCGATAGAGCGCAATGACGCGGCAGCATCGAGGCTGCTCAATTGTTCGAAGTTGCAATCGATAGCGCCGGGCAGGGCGGCGCGAAACTCACCCATGCCCCGGCACTTACTCGGCGCTGAAAACCGGTTTTTGCAGCGGCCCGTACAGGGCTCATACAGTGAACCTGTCGGCCAACGGAGGCTTGATGGTTTTCGTCGTGTTCAATGACGAAATTGGCATAGTCCGTCTTTTGCCGAGGCTCGGTACTTCCTTGCGGCATCCGACTTGGTTAGTCTTCGGTGCAGCTTCAGATCGCTGGAGGCCACGCCCTGCAAGGGCTCTGTAGAACTCTCGGAAAAATGCTCGCCAGCGACCCAGAGCGACCCAGAGCGTCCGAGACGGTGAGGGCAGCCGCCTGCAGGGCGAATCTCGCCTAACCCATGGCTCGGGACCGGTCATCGATGACGCTCAATCCGCTGGAAATGCTGAACCTGGACGATGCCCGACATCGCCCGGAAAACATCGAACAGATGATCGCCGGCATGGCGCCGCTATTGCCGATTCTGGATGCCATCCCCAATGCCGCGATCTTCATCAAGGATGCACAAGCGCGTTACCTGATGGCCAACCGCACACTGGTACAGCGCTGCGGCTTGAAACAGCTGCAGCCCTTGCTGGGCAAAACCAGTGCCCAGGTGTTTCCCGCGCAACTAGGCCCCGGTTATACCGAGCAGGATCGCCGGGTGTTGCAACAGGGCGTGGTGCTGGAGGATCAGCTGGAACTGCACCTGTTCGGCAGCCGAGAGCCCGGTTGGTGCCTGACGCACAAAAGGCCGATCCGCGGTCGCCAGGAGCGGATCATCGGCCTGGTCGGTATCTCGGTCGACCTGCAGGCCGCCGGCGACACCCACCCGGCCTATGGCCGGCTGGCGGCTGTGGACGATTACATCCGCAACCACTTCAACGCGCCGGTGACCATGCAGGAATTGACGCGAATCGCAGGCATGTCCGTGGCGCAGCTGGAGCGCTACTGCAAGCGGGTGTTCCACCTCACGCCACGGCAGATGATCCACAAGGTGCGCCTGGAACACGCCCATCGTCTACTGCTCGGCGATCTGCCGATCACCGAAGTGGCCATGCAGTGCGGTTACACCGACCACAGCGCATTCACCCGGCAATTCAAGACCCTCACGGGTTTCACGCCGCGCCAATATCGGCAAGCCACCGGCGAACGCTAGCGTTCGATTATCGACCGCTTTGCGCCATCAACTGGCGACTGCCCGCGACAAGCTGTCGCATAAAATGTACCATTTGGTTAATTTGCTCGCGCAGTCCGATTCACCTCGGTGCAAGCCGCCTCTGCACATCACAACTACAAAAAAACGGTAGCGCTGGCTCTTTGCTGGTCGAGACGCGGCATCGCTGCGCCTTCGTTTTTATAAATCAATGGAACGCTCAAAAAATGAACGATGGTAAAGGTGCCTCTCGTGGCACACGGGCCGTGCTGCTGATCGTCGGCGTGCTGACCGCTCTGGTCGGCGTCGTCCTGGTCGGTGGCGGCGGTTACCTCGCCAGCCTTGGCGGTAGCTGGTATTTCCTGCTCATGGGCCTGGCGCTGCTGGTCGGAGGTGGCTTGATCGCCGCGCGTAAACCGGCAGGCGCCTGGGTAGTTGCGCTGGCCATGCTCGCCACCGTCGCCTGGGCCCTGGCTGATGTCGGCCTGGTGTTCTGGCCGCTGTTCTCGCGCCTGTTCACCTTCGGGGTGATCGCCCTGGTCGTGGCGCTTATCTATCCGGCGCTGAAAAAGGCCGCCGGCGATAACGGCGGGCGTGGTGCCTATGCGCTGGCCGCCGTACTGGCAGTGTCGCTGGTCGCCGGGTTCGGGGCGACCTTCGTGCCCCATCCCACCGTGGCGGCCACGGGTGATGGCCCGGCCGTGCAGCCGGTCGACCCGATCCAGGCGCAGAAGAATTGGCAGCATTACGGCAATACCGCGGGCGGCAGCCGTTTCGCCGCGCTCGATCAGATCACCCGTGCCAACGTGAAGGACCTGCAGGTTGCCTGGACCTACCGTACCGGTGACGTGGCCGAAAGCAATGGCAACGGCGCCGAGGATCAGCTGACACCGTTGCAGGTCGGCGACAAGGTGTTTATCTGCACGCCACACAACAACCTTATCGCCCTCGATGCCGACAGTGGTCGCGAGCTGTGGCGCAACGACATCAACGCCCAGTCCTCGGTGTGGCAGCGTTGCCGTGGCCTGGCCTACTTCGATGCCGACGCGCCGCTGCAGCAGCCTAGCGCTGCGGGCGCTGCCGCGGTGCCGAGCGTGGCCATCGCCGAAGGCGCCAACTGCCGTCGCCGCCTGCTGACCAATACCATCGATGCCCGCCTGATCGCGGTGGACGCCGATACCGGCGCGCTGTGCGAAGGCTTTGGCGACAACGGCGAGGTCGACCTCAAGGCCGGCCTGGGTGCCGCGCCGGATCCGCATTATCAGCTCACCTCGCCGCCGTTGCTGGCCGGTACCACCGTGGTGGTGGGCGGCCGTGTGGCCGATAACGTGCAGACCGACATGCCCGGCGGCGTGATTCGCGGTTTCGACGTGGTCACCGGCGCCATGCGCTGGGCCTTCGACCCGGGCAACCCCGAGCAACGCCAGGCTCCGGAAGGCGATCGGACCTACGTGCGCAGCACACCGAACTCCTGGGCGCCGATGTCCTACGATCCGGCGATGAACACCGTGTTCCTGCCCATGGGCAGCTCCTCGACCGACCTGTATGGCGCCGAGCGTACCGAGCTGAACCACAAGTACGGCGCATCCATCCTCGCGCTGGACGCCACCACCGGCGCGCAGAAGTGGGTCTACCAGACCGTGCACAACGATCTCTGGGACTTCGACCTGCCGATGCAGCCCAGCTTGATCGACTTCCCCAGGGCCGACGGCAGCAAGGTGCCGGCCGTGGTGATCGGCACCAAGGCCGGGCAGATCTACGTGCTCGACCGTGCCACCGGCCAGCCGCTGACCGAAGTGCGCAACGTGCCCGTCAAGGCCGCGGACATCAAGGGCGAGCAATATGCGCTCGAGCAGCCGCGGTCGGTGGGCATGCCGCAGATCGGCGCGCAGACCCTGACCGAATCGGACATGTGGGGCGCCACGCCCTTTGACCAGATGCTCTGCCGCATCAGCTTCAAGCAGATGCGTTACGAGGGCCTGTACACCGCGCCGGGCACCGATGTGTCGCTAAGCTTCCCCGGCTCCCTGGGCGGAATGAACTGGGGCAGCCTGTCCACCGACCCGGTCAATGACTACATCTTCGTCAACGACATGCGCCTGGGCCTGTGGGTGCAGATGATTCCGGCAGAGAACCGTGGCCCGGCTTCGTCCGGCGGCGAAGCGGTGAACACCGGCATGGGCGCGGTACCGCTCAAGGGCACGCCATACGCGGTCAACAAGAACCGCTTCCTGTCGCTGGCCGGCATTCCCTGCCAGGCGCCGCCGTTCGGCACCCTGACCGCCATCGACATGAAGACCCAGAAGATCGCCTGGCAGGTACCGGTCGGCACCGTCCAGGACACTGGCCCACTGGGCATCAAGATGCGCCTGCCGATGCCGGTCGGCATGCCGACCCTGGGCGGCTCCCTGGCCACCCAGTCCGGCCTGGTGTTCTTTGCCGGTACCCAGGATTACTACCTGCGCGCCTTCGATAGCGGCACGGGCAAGGAAATCTGGAAACAGCGCCTGCCAGTCGGTAGCCAGGGCACACCGATGACCTACGTGTCGCCGAAGACCGGTAAGCAGTTCATCGTGGTGACCGCCGGCGGCGCGCGGCAGTCGCCGGATCGCGGTGACTACGTGATCGCTTACGCGCTGCCGTAAGCTCAACGCGCAGTGGCAGAGGCCGCATCCCTAATGGGATGCGGCCTTTTTCATGTCGGCGATTTTTGCTCGGTATTGGCGGGAATCTACCTCGAAGCGCAGGTGGTCGAGTTATCCACAGCCCGTAACAGCCTGCTTAACGTCTTGTATGCGTCTTTGCGGCAACTACAAGGCAAAGGCGGCCGCTCCCCGATCCATTTTGGGAGCGCGCCATGCGCGCGAAAAATGGCGGGCATGGACCAGGCGTCCTCGCCCGCTTCCACAGGGCTGCGCC
>NZ_MSXV01000054.1:0-18364 GCF_001945395.1 Pseudomonas sp. PA15(2017) | reverse complement strand
TGAGACTGCTGTGCGGCCTGTGCCAGTTGTAGTGGTGCAGCCAGGCTGGCAAATGCCTGGCTCGTTGTTCGGAGCTGTCATAGCTGCGTGCATAGGCCCACTCACGTAGGCTCGTTTGAATGAAACGTTCGGCTTTGCCGTTCGTGCGCGGTGTATAGGGTTTAGTGCGCATGTGTTTCAGCCCTAGCCGAGCACATAAGCGCCGAAAAGAATGAGAGCGGTAGCAGGCACCATTGTCTGTCATGACGCGTTTGAAGCGGATGCCCAGCCCGCGGTAGTAGCGCAACGCCTGCAGCAGGGCTCGACAGGCGCTGTTGCCGCGCTCATCTGGGTGCAGGCTGGTGAAGGCCAGCCGAGACGCGTCATCGATGGCTACATGAACGAACTCCCAGCCGGCGCCAAAGGAGCCCTGCAGACGATCCCCCGTAACTCGGTGCCCTGGCCTCCAGAATCGGCCCAGCTTCTTGATGTCCAGGTGCAGGAGATCGCCGGCGTTGGGATATTCGTAGCGCACCACTGCAGGGGCGGGCTCCAGCTCGGCCAACCGATGAAAGCCCGCTTGTTTGAGACGGCGCGCAACGGTACTGACGGCCACGCCGAGTGCCAGCGCGATCTGTCGGTAGGTATGGCGAGATTGGCGTAGTTGAATCAGTTGTGCGATGAGGTCGATTGCCGTCTCATGAGGGCATGAATGCGGACGTGACGAGCGATCCATCAGGCCGGCCTCGCCCTTCTCACGAAAGCGCCTGAGCCATTTGTAGGCGGTGCGGACACTGACTCCTGCGGCTTGTGCTGCATCTTCGACACGTAATCCATCGAGCATGCCTGCACGAGAAGGGCTCGACCTCGAGGGGTAAGACGGGCATGTTTATGCAAGTTCATCCGGGGCTCCTGGAAGGCTGTGTTGGTCGCGCTTCCAGAATTCCGGGAACGCCCCGGATGAACAACCTACTGAGAGATCACACCTAGCTGCCAAGTCGCGGAACCTCGGCTTGAAGACTTAAAGCTCCACCCTCGTAACAAGACCATCATGGCCATCTCGCAAAACCAGCGGTTCTGGCACCATTCGCCGCGTGAACGCCAGTAATGATCGGTAATTCCCTGGCGAGCGCTGCGCTATTGGCAGACTTGCGCGTCACGGCAGCCGATCACCACCAAGCGCGCTGCTGCAGGGCTTGCCACTGAGCGACTCAAGCGGGAGGAACTGGCCGTAGCCGTGGAGGGTAGGAAAAGCTGATAGCCAGAAAGCAGAAGGGGGAGCCGAAGCTCCCCCAAATCTTGTTTGAATCATCGTTCTTATTAGTGCTACCGGCCTGTTGTTCTTGTTTTAGCCGAGGCCTCCAAGCGAGGCCAAGAGCGAACGGATTTGTTTGGACGCTGATGTTGCCGTGATCCTGAGATCCAACCCGTCTGTCGCTGCCTTGCAAAGCAGTTTTATTGTTCTCGACCCGGTTGCGGTACAAGCCCGAGGGCGGTCCTCTCCAAAGAAATCAGTTAGCTGCGTCTCTGCGTTTTTGTCTTTCTTATGCTAGAGCCGTTGTCTTGTTCTTGTTATCAGATGTGTCTTGTTATTTTTGTTGTACGAGAGATAGAGCATAACCTGTGCCAGTTTTAGAATATCTATATTTATCAATTACTTAAGGTTTTATGCACTTTTTCTGACGTGCTTCAGAGCGCAAAAGCGTTACCGCACTACCCGCTTTGTTACCGTTTGATGTGTGCAGCCTGTGGGGCAGTGAGAATAGGACTGATTCCCAGGTAAGCCGCTCTGTGACGGTGTTTCCAGCTTCATCAGGGTGTCGATTCGCGCCGGGATGGCGGGTGGAGGAGGCAGCCGCTGGCGGCCAATCGAACAGATAGCGCGTGGCCGCACCCATGTGAAGAAGATCACCCCGGCACAGGCATAGGGATCGACCGACTCGCAGAGCAGGGCACTGATCAGTACATCGCTGCCACGCTGCGCCCTGCCCAGGTCAGGGAAGCCGCTTATCGCCAGCCGTGTCGGCTCACCGCTGGTGTGGGAATCGATCATCTCGATGCGCTTCATGGACGCTGCGCCTATATGCCCTTCGCAGGCTTACAGGGTGACGTCGGGCATGACGCGCGGCTTGAGAGACGTGCACCGGTGCGATGACGAAATCGGCATGGCGCCGCCAGGCATCATCACCAGCCGTGGCTGACGCACGCCACCGCATCGTGGGCGTGCAGGCTTTCGGCGTGGGTCACCTGGATATGGAAGGCGGCGATGTCCGGCATCGTCAGTAACGTCTGGTGCAGGCGGCGGGCGGCATCTTCGCAGAACATCAGGTTCTGGCCGTTGGCCAGGGCGAAGGCCTGTTCATCGGCGCGTTTGACGGCGGTCTGCACGGCGGTACCGAGGGCGGTTTCAGCGCCGTCGAGCAGCGCCAGGAAGGGCAGGGCGTCGGTTTCGTCGGGCAGGCGCACGCGAATGTGTGCGTCGCTGCGTTAGCTGTGGGGCGTGGCGACGATGCCGGTGCTGCCAAGCCAGGCGTGCAGGGCGTCGAAATCCAGCGGGCGATCCGCGAAGTCAGCATGAAGCGCTGCTGGATCAACTGCCGGGCCAGGGCGGCCGAGCAGGGGCAGGTCGATGAGTAGGCCACTTGCAGACCCAGCTCCAGGTGGAAACCTGCGGGATCGAGTCGAGCACTGATCGTCAACGGGTAGGCCTTGTAACCGGAAAGCGGGCTGATCAGCGCCGGACGGAGAGTCAGCCAATCGCCGCGCAACCCCAAGTAAGCGCATTGCGACAGACCGTAGTGGCTGACCAGAAAGTTTTCCAGCACAGAGCGAAGCAAAGCGGGCGACAGCGGTTCGCCCTGCAATGCCGACAAGGCCAGATAGAGACGCGACATATGGATACCGCGCGTCTGGCCGTCATCCAGGCTGACGCCGGCGTCCACCTGAGCATTGATTGGCTGTTCGCCCAATAGCACGGGCAGAGCGATGCCACGCATGCCCACCCAATCGAGCGGCACGTTGGTATGGGCGCTGCGTTGTGCGGCGATATCCGGCAGGGTCTGGCTGTTCATCGGCTTCCTCGGCGTATCAGCGTGACAACAATGTATTTAATGTTATGTTATAACAATTGAATTGCCCGTGAGCGCACCATGACTGCCGATGAATTGCTGGCCCAACCTGCCGAGGCCTACCTGAACGATGCTCAGCAAGCGTTTTTTCATGACCTGCTGACCTCCCAGCGCGAGGCGCTGCAGCAGCGCATCGCCGATGAGTTCGGCGAGTTGCGCGAGCAGGAACGGCCCGCCGATGAAGTCGACATCGCCAGCCGCGAAGAGCAGCGTCAGTGGCAACTGCGCCTGCTGGAGCGCGAGAAGAAGCTGCTCGACAAGATCGACCAGGCCCTCCAGCGCCTGGCCCGTGGGGAGTACGGCTGGTGCCGGGAAACCGGCGAGCCGATCGGTTTGCGGCGCCTACTGCTGAGGCCTACCGCCACCCTGTGTATCGAGGCGAAAGAGCGCGAAGAACAGCGCGAACGCCACCAACGTGACCTGTGAAAACCTGATGCCGATGAGGAACCCGCCATGTCCGACCGCCTTCCCGTTACCGTGCTTTCCGGCTTTTTGGGTGCCGGCAAGAGCACCCTGCTCAACCATGTGCTGAAGAACCGCGACGGCCTGCGCGTCGCCGTTATCGTCAACGACATGAGTGAAATCAACATCGACGGCAGCGAGGTGCAGAAGGGCGTGACCCTCAACCGCGCCGAAGAGAAGCTGGTCGAGATGAGCAACGGCTGCATCTGCTGCACCCTGCGCGAGGACCTGCTCGACGAGGTCAGCAAGCTGGCTCGTGAGGGTCGCTTCGATTATCTGCTGATCGAGTCCACCGGCATCTCCGAGCCGCTGCCGGTGGCCGAGACCTTCACCTTTCGTGACGAGCAGGGCCAGAGCCTGGCCGACCTGGCACGCCTGGACACCTTGGTCACGGTGGTCGATGGGGTGAATTTTCTGCTCGACTTCCAGGCCGCGCAAACCCTCGCCAGCCGGGGTGAAACCTTGGGCGAGGGCGACGAGCGCTCGATCACCGACCTGCTGATCGAGCAGGTCGAATTCGCCGACGTGCTGCTGATCAGCAAGATCGACCTGATCAGCCGGGCCGAGCGCGAAGAGCTGACCGCCATCCTGCGCCGCCTCAACACCCGCGCCAGGATCGTGCCGATGAGCATGGGGGCGGTGCCCCTGGGTGCCATTCTCGATACCGGCCTGTTCGACTTCGAGCGCGCCGCCGAGTCGCCTGGCTGGCTCAAGGAGCTGCGTGGCGAGCACGTGCCGGAAACCGAGGAATACGGCATCGCCTCCAGTGCCTACCGGGCACGGCGGCCGTTCCACCCGCAGCGTTTCTTTGAATTTCTCAGCCGCGAATGGACCAATGGCCGGTTGCTGCGTTCCAAGGGCTTCTTCTGGCTGGCCAGCAAGTATCAGGAGGCGGGCAGCTGGTCTCAGGCCGGCGGCCTGATGCGTCATGGCCTGGCCGGGCGCTGGTGGCGCTTCGTGCCGAAGAGCCAGTGGCCCCAGGACGAGGACGCGCTCAAGGGCATCATTCGCCAGTGGGACAAAGTCAGCGGTGATTGCCGTCAGGAGCTGGTATTCATCGGCCAGCACATCGACTTTGCCCGGCTGCATGCCGAATTGGACGATTGTCTGCTCAGCGATGCGGAAATGGCCGCCGGCACCGAGAACTGGCTGCGCCTGCCCGATCCGTTCGGCCCCTGGCAGGAGGCCGCCTGATGCTGGCACTCAAGATCAGGCCGGTGCCGCAACAGGTCAGCAGCGAGCGCATCGACGTGCTGGGTGAAGCCTTGCGTGATGACGTCAACCTGGCGGTCTGGCAGCGCTGGCTGCCCGAACACCTCGCCGCATTCGCCGGCACCTTGCTGGCTCAGAGAGAGCCGCTGGCCGAATCGTTGAGCATCGAGCTGGCCGATCCGGAAGCCGAGCCGGCGTTGCACGGGCTGCTCAGCGGCTACAGCGATCTGCCTGGCCAGGCGGCTTTCCTGGCGGACGTGGCCTGGCTGGTGCGCGCCTATGCCTGCCTGCTCGATGCGCGGCGTATCGGCCTGCGCCTGCGTGCGCTGGATGGCGCCATGTGCCCGCGCTTTCACGTCGACCATGTGCCGCTACGGCTGATCACCAGCTACGCCGGCCCTGGTAGCCAGTGGCTGGCCGAAGGCGATCTGCCGCGCCAGCTATTGGGCGGTACGCAGGCGTTGCCCAGGGAGGGCGCAGTGGTCGAGCAGATCGGCTGTGGCCATGTAGCTTTGGTCAAGGGCGAGCGCTGGGAGGGCAACGACGGGCGCGGGCTGATCCATCGCTCGCCGACCTTGCCAGCCGGTGAGCGTCGCCTGCTGCTGACCCTGGACTGGCTGGCCTGAATCGCGGACAAAAAAATGCTGCGCCTGGGCGCAGCAACACCGCCACCGGGCCTGTCCGGTAGCCAAGAGAGACTGTATTTACGCTGATAGAGATGACGATTGAATGACGGCTTAGAACCTGTTCACGATCTGTCTGTGCATGAAGCGGCTGCTGCAAGGCACAAGCGGCATTTCGCCGACCCATTGTGGGAGCGGGCCATGCCCGCGAAAAATCACGGGCATGGAATAGGCGTCCCCGCCCGCTCCCACAGGTACTGCGCCGATGACCGCCCTGCCGATTGGCTGCCAAAATCGGCGAACCTGGGTTTAAAGATTGTGAACAGACCCTAGGGTCTGTTCCCGTTTCAGCGCGAGCCGCGTTGCAGCGAGAAATGGCCTCCGGTTAGGCGCAGGACGCAGGGAATGGACTAGCCGTCCGCGTTTTCCCTTGCCAAGTCCTGCAACGACAGCGGAGGCCATTTTCCGCGCAACCTAGGCGCCCCCACCCGAAGGGCCGGGCCAGTTTTTGTGCGATGCGGCGTTACTCGATGGCTCATTTGGCCCGCCAAACTTCGCATCTGTGTGCCCCACATGGATGTGGGAAATGCCGCAAGCCCGCCTGGAGCGGGCGCGGCCCTTGCCTCGCACAAAAACTGGCTCCGGCGCGGCCGTGCGTGAAATGGGAACAGACCCTAGTAGGCCATCCACACGCCTTTGCTTTGGCTTTCGCAGAACGGCTTGAGGTAGGCGGCGTCTTCGGCCACGCCGTAATAATGGATGTCCTGCTGGTACGGCGTACCGCCGACGCGGGCGTTGCGGCACACGCCAAAGGCGCCGACCGGGCACTGTTCGACGAAGCTGACGTCGACCTGCTGGCCCTTGAGCTGCGGCTGGCAGAAACCGGTGCGGAACAGGTTCGGCGGAATGCTGCGGTTCTGCTGGCAGACTTTCACGTCCAGCCGCTCGGCCTGGCTATGCACCACGCAGGCTTCGCCCCAGGCCAGACCGGACAAACCACACAACAGCAGGGGCAGCAAACGGCGCATCGTAACGACTCCATCAGAGATGCGGCGACTTTAGGTGGGCCGCTCGATCAGCGCAAGCCAGGCTTTTACTAAGGTCACGGAGCCTTCACCATAGTGCCATGATGAACCAGATCCCCACCCACCTGATCGCCGGCCCACTGGGCGCCGGCAAGACCAGCCTGATCCATCAGCTGCTGGCGCAGCGCCCTGCCGATGAGCGCTGGGCGGTGCTGATCAACGAGTTCGGGCAGATCGGCCTGGACGCCGCCCTGTTGGCCCGCGACGAAGATGGCCTGAGTTTCAGCGAGGTGGCCGGTGGCTGCCTGTGCTGCGTCAACGGTGTGCCGTTCCAGGTCGGCCTGGGCCGGCTGCTGCGCAAGGCCACACCGGATCGGCTGTTCATCGAACCGTCCGGGCTCGGTCACCCGCTGAGCCTGCTCGAACAGCTTGGCCAAGAGCCCTGGGACGGCGTGCTGGCCGTGCAGCCTTTGCTGATGGTGCTCGACGCCGCGGCACTGGCTGCCGGTGAGCCGCTGGCAGAAAGCCAGCGTGAGGCATTGGCCCATGCGCGGTTGTTGGTGTTGAACAAAAGCGAGGGGTTGGACGATGCCAGCCGTGTGCGCCTGACGGCCGAACTGCCACTGGCGCCGTACTGGACCAGCCAGGGCCGCCTGCCGTTCGAGCAACTGCCCCGGGCCGAAGCCCGCGCGGCGAGTGCGGGTGGTGTGTTGCCCGATGGTCCACGTTCACCATCCATGATTTGGCGCAGCGCCGACGAGCCGATCTGCCTGATCCAGGATCAGCCCGAAGGTTGGAGCATCGGCTGGCGCTGGCATCCGAGCCAGCGCTTCGACCTGCTGACCACCCAGCAATGGCTGGCAAGGTTGCCCTGGCGGCGCGCCAAGCTGGTGCTACAGACCAATGCAGGCTGGCTGTCGATCAATGCCCTGGAAGGCCAGGCGCTACACTGGCAGAACAGCGAATGGCGCAAGGATTCGCGGCTGGAGTTGATCTTCGCCGGCCCTCAGGACGAGGCGACGCTGCGGACCGGTATGGCGGCCTGCCGGCTGTAAGGATCTGTTGGCGATCTTTTTAGCCGGCATAAAGCGTCTGCTACAAGGCAATAGCAGCCATTGATGCAGTACCTGTGGGAGCGGGCCATGCCCGCGATTTTTCGCGCGCATGGCGCGCTCCCACAGTGGATCGGGGAACGGCCGCTTGCGCCGCTTCGCAGCCAAAGCGCTGATGCCGAGCCGATAGATCGTCAACAGGTTCTAGAAGGGCGCCGTCTAGGGCGCCCGGCCTGGCTGGTTTAGTCGGTGGTGATCCGCGAGTGGGTGCGGGTGTCTTTCATGGTGATGTACACCAGCAGCGAGCAGGCGATGCAGCCGGTCACGTACCAGTAGAAGCCACTCTCCATGCCCACGCTCTTGAACCACAGCGCCACGTACTCGGCGGTGCCGCCGAAGATCGACACGGTCAACGCGTACGGCAGGCCGACGCCCAGAGCGCGGATCTCGGTGGGAAACAGCTCGGCCTTTACCACCGCGTTGATCGAGGTGTAGCCGCTGACGATGATCAACGCTGCCATGATCAGGAAGAACGCGCCCCACCAGCTCTGCACCGTGTGCAGGGTGGTCAGGATCGGGTAGGTGAACAGCGTGCCCAGTACGCCGAAGGCGATCAGGATCGGGCGGCGGCCGATCTTGTCGGACAGCGCACCGACCAGTGGTTGTAGCAGCATGAACAGGAACAACGTGGCCGCCGAAATCATGGTCGAGTCGTTCTTGCTCATGCCTACGGTGTTGACCAGGTACTTCTGCATGTAGGTGGTGTAGGTATAGAAGGCCAGAGTGCCGCCCATGGTCAGGCCGACCACGGTGAGCAGCTCCTTGGGATGGCGCAGCAGGGTGCGCATGATGTTTTCCTTCGGCGCATCGGTCTTCTTGAACGAGTCGGTTTCCTCCATGCCGCGACGCAGGTACATGGCCACTACCGCGCACAGCGCACCGATCACGAACGGCACGCGCCAGCCCCAGGTTTCCAGCTGTTCGACGGTCAGGGTCTGCTGCAGGATGATCAGTACCGCCAGGGCGATGAGCTGGCCGGAGATCAGCGTCACGTACTGGAAGCTGGAAAAGAAGCCGCGGCGTTCCTTGGTGGCCATCTCCGAGAGGTAGGTGGCCGAGGTGCCGTATTCGCCGCCGACCGACAGGCCCTGCAGCAAGCGGGCGACCACCAGCAACACGGGCGCGGCGACGCCGATGGTTTCATAACTGGGCGTTAGGGCGATGATCAGCGAACCGAAGCACATCAGCAGCACCGAGGCCAACAGCGCCGCCTTGCGGCCCTTGCGGTCGGCGTAGATGCCCATCAGCCAGCCGCCGATCGGGCGCATCAGGAAGCCCACGGCGAAGATCGCGGCGGTGTTGAGCAACTGGGCAGTCAGGTCGCCCTGCGGGAAGAAGGCTTTGGCGAAGTACAGGGAAAAGGCGGCGTAGACGTACCAGTCGTACCATTCGACCAGGTTGCCGACCGAACCGCTGAAAATCGATTTGACGCGTTGGGATGTGGTGCGCGTGGGCGCAGAGGCAGACAGCGTGCTGGAGCTTTCCATCGGGGAACCTCGATCTCGTCATTATTCTTGTACGCCGCAGACGGCGCTGGCAGGGCCTGTTGCAGGGGCTGTGCCAGAGTGCGAAAAGCCCCTGATACGGGGCTTTCGACGAGATGGATGGAGGTTTTGCTAGCGAAAATCCGCCAGCCCGGCTCGGGTGCTTGCGGAAAATTGCCAGGCGCGGATCAGCCGGCAGGTTGCTGCTCGCTGTCGAGAAAATCGGTGCGTAGCAGGCCGTGGCGCTGCATCTTTTCGTTGAGGGTGCGGCGCGGCAGTTGCAGCAGTTCGGTCACCAGTTTCATATCGCCGTGGCAGCTCGCCAGGGCCTCGCGCAGGCACTGCGCCTCGAAGGCCTCCATGCGTGCACTGAGGGAGTTATCCACAGCGGCCGATTGGCTGGCCGAGGCGGGCAGCGCCAGTACGTGGCGCTCGGCGGCGTTGACCAATTCGCGAACGTTGCCCGGCCAGTCATGGGCCAGCAGCTGGGCCAGCAGTGCGGGCGTGACTGGCGGCAGTGGCCGCGCGAAGCGCTCGGCGATCTGCCGGGCGTGGTACTCGAACAGCAGCGGCACGTCCTCGCGATGCTCGCGCAGCGCGGGCAGTTGCAGCTCGGCGACGTTGAGGCGGTAGAGCAGGTCCTGGCGAAAGGTGCCCTCGCGCACCCGCTCGTGCAGGTCCGGCTTGGTGGCGGTGACCACCCGCAAATCGAGGCTGATTACCTGGTTGGAGCCGAGCCGTTCCAGCTGGCGCTCCTGCAGCACGCGCAGCAGCTTGACCTGCTGGCCCAGGGGCATGCTTTCGATTTCGTCGAGAAACAACGTGCCGCCGTTGGCGTGTTCGATCTTGCCGATGCGCTTGCCCTGAGCACCCGTAAAAGCGCCGCTTTCGTGGCCGAACAGCTCGCTCTCGAACAGGTTCTCCGGGATGGCCGCACAGTTGAGCGCCACGAAGGGGCCCTTGGCGCGCGGGCCGAAGTCGTGCAGGCAGCGAGCGACCAGCTCCTTGCCACTACCGGTCTCACCACGCATCAGCGCGTTGGCCGGCGTTTGTGCCAGCTCCAGCACCTGGCGACGCAACTGCACCATGGTGGCGGAGGAGCCGAGCAGGCGCCCGGCCAGTTCGTCCTTGTGCTCGACCTGCTGGCGCAGCTGACGGTTCTCCTGGGTCAGCTGGCGTTTCTCCAGAGCACGACGCAAGCTGCCGAGCAGGCGTTCCGGGGTGAAGGGTTTCTCGATAAAGTCATACGCGCCCAGGCGCATGGCTTCCACGGCCTGGGGCACGTCGCCGTGGGCCGAGACCAATAGGAAGGGCAATTCGGGGTCGCGGGCCTGCACCTGTTCGAGCAGCGCCATGCCGTCCATGCCTGGCATGCGCAGGTCGCTGACCACCACGCCGGGGTAATCCCTGGGCAGCTGCTCCAGGCATTCGCGGCCGCTGGCGCACAGGTGCACCTCGAAGCCGGAGCGCTCCAGCCACTGGCGCACGGCGTCGCGGATCGGCGCCTCGTCGTCGACGAATATCACGCTGGGTTTCATGGTAGCTCCTGAGGGGCGGTGGCGGCAGGCAGGCGCAGGGTGAACCGCGCGCCGCCCTCGGCGCGATTGGCGGCCTGCAGGTCGCCGTCCAGTTCACGGACGATGGCGTAGGACACCGCCAGGCCAAGGCCCAGGCCGTCGCCCACCGGTTTGGTGGTGAAGAAAGGATCGAACAGCTGCGGCAGGGCCTCGGCGGCGATACCGCTGCCGGTGTCGTCGACATGCAGCAGCCAGTGATCGCCATCGAGCGTGAGTTCCAGGCTCAGGCGCGGCGCCGGGCAGTCCAGCATGGCATCCAGCGCATTACGGATCAGGTTGACCAGCACCTGCTCCAGGCGGATGGCATCACCGGCGACCCAGGCCGGCTGCTCGGGCGTGCGCTGGATCTGCACCGCCACGTCTCGCAGGCGCGGCTCCAGCAACTGCAGGGCCTTGTCGAGCACGGCGCCCAGCTCCAGGGTTTCGCGCAGGCCGCCGGGGCTTTTGCGGGCGTAGGTTTTCAGGTGGCCGGCCAGGGCGGCCATACGCTGCAGCAGTTCCTCATGGCGCACCAACGACTGGCGCGCTTCTTCCAGTTCGCCGTCGGCGAGGATCATGCGCAGGGTGCCGAGATGGACCTGAAGGGCGGTGAGCGGCTGGTTGATCTCGTGGGCCAGGGCTGCCGACATCTGCCCCAGCGCTGCCAGCTTGGCGGCCTGGACCAGGCCGTCCTGGGCAGTACGCAAGGCTGCGGTGCGCTGTTCGACCAGTGCCTGCAGCTCATCGGCGGTACGCTGGCGCAGGCGGGCCATGCGCCAGCGCTGGTGCAGCACCAGGCCCAGCAGGAACAGCGCCAGCCAGGTGCCGCCTGCGGCCAGAGCTGCGGTGTAGCTGCTGCCGGCGAGGCTGCGGGTATCGCGTAGCAGATGCAGGGTCCAGCCCTCGCTGGCCAGTTCACGGGTTTCCCACAGGTAATCACCGGCCAGTTCGCGGTTGACGATGCGCACCAGGCGACCGTCATCGCCCAGGGCTTGGCGCTGGTGATAGCTCAGTGGTGCCAGCGGCTTCTTGTCGTACTGGCGGGTGGCGGCGAGAGTCTCGCGCACCGGCGCGGCAATCGGCTGTAGCTCGCGGTAGCGCCATGCCGGACGGTTGGCGATGAAGGTGATGCCCTGGCGATCGCTGACCAGCAACACATGGGGGCTCTGGCTCCAGGCCTGCTCGATGCCGGGAAACTCCAGCTTGACCACCACGGTGCCGAGGAAGCGCCCGGGGCTGTCGCGCACCGCGTGGGAGAGGAAATAGCCGGGAATGCCGCTGGTCACGCCCACCGCGTAGAAACGCCCGGTGTCGTGCTCGCGGGCTTCGCTGAAGTAGGGGCGAAAGCTGTAGTCGTGGCCGACGTAACTGGTCGGCAGGCGCCAGTTGCTGGCCGCGACGCCCAGGCCGTCGGCGTTCATTACCTGCAACGTGGAAGAGTGCGCGGCGGCATTGATGGCTTCGAGCTTGATGTTCAGGCGATGTTGTAGCACCGGGGTGAGTGGGCTTTGCAGCGCTTCCACGAGTTCCGGGTCGAGCGCCAGCACGGCGGGCAGGGCGCGATAGCGGTCGATCAGCGTCTGCAGTGTGCCGGCGTAGGCGGCCAGTTGCTCCTGCGCCTGTTGCCCGGCCTCCTGCAGGCGCTGGCGCTCGGCCTGACGCTCGGCCAGGTAGGCGCTCAGGCACAGGCCGGCCAGCAACAGGGCGGTCAGCAGGGCGATGCGCAGGGAGCGGGAAGACATCAATGCGGGTCAGCCAGGCAGGTGGGCGGCCGACGATAGCACAGGGGCCAGGCCAATTAGTCGCGCGAAGCGGGGTGATCGCGGCGCCATTGTTGCAGTTCGATCACCTGGCCGGTCTTGCGCGGCGCTGGTGCCGGCGGCGTTTCGGCTACCGGTGGCAAGGCCTCTGGCGGCTCACGAAACGGGTAGGGGTCGAGCTCGATAGTACCCACATGGGCACCGAACATCACGATACGCCCGGCATGACGCTGCTCGCCGGTTACCGTGAATTCGAAGCCGTAGATCCGCGCGAAGCGGCGATTGCCGCTGCCATCACGGACGACCCCGAAGCGCTGGAAGGCCACGTTGCCATCGAGCAGCTCGATATCCAGCTTGGCGCAATGCTGCTTGACCCGTATCAGCGCGCGCTCGCGAATGCCGTGGCCGTGCCACAGCCAGGCAGCGCCGGCAGCGAGCAGCATCAGGATGAACAGGTTGCCGAGGGTCAGCATGGCAGGCAAACTCGTGACGAGGAGCGCCCAGCTTACCCGATCCACGGTGACAGTTGCCGCCATGAATCGGGTGTCGGGTCGCCTGGGCGTCAGCCCGCCAGGCCGGGCGGGATGACCGGCAGCGGGGTAACCGGCGCGGGCGCCTGGAGGCCGAGACGCTCGAACATCACCCGGGCGATTTCCCGCTCGCCCATCACCACCAGATCGGCTTCGTGGGTCTGCAGATAGTCGACTTCATCATCGAAGTGAGCACGGGCGATGATGTCCAGATCGGCATTGGCCTGGCGGCCGTGAATGGCGATTTGCCCGGCTTCCAGGCTGTTGGGGATGGCGATCATCAGCCAGCGCGCCGACGTGACGTTGGCCAGCTCCAGCACATGGGTGCTGGCGGCGTTGCCAAGCACCACACTGAAGCCTTCCTCGCGCAGCTCCTGGGCGCGGGTGCGGTTGTCGTCGATGATCACCAGCGGCACGCCTTCCTCGCGCAGGCGCCGGCTGATGCGGCTGCCCACCCGGCCATGGCCGATGAGGATGGCGTGGCCGGTCTCGGTGATCGGGTGCAGGTCGTGGTCTTCGTCCGGCTCCACGGTGACCTGGTCGGCTGGCGTGGTGTTCTCGCGGCGGTCCAGCCACGGCTGCAGGCGGTCGATGACCAGGAACAGCAGCGGGTTGCAGAGGATCGACAGGATCGCGCCGGCCAGCACCAGGTCACGCGCCGCTTCCGGTACCAGATTCAGGCCGATGCCCAGGCCGATGAGGATGAACGAGAATTCGCCGATCTGCGCCAGGCTCACCGAGATGGTCAGCGCGGTGCTCAGCGGTTTGCGGAAGGCCAACACGATGAGCATCGCCGCCAGCGACTTGCCGAGCACGATGACCAGGAAGGTGCCGATGACCAGCAACGGCTGCTCGAGCAGGATCGCCGGGTTGAACAGCATGCCCACCGAAACGAAGAACAGCACCGCGAAGGCGTCGCGCAGCGGCAGCGAATCTTCGGCAGCCTTGTGGCTGTACTCCGATTCGTTGAGGATCATCCCGGCGAAGAATGCGCCGAGGGCGAAGGACACCCCGAACAGCTGCGCCGAGCCGTAGGCGATGCCCATGGCGATGGCCAGCACGGCGAGGGTGAACAGCTCGCGCGAACCGGTGCCGGCGCTGCGCTCCAGCAGCCAGGGAATGACCCGGCGGCCGACCACGATCATCAGCACCACGAAGGCGCTGACCTTGCCGAGGGTGATCAGCAACTGCATGCCGATGCTGCTGGAACCGTCGCCCTGGGGAATGCCGCCGAGCACACCGGACAGCGCCGGCAGGAGCACCAGGGCCAGGACCATCACCAGGTCCTCGACGATCAGCCAGCCGACGGCGATCTTGCCGCGGCGGGTATCGATCAGCTGGCGCTCTTCCAGGGCGCGCAGCAGCACCACGGTACTGGCCACCGACAGCGCCAGGCCGAACACCAGGCCGGCACCCCAGCCCCAGCCCATCGCCCAGGACAGGCCCATGCCCATCAACGTGGCGACGGCGATCTGTACCACGGCGCCGGGGATGGCGATGTGTTTGACCGACATCAGGTCTTTGAGGGAGAAGTGCAGGCCCACGCCGAACATCAGCAGGATCACGCCGATCTCGGAGATTTCGTGGGACAGCTCCTTGTCGGCAACGAAGCCGGGAGTGAAGGGGCCGACGATCACGCCAGCCAGCAGGTAGCCTACCAGTGGCGACAGGCGCAGGCGGTTGGCCAGGCTGCCGAACAGGTAGGCCAGCACGAAGCCGGCAGCGATCGTCGCAATCAAGGGGGTGTGATGCGGCATGCGGTCTCCTTGGTGAAGAGGGCCTGGCATGCCTGCGCAGCAGCGGATACCGCGCAGAACAGCGTAACGGCCAGGGTCGGATTGCCCGACCATAAAGACCGATATTTTATATTAAAATATTACTTATAACTAAAAGGTCTTTATACAAAATATGTCTGGTCATCTGTTCGATGCCGCAAGCCGCGTCATCCGTCGCCTTTGAGCGCGCGGTAACGGTTTTCCAGTTCCTGGCGGATCTCCCGGCGTTGACGGCCCTGCTCGAAACGTCGGCGCTCCTCAGTGCTCTCCGGTTGACGGGGCGGCACTTCGGTGGATTTGCCGTTTTCGTCGACCGCCACCATGGTGAAGAAGCAACTGTTGGTGTGGCGCACCGAGCGTTCGCGGATGTTTTCGGTGATCACCTTGATGCCCACCTCCATGGAGGTGCGGCCGGTGTAGTTGACCGAGGCCAGGAAGGTCACCAGCTCACCGACGTGTACCGGCTCGCGGAAGGTCACCTGATCCACCGACAGGGTGACCACGTAGCGCCCGGCATAGCGGCTGGCGCAGGCGTAGGCCACTTCGTCGAGGTACTTGAGCAGAGTGCCGCCGTGTACATTGCCGGAAAAGTTGGCCATGTCCGGGGTCATCAGGACGGTCATCGTCAGTTGCGCGTTGCCGGGTTCCATAAGGTCTCGCTCATCAGGTGGACGGGGCGTGATTGTCGGCCGTCTGCGCGGCGTTGGCTGGTCGATTGTGTCTATGCGCTCGATTGCTGCAACGTATGTACCGACATTTCACTCCTAGAGCCATAGTCTCTCACTCCTTCAGGACGATCCCATGACGCGCTCCGTTATCTGCCTGGCCCTGCTGCCACTGTTCGCCGGCATTGCCCAGGCCGCCCCCCAGCCTTGCGACAGCGTAAGCCTGTGCAACGCAGCCGGCACCGCGGCCTATCAGGCCGGCCGCTACGACGATGCCGGCGAAGCCTTCGAGCGACAGCTGCGGCGTGCCGAGCAGCAGGGTTCGGACAGCCTCGCAGCCCGTGAGCTGGCGTTGAACAACCTGGTGGTGACCAGCCTGCGTCTCGAGCAGCCCGGCCAGGCCCGCGCCTGGCTGAACGTCGCCCTGGCCGATGGCATGCAGGGCACCGCCACGCGTAACAACCTGCGCTCGGTGGCCAACGCCGTGGACTATCAGGCCCTTGGCGAAAGCATCGAAGGCCGCTATCTGCGCTATGCCGGCGCGGCGGTATGGAGCAGCCTGGACATCAGCCGCCAGCCGGATGGCCGCTTTCAGGCGGTTTTCTCACCCCTGCGTGCAGGCTTGAAGGTGGAAGAATACGGCCCGGCGGCCATCGGTAACCTGCAGGGCGCGCTGCAGGGCGAGAAAGCCTACTTTCAGTTGGCATCGGAGGATCTGCCCAGCGGCTGCGCCGTCGAGCTGCTGCATGAAGGTCTGGATATCCAGGTGCTGGAAGTCATCGACCAGCGCTGCCAGGAATATGGGGGCGCGGGTATCAGTGTGGCAGGCAGCTACCTGAAGGTCAGTGCCGAGGCGCAAGCGCCGATACGCTGATCGGGAGCGCGGCATGCACGTCGCGGTTACCTCCGGCAGGTGACCTCGACGGGATGCTCGACGTCTTTTCCGGGTGCCGCTGTAACACGCACCACCTCGCGCTTTGCAGCAAATATTTCTGAATATTTCCACGCCGCGACGCGTTGGGCGCGAGTGTTAACCTGCGGTCAATGTGGCCCAGCAAATGGGCCGATCTTCCCCATTCCAGCAGGCTCCAATGCGCCATCGAGCAACCGCCCGAGCGCGTTCGTGTCTGCCCAAAACAAGGAGCCGTTTCCTCATGCATGCCATCAGCTTCATCCAGGATCTAGCGGTGATCATGCTGGTAGCCGGCATGGTTACCGTGCTGTTCCACCGCTTCAAGCAACCGGTGGTGCTTGGCTACATCCTCGCCGGCTTCCTGATCGGCCCGCACACGCCGCCGTTCGGCCTGATCCACGATGAGGAGACCATCCGCACCCTGGCCGAGTTGGGGGTGATTTTCCTGATGTTCTGCCTGGGGCTGGAGTTCAGCCTGCGCAAGCTGTTCAACGTCGGTGCCACGGCGTTCATCGCCGCGTTCCTGGAAATCATCCTGATGATCTGGATCGGTTTCGAGATCGGTCGCTACTTCGGCTGGAGCACCATGGACTCGCTGTTCCTCGGCGCGATCCTGGCGATTTCCTCGACCACCATCATCATCAAGGCGCTGGGCGACCTGAAGATGAAGAACGAGCGCTTCGCGCAGCTGATCTTTGGCGTACTGATCGTCGAGGACATCCTCGGCATCGGCATCATCGCGCTGCTGTCCGGTATAGCCCTGAGCGGCACGGTCGAGACCGGTGAAGTGTTCGCCACCGTCGGCAAGCTGTCGCTGTTCATGATCGTCGCGTTGGTCATTGGCATCATCCTGGTGCCGCGTATCCTGGCCTACGTGGCCAAGTTCGAAAGCAACGAGATGCTCCTGGTGGCGGTGCTGGGCATGTGCTTCGGCTTCTGCCTGCTGGTGGTCAAGCTGGAATACAGCATGGTACTGGGCGCCTTCCTGATCGGTGCAATCATGGCCGAGTCGCGCCAACTGCTGCAGATCGAGCGCCTGATCGAGCCGGTACGCGACATGTTCAGCGCAATCTTCTTCGTCGCCATCGGCCTGCTGCTCGACCCCAACGTGCTGATCGAATACGCCTGGCCGATCGCAGTGATCACCGTGGCGGTGATCGTCGGCAAGGTGCTGTCGTGCAGCGTCGGCTCGTTCATCGCCGGCAATGACGGGCGCACCTCCCTGCGGGTCGGCATGGGCCTGTCCCAGATCGGCGAGTTCTCGTTCATCATCGCCACCCTGGGCATGACCCTGCAGGTGACCAGCGACTTCCTGTACCCGGTGGCGGTGGCCGTGTCGGTGATCACCACCCTGACCACCCCCTACCTTATCCGCGCCGCCGACCCGCTGGCGGTGAGCCTTGGCAACGTGATGCCGCAGCGCGTGTCGCGGGTGTTCTCGCTGTACGGTGAGTGGCTGCGCAGCATCCAGCCGCAGGGGCAGGGCGCGGTGCTGGCCGGCCTGATCCGCAAGATCGTTCTGCAGGTGCTGGTCAACCTGGCCTTCGTGGTGGCGATCTTCCTGGGTATCGCCTTCTTCGCCGCGCAGATCGGTGCTTGGCTGGCCGAGTGGATCGACCAGGAAAACCTGCGCAAGGCGGTGATCTGGGGCGCCGCGCTGATTCTCTCGCTGCCATGCCTGATCGCTGCTTACCGCAAGATCAAGGCACTTTCCATGCTGCTCGCCGAAATGGGCGTGCGCCAGGAGAAGGCCGGCCGCCACACAGCGCGGGTGCGCAAGGTAATTTCCGAGGTGATTCCGCTGCTGTCGCTGGTCGGCATCATGGTGCTGCTCACCGCGCTGTCGTCGAGCATCCTGCCGTCCAACGACATGCTGCTGCTGGTCGGCGTGGTCGCAGCCGGGGTGGTAGCCGTGCTGTGGCGCTGGTTCGTCCGCGTGCACACCCGCCTGCAGATCGCCTTGTTCGAAACCCTCGACAAGCCCGACACACCGGGCCATCACTGAAACGACAAGGGCGCCTATACAGACTGTGTGAAAACCTAGCAGTCCGAGGGTGAGTTGAAGACAATGCCTCTATCGGTTGATAGGGGCATTGTCGTTTATGGGTTATATCCAGGGCGAAGGTCGCGGGCAAAGCAG
>NZ_MSXV01000012.1 GCF_001945395.1 Pseudomonas sp. PA15(2017) | reverse complement strand
GATGTTCTATAACCCTAAACGCCGGCACAGCAGCGCTATGCAGCTATCGCCAGTGGAGTTTGAGAAGCGATATATCCAGAGCTTGGAAAGTGTCTAGGAAAGCCGGGGCGATTCACTTACCCCATTCTGATCAGGCTCACTCCATTGACGGAAGTAGCGGTGCACAGTTTGCCAACGGGGGAAATCGCTAGGCAGAAAGCGCCACTGACAGCCTGTTTTCAACAGATACAGCACCGCGCACCACACCTCATACAGCTCCACGGTGCGAGGCTTGGTACGCTTGCGGGCGCTTTCCAGCAAAGAACGGATTTGTTCAAACTGCTCGCGACTCACATCGCTCGGATAACGGTGCTTTCTCATACCCATAGTGTGCAGGAAAAGATCCGAGACAGGTTCTAAAAAGACCGTGATCAGATTCTAGAGGATCACCCGCAGACACTGGCCGGCGTGGTACAGCGAGAAGCCCGCTTCGTAGTAACAGGTGCGCAGCCCGGCGCTGCGCAGCGCTTTCATCCGCGACAGCGGAATGGGCAGCACGCTGCTGTCGCTCTCGAGCAGGTAGTCGGCGAGGGCGTGGCCCACCACGGTGCCGGTGGTATTGCCGCGGCCGTTGTAGCCGGTTACCGCGACCACGCCAGGCGCCGGTTCGAACAGCTTCATCAGGTGGTCCGGGGTGAAGTCGATGCAACCGGTCCAGTGCATTTCCCAGTCGACCTTGCCGAGCTGCGGGAAGTAATGGCCCTGGATGCGGTCCGCCCAACTGCGCACGAACCAGTCCGGCTTATTGCTCGATTTGCCCATGCTGCCCAGCAGCAGGCGGTCCTGATCGTCACGGCGGATGCTGCTGAGCACCGTGCGGGTGTCCCACGAACCCTGGCCGTGGGGCAGCACGGTGTCGGCCGCCGCGCCGCTCAACGGCCTCGAGGCAACCTGGTAGTAATAGCCGCGGAAGAAGTTGCGCTGCACCTCGGTCCAGTCGCCCTCGGTGTAGGCACCGGTGGAAATCACGATCTTCTCGGCCGTGACCGTGCCCAGGGCCGTGCGCACCCGCCAGCCATCGGCCTGCTTGTGCAGCTCGCTGACCGGCGATTGCTGATGCAGGGTGCCGCCCAAACGCAGCACGGCGGCGGCGAGGCCCTGGGTATAGCCCATGGGATTGATGGTGCCGGCGCGACGGTCCAGCAGCGCGCCGGTGATCTTGTCGGTGCCGCAATGCTCCACACAGGTGGCGCCGGTCAGCAGCTCGACATCCGCGCCGCGGCGGCGCCACTGGGCCTCGCGGGCCTTTAGGTCTTCCAGGCCGGCGGCGTTGTGAGCCATGTGCAAGGTGCCTTGATGGCGCGCCTGGCAGTCGATCTGGTAGCGCTCGATGGCTTCGAACACCATTGCCGGCGCATCGCCCAGTACCTTGTTGAGGCGGCCGCCGGTCTTTTCGCCCAGGGTGGCTTCCACATCGTCGGGCTTGATCCAGGTGCCGGCGTTGACCAGCCCGACGTTGCGCCCCGAACCACCATGGCCGACCTCGAAGGCCTCCAGCACGCATACGCTCTTGCCCGCCTCGAGCAGTCGCAGCGCCGCCGACAGCCCGGTGATGCCGCCGCCGATGACGCACACGTCGGCCTTCACGTCGCCAACCAGAGCGCCAGCGTTGATCGGTGCCGGCGTCACCACTGCCCAGAGGCATTTTTGCTCGAAGCCACTCATCTCGCGTTCCTCTCCAGATAGCGGCGACGGGTGTGACGGCGTTTTGCAGCAGGGCTCCACGCACTCCGTGGGAGCGCGCCATGCGCGCGAAAAATCGCGGGCATGGACTAGGCGTTCCCGCCCGCTCCCCCAGATGACGAGGCAATAGTCACCAATCAGTCGAACACGATGCCCTGGGCCAGCGGCAGTTCGCGGGAGTAGTTGACGGTGTTGGTCTGGCGGCGCATGTAGGCCTTCCAGGCATCGGAGCCGGACTCGCGACCGCCACCGGTTTCCTTCTCGCCGCTAAAGGCGCCGCCGATTTCCGCACCACTGGTGCCGATGTTGACGTTGGCGATACCGCAGTCGCTGCCGGCCGCGCCCTGGAAGGCTTCGGCCTCACGCACGTCGGTGGTGAAGATGCACGAGGAAAGGCCCTGGGAAACCTCGTTGTTCAAGCGCAGCGCCTCTTCGAAGTCGTCGTAGGCGAGCACGTAGAGGATCGGCGCGAAGGTTTCATGGCGCACCACCGCGCTCTGGCTCGGCATTTCGACGATGGCAGGGCTCACGTAGTAGCCGTAGGGGAAGCTGTCGGCCAGCTGGCGCTCGCCACCGAACACCTGGCCGCCTTCGTCGCGGGCACTGGTCAGAGCATCCTGCATGGCGCGGAACGCCTGTTTGTCGATCAGCGGGCCGATCAGGTTGCCCTGGCGCGGGTCGCCGATGCGTACCTTGGCGTAGGCGGCTTTGACGCGGGCGACCACCTCGTCCTTGATCGAGCGATGGACGATCAGGCGGCGCAGGGTGGTGCAGCGCTGGCCGGCGGTGCCCACGGCGCTGAACAGGATGCCGCGCACGGCCAGGTCGAGATCGGCGCTGGGAGTGAGGATCATGGCGTTATTGCCGCCCAGTTCCAGGATGCTGCGGCCGAAGCGGGCGGCCACCCGCGGCCCGACTTCGCGGCCCATGCGGGTGCTGCCGGTGGCGCTGATCAGCGGCACACGCGGGTCGTCGACCAGCACTTCGCCAGCGCTGCGGTCTCCGATGACCAGTTGCGCCAGGCCGTGCGGGGCGTCGCTGCCGAAGCGCTCGAGGGCCTTGTCGAACAGTGCCTGGGAGGCCAGGGCGGTCAGCGGGGTCTTTTCCGACGGCTTCCAGATCACCGCATTGCCCGCGACCAAGGCCAGAGTGGTGTTCCAGGCCCACACGGCGACCGGGAAGTTGAAGGCGCTGATCACCCCGACCACGCCCAGTGGGTGCCAGGTTTCACGCATGTGGTGGCCGGGACGTTCGGAGGCGATGGTCAGGCCGTAGAGCTGGCGCGACAGGCCGACGGCGAAGTCGCAGATGTCGATCATTTCCTGCACTTCGCCCAGGCCTTCCTGGGTGATCTTGCCGGCTTCGATGGACACCAGCTCGCCGAGGTCGGCCTTGTGCTCACGCAGCACCTCGCCGAACAGGCGCACCAGCTCGCCGCGACGCGGCGCCGGCACCTTGCGCCAGGCCAGGAAGGCGTCGTGGCCGGCGCTGATCCTGGCGCGCACCGCGTCGGCATTTTGCAGATTCAGGTGGCCGATCTGGCTGCCGTCGATCGGGGTGTAAACCGCATGGCTGCCGTTCTGGTAAGCGCTGGCGCTGACACCGAGACGTTCGAGTAGCGGGTTGACCATGGCGATCTCCTGAGGCGTGAAGTTGAAATCCGCGACAAGGATCAGTATTAATCCGCAACCTGCATGCAACAAACGACGTTTACGCACCATGTCATTCCGTCATGGAATCAAGTCGCCGCGACTGAACAGAGAAGCTCATGTCCAAACGCCTGCTGCCGACCATGACCGCCCTGCAGTGCTTCGAGGCCGCGGCCCGGCACCTGAGCTTCACCCGCGCCGCCCAGGAGCTGCACCTGACGCAGAGCGCGGTGAGCAAGCAGGTGGCGCAGCTCGAGGACATGCTCCAGCATCCGCTGTTCCATCGAGTGCGCCGCCGCTTGCAACTGGCGCCGGCCGGCGAGCTGTACCTGACGGAGGTGAACAAGATCCTCACCCAGGTGGACATCTCCAGCCGCTACATCCTCTCCTACGGCGGCGAAACCGAGGTGCTCAAGGTGGCCACCCAGCCGACGTTCGGGGCGCGCTGGCTGGTACCGAACCTGAAAGGTTTTTCCCGGCGCAACCCCAACATCCACCTGGACATCAAGAACGAGCTGGAGCCCTTCGATCTGGTGCAGGCCAAGGCCGACGTGGCGTTTTTCTACGGCACCGGCTCCTGGCCGGGGGCCATCTGCATCGAGCTGTTCGGCGAAGACGTGATTCCGGTGTGCGCGCCGGACATCCTGCCCAATGAGCCGCTGCTCGACGCCGGCGACCTGGCCAATCTGGTGTTGCTGCAATGCACCTCGCGGCCCGGCGGCTGGCACGAGTGGTTCGAGGAGCAGGGCATCAGTACCGAGAACAGCTACCACGGGCCGCGCTTCGATACGTTCTACATGTGCATCCGCGCGGCGCAGTCCGGTTGCGGCGTGGCACTGGTGCCACGTTTTCTGGTCCTGGACGAGCTGCAGGAAGGCAAGCTGGTGATCCCCTGGCAGCACTACAAACCCAGCCAGGGCGCCTACTTCATCGCCGTCGCCGAGCAGTCCGCCGAGGTGCCGAAGGTCAGGGCGCTGATCGACTGGATTCTCGACAAGGCGCGGGCCGGCAACGAGGCCATTCGCTCAGATCCTGAATTCAAGGAATGATGGCAGCACTTTATTTCGCTTGTGGCAGGCCCAGCATCTCGCTTTGATAGTCGTACTCGGTTCCCCCGAGGCATCAGGAGAGCTGCGCGCAGGAACACCCGATAAACCCGACAGGAGGTTTTTGCAGCCATGAGCAACCAAGGATTTGTCGATCCGTCTGCAATCCGTGCGCAGTTTTCCAGCGCCATGTCTGCCATGTACCGCGCCGAAGTGCCGCTTTACGGCGACCTGCTCGACCTGGTGGAGGACACCAACGCCCAGGCGCTGGCCGGCTCCGCGGCGCTGAAGCAGCAGCTGGAGCGGACCGGTGAAATCGAGCGCCTGGCCATGGAGCGCCACGGTGCGATTCGCGTTGGCAGCGCCGAGGAGCTGTCTACCATCCGCCGCCTGTTCGCGGTCATGGGCATGCAGCCGGTCGGCTACTACGACCTCGGCGCGGCCGGTGTGCCGGTGCATTCCACTGCCTTTCGCGCCGTACATGAAGCCGAGTTGCAGGTCAGCCCGTTTCGCGTGTTCACCTCGCTGCTGCGCCTGGAGCTGATCGAGGACGAAGCACTGCGTGCCCTGGCCGCCGAGATTCTCGCCAAGCGCGACATCTTCACCCCGCAGGCGCGAGCGCTGATCGAGCAATGCGAAGCCCAGGGCGGCCTGAACGCCGCCGATGCCGAAGCGTTCGTAATGCAAGCCCTGGAGACCTTTCGCTGGCATACCGAAGCCACCGTCAGCGCCGCCGAGTATGACAGTTTGCACGACCAGCATCGCCTGATCGCCGATGTGGTGGCCTTCAAGGGGCCGCACATCAACCACCTGACACCGCGCACCCTGGACATCGACGAAGTGCAGGCGGCCATGCCCCGGCGCGGCATCACGCCCAAGGCGGTGGTCGAGGGGCCGCCACGGCGCCAGTGCCCGATCCTGCTGCGCCAGACCAGCTTCAAGGCGCTGCAGGAGCGCGTGGCGTTCGTCGGCCAGGCCGGCGCGGCCGGCAGCCATACCGCGCGCTTCGGCGAGATCGAGCAGCGCGGTGCAGCGCTGACCCCTGCCGGTCGCGCGCTGTACGACCAATTGCTGGGCGAGGCCCGCGACGACCTGGGCGAATTCCCCAACGAAGCCAACGCCCAGCGCTACGCCGATTTGCTGGCGCAACGCTTCGCAGCCTTCCCCGACAGCTACGCGGCCATGCACCGCGAGGGCCTGGCCTACTTCCGCTACTTCGTCACCGAAGCGGGCAAAGCCGCGCGCCGTGATGAAACCAGACCACGCAGCCTCGCTGCACTGATCGACGCCGGCCATGTGCATTTCGAGCCGTTGGTCTACGAGGATTTTCTGCCGGTAAGCGCTGCCGGCATCTTCCAGTCCAACCTCGGCGACGATGCCCAGGTCAGCTACGACGCCACCTCCAACCAGCAGGCCTTCCATACCGCCCTCGGCGCCACGGTGCACGATGAGTTGGCGCTGTACGCCGAGACCCAGCGCCGCTCGCTGGCCGAGTGCGCGAAGGCGCTGGGGCTTGAATCGCTGGACTGAACGAGACCGATGAAGAAGCGGCCCGTCTTGAGCAGGTGAGCGGGTGCCGCTATTCGATGCCTGACCCGATGCCGGGTCAGGCAGGGCAGCGGGGTCGCTCAGCCTCGAGGCGCAATCATCAGGGCCGGGCGGACGTGGGCGTCATAGGCTTCGGCGGTGAGGAAGCCAAGCGCTATGGCCGCCTCCTTGGGCGTGAGGTTTTCGTCCGCCGCCTTGCGGGTGATCTGGCTTACGCGGTCGTAGCCCAGCACCGGGTTCAGTGCCGTGGCCAGCAGCAGGGAGCCTTCCACATTGCGTTGCAGCACTGGGCGGTTGAGTTCCAGTCCGGTCAACAGCTTGTCGGTGAAAATCATCAGGCTCTCGGAAAGCACCGAGATCGACTGCAGCACGTTGTGAATGATCACCGGCTTGGCGACGTTCAGCTCGAACAGGCTGGAGGCGCCGGCGATGGAAACGGTCGTGGTGTTGCCCATCACCTGCATGCAGGCCTGGGCCAGCACCTCGGCGATGGTCGGGTTGCGCTTGCCTGGCATGATCGAGGAGGTCAGCCCGTCATCGGGCACCACCAATTCGGCCAGCCCGCAGCGAGGCCCTGAACTGAGCAGACGAATGTCGTTGGCCAGCTTGGTCAGCGAGACCGCCAGTACGTTCAGCACACCCGACAGCTCCACGAAAACGTCATGGGTGCCCATGCCCTCGAACTTGCACGGGTTGCTTTCGAAGGGCTCACCGGTGATTGCGCAAAGCTCCTCGCAGAACACCTGCGCAAAGCCCAGCGGGGCGTTGAGCCCGGTGCCCACTGCCGTGCCGCCCTGGGGCAGTATCCTGAGTCGCGCCATGCACGCCTGCACGCGGCAGATGCCATGCCGGATCTGTTCGGCATAGGTGGCAAAGGCCTGGCCCTGGCTCATGGGCACCGCATCCATTAAATGGGTACGGCCGATCTTCAGCTCGTCGCGCCAGGCGCGGGCTTTCTCTTCGAGCCCTTCGTGCAGGTGACCAAGCGCCGGCAGCAGGGCGTTCTTCAACGCCAGGTACGAGGCCAGGTGCATCACCGTCGGAAAGGTGTCATTGGAGGACTGCGAGCGGTTGACGTGGTCGTTGGGGTGAACGGGCGATTTGCTGCCCAGCTCGTTGCCCAGCAACTGGTTGGCCCGGTTGGCGATGACTTCGTTGGCGTTCATGTTGGTCTGGGTCCCGGAGCCGGTCTGCCAGATGGTCAGCGGGAACTGCTCATCGAACAGGCCGGCGGCAAGCTCTGTGGCCGCCTGCTCGATGGCCTGGGCGAGTGCGTCGTCGATCGCGCCCAGGCGCCGGTTGGCGCGGGTGCTGGCCAGCTTCTGCTGGCCGAAGGCATGCAGCAGGTGGGCAGGGAACTGCTCGCGCCCGGCCCCGAATACGCCGATGGCTCGCTGAGTCTGTGCGCCCCAGTACTTGTCCTGCGGGATTTCCACGGGGCCGAAGGCATCGTGCTCGATACGGAATTTTTCCATGACGGTTCTCGGTCGTGATTCAGGAGTGAGTGTGCCGGCACGTCACAGCGGTGCCGTTGCCGCGCGGCCCAGCACGCGCTCGTACTCGACCTTTGCTTCCTGTTCGCTGAACTCGCCCGACCATTTGGCAACCACCACGGTAGCGACGCTATTGCCGATGGTGTTGCAGGTGGCGATCGCCATGGACATGAAGCGGTAGACGCCGAACAGCAGGGCCAGACCCTCGACCGGCAGCGAGCCGATAGCGGTGACCGTTGCCGCGAACACCACGAAGCTGCCCCCGGAAACCGCCGCCGCGCCTTTGGAGGTCACCAGCATGATGGCGAGAATGCCCAGTTGCTGTTCCCAGCTCAGCGGCACGCCATAGGCGTTGGCGATGAACAGCACGCACAGCGACATGTAGATCGATGTGCCGTCCAGGTTGAACGCGTAGCCAGTGGGCAACACCAGGCCGACGCTCTGCTTGGAGCAGCCGAACTTCTCGAGTTTCTGCAGCAGTCGCGGCAGGGCACTTTCCGACGACGCGGTACCGATGACGATGAAGATTTCATCCTTGATGTACTTCAGGAAGCGCCACAGGCTGAACCCGGAAACACGGCAGATGGTGCCCAGAATCACGAAGATGAAAAAGAACACCGCCGCGTAGAACATCAGTACCAGGTTGGCCAGCGACATCAGTACCGCCGCACCGTTGCTGCCCACCGCGTAGGCCACCGAGCCGAAGGCGCCCAGGGGGGCCAGCTTCATGATCAGGTTGATAAACTCGAAGAAGCACTCGGAGATGCGGTTCAGGCCATCTTCGATCACTTCGCGGCGCTCGGCCTTGAGCGCCAGCAGGGCGAAGCCGAATAGCACCGAGATCACCAGCACCTGCAGTAATTGGCCGCCAGCGAAGGCACCGACGAAGTTGTCGGGGAAGATGCCGTAGATGAAGTCCATCGTCGACTGCGGCGCGTGGCCCTTGGCAACTGCCGCGGCAGCTGCCGCCGAAGTGGCGCCGCTGGGGTGGGCATCGTGCATGCCGGAGCCGATCTCGATCAGGTTGCCCCAGGCGAGGCCGATGGCCAGCGCCAGGGTGGACACGACCTCGAAGTAGATCAGTGCGCGGATGCCGACCTTGCCGACACGCTTGATATCACCGGCCGAGGCGATGCCGTGCACCACGGTGAAGAACACCAGCGGGGCAACCGCCGTCTTGATCAGCTTGAGAAAGATGTCGCCGAGAATCTTGAATTTGGCTGCCAGCTCGGGGGCGATGAAGCCGAACGCGATGCCCAGCACCATGGCGGCGATGACCTGAAACGTGAGGTCGCGGTAGAACGGTTTTGCGGTGGTAGATGACATGAGCGAATTCTCTTTATTGTCTTTGTCGAGAGATTCGCGGGCTCGCCATGGAGCCCGCTGCAAGCGTCAGCGTTGAACGCGGCCCGGGCGCTCTAGTGCGCGGTCGACCATTTGCGGTGCGAGGCCCAGGTAATTGGCCGGGTCGGTCAGGCGCTGCAGCTCGGCGCGTGGCAGGCGGTCGGCGACTTCCGGGTCTCGCAACAAGGCATCGAGCAGGCTGATGCTCTCGTCGTTGGCCACGCGGCAGGCGGCATACACCACGTCATGCGCGACCTGGCGGCCGAGCTCCGGGGCCAGCCCCATCATCACCGCCTCGGCGACGATCAGGCCGCGGGTCATGTCCAGGTTCTGGCGCATGCGTTCAGTGCGAACGTCCAGGCCTGCAAGCATGAATTTGGCTTGGGCAAGGGAGCCGGCGGTCAATGCGAAGGCCTCCGGAATGGCCACCCACTCGGCCTGCCATGGGCCTGTGGAGCGCTCGAAGTCCTGGATCATCGCATCGAGCATCAGGCCCGCCTGCTGGCGAACGCCCTTGGCGGCGGCGTACATCAGCTCGCAGGAAATCGGGTTGCGTTTCTGCGGCATGGTGCTGCTGGCGCCACGGCCCTTCACGAAGGGCTCGTAGACCTCGCCGAGTTCGCTGGTCATCATCATCATCACGTCGAGCGCGACCTTGCCCAGCGACCCGGTGACCAGACCTAGGAAATTCAGGGTTTCTGCCAGGCCATCACGGGCCACGTGCCAGGTCGCCTGAGGCACGCCCAGGCCCAGCTCGGCCATCAGTGATTCCTGAACCTCCAGGCCCTTGTCGCCCAGCGATGCCAGGGTGCCGGCGGCGCCAGCGAACTGGCCGATCTCGACACGTGGACGCAGTTCGACCAGGCGCTCGGCATGGCGGTCGAACATGCTCAGCCATACCGCGCACTTGTAGCCGAAGGTGATCGGCAGCGCGTGTTGCAGGTGGGTACGGCCCGCCATCGGCGTGTCGCGGTAGCGTTTGGCGAGGTCGGCGAGCAGACCACGGACGGCCTGAACGTCGCGCTCCACGATCACCAGTGCATCACGCACCTGCAGGACCACCGCGGTATCCATGATGTCCTGGGTGGTCGCCCCCCAATGCACATAGCGGCCGGCCTCACCGCAGCACTTCGAGAGCTGTTCGACCAGCGGCAGAATGGGATAGCCGACGATTTCCGTTTCGTGCTGCATCAGCGTCAGGTCGAGCGAAGCGTAGTCGGCTTTGGCGGCGATCTCTTCGGCAGCGGCGGCGGGGATCACCCCGCAACGTGCCTGGGCACGCGCCAGCGCCACCTCGACCTCGATGTAGCGCTCGATCAACGCTTTATCGGAGAAGACGTTGCGTATTTCGGCGGTGCCGAACATGTCGCGGAACAGAGCGGAATCGAAAACGGTAGTAGACATGAGGAAGCCTTTTGTTTGTTATTGTTCGTACAAATATAATATGTTCGAACAAAATACTCGGCCACATTTGGTACACTGTCAACACGTCTTCGTCCCCAATATGAGCAGTGAATGAGCAGCCGCGGTCGCTACACAGAAATCGCCAACGACCTCATCGAAAAGATCGCGGCGGGTAATCATCCGGTCGGCTCTCTGCTACCGACCGAGCTGGAACTCTGCGACCTGTATGGCGTGGGCCGGCACACCGTGCGGGCGGCGATCGATCTGCTGCAGGTGCAGGGCATGGTGTCGCGGCGCCGCAAGGTCGGCACCCGGGTCGAGGCGGCTGCTCCGCGGAGTGGCTATTCCCAGGCGATCGATTCGATCACCGATCTGGTGCAGGTCGCCGAGAGCCATGTGCGTGACATCCAGGAGGTTCGGCATTTCGTCGCCGACATCACCCTCGCCAACCGCCTGGGGTTGATCCCCGGCGAGCACTACTTTTGCGTGTCGAGCATCAAGGTCGAAAATGGCCAGGCGCGGCATCCACTGTGCTGGACGGATGTCTATGCGTTGCAGCGTTTCGCCGAGGTGATTCCGCAGGCCAGGGCGCATCCCGGCGAGTTGATCGCCGCGCTTATCGGCAAAGCGTTCGCGAAGAGCATCGAGTCGGTGGATCAGGAGGTGAGCCCGGTCCAGCTCACCCCGGAACTCGGTGCCAGCCTGAAGGCGCCCCACGGCGACCTGGGGCTGAACATCATTCGCCAGTACCGTGATCAGAACGGCGAAATCATCTCCGTTTCCGAAACCGTCTACCCCCGAGACCGTTTCAAGCTCGTCATGCACATGACCCGATCACAGAAGTAACGGCGCTGGCAAAAAGGTTGCCTGGCCAACACTTGAACGGCTGCTCAGTCCTGGCGAGCGTGGGCCGCAGGCTCTATCGGTTTACTTGCCGCTGCAGGCCAAATGCCGGCAGCCCTCACCCGAGATCGACCTCCACCGCTTGTTCGTTCGCTACCGCCAACACGCTGTTGGCCTTGTGCAGTACATCTCGGGGGGCCATCGCCATAGGTCGCGCGGAAGGTGATGGTGCCCTCGCATGCGTCCTGAAGGCCACGGTTCGCTCACGCCGGATCGCGCCCAGGACGCGACGCTGGTTACGCCGATGGGCCACCACCGGCTCGGCAACGGCCGACTCGTTGCACACCTGGGCGGTCTATACGGCATAGTAGGTCTGCCAGCGGGGTGCTCGATATGAAGCGCCTGGCTGATCTGAATTTCAATTTGAAAGAGTCGGTACACCCATGGATATCCGCGCCACCCGAAAGGACGACTGGACGCTACTGAAACGGATCCGCCTCGCCGCCTTGCAGGACACGCCTACGGCATTCGGGGTGAGCTATCAGACGGCAGCGGCCGACAGCGATGCCCAGTGGCAGGTACGGGCGGCGGGCGAGAGGACGCGGTTCTGGTTGGCATTCGACGATGGCAGGCCCGTCGGCCTGGTGGGCGCGGGCTTTCGCGATCCTGCCCGCTATGAGCTGATTGCCATGTGGGTCGAGCCGGCAGCTCGCGGTTCAGGCGCGGCGGATGGGCTGGTGGCGGCCGTAAAGGCAGGTGCGATGGAGCTGGGCGTCGATGCACTGTTTCTCGAAGTCGCCCCCGAGAACGTCAGGGCCGTGCAGTTCTACCACCGGCACGGTTTCCAATTCCTGGATGAGTGGGAAGCGATCGACAGCCACCCGCATATCCTCGCGCAAAGTATGCGCTGGAGTTGCGGCTAGCGTGCAAAGAGACGAGGCACCTGGGCAGGTGCCTCGTGCTTCAATCAGCCGAAGATCAGCGTCGAGACGTAGAACAAGCCAGCAGCCAGGGCCATGGAGGTGGGCAGGGTGAGCACCCAGGCCAGCAGGATGTTGCTGATGGTGCTGCCCTGCAGGCCGCTGCGGTTGGCGACCATGGTGCCGGCTACGCCCGAGGACAACACATGGGTGGTCGACACCGGCAGGCTGTAGACGTTGGCCAGGCCGATGGCGCAGGCCGCGGTGATCTGCGCGCTCATGCCCTGGGCGTAGGTCATGCCCTGCTTGCCGATCTTCTCGCCGACGGTTTTCACCACGCGCTTCCAGCCGACCATGGTGCCGATGCCCAAGGCCAGGGCCACGGCGAGAATCACCCAGAAGGGCGCGTATTCGGTGGTGGCGGTCAGGTCCTTGCGCAGCTTGTCGAGGTCGGCCTTCTCACGCGCCGGCAGGTCCGGCAGCTTGCCGACCTTTTTCGCCGAGTCGTCAAGGCACAGCAGGTAACGGCGGATGTCGATGCGCGCTTCTTCGCTGAGGTCACGGTAGTCGTTGACGCCATCGAGGGTGCGCAGCAGGCCGTTGATGGTCGGCTCGGTGAGCTTGGGATCGCAACGGAATTGCTTAGGCAGCTCGGTGTTGGCTGCCTGGCCCAGGGCCAGGTATTCACTCAGGGTCGGCGCGTTGCGCTGGTAGAACTCGCCCAGGTGAATGGCCGCATCGCGAGTGCGGGAAATCTGGTAGGTGGTGCTGTTCAGGTCGAGCACGAACTTGGCCGGCACGATACCGATCAGCACCAGCATGATCAGGCCGATACCTTTCTGGCCGTCATTGGAGCCATGCACGAAGCTCACGGCCATGGCCGAGACGATCAGCACCAGGCGGTTCCAGAAGGGCGGCTTGTTCTTGCCCTTGGTTTCCTTGCGCACCACCGGCGTGCTGTGCACCTTGGGCGTCGGCATCCAGTACTTGAGCGCCAGGAACAGCAGGGCGGCGACCACGAAGCCGGCAACTGGCGAGAACACCAGCGACAGACCGATATCGATCGCCTTCTGCCAGTTCACGCCATCACCCAGGGGAATGTCGGTGAGCAGCGCGTTGGCCAGGCCGACGCCGAGGATCGAGCCGATCAGGGTGTGCGAGCTGGACGCCGGGATACCGAAGTACCAGGTGCCCAGGTTCCAGGTGATGGCCGCAGCCAGCAGCGAGAACACCATGATCAGGCCGCGACTGGTGTTGACGTTGATCAGCAGCTCCACCGGCAGCAGGTGGACGATGGCATAGGCTACGCCAACGCCGCCGAGCAGCACGCCGAGGAAGTTGAAGATGCCGGACATGATCACCGCCAGGTTTGGCGGCATGGCCTTGGTGTAGATGACCGTGGCCACGGCGTTGGCCGTGTCGTGGAAACCGTTGATGAATTCGAAGGTGAGGACGAAGAGCAGGGCGAGTGCGAGGCTCAGCGCCAACCAGGCATCAAGCCCGCTGAATAGTTCGAACATGGAAGGTTACGTCTGGCTCGTGAGAGAGGTGGGTTGTTCCAGGACACGCGTGGTGTTGTTGATCGATGCGTTGCCTGGCAGCTGCCGGCCCTGATGAGGGGCCGGGCAGCCTGCATTGCGCTCGGCAATCGTTGGGTAAGCGCTGAAGCGGTTTGCCATGCCTGCGATGCTCTCTGCCCGTGGAATGCCAAGGCACGCCGCCAGGCAATGCCCGGCAGCGTGCAGTCGGTTCGTGGGTGGCGCCCTTCAGGGCCGAAGCGGGTGCCTGGGGCGGGCTGAATCTGCCCGTTACCAAGGTTATTTCCGCTGCATGCCCAGGCGCGAATCACGCCACCTGAAATATCTGGACGCGATTTACCTCGAAAATCGTTCCGGACACAACTAGTGGCGCATAAAGAATCCGTATTTTTTGATCTGCGCCGGGGTGCATCAGGCGGCACCTGAGGCCTTGAATAGCGGATTGGCTAAAGCGTCGCAGCGCTGAGTGCGATGCCACAGTGGAGGCGCGATATTTGGGATAACCGGTGTCGAACGCGCGCTGGCGACGCTGTGGGATGTGTTCATCGAGAGCAATCATCGGCGCAGCCTCGTCACACCGCTTTGGTAAGCGAGTCTTCTCGACGGCCTGCCGATGGACCGCAAACCGTTGGTCGGTTGGCGCAGCCTGCAAGGTAAACCGCTGAACTCCTCGGCCTGAAACAGGCGCTAAACAAGACCCCCTGCGGGGGCTCACGGGGATCTGTATCCTTGTGGTTTTGTCCACTTGGGGGGCGTGCAGATGGCGATGAAAACGGAACAGGGCATTCTGCGCGGCTCGATTGCCATGACGCTCTTGGTGGGTGGCTTGGGGATCGTTATCGGCCTGGCGTCCGGGTCGTTCTCCATCGTTTTCGATGGCGTCTATTCCCTGGCCGACGCCAGCATGAGCGGCCTGGCCCTGATGGTTTCCACCCTGATTCTTCGGCACACCACGCAGAACGAGGCCAGCCGCCGCCTGGCCGAGCGTTTCAACATGGGCTTCTGGCACCTGGAGCCCATGGTGCTGGCGCTCAACGGCACGCTCTTGTGCGGGGTGGCGGCCTATGCGCTGATCAACGCCGTGGCCAACCTGCTGTCCGGCGGCACGCCGCTGGAGTTTGGCCTGGCCTCGTTGTATGCCGGCGTCGCCACGCTGATCTGCTTCGCGTTCGCCAGCTACGAATTTCGCGCCAACCGGCGCATCCGCTCGGATTTCCTTGCCCTCGACGCCAAAGGCTGGGTGATGTCCGGGAGCATTTCCCTGGCCCTTCTGATCGCCTTCGTCATTGGCTACCTGACCGAGCAGACCCGCTACGCCTGGCTCGGCCCGTACATCGACCCGGCGGTGCTGGCGTTGATCTGCCTGGTGATCCTGCCGATGCCGCTGGCGACCATTCGCCAGGCACTGTCGGACATTCTGCTGGCCACCCCGGTTGATCTCAAACAGCATGTCGACGCCGTAGCCCAGGGCATCGTCGAGCAGTACGGCTTCATCAGCTACCAGGCTTATGTCGCGCGGATTGGTCGCGCCCGGCAGATCGAGCTGTACTTCATCGTGCCGGTCGACTGGCCGGCGCAAACCCTCGACGAATGGGACGCCGTGCGCGACGTCATCGGCCAGGCCATCGGCGACGAAGGCCCGAACCGCTGGCTGACCATCGCTTTCACCACGGACCCGCAGTGGTCGCGGTGAGCGAGCCCGGTTAGCTGCGAGACGCTTGCAGAGCGAGCTTTTTTACGCCCGACGGTTTACCGTGTCGCCTGCCTGGCAGCGGCACGAGAACGGCGACATGGGCAAATCGACAGGCCGCAGCGATTGGTTGCTGCGCAGCCCTGATCAGGGGCGGGTGGAGCGCATCGAGGCGTATTTCAGCGGCCACGGCTACGACCCTCATCGCCATGACGCGTACGCCATCGGCTGCACGCTGTCTGGTGTGCAGAGTTTTAGTTACCGGCGCGCCATGCGTCACAGCCTGCCCGGCGGCACCCTGGTGCTGCACCCCGATGAGCTGCATGACGGCATGGCCGGTACCGAGGCAGGCTTTCATTACCGCATGCTGTACATCGACCCGGTGCTGATCCAGCAGGTGCTCGGCGGCCAGCCGTTGCCGTTCGTTCAGGGTGGCTTGAGCGATGACGTGCGCCTGCGCCGGGCAACGCAATGCTTCCTGCAGGCGATGGACGACCCGCTGGAATCCTTGCAGGAAGACGACGCGATCTACGACCTGGCCCATGCCCTGCAGGCGGTTGCCGGCAAACCCCGTGGCCGCCGCGCCTTCGATTATCCCGCCACGCAGCGGGCGCACGAGTACATCCACAGCCGCAACGGCGCGAGCGTCACCCTGGGTGAACTGGAACACGTCAGCGGGCGGGATCGCTGGAGCCTGTCGCGGGATTTTCGTGCCCTGTTCGGCACCAGCCCTTATCGCTACGTGACCATGCGCCGCCTGGCGCGCTGCCGTGAACTGGCCCTGTCGGGCGTCGGCCTGGCCGAGGCGGCGCTGATTGCTGGGTTCTTCGACCAGAGCCACATGACCCGGCATTTCGTGGCCAGCTTCGGTTTGTCTCCGGCGCGCTGGCTGGCCATGCAGAAGTTGCAGGATCGTACAAGATAGCGTCTGGGGCCCCTCGCTAGAGTGGTGAAAACCAACCGAGGAACGCTCCATGAACCCGCCAGTTTCGTCTGCCAAGCAATCCATCAACCTGATCCGCAAGCTCGACCTGATCGCCGAGCAATGGTCGCCGCGGGTGGTCGCGGAAATGAACGACTACCAGTTCAAGGTGGTGCGCCTGCAGGGCGATTTCATCTGGCATGCCCATGCCGAAACCGACGAAGCCTTTCTGGTGCTCGACGGCCAGCTGCGCCTGGATTTTCGTGACGGTTCGGTAACCCTGGGCAGCGGCGAACTGTACGTGGTGCCCAAAGGCGTGGAGCACAAACCCTATGCCGAGGATGAGGTGAAGTTGCTGCTGATCGAGCCGCGCGGCGTGCTGAACACCGGGGCGGAGGGCGGGGAACGTACGGCGATCAACGATCTGTGGATCTGACGGCCGGGTTGGCGCTCCTGTGAGCGCCAACCCTTGACAAGCGTGTCAGGTGCCGCTTTTCACCTTGGTCCAGATCCGCGTGCGGATGCGGTCGATGTTCAGCGGCATGGCCTCCAGAGCGTAGAGCTTTTCCATCACGTCATCGGGTGGGTAGACGGTGGCGTCGGCCCTGAGCGCCGGGTCGACCAGCGCGTCGGCCTGGCTGTTGCCGTTGGCGTAGTGTACGTAATCGCTGATGCCGGCAATTACCTTTGGCTCGAGCAGGTAGTTCATGAAGGCGTAGGCGGCCTTTTCGCTGGGCGCGTCCTTGGGCATGGCGACCATGTCGAACCACATCGGCGCGCCTTCCTTGGGGATCACATAGGCGATGTTCACGCCGTTGCCGGCCTCCTTGGCACGGGCGCTGGCCTGCATGATGTCGCCGGAGAAGCCGACCGCCATGCACACGTCGCCGTTGGCCAGCTCGCCCACATATTTGGACGAGTGGAAATAGGCGACGTTTTTGCGCATCTCCATCAGCAGCGCTTCGGCCTTCTTGTAGTCCTCGGGTTTCTGGCTGTGGTGCGGCAGGCCCAGATAATGCAGGGCGATGGGCAGCATTTCCGGGCCGTTGTCGAGAATCGCCACGCCGCATTTGCTCAGCTTGGCCATCAGCTCGGGCTTGAAGATCAGGTTCCAGGAGTCCAGCGGCACGTCGTCGCCAAGCACGGCTTTGACCTTCTCGACGTTGTAGCCGATGCCGGTACTGCCCCACAGGTACGGGAAACCGTGCTTGTTGCCTGGGTCGTTGCCTTCCAGGGCCTTGAGCAGCGTGGGGTTGAGGTTCTTCCAGTTGGGCAACTGGCTCTTGTCCAGCTCCTTGAGCGCGCCGCCCTGAATCTGCCGGGCCATGAAGTGGTTGGAGGGAAACACCACGTCATAGCCGGAGCGCCCGGCCATCAGTTTGGCGTCGAGGGTTTCGTTGCTGTCGTAGACGTCGTATTGGGGCGCTACGCCGCTGGCCTGCTGGAAGTTCTTCAGGGTGTCGGGGGCGATGTAATCGGTCCAGTTATAGATGCGCACGTCCTGCGCCGCGTGGCTGACCGAGGCGACGAGCATCAGCGGGATAAGCGTTTTCAGCATGGGAGACCTCAACCGTTGTTGTCGATATTGTGGAGGCGGCAGTCAGAAAATCAGTACATAGGTTTTGCGCAGCGTTTCTTGTATGTCCCAGACCCCGGTGGTATTTGCCGGAAACAGGATGGCGTCGCCGGCCTTGATGTCGATCGGTTCGCCCACGTCGGGAATGAAAGTGCAGCGCCCGGCGATGAAGTGGCAGAACTCCTGCTGCACGATCTGCCGGCGCCAGCGACCGGGCGTGCATTCCCAGATGCCGGTCTCCACGCCATCATCGCGCTCCACGCAGGTCACCGAGGTGATGGCGGCGGGCTCGCTGAGCGGCACGGCGACCGGGTTGTGTTCGTCGAGGGAGGCGCTGGCGGTGTCACGGAAGTGGCTGATGGTCATGACTTCAAACCTTGAGTAATGTGGGAGAGAACGCTCACTTCATGAAGCCTTCCATCAGGCTGGCGATGCGCTGCGCCATATAGCGCTGCCAGGGCCGGCTGGACGGATCGGCCAGCAGCCGGTCTTCGCGTACGAAGCTGCGGATGACCGCGTTGTAACCCAGCCAGCGGCAGGGCTCCGGCTCCCAGCGTGGCAGGTCCTGCACGCGGGTGTCGTGGCGTACCCAGGGCTGGCGGGTGAGCGCGGTGCTGTGGCCGAGAATCAGGTCGGCCAGGGTGCGCCCACCAAGGTTGCTGGCACCCACCCCTTCGCCGCCGTAACCGCCGGACAGGGCGATGCCGGCGCTGCGGTCGCAGAGCATGTGCGGGTGGAAGCGCCGCGCCATGCCCAGGTTGCCGCCCCAGGCGTGGGTGATGCGCACGCTGCGCAACTGCGGGAACAGTTCGCTGAACAGGTAGCGGCGCAGGCCACGCTCCTCGTCATTGAGGTTGAAGTCGCTACGCAGCTTGCTGCCGAAGCGATAGCCGCCGCGGGCGCCGAAGATCAGCCGGTCGTCGCGGCTGCGCTGGCCGTAGGTGACCTGGCGGCTGGCTTCGCAAAACGCCTGACCGCGCTCCAGGCCGATCTCCGCCCAGGTCGAGGCCGGGAGCGGTTCGGTGGCGACGATCAGGCTCTGCACCGGAATCTGATGGCGGCCCAGCGGCGGCAGCTTGGGTGAATAGCCCTCGACGGCCGGCACCACCCAGTCGGCGCACACCTCACCGGCCTCGCAGCGCACGCTGCCGGCTTGCCAGCTCAGGGCTGGGGTGCCCTCATAGATGCTCACGCCCATGGCTTCGACGCAACGCGCCAGGCCACGAACCAGGCGGGCCGGCTGGATGGTCGCGCAATGCGACGTATAGATCGCACCATAGGCGCCGGGGATGCGCAGTTGCTGGGCCAGCTCCTCGGCGGGCAGCCAGCGGTAATCGTCGTCGTTCAGCCCCTCTTCGCGGTAGCCGCGCAGGTACTCGCGCAGGCGCAGCTCCTGCTCAGGGTAGCGGGCTGCGCAGTACAGCATGCCGCCCTTGCGGTAGTCGCAGTCGATGCCTTCGCGCTCCAGCACCTGGCCGACCTCGTCGGGAATGCCGTGCAGCAGGTCGTAGGATTCCCCTCGTGCCTGCGGGGTGAGGCCGGCGAGCAGGCGATCCTCGCCGAGCAGGTTACCCATCAGCCAACCGCCGTTGCGACCGGAAGCGCCGAAACCGGCGATCTTCGCCTCGAGGATGACGATGCGCAGATTGGGCGCCTGGCGCTTGAGGTAGTAGGCCGTCCACAGGCCAGTGTAGCCCGCGCCGA
Organism: Pseudomonas sp. PA15(2017); assembly: GCF_001945395.1. Taxonomy (GTDB): domain Bacteria; phylum Pseudomonadota; class Gammaproteobacteria; order Pseudomonadales; family Pseudomonadaceae; genus Aquipseudomonas. Next base: position 35,390 of record NZ_MSXV01000012.1, on the reverse strand, counting down.
TGATGACCACGTCGACCTGCAGATCGCCGGGCAGCGACGGGCGTGGCGTCAGCGGCTCATCGAGTTGATCCATCCACAGGCTGATGTTGCGCCAGTCGTTCATGCACCGCTTCCACACGAGATGTATGGGGCAAGACTAGTAGCCGGTTCAAGTGTTGTCTTGCGTGCGTGCCCGCGCGTACAGGTCCTTCAGGTAGGCCTTGGGCGTCATCCCGGTATGGCGGCGGAAGGTGCTGTAGAAGGCGGTCAGGGAGTTGAAGCCGGCCTCGAAGGCCAGTTCGTCCATGCGCCGCAGGTCGTTACCGGCCTGCAGGCGTGCGAGCAGGTGCTGCAGGCGGGTCTGGTTGACGTAGCGGTAGAAGCTCTGGCCGAGCACCTGGTTGAGCAGGTAGGAAATCTGGTTGCGACTGTAGCCGGTAGCGCTGGCTACCTGCTGCAGGCTCAGAGCCGGGTCGAGAAAGGGCTGGCGGCGCTGGAAGTAATCCTGCAGGTCCTGGGCCATGAAGCCCAGCTGGCGGGTCGACAGGCCCAGCTTGCTGATCGCCGCGCTGTTCTGGATCGGCGCCCGCGCATAGGGGCCTTCGTGCACCAGCGAAGCGTATTCGTTGACCCGCCAGATCAGCCCGTCGCGCACGGTGATGGCTTCGGCGGTGCGAAACGACACCAGCCCTTCGCCGCCATGCAGCGTGGTGCGGTACTGGATGAACGCGGTGTGGCCGTCGATGCGGATGCGGTCGGTGTGTTCCAGGGCTTCGTCCGGGTGGCGCGGCATGGTGCTGAGCACGTAGTCGCGCAGCTCGGCCAGGCCCATGCTGCGGTTGAGGAAGAAATCGTGGTACTCGATCTCGGGATGATAGAGCGCCATCACCGCGTCGAGGTCGCGGTATTTCCAGCTGTAGTGATAGCGCAACACGGTTTCGCGGGTGCGCTCGGTCTGGGCGGGGTCGTCGGGAAGCTCAGGCATGCCGGTCGTGTCCACAGGGCTGCAGCCAGCTTGCCCGAACTGCACCGCTCATCTCAAGCCGCTGGGCGAGGCGCATGATCCGCATCGATCCAACATGAGGGAAACTTGTTTTTAACGTTAGTACGTTGAGTTTGTTTCACCTCGAGTGAGCCTTGACAATGCACGCCATCATTTATGCATTGGAGAGATTGCCATGGCCCTGGCCCACAGCCTCGGATTCCCCCGAATCGGACGTGACCGTGAACTGAAGAAAGCCCAGGAGGCGTTCTGGAAAGGTGAACTGGACGAAGCCGGCCTGCGCGCCGTGGGCCGCGAGCTGCGTGCTCGCCACTGGCAGGTGCAGAAGGATGCCGGCATCGAACTGCTGCCGGTCGGCGATTTCGCCTGGTACGACGGGGTGCTGGCGCATTCGCTGACCTTCGGCGTGATTCCCGAGCGCTTCCGCCCGGCCAGCGGCAAGCCGACCCTGCAGACGCTGTTCGCCATGGCTCGTGGCGTCAGTGGCGATGCCCGCTGCAGCGGTGCCCACGCCCAAGAGATGACCAAGTGGTTCGATACCAACTACCACTACCTGGTGCCCGAGTTCACCGTCGACCAACAGTTCGCCCTCAGCTGGGAGCAGCTGTTCGAGGAAGTGGCCGAAGCCCAGGCCCTCGGCCATCGCGTCAAACCGGTGGTGATCGGGCCACTCACCTACCTGAGGCTGGGCAAGCTCAAGGGCGATGCCCAGGACTTCGACAAGCTGGAGCTGCTCGAACGCCTGCTGCCGCTCTACGGGCAGATCTTCCAGCGCCTGGCCGAACAGGGCGTGGAGTGGGTGCAGATCGACGAGCCGATCCTGGTGCTCGATTTGCCTCAGGAGTGGAAGAACGCCTTCGAACGCGCCTACAACAGCCTGCAGCGCGAGCCGCTGAAGAAGCTGATCGCCACCTACTTCGGTGGCCTGGAGGACAACCTCGGCCTGGCCGCCAACCTGCCGGTGGACGGCCTGCACATCGACCTGGTGCGCGCGCCAGAGCAGTACCCGACCATTCTCGACCGCCTGCCGGCCTACAAGGTGCTGTCCCTTGGCGTGGTCAATGGCCGCAACGTATGGCGCTGCGATCTGGAGAAGGCCCTGGCGGTGATCGGCCATGCCCACAGCCGGCTTGGCGAACGCCTGTGGATCGCGCCATCCTGCTCGCTGTTGCACAGCCCGGTCGACCTGGCCCGTGAAGAAGGCTTGGATGCCGAGCTGAAAAGCTGGCTGGCCTTTGCCACCCAGAAGTGCGCCGAAGTGGCGGTGCTGGCGCGGGCCGTCAACCAGCCCGATGCCCCCGAGGTACGCAAGGCACTGGCCGAAAGCCGCGCCGTGCAGGCCCGCCGGGCAGCGTCGCCACGCATTCACAAACCCCAGGTGCAGGCTCGTCTCGCTGCGGTGAAAGCGAGCGACAGCCAGCGCCGTTCGCCTTTCGCCCAGCGTATCGCCGAGCAGCGCATTGGCCTGGCCCTGCCGCCATTCCCGACCACCACCATCGGCTCCTTTCCGCAGACCTCGGCGATCCGCCTGGCCCGTCAGGCGTTCAAGCAGGGCAAGCTGTCGCTGGGTGATTACACCGATGCGATGCACAGCGAGATTCGTCACGCGGTGAAGATTCAGGAGCGTCTGGGCCTGGACGTACTGGTGCACGGCGAGGCCGAGCGCAACGACATGGTCGAGTACTTCGCCGAGCAGCTCGACGGCTACCTGTTCACCCGCTTCGGCTGGGTGCAGAGCTACGGCTCGCGCTGCGTCAAACCGGCGATCATCTACGGCGACCTCAGCCGCCCGAAGGCCATGACCGTGGAGTGGATTCGCTATGCCCAGAGCCTCACCGGCAAGGTGATGAAGGGCATGCTGACCGGCCCGGTGACCATGCTGATGTGGTCGTTCCCCCGCGAGGACGTCAGCCGCGAGGTACAGGCCCGCCAGCTGGCCCTGGCATTGCGCGACGAGGTGGTGGACCTGGAAGCGGCCGGTATCAAGGTCATCCAGATCGACGAGGCCGCGTTCCGTGAAGGCCTGCCGCTGCGCCAGGTGGACTGGCAGGCGTATCTGGATTGGGCGACCGAGGCGTTTCGCCTGTGCGCCAGCGGCGTGCGCGACGAAACCCAGATCCACACCCACATGTGCTACAGCGAGTTCAACGACGTGATCGAGTCCATCGCCGCCATGGATGCCGACGTGATCACCATCGAGACCTCGCGCTCGGATATGGAGTTGCTGGACGCCTTCGAGGCTTTCGAATACCCCAACGAAATCGGCCCCGGCGTCTACGACATCCACTCGCCGCGGGTGCCGGACACTGCCGAGATGGTCAAGCTGATGCGCAAGGCAGTACGGCGCATCCCTGCCGAACGCCTGTGGGTCAACCCGGATTGCGGCCTGAAGACCCGCGGCTGGCCAGAGACCGAGGCGGCGCTCGTGAATATGGTTGCTGCGGCGCGGCAACTACGCAAGGAACTGGCGTAAAGCACGGTAGCCCGGTGTTGAGCGCAGCGATACCCGGGAACGATTGCCCTGGGTATCGCTACGCTCAACCGCAGGCTACGGAGTTGCGAAATTATCAATGAGTGTGACATCGCGCGCATGGCCCGCTCCCACAAATGCCAGCAGGCGTCAGCTCGCCAGGTACTGCTCGGTCGATACCACCGTCGCATAGGCGAATGCCAGGGCGGCCATATAGGCCGCCTGTACCTGTGCTGCGGCAACCCGCTTGCCTTCGAACTCCTGATCGCGGGTCGCGCAGGCATCGTGAATCACCGTGGTGGCGTAGCCGAAATCGGCGCTGGCGCGGGCGGCGGCGTCGATGCACATGTGGCTCATGGCGCCGACCAGGGTGACTTCCTGCACGCCAGCCTTGTCCAGCAGCGCCTTCAGGTCGGTGCCGAGAAAGGCGTTGACCTTGTGCTTGAGTACCACGCTTTCGTCGGCCCGCGGCTCGACCTGATCATGGATGTGCGCGCCGCTGGAACCGGGCGCGAAGAAGGGCGCATCCACGCTCTCGAATTCATGGCGCACGTGCACCACGGTGTCACCCGCGGCGCGTGCGGCGGCCAGTACGCGAGCCGCGTTGGCGCTGGCGGTGTGCATTTCGTGCAGCGACCACTTGCCGCCAGGAAAGTAGTCGTTCTGGATGTCGATCAGAATCAGGGCGCGCTTGCTCATGGTGGTTTCCGTGATGATTGACGTCCCACACATTAACCTGCGTACCAGCAAAGCGGGAGATACGCGGGGCGAGAGAATCAGAGATTTCCCGGGTGTCGCTGTGCTCGACCCAGGCTACGGTCAGTCGTTGATTTCAGACTGAATCTTCGGCCGCCTTGCCCGCTGGATTGTCGCGGGTCGGCATGGCGAGGATTTCCGGCAGCACCTCGCGAGCGAACACGGCGTGCAGGCGCCACAGCTCGGCGACCGGGTCGCGGTGATGGTCAACGCGGATGTCCCACAGCGGGTATTCCTCGCGGTCGACGATATAGATGACCGCCGAGGACTCGCCTTCACGATCGCCACCGCGGTCATCACCGGCTTCCAGGGCATCGATCAGGCGCTCGACCAGCGGGCGGTCCTCACCGCGGCGAAAGGCATCGGCGACGGCATCGAGCACCTGCGGGCCGGCCAGGCGATTGCCCTGCACCGAGAACTGCTCGCCCGACAGCGAGCCAGCCCAGGGGAGGCACTCGTTGCCGGTCCAGCACACGCTGTCGCCGTTGCTATCGATCAGTGCCAGTTGGCGCAATTGCATGCACGGGTCGGTGTCCATCAGCCGCTTCAGGGCGGCTGGCGCCGAATGCCCCGCGCGCAGCAGCGCCAGGCCGTCGAGCCCCAGGTACGGGTTGACCTGGGCCTGGGTCGCCACCGCGCCAGCGCCGGCCGCTGCATGGCTGAGCAATTTGCCCACGGCGGGCATGGCGGTGGCGGCGGCAACGCCGAACTGGCCGGTTCGTTGGCAGCGGGCAACGATGGAAAAGGTCATGGTGGCTCCTTTTTGCGCGTGTGGCTTAGGCCACGTGCCGTGGGTGATCGTTCCGCTCGTCGTATGGCTATCGGTATTTGTTGATAAGCATTATCATTCGCCGCCTTGCCGTCTCGCCTCTGTCCGTATCGCCCCGAGCAGCCCGTTTACATGGTCGATCTCCCGTCCTCACCCGAACCTCGCCAGCCCGACCCGTCCGTGACGGAGCCGGTACAACGTGATGCGTTCCTGCACACCTTTCTGGCCCGTCGCGAGCAGATGGAAGCGGTGTTACGTCGGCGCGTCGGCTGCCGGGCGACGGCGGCGGATCTGGTGCAGGAGCTGTTTCTGCGCTTCTGGCGGCGGCCCAGCGCGCCGCTCGAAGACATGGGCAGTTACCTGATTCGCAGCGCCCATAACCTGGCCATCGACCATCTGCGCAGCGAGGGCGCCCGCTCCCGTAACGAGGCGGGTCTATTGCCTGAGCAGCGCGGCGATTCCAGTGTCTCGCTGGATGCAGCGCTGGAGGCGGGCAGCGATCTACGGCGTGTCGAGGCGGCCTTGCGGGCCTTGCCCGAACGTACCCGACACATCTTTCTGCTCAACCGCATCCACGGCCAGACCTACGGGCAGATCGCCCGCAGCATGGCGCTTTCCCAGAGCGCGGTGGAAAAACATATGATGCGCGCCCTGGAAGCTTGCAAGGCCAGCGTCATCGATACGCCGGCCAGCCATTCACACGGAAGCGCTGTGCCATGAGCCTCGAGTCATCCCCACCGCAGGAGCCGCTGTCGCCTATCGAGCAGGATGCCTGGCTGTGGCTCGGCCGCCTGCAGGGCCAGCCCGGCGATGGCGTGCAGATGGCGTTCGAACGCTGGCTGGCCGCTGCGCCCGAGCATGTCGACACCTTCGTGCGCATGCAGTCGCTCTGGCACCTCAGTCGCCCGGCCGCCCAGCAATTGGCAGACGAGGAGCATGCCGCCCTGCAGCAGTACCTGCGTGCGCCGAAGCGCCAGCGCCGTTACTGGGTGCCGACCCTGGCGATGGCCGCCTGCCTGCTGCTGGTGGTGTGGGCCGGCGGCTGGCAGCCGCTGCGCTGGGTCGATGACCTGGGCGCGGATATGGTCTCGGCGCCTGGCCAGGTGCGTACGGTGACGCTAAGCGACGGATCGAGCGTGGTAATGGACGCCGACAGCGCCATCGCCGTGCGCTACAGCGCGGACGAGCGGCACGTCGAACTGCGGCGTGGGGCGGCGTACTTCAACGTGGTGCCGGGCGAGATCCCCTTTACCGTCGCCGCGGCCGGTGGCGAGGCGCGGGTACTCGGCACCCGTTTCGAAGTGCGGCGCCTGGGCGAGGGCGCGCGGGTTTCTGTGCAGCAGGGGCGGGTGGCAGTGCGTGGTGGGCCACTGGAGGCGCCGCGGGTGCTGACTGCCGATCAACAGGTCAGTTACCTGGATGGTGTCAGCGGCAATCCCCTGGCCGTCGACACCGGTGCGCTGACCGCCTGGCGCGATGGCCGCCTGAGTTTCTATCACGCCCCGCTGGGCGAAGTGCTCGACGAGCTACGCCGTTATTACCCTGGGCGCATCGTGCTGCTCGACGACGCGCTGCGCGGCAAACGGGTCAGCGGCAGCTTCGCCAGCCAGGATCCCGGGGCGATTCTCGATGCCCTGCAGGGCGTGGTCGGCTTCGAGCAGCACAAGGTGTTGGGGCGCTTGATCATCCTGCGCTGAAAATATTTTCGCTAGCGGGTGAGGTAGACCGGCACGGCATTCGTGTAGTGCTTTGAATGCGACTTTTTCGCACTGACAGCCCGCCTCTGGATGAACACCACCATGAACCATCGCACCATGCGCCGGCAGGATGCCTCCTTGAAACACATCGGTCTGGTCACCTGCCTGCTGGGCTCGGCCATCCTGCCCCTGGCGCAGCCCGTTCTGGCCCAGGCCAGCGCCGATCAGGCCGCAACCTACGACTTCGCTATCGCCGCACAGCCGTTGCCACGGGCGCTCGACGCCTTCAGCCGCGTCAGCGGCCTCAACGTCGTGTACACCGATGAAGCGCCCTATGGGTTACAGGCGCCAGCGCTCCAGGGGCGCATGAGCGCCGAGCAGGCGCTGACCCGGTTGCTCGCCGGTTCCGGCTTCACCTTTGCCCGGGCGGGTGCCGGTACCGTCACCCTGCAGGCACTGCCCAGCGACGGCGCCCTGAACCTTGGTGCGGTGAACATCCAGTCGCGACGCACCTCGAGCTACAGCTACCAGCCGCCGGAAAGCAGTTCGCTGACGCGCAGCGACACGCCGTTGCTGGAAATCCCCCAGGCCGTCGCCGTGGTGCCGACCCAGGCGCTGCAGGACCAACAGCCGCAAACGCTCGACCAGGCACTGGTCAACGTCAGTGGCATTACCCAATCCAACACCCTGGGCAGCACCCTGGATGCAGTGATGAAGCGCGGTTTCGGTGATAACCGCGACGGCTCCATCCTGCGCGATGGCATGCGCACCATTCAGGGCCGCAACTTCACCGCCACCGCCGAGCGTGTCGAAGTGCTCAAGGGGCCGTCGTCGATGCTCTACGGCATTCTCGATCCGGGCGGCGTGATCAACGTGGTCAGCAAGAAGCCGCAATTGCAGAGCTACCGCGCCATCAGCGGCCGCGCTTCGACCTACGGCCACGGCAACAACGGCAGCGGCGGTACCCTGGACGTGACCGGCCCGCTGGGCGAAACCGGCCTGGCCTACCGGGTGGTCGCCGATTATGACGACGCCGACTACTGGCGCAGCTTCGGCAACAACCGCGACAAGACCTTTGCGCCGTCGCTGGCCTGGTATGGCGAGGACACTACGGTGACCCTGAGCCACGAGTACCGCGAATATTCGGTACCGTTCGATCGCGGCACCCTCTTTCGTAACGGCAAGCCGCTGAACATTCCCGCCGAGCGCCGCCTGGACGAGGCCTACAACATCACCGATGGCCGCTCGCACCTGACCATCTTCGACCTGTCGCACCAGCTCAACGAAGACTGGAAGGCGCACTTCGCCTACAGCTATAACCGTGACCGCTACGACGATTATCAGGCGCGGATCTTCCGTGAGCCCGCCACGCAAAGCAGTAATGCCTACCAGCGCCGATTGGACGGCACTCAGGGTGCGGTCAGCACCTCGCACTTCGCCACCTTCGATCTGGATGGCAAGGTGCAGCTCGGCGGTATGCAGCACGACCTGCTGCTGGGCGTGGACCATGAGTACCGCAAGTTCTACCGCGAGGACCTGCTGCGTCAGAACACAGCCGTTCGTTTCGATCCGTTCAACCCGGTCTATGGCAACGTGCCGGTGCCGACGACGGTGGTTGCCAGCGACAGTGACCAGACCGATCGCGTAGTCACCCAGTCCGCGTTTTTCCAGGATTCGGTACACCTCAACGAGCAGTGGATCTTCGTGGCTGGAGCGCGCTACCAGCTCTATGACCAGATGTCCGGGCGCGGGCGCCCGTTCAACAAGAACACCGATATCGACGGCCAGGTCTGGGTACCGCGGGTCGGGCTGGTGTACAAACTCAACGATGAGCTGTCGCTGTACGGCGGCTACACCGAATCATTCAAACCCAACTCGACCATCGCGCCCCTGAGCGGCGGCGCCTCCATCAATGGCGTGCAGCCGGAAGAGGGCAAGAGCTGGGAAGTCGGCGCCAAGCTGGATATGCCCGGACGTGTTACCGGTACTTTGGCTTTGTTCGATATCGTCAAGGAAAACGTACTGGTGACCCAGACCGTGGGCGGTGAAACCATTGCCACCGGTGCTGGCGAAGTACGCTCCCGAGGCGTCGAACTGGACGTGACCGGGCAGCTGACCGATGACCTCAGCCTGATCGGCACCTATGCCTTTACCGATGCCGAGGTGACGGAGGACCCGGAGCTCAAGGGCAATGGCCTGCAGAACGTGGCCCGGCACAGCGCTTCACTGTACGGTGTGTATGACTTCGGTCAGGTGTTCGGTGGCGACCGTGTGCGCGCAGGTTTAGGTGCTCGCTACGTGGGTGAGCGGGAAGGCGATGCGGCCAATAATTTTACCCTGCCGTCCTACACCGTGGCCGACGCCTTCACCAGCTACGATACGCGCCTGGGCGACAACAAGCTCAAGCTTCAGGTCAACGTGAAGAACCTGTTCGACAAGACCTACTACAGCTCGGCGGTTAACAACCTTGCCGTCTCCGTCGGCGAACCTCGCCAGCTGCAGCTCTCCAGCACCCTGGAGTTCTGACCGCCGTCGTGGCCCGGATCAAGGTAGCCGGACCTGGGTATCGCTTCGCTCAACCACAGGCTACGTTGATCGCCTGTAGCCCGGTGTTGAGCGAAGCGATATCCGGGGGCGGTTGACGCCTAGAAACGCAGAAGCCCGGCACTAGGCCGGGCTTCTACTTGCAGCTTGAGGCGTGTCGCTTGCGGCTGCCTTACTGCACTTCCACCGCCAGGCTTTCGGCGATCTTCTTGTTCCAGATCGCAGGACCCGTGATGTGCACCGACTCGCCGTTGCTGTCGACGGCGACGGTGACCGGCATGTCCTTGACCTCGAACTCGTAGATCGCTTCCATGCCCAGCTCGGCGAACGCCAGCACCTTGGACTTCTTGATCGCCTGGGCGACCAGGTAGGCGGCGCCGCCGACGGCCATCAGGTACACGGCCTTGTTGTCCTTGATCGCGTCGATGGCGGTCGGGCCGCGCTCGGATTTGCCGATCATGCCCAGCAGGCCGGTCTGCTCGAGGATCTGCCGGGTGAACTTGTCCATCCGCGTGGCGGTGGTCGGGCCGGCTGGGCCTACCACTTCGTCGCCGATCGGGTCGACCGGGCCCACGTAATAGATGAAGCGGCCTTTCAGGTCGACCGGCAGTTCTTCACCCTTGTTGAGCATCTCGACCATGCGCTTGTGCGCGGCGTCGCGGCCGGTGAGCATCTTGCCGTTGAGCAGGATGGTTTCGCCCGGCTTCCAGCTCTGCACGTCTTCCGGGGTCAGGGTGTCGAGGTCGACACGGCGCGCCGACGGGCCGGCTTCCCAGACGATTTCCGGGTAGGCGTCCAAAAGTGGCGCTTCCAGTTCGGCCGGGCCGCTGCCATCGAGCACGAAGTGGGCGTGACGGGTGGCGGCGCAATTGGGGATCATGCACACCGGCAAGGATGCGGCGTGGGTCGGGTAATCCATGATCTTGACGTCGAGCACGGTGGTCAGGCCGCCCAGGCCCTGGGCGCCGATGCCCAGCCTGTTGACCTTCTCGAACAGCTCCAGACGCAGCTCTTCGATCTTGTTCTGCGGGCCGCGGGCCTGCAGTTCATGGATGTCGATGTGCTCCATGAGCACTTCCTTGGCCATTACCGCAGCTTTCTCGGCGGTACCGCCGATGCCGATGCCGAGCATGCCGGGCGGGCACCAGCCGGCGCCCATGGTCGGCACGGTCTTGAGTACCCAGTCGACGATCGAGTCGGACGGGTTGAGCATGGCCATCTTCGACTTGTTCTCGGAGCCGCCGCCCTTGGCCGCGACGTCCACTTCCACCTTGTCGCCAGGGACGATGGAGTAGTGGATTACCGCCGGGGTGTTGTCCTTGGTGTTCTTGCGGCTACCTGCCGGGTCGGCCAGGATCGAGGCGCGCAGCACGTTCTCGGGCAGGTTGTAGGCGCGGCGCACGCCCTCGTTGATCATGTCGTCGACGCCCATGGTGGCGCCGTCCCAGCGCACGTCCATGCCGACCTTGACGAAAACGGTGACGATGCCGGTGTCCTGGCAGATCGGCCGGTGGCCGGTGGCACACATGCGCGAGTTGATCAGGATCTGCGCCATGGAGTCGCGGGCAGCCGGCGATTCTTCCTTCAGGTAGGCTTCGTGCATCGCCTGGATGAAGTCGACGGGGTGGTAGTAGGAGATGAACTGCAGGGCGTCGGCGACGCTCTGGATCAGGTCGTCTTGCTTGATCACGGTCATGTAGGGCGCTCCCTTGTAGGGCAGGAACTTCAAATGCCGGAGCGTTGCCGGCGCGTGCTAAAAGGCGCGGCAGTATACCGCGCAGGCGGCGCGCGGGACACCCGTTGGGCTGGCGCGATAACTCCACGCATTGACTAGGCTTTTGCATGGCGCACGGTTAGAGTGGGGGCCAGTTGCCAGTATGGGAGGGAGCCCATGACCTCCAGCAACCATCCACTCAATCAAAAGACCCTGCAGCGCCTGCTGATCAAGCGCTTCGGCATGGCCGCGGCCACCTACCTGACCCTCTCCGTCGTCGTGCTGGTGGCTTATTTTTGTGGCCTGTTCAGCGCGGCCGGCGATGCGGTCGCGCTGCTGCTGGGCGCTACCGTGATCAGCCAGCTGGCATTTCTCGGCGTGTTTCTCAGTGGTCGCAATCTGGGCTTCGCTGATCCGAGCCTGACCGAGGTGCAGGTGCTGGTCGCCCTAGGCCTGACCACGGCGCTGGTCGCCATGCTCGACAATGGGCGCGGCAGCCTGCTGGTGGTCTACCCGATGTCGATGCTGTTCGGGCTGTTCCAGCTGCGCACCTGGGTGTTCTTTCGCTGCGCGTGCCTGGCCTTCGGTGGTTTCCTGGCCATCAATATCTACGAGTTCCAGGCCGGCATCACCCGGGATGTCGGCCTGGCGGTGCTGCAGGTTTGCGTGCTGGGCCTGGTGCTGGCCTGGCTGAACCTGTTCGCCTGGTACATGCAGCAGATGCGCCTGCGTATGCGCAAGCGCCGCTTCGCCCTGCAGGCGCACCAGGAAACCCTGCGCGGCATGATGCGTCAGCTCGAGGACATGGTGGCCACCGATGAACTCACCGGCCTGTACAACCGCCGGCATTTCCTGCGCATGGCCGCCCAGGCGCTGGAGAGCCTGACGCCCCTGCGCCAGCACGGCCTGGCACTGATCGACCTGGATCACTTCAAGAGCATCAACGATCGTTACGGCCACGCTGCCGGCGACCGCGTGTTGCAGGCCTTCGCCGGTGTGGCCAGCGCCTGCCTGCGCGAAGATGACGTGATCGCCCGCTACGGTGGCGAGGAGTTCGTGCTGCTGATACCCGATACCGATGCCGATTCCTTCCTGGCCTGCTGCGAGCGCCTGCGCGTGGCATTCAGCGAGTGCGAGCCGGTTAATGTTAAGGTGCCTGACCTCAGCCTGTCCGTGGGAATGACCCTGGTGAACATGCACGACGATCTCGATGAAGCCCTGCATCGGGCCGACCAGGCGCTCTACCAGGCCAAGCGCGGCGGGCGCAATTGCAGCGCTTCGACTTGGATGCTGGCCGATGCCTGAGCTGCGCCTCGGTGAGCGCCGCTGGGCAGTGGCTGCTGCCAGCAACCTGCTCGATGCCTTGCTCGGCGCCGGCGTAGCGGTGCCCTACAGTTGTCGCGCCGGCAGTTGCCAGGCCTGCATGGTGCGTTGCGTGGCGGGCGAGCCACGCGACGCCAGGCCCGATGCCCTCGATTCGGCGCGCCGCGAGCAAGGTTGGCGGCTGGCTTGCCAGTGCAGCGTGGTCGAGCCCTTGCAGGTGGAAGTATTCGACCCGACCCGCGATGGGCTGCCGGCACAGGTACAAGCCCTGGATTGGCTCAGCGAGCGGGTAATGCGCCTGCGCCTGCAGCCGCAGCAACCCCTGCGCTACCGGGCGGGCCAGCACCTGCTGTTATGGACGGCCGACGGTATCGCCCGACCCTACTCGCTTGCCTGTCTGCCTGGGGAAGACGCCAGCCTGGAATTTCATATCGATTGTGGCCGGCCTGGCGCTTTCTGTGATGCCGCCCGGCAACTGCGGCTAGGTGACAGTCTGCGCCTCGGCGCGCTGAGCGGCGGGGCGCTGCGCTACGACGCTGACTGGCAGGAACGGCCGCTGTGGCTGCTTGGCGCCGGAACCGGCTTGGCGCCGTTGTGGGCCGTGTTGCGTGAGGCGCTGCGTCAGGAACACCAGGGGGCGATCCGCGTCGTGCATCTGGCCAGCACGGGTGACGAGCATTACCTGGCGCAGGCGCTGCGGGAGGTCGCCGAGCATAATCCGCAGGTGCAGGTCGAGCTGATCGAGGCGGCGCAGTTTCCCGCTTTCCTGTCGACCCTGCGCCTCGCGTCCCGGCAGACGGTGGCCTTGCTCTGCGGCGGTTCCGAGGCCGTGGAAGCGTTCTCACGGCGCCTGTACCTGGCCGGCCTGCCGCGCAGCCAGCTACTGAGCGACCTGTTTCTGCCCCACGCCTGATTATCCGGCACACATGAAAAGGCCCGCATCGATGCGGGCCTTCTCGTTATTGCGCCAGGCTCAGACCAGTGCGTCACCGACATGCAGGATCTTCATGCCGTTGGTGCCGCCGATGGTGTGGTAGCTGTCGCCCTTGGTAAGGATGACCCAGTCGCCTTGCTCGACCAGACCACGCTTGAGCAGCTCGTCGACCGCTGCCTGGCTGACTTCGCCCGGGGGCAGGGCGGCCGGGTCGAATGGAATGGTGTACACGCCGCGGAACATGGCCGAGCGCGCTTGAGTGTCGCGGTGCGGGGAGAACGAGTAGATCGGCACCGAGGAGCGGATACGCGACATGATCAACGGGGTGTAGCCACTCTCGGTGAGCGCGATGATCGCCTTCACGCCCGGGAAGTGGTTGGCCGTGTACATGGCCGCCAGGGCGATGCTTTCGTCGCAACGCTCGAAGGTCTTGCCGATACGGTGGCTGGAGCTCTTGCCGGTCGGGTGACGCTCGGCGCCCAGGCAGATACGCGCCATGGCCTGCACGGCTTCCAGCGGGTAGGCACCGGCGGCGCTCTCGGCCGACAGCATCACCGCGTCGGTGTAGTCGAGCACGGCGTTGGCTACGTCGGAGACCTCGGCACGGGTCGGCATCGGGTTCTGGATCATCGACTCCATCATCTGGGTCGCGACGATCACCGCCTTGTTGTGGCGACGTGCGTGCAGGATGATCTTCTTCTGGATGCCCACCAGCTCGGCGTCGCCGATTTCCACACCCAGGTCGCCACGGGCCACCATCACCACGTCGCTGGCCTTGATCAGGCCGTCGAGGGTTTCGTCGTCGGCGACCGCTTCGGCGCGCTCGATCTTGGCGACCAGCCAGGCCTTGCCGCCGGACTCGTCACGCAGCTGGCGGGCGTATTCCATGTCCGCCGCGTCACGCGGGAAGGACACGGCCAGGTAATCCAGATCCATTTCGGCCGCGAGCTTGATGTCGGCCTTGTCTTTCTCGGTCAGAGCCGGGGCGGTGAGGCCGCCGCCACGACGGTTGATGCCCTTGTGGTCGGACAGCGGGCCGCCGATCAACACGACGCATTCGAGGGTATCGGGGGTGGTGCTTTCAACGCGCATGACCACGCGACCATCGTCGAGCAGCAACTCGTCGCCGACGCCGCAATCCTTGACCAGATCCGGGTAGTCGATGCCGACCACCTGCTGGTTGCCCTCGGTCAGCGGATGGCTGGTGGAGAAGGTGAAGCGATCACCGACTTCCAGCTCGATACGCTTGTTGGCGAACTTAGCGATGCGGATCTTCGGGCCTTGCAGGTCGCCCAGCAGAGCCACGTGGCGGCCATGCTTGGCGGCGATGTCGCGTACCAGCTGGGCGCGTGCCTTGTGCTCGTCCGGCGAGCCGTGGGAAAAGTTCAGACGGGCGACATCCAGCCCGGCCAGGATCAGCTTTTCCAGCATCTGTGGCGAGTTGCTGGCTGGGCCGAGGGTGGCGACGATTTTGGTGCGGCGAACGGTCATGCGCGGACTCCTTGATTGAAGCAGACCGCGAGGCTACTACGCCGCCGCGCTGTAGTCATTGTTCCGCTGCACTACTTTTCGGCAGGCAACTTGACCACCAGCAGGTCGCAGTCCACCGATTCGAGCAGCCGCTCGGCGGTGTGGCCGATCAGGATGGTGTCCAGCCGGCCGCGGGCGATGGCGCCCATCACCAGCAGGTCGGTTTCGTGCTTGCGCACGAAGCGCGGCAGCATGTTTTCCGGCGCACCTTCGAGCAGGTGAGCGGCGTCCGGCGCGATGCCGTGCTGGCGAATCAGGTCGTCGAAGGCCTTGTGATGCTGCTGTGCGTCATCGTTGACGTATTGCTGATAGGTGGCCAGCAGCTCGGCATTGTTGAGCAGGGTACGCGGCAGCGGCGCGTGGCAATGCACGATATCGGCATGCATGCCCAGGGCCTCGGCAAGCGCCTGACTGGTGTCGATCAGGTGATGATCGAGGGTGGCCGGCTTGTCGTCCTTGTGCAGCGGATCGACGGCGGTGCACAGGTTGTGCCCGCGCCATTCGGCATGGTGCACCAGCCACAGCGGGAACGGGCAGTGGCGCATCAGCTGCCAGCAGCTGTCGGTCAGCAGCAGGCGGCGCAGCAGATTGTTGTGGGCGGCGGACTTGAGCACCAGGTCCGGTTGCAGCTGTTCGGCGGCTTCGAGCACCGTTTCATGCAGGCGTTTGCCCCAGCGAACTTCCTGCTGCAGGTCCAGGCCTTCGCTCCGCAGCGGCGCCAGCAGCTCCTGCAGCCAGGTGTTGCGCTGCTCGAGCAGCGCTTCCCGAGCCCTGTTCTGCAGGCTGTTTTCCAGCATGCTGCCATCCAGGGCGGCGCTATACTCGACCAGCAGCACGTGCAGGCGTGCCTGGGAGCGGCGGGCCAGCCAGGCGGCACGTTCCAGGGCCGGGTGGCTGGGTTGGCTGGCGTCGATCACGACCAGTAGCTTTTCGAGTTTCATGGGGTCGACCTCGCAGAGTGATTGTCTGGCATTGCAGCCCATCCTTATCGGGCATGCGTTGATCTGAATCAGCCTAGAGGATCTCCCGCGATTGTTCGTCGCCCTACGCAATGCAGCATGTTGCGACTGTTCAGTTTTCGCGGGCTTCGCCGATACGCTGCTCATTGGAGGAGAAAACCCATGCGTATTCTGTTGTTGCTGTGCTGTGTCCTGGTCGTTGGCGGCTGCACCCGCATGTCGCTCGATCATCATCTGAACAAGGCCTACCAGGCTTACGACCGGGGCGATTGTGAAGACGCCTTGCTGTACCTGTCCCAGGCCGAGCGGTCGAGCCGTTCGCGCAGCTATATCCAGCCGGAGATTTCCCTGCTGCGCGGGCAATGCCTGGAGCGGCAGAACCTCTACCTCGATGCGGCGCAGACCTACCAGTTCATCATTAGCCGCTACCCCGCCAGCGAATACGCCTTCCGAGCCCGTGCGCGGCTGGAAACCTTGCGTCAGCTCGGCCATCATGGCGTGCGGGAGCCCGCCAAGGTATCGCCTGCCGGAGCGCTCTGACGGCACAGGATTGCTCGCCGGGGGAAGGCCGCGATGCGCGCTTTACTAAGTCTGTTGCTGCTACCTTGCCTGGCTTTCGGGCAGGTGTACCGTTGGGTCGATGAAAACGGCCAGGTGCATTTCGGCCAGCAGCCACAAGGCGCCGAGGCGCGGGTGATCGAGGTGCGTGCGCAGGTGGTCGAGCGCGATGCCGCTACCCAGGAGCGCGAGCAGCGTGCCGAACGCTACTTCCAGGCCCGCCGCGACGAACAGGCCCAGGCGGCGCAGGCTCGCCGCGAACAGCAGGCACAACTCGCTAAGGCGTGCGCCCAGCTGCGTGCCCATCTCGCCTCGATGCCCGAAGGGCGTCGCTACTACCAGCCAGGCGCCAATGGCGTACGTCATTATTACAGCGATCAGGAGCTGGACGCGGCCCGGGCCCAGCTCGCCAGCCAGTTGTCAGGCCGCTGCCAATGAACGCTGGTCAGTTCGCCAGGTAGGCGGCATACTCGACTAACACTCATAGCGCTCTGCCATCATGAACGCCAATCGCCATATCGAGCGGCATCAATTGCCGTACTACCTGAACGTCTTCAATGCCTTTACCGACAAACCGATCGGCCATCTGGGCAATGTGTCGGCGGAGGGCCTGATGCTGATCAGCCAATTGCCGGTACTGGTTGGCGGCTGCTTCGACCTGCGGTTGAAGATCCCGGGTTGCGACGGCTTCCGCTATGTCGACTTCACGGCCACCTGCCTGTGGTGCCAGGAAGACGTGACGCCAGGCAGTTTCGATTCGGGCTTCGCACTCGAGGCGCCACCCGAGGACTATCTCGAGATGGTCGAGGCGCTGCGTCACTACTTCAGCTTTCACCCGCTCGCGGCCTCGGTATGACGGCCTGAAAAGGCCGATCATGCACCACGCCACCTGTTTCGCTTCTTTTCTTCCTGGTCATGTAAGACATTGCTTACACGCACTGTAAGCAAAGATCACGGTTTAGCGCTTGGAAACTGACTTTTTGCAAATTTATACTTTCAACTACTTGAATATAAAGGGTTTAACTATTTTAGTGGCGCACGCTTCGGTCAGCGCCAGGCGCTGACGGGGCGTTGTGATAAATCCTCGAGTCGCTAATATCTGAACCGTGCTCAGGGACAAACACAGGCTGTAAAGGAAAACAGTCAGGACATCGCGGGATGCGATTCATCAGGATGATGAGTTGGGAGTTTCAGGGAATAGGGACAAAAGAGTGGGCGGTTAAAACCGCCCCTTTTTTTGCCTGCTGAAAAGTGCTCGTGCAGCCTCTCTTATTTGCGGCCATGGATCACCAGGGCGCAACCAGGCCAACTTTTCAGGCGCCCATGAAAAATGCCGCACCCATTCGGGTAGCGGCATTTTCATCGACGGCTGACGCCGCCTCGCTCAGCGCTCGAGGTGCTGCAGCTTGTCTTTCACACCATCCCACTCTTCGGCATCGGACAGAGCGTCTTTGCGCTCGGTGATGTTCGGCCAGACTTCCGCCAGCTCGGCGTTGAGCTCGATGTATTCCTGCATGCCATCAGGTATCTCGTCTTCGGAGAAGATGGCCTGTGCCGGGCACTCGGGTTCGCAGAGCGCGCAGTCGATGCATTCATCCGGGTGGATCACCAGGAAGTTCGGGCCCTCGTAGAAGCAGTCCACCGGACAGACTTCCACGCAGTCGGTGTACTTGCACTTGATGCAGTTGTCGGTGACGACGAAGGTCATTTCTAGTTTTCTCCTCGGGCTACGGCAGCGAGCAGTTTCTGTATCGGCCGCTCTTAGGCTCTGGAATGGGCTTGCGGGCCAAGCTAACAAGCCGTCGAAAACCACCTGCGTTGGCAATACTGCGTTAAAAATGGCCAAAAAATGCTCATTTACAACACTTTTTCGGCCGTTTTTGCCTTGTCTTGCCTGCCTCGCCTAGGTTTTCAACGGCCTGCTAAAGCCCGCAGCGCTCCCGGAGCGCGCGGGATTCTATCAGCTAGTTGGCTGCGGCGTTAGACCCGCGCCTTCCATGCATATAACAGTTCGAGTGCCTTGCGTGGGCTAAGGTCATCCGGATTGACCAGTTGCAGCTCCTCCAGCACGGGGTGCGGCAGGCTGGCGAACAGGTCGCTCTGCATCGGCGTGGCCGCTTGCCCTGCACCTTGTGGCGGCAAGTCATGGGGCAGGCTGGTGGTTTCCAGGCGAGCCAGATGCTCGCGGGCACGCAGGATCACCGGACTCGGTACGCCTGCCAGTTGCGCCACGGCCAGGCCATAGCTCTGGCTGGCCGGCCCGGGCAGCACATGGTGCAGGAAGACGATGCGCTCGTTGTGTTCGGTGGCGTTGAGGTGCACGTTGGCCACCGCCGGCTGGCTTTCCGGCAGCACGGTAAGCTCGAAATAATGGGTGGCGAACAGCGTGTAGGCACGCAGGCTGGCCAGTTGCTCGGCCGCTGCCCAAGCCAGCGACAGACCGTCGAAGGTGCTGGTACCGCGGCCCACTTCGTCCATCAGCACCAGGCTGCGGTCACTGGCGTTATGCAGGATGTTGGCGGTCTCGCTCATCTCCACCATGAAGGTCGAACGGCCGCCGGCCAGGTCGTCGCTGGAGCCGATGCGGGTGAAGATGCGGTCGACCATCGACAGCTCGCAGCGCGCCGCCGGTACGAAGCTGCCGATATGGGCGAGCAGGACGATCAGCGCGGTCTGGCGCATGTAGGTGGACTTACCGCCCATGTTCGGGCCGGTGATGATCAGCATCCGTGTGGCATCGTCGAGCTTCAGGTCGTTGGCGACGAACGGTGTGGTCAGCACCTGCTCGACCACCGGGTGGCGACCTTGCTCGATCAGCATGCACGGCTCGTCGACGAAGCGCGGGCGATTGAGGTCCAGGTTCAGGGCACGTTCGGCCAGGTTGCTCAGCACGTCCAGTTCGGCCAGTGCGGCGGCGCTGTCCTGCAGCGGGCCAAGGTGGCCGATCAGGCGCTCCAGCAGTGCTTCATAGAGCTGCTTTTCGCGGGCCAGCGCACGGCTCTTGGCCGACAGCGCCTTGTCTTCGAATTCTTTGAGTTCGGGGGTGATGAAGCGCTCGGCGCCTTTCAGGGTCTGGCGACGGATGTAGTCGGCCGGCGCCGACTCGGCCTGCTTGCTCGGCAGTTCGATGAAGTACCCATGCACGCGGTTATAGCCGACCTTGAGGTTGGCGAGGCCGGTACGGGCCTTCTCGCGTGCTTCCAGATCCATCAGGTACTGGCCGGCGTTCTCGCTGAGCGATTGCAACTCGTCGAGTTCGGCGTCGTATCCGGTCTTCAGTACGCCGCCATCGCGAATCACCGCCGGCGGGTTGTCGATGATCGCCGTCGACAGCAGCGCGGCCAGCTCCGGGTAGGTGCTGATGGTGCCTGCCAGCGAGGTCAGGTGGGCGCAGTCGAGCTGGGCCATGGCCTGTTGCAGCTCGGGCAGGGCGCCAAGGGCATCGCGCAGGCGCGCCAGATCCCGCGGGCGCGCATTACGCAGGCCGATGCGGGCGAGGATGCGCTCCAGGTCGCCGATCTCCTTGAGCTGCGGCTGCAGGGTTTCGAAACGGTAGCGGTCCAGCAGGCAGGCAATCGACTCCTGGCGGGCTTCGAGCACCGTGCGGTCGCGTAGCGGACGGTTCAGCCAGCGCCCGAGCAGGCGGCTACCCATGGCGGTCTGGCAGCGGTCGACCACCGATTGCAGGGTGTTGTCGCGGCCGCCGGCGAGATTGACGTCCAGTTCCAGGTTGCGGCGGCTGGCACCGTCGAGGATCACCGTGTCGTCGATGCGCTCATGGCGCAAGCTGCGCAGGTGGGGCAGGGCGGTGCGCTGGGTTTCCTTGGCATAGGCCAGCAGGCAGCCGGCTGCGCCGATGGCCAGGGTCAGGGTTTCGCAGCCGAAGCCCTTCAGGTCCTGGGTGCCGAACTGTTGGCACAGGCTCTTCTGGGCCGTGTCGCGTTCGAAATCCCAGGGCGCGCGGCGACGCGAGCCACGGCGCTTCTCGGCCGGCAGGCCCTGGGGCCAGTCATCGGGAATCAGCAGCTCGGCAGGGTTGAGACGCTCGAGTTCGGCCAGCAGGTTTTCCCAGCCTTTTATCTCCAGCACGCTGAAACGGCCGCTGGTGATGTCCAGCACGGCGAGGCCGAACAGGCGCTCGTCACCCAGTACGGCGGCCAGCAGGTTGTCGCGGTGTTCGTCGAGCAGCGCTTCGTCGCTGATGGTGCCGGGGGTGATGATGCGCACCACCTGGCGTTCCACCGGGCCCTTGCTGGTGGCCGGGTCGCCGATCTGCTCGCAGATGACCACCGACTCGCCAAGCTTGACCAGCTTGGCCAGGTAGCCTTCGACCGAGTGAAACGGAATGCCGCACATCGGGATCGACTGGCCCGCCGATTGCCCACGGGCGGTCAGGGTGATGTCCAGCAGTTTGGCGGCTTTCTTGGCGTCCTCGTAGAAAATCTCGTAGAAGTCACCCATGCGATAGAACATCAGCTGGTCCGGGTGCTGGTTCTTCAGTTTCCAGTACTGCTGCATCATCGGGGTGTGCGAGGAGAGGTCACTCATACGGAGGATCGATCCGGTTGCCTGTTGGATAGCCCGCTATTGTCCAATAACTCGCCGAATTTGTCGGCCCCGGATCATCGTTCTCACTGCCACCTCGACTCGTACCGCCTCAGCACCTCGCCTGCCAGACTTCGGGATTGACCAGGTTGGCCGGGCGCTTTCCGGCAAGCGCGTCAAGCAGATTGTCCACCGCGCAGCGTGCCATGGCCTCCCGCGTTTCGTGGGTGGCCGAACCTGAATGGGGCGTGGCCACCACGTTGGGCAGGCGCAGCAGCGGCGAGTCACTCGCCAGGGGTTCGCGCTCGAAGACGTCCAGCCCGGCGCCGCGCAACCGCCCCGCCTGCAGGGCCGCGATCAGCGCAGCCTCATCAAGCACCGGCCCGCGCGAAACGTTGACCACAATGGCATGAGCGGGCAGCTGGGCGAGTTCATAGGCACCGAGCAGGTGGTAGGTCTCGTCACTCAGCGGGACGGTGACGCAAAGAAAGTCACAAGCTGGCAGCAACTCGTGCAAGGGCAGAAACCGTGCCCCGTAGCGCTCGTTGGCCAGTGGCTTGGAGGTGCGCGCTGTGTAGTTCACGTGCATGCCGAAGCCCAGGCTGGCGCGCCGGGCAATGGCCTGGCCGATGCGACCCATGCCCACCAGACCGAGAGTCTTGCCATGCACGTCGCAGCCGAAGTGTGCTTCGCCCAGGCCCGCCCGCCATTGCCCGGCTCTAACCCAGTTCGCCAGTTCGACGGTGCGCCTCGCGCTGGCAAGCAGGAGCGAGAAGGCGGCGTCGGCGACGCTTTCGGTGAGTACGTCCGGGGTGTTGCAGAGCAGGATGCCACGCCGCGCCAGCTCGGGCAGGTCATAGCTGTCGAAGCCGACCGAGACGCTGGCGATGGCCTCAAGACGCGGGGCCAGATCCAGTAGTTCGGAGCTGAGGGTGAAGCTCGATCCGAGCAGGCCTTGAGCCTCTGGCAGCCGCTCGCGTAACCGCGCCTCACCGCCTGGAGCCTTGACGTCGACATATTCCAGATCGAAGGCTGCGCTCAGACGGGCTGTCTGAGCGGGTGAAAGGGCCTTGTAGTGGATCACCTTCTTCTTCATTAGCGGATCTCCTCAGGAACGGATGGTGGGCTTGAGTGGCGAGGTGGTGGGCGGCTGGGGCTGGCGTACCAACAAGGTGAGGGCCACCGCTACCAGGAGGGAGCCGCCCATGAAGCAAAAGGAGGCCGCCGGGCTGCCAGTCACGCCGTTCAGGTAGCCCACCAGGTAGGAGCCGACAAAGGAGCCCAGGGCGCCCATGCTGTTGATCAGTGCCATGGCTCCACCGGCCACGTTGCCTGGCAGGATTTCCGGCACGATGGCAAAGAACGGGCCGTAGGGGGCATACATGCAGCCGCCGGCAATGACCAGCAGGGCGTAGGACCACCAGAAGTGTTCGCTACCCAGAGCGTAGGAGCCGAGAAATGCCAGGCCGGCGATCAGCAGTGGCGGCCAAACAAATAGCTTGCGGTTCTGTAGGCGATCCGACGCCCAGGACACGCCGAGCATGGCCAACACGGCGGCCAGGTAGGGCAGCGCCGACAGCCAGCCGGCCTGAACGATGTCCAACTGGGCGGCCTGGCGCAGGATCGACGGCAGCCAGATGACGAAGCCGTAGACCCCGATGCTCCAACAGAAGTATTGCATCGACAACAGGATGACCTTGGGCGAGCGAAAGGCCTGGGCGTAGTTCTTGACCGGTTTCATGCCCGCCTGCTCGGCCTTGAGCGCCGCCTCCAAGCGGGCTTTCTGTGCAGGTTCCAGCCACTTGGCATCCTTGGGGCGGTCGTCGACCACGCGCCACCAGACAAAGGCCCAAATTACCGCGGGCAGGCCCTCGATAATGAACATCCAGCGCCAGTCGAGGGCCTGGATCAGGTAACCCGATACCACCGACATCCAGAGGATGGTCACCGGATTACCAAGGATCAGCAGAGTATTGGCCCTTGAACGTTCCTGGCGGGTGAACCAGTGGCACAGATAGATGAGCATTGCTGGCATCACCGCGGCCTCGACCACGCCGAGAAGAAAGCGAATGGCGATCAGCAGAGTGACGTTAGGCACCATGCCGGTCAGGGTGGCGAGGCCGCCCCAGGCGATCAGGCTCCAGAAGATCAGGCGCTTGACGCTACGCCGCTCGGCGTAGATGGCGCCGGGTACCTGGAAAAAGAAATAGCCGAGAAAGAACAGCGCGCCGAGCAGTGACGACATGGCTGACGTGATGCCCAGATCGTCGGCCATGCCCGAGGCGGCGGCAAAACCGTAGTTGGCCCGGTCCAGGTAAGCCAGGCTGTAGGTGATGAAGACCACTGGCATCAGATACCACCAGCGGCGCGGAGCGAGAGGGGACGTGTCCATAGGTTCACCTGTTTGATTGTTTTTGTCAGGGACGGATTAGGGCAGTTCGCAGCGCTGGGGCATGCCCTCCATGTCGCCGACTACCTGGACGGCGCGGGCACCGATCCAGTTGCCGCGGGCTACCGCAGCAGCGACGTCTAGACCTTCGAGCAGGGCGCTCACGAAGCCGGTAGCGAAGCCATCGCCGGCACCCACCGTATCGATCACCTCGGCCACGGCAATGCCCGGCACAAGGCCTTCAGCGTCGACGGTGCGCCAGTAGCTGCCCCGGGGGCCCAGCTTGATGGCCACGACCTGGACGCCGCGCTCGAGGTAGAAGGCGGCAATATCCGGTGCGGTGCGGTAGCCGGTCAGCAACTGCCCCTCGGCCAGGCCGGGCATTACCCAGTGGGCCAGGGCGCTGAGTTCGTTGAGTTCCTGCCGCATCTGTCGTTCGCTGTCCCATAGCGAGGGGCGCAGGTTGGGGTCGAAGGAGATACTGCGTCCGGCACCGCGCATGGCTTCGAGCAAGTGGCGACTGAACGCTCTGGCGCTTGACGACAGGGCCGGTGGAATGCCGGTGGCATGCAGGTGGCGTGCGGAGAGCAGCGTGACGTCGTAGTCCTCATCGATGTTCAGATGACTGGCCGCCGAGCCCCGGCGAAAGTATTCGACGACCGGGTCGGTGCCATCACTCGCCCGGGCCTTGAGCTGGAAGCCGGTGGGGTGCAGGGGGTCGACCTTCAGGCGTGTGCAGTCGATGCCCTCGGCTTGCAGGCTGGCGCGCACGAAGCGGCCGAAAGAATCGTCGCCGACCCGCGACAGCCACGCCACGTTGAAGCCCAGGCGACTGAGGCCGATGGCCACATTGTTGTCGGCACCGGCGATGCGCTTGCCGAACTGCTCGACGCTGGCCAGGTCACCGGGCGTTTCGGCTACGAACATGGCCATGGTTTCGCCAAAGGCAAGAATGTCGAATTCAGCCATGGCGCGGCGCCTCCTGCCGGAGGGCGTCCAGGCTGCGCAGGGCTTGCACCTGGAGCCGGGCTTCGGCGGCCAGGTCGGGGCCGGCCAGGGGAAATTCTATGGCGCATCGCAGGTCGTCGGGAAAGTACGCCATCAGATCCTGCCAGGCCCGCAGGTCGGCAGCCTGGGGCGCGACGGCGCGCAGCTTTGCTCCGTCGCGCCTTACGGCTTTGCAGTGTAGATAACGCACCTGATGACCAAGCAGGCGGGCAGCGCTGCGTGGATCCTCGTCCTGCCAGCACCAGTTGCCAATGTCGAAGGTCAGGCCCAGGGGCAGCTGTGCAGCCTGCACCGCGTCGATGAAAGTGTGCAGCGGCGCGATCCGGCCACCGTGGGCGCTTTGGTCGTTTTCTACCAGCAATTGCGGGCCCCTGGCGTCGAGCAGGTCGGCAATGGGCGCCAAGTCAGCGTTGCGCGTGTAGTGACCCAGGGACACCTTCAGGGAGTCGGCGCCCAACGCCTCTGCCTCGGCAAGTGACGCGGCCAGGTGGGGCGACAGCGCCCCTCCGGCGTCAGGCCAGAGCTCCAGCGGCACGGAATAGACGCAGGCAAGGCCTGCCTCAGCGATCCTGGTGCCGAGGGCGGTGAAGTCAGGTGCGGACGTGAACAGCTCGGCACGGATTTCCACGTGGCTGGCGCCTGCACCAGCGATGAGGTCGAGCCAGGCAGCCTGGCCATGAGTGCGAACCAGGTCGGCGCCAAAGGCCGACGTGGTGATGGCGATTTCCGATGGCATTATTATTCTCCTGAAACCGGTTTCATACAATGGCAAAATAGCGCGCGCAGTGGAGGGCTCAGTTTCTGCTGCGCGTCGACTGGCGGATGCGAAGTTCGGCGGTGAAGCGCTGCCAGGTCGGTGCGCTGCGGTCGCCTTCGATACGCTTTTGCAGGCGTTCGAAGGCTGCGACACCCAAGGCATGGGTCGGCTGGGCCAACGCACTGATGCCGCCACCGACCAGCGCAAGCCAGTCCAGGTCATCCAGGGCCAGCAGGCCGATGCGCTCGAACAGGGGCTCATCTAGGGCCTGCAGCGCCAGGGTGGCGGCGAGGGTCGCCACGCCGTTGGTAGCGAGTAATGCCTTGGGGCCCGGCCCAGGGCTGGCGAGAAAGTCGCCAAGTGCTGCCCGGAGCACTTCGGGAGAGTCGGCCCGGGTGCAGTAGCGGCCTTGGCAGCCGGGGAGGCCGGCGAGCAAGGTATTGAAGGTGTCCAGGCGCTGTTGCCGCGAACTGGTGCCGTCGAGCGGCTCGCTGATCAGCAGCAGATCCCGGTAACCCTGAGCCAACAGATGGTCCACGCCCATTTCGATAGCCTGGTGGTTGTCCAGGCCGACCAGGTCAGCGTCGACTCCCGGCAGCTCGCGGTCAAGCAGTACCATTGGCAGGCGACGGCCCAGCTGCCTGAGGTCGGCGGCGTGCTGGCCAAAGGTGTTCACGATCAGGCCTTCGATACTGTAGGACTGCAGCGCGTCCAGCTGCTGGCGCTCCTGGCGCGGGTCCTGATCGGTGTTGCAGATCAGCAGCGAATAGCCCTGCTGGCGACACGCCGTTTCTGCACCGTGCATCACCGCGGTGGAATAGGGATTGAGCAGGTCGGCGACCAGCATGCCAATCAACCGGCTGCGACCACGCTTCAGCCCGCTGGCCATCCGGTTGGGCTGGAACTGCAAGGCCGTCACGGCCTGTTCGATGCGGGCTGCCAGGGCATCGGACAACAGGTGACGATCACCGCCGATATAGCGCGACACGCTGGCTTTCGATACGCCGGCGGCGGCCGCCACTTCGGTGATGTTGGCCCGCTCGGCGCGAGGGCGTGGTAAAAGACTATCGTCCATGGCGCACCTGGTATTGGAATTGTTTAGGCACTTGAAACCGGTTTCAGTAAAGCGTCACTGTCGCTGTCGGGCAAGGCGGTCTAAGGTGTGAGCCGACCAATGGTCGCTATAGGTTTGCGCCTGCTGTGGCCAGTATCTATTGCCGGTAAGGAGCGTTTTGATGAGTGCGATCGATAATCTCGCCGCACGGCTGGGGGACGCCTTGAAGGCCGCAGGCGCACAGGTCACCACCGCCGAATCCTGTACGGGTGGCGGCATAGCCGAAGCCATCACCCGCATCGCCGGCAGCTCGGCCTGGTTCGAGGCCGGCTTCGTGACCTATTCCAATA
This sequence comes from Pseudomonas sp. PA15(2017), assembly GCF_001945395.1. GTDB lineage: Bacteria > Pseudomonadota > Gammaproteobacteria > Pseudomonadales > Pseudomonadaceae > Aquipseudomonas. Next base: position 9,051 of record NZ_MSXV01000012.1, on the reverse strand, counting down.
TCCAGAAAGTCCGCCAGTTGGGCGTGCCCGAAGTGCATTTCGCTGCGGTAGGCGCGGTCAGCCGCGAGGTGGTCGAAGCCATGGTGCGCGGCGCCCAGGCCCACAGTGGCGCCCGCTATGCCACGGCGGTCAGCGGCGTTGCCGGGCCGGGCGGCGGTAGCCGGGAGAAGCCGGTCGGCACCGTGTGGATCGCCTGGGGTGATGGCGACACCCTGTTCAGCCGGCGCTTCCAGTTCTCAGGAGACCGGGAAGCGGTGCGCCTGCAAACCGTGGAAGCGGCGTTGCAGGGGCTGTTACGACTACTGGACGAAGAAAATCCCGCTGCGGGGTAGGCGAGTACCGAACCCTGTGGAATAATACTGTCTACTTATACAGTTATTGGCCGTCAGGCCCTTCTGATCACGTGAGGAATACAATGGACGAGAACAAGAAGCGCGCGTTGGCGGCTGCCCTGGGCCAGATCGAGAAACAGTTCGGCAAGGGCGCGGTCATGCGCATGGGCGATCACGACCGTCAGGCCATTCCGGCCATTTCCACCGGCTCCCTGGGCCTGGACATCGCGCTGGGCATTGGCGGCTTGCCGAAAGGCCGGATCGTGGAAATCTACGGCCCGGAATCCTCGGGCAAGACCACGCTGACCCTGCAGGTCATCGCCGAAGCGCAGAAGGCAGGCGCCACCTGCGCCTTCGTCGACGCCGAGCACGCGCTGGACCCCGACTACGCCGGCAAGCTGGGCGTCAACGTCGACGACCTGCTGGTCTCGCAGCCGGATACCGGTGAGCAGGCCCTGGAAATCACCGACATGCTGGTGCGCTCCAACGCCATCGACGTGATCATCGTCGACTCCGTTGCCGCCCTGGTGCCGAAAGCGGAAATCGAAGGTGAGATGGGCGACATGCACGTCGGCCTGCAGGCTCGCTTGATGAGCCAGGCGCTGCGCAAGATCACCGGCAACATCAAGAACGCCAACTGCCTGGTGATCTTCATCAACCAGATCCGCATGAAGATCGGCGTGATGTTCGGTAGCCCGGAAACTACCACCGGTGGTAACGCCCTGAAGTTCTACGCCTCGGTTCGCCTCGACATCCGCCGCACCGGCGCGGTGAAAGAGGGTGATGAGGTCGTCGGTAGCGAAACCCGAGTAAAAGTGGTGAAGAACAAGGTCGCCCCGCCTTTCCGTCAGGCCGAGTTTCAGATTCTCTACGGCAAGGGTATCTACCGTAACGGTGAAATCATCGACCTCGGCGTGCAGCAGGGGCTGGTCGAGAAATCCGGTGCCTGGTACAGCTACAAAGGCAACAAGATCGGTCAGGGCAAGGCCAATGCTGCTAAGTTCCTGGAGGACAACGTGGAAGTGGCCCGCGAGATCGAAGGCCAGATTCGCGACAAGCTGCTGGTCGTGTCTGGCCCGGCGGCAAAAGCCGGTGCCACGGTTGATGATCTGGCGGATACCGAAGCTAACTTCTGATGCCCGCTGTTCTGGATAACAGCGCGGCGGTGCGGCATGCCGCCATGGACCTGCTGGCTCGCCGCGAACACGGGCGTGTCGAGCTGGCGCGCAAGTTGCGCCAGCGCGGAGCCAGCGACGAGCACATCGAAACAGCCCTCGATCGCCTGAGCGAAGAAGGGCTGTTGTCCGAAGCGCGTTATCTGGAGAGCTTCATCAGTTATCGCGCGCGCTCGGGGTTCGGCCCGCAGCGCATTCGCGATGATCTGTCCCAGCGCGGCCTGGCGCGAGCGGATATCGACCAGGCGCTGCGCGACAGCGGTATCGATTGGCGCGAGGGCTTGCGGGAAACCTGGCAGCGCAAGTTTGCCGGGCAGTTACCCGACGACGCTCGCGAGCGAGCCAAGCAGATGCGTTTTCTGGTCTATCGCGGCTATCCGATGGATCTGGTCGGTCAATTGTTGCGTGGCGGCTTCGACGACTGATCTGCGCCCATTCAGGTCGAGCCACCCGGTTCGCCATACCTGACGCCCAGGCGTGTCTCTCCTTTTGGCGTCATGTTCAGCTCAGCCAATGCGGCGGCTGATTGATCACGTCGAGCAATTCCCGCAAACGTCCTGCATTACGTCCGCTAAAGGCGAACGTCAGCCTTGGCAGTTTATGCAGCTCGGCACCGTCGACGCGTTCGTTACCGGCTGGTTGCTGCTGGATGTCGCCATGCTTGCACAGGTCGCTGAACTGCAGGTTCAACTGGCTTAATGCGTCGTCGGTAAGGGGATGGCGCATGCGTACCACGAACTGATCCTGCAGCCAGCGGCTGGAATGGTAGTTGGCGTAGAAACGATCGATTTCCCGGGCGGCCGACTCGGCGTCGTGTACCAGGCGCATCAGGTTCAGGTCGCTGGACAGGATGTAGCCGTTGCTGTCCAGATTCTGCTGGATGTAATCGAGCAAGCCCTGCCAAAAGGTGCCATCCGGCTCGTCGAGCAGGATCACCGGTACCAACGGGCTCTTGCCGGTCTGGATCAGGGTGATCACTTCCAGAGCTTCATCCAGGGTGCCGAAGCCGCCGGGGCAAAGCACCAGTGCGTCGGCTTCCTTGACGAAGAACAGCTTGCGCAGAAAGAAGAAATGGAAGGACAGCAGGTTGTCGCTGCCTTTCATGACCGCATTGGCGGATTGCTCGAAGGGCAGGGTGATGTTGAAGCCCAGGCTGTTGTCGCGGCCCGCGCCTTCGTGGGCGGCGGCCATGATGCCGCCCCCGGCGCCGGTGATCACCATCAGGTCATGGCGGGCGAGTGTCTCGCCCAGCTGCCGCGCCAGGGCGTAGACCGGATGACCGGGTAGGGTGCGCGCCGAGCCGAACACGGTGACCTTGCGGCGATGGCGAAAGCGACCGAGCATGGCGAACGCGCGCTCGAGCTCACGCAAGGTCTGCAGCATGATCTTGGCATCCCAGCGATTGCGGTCGGCCTGGGCCATGCGCGCCACGGTGACGAGCATTTCCCGGTACAGCTCGACGTTGGCGCTACCCGCTGGCGTGATCAGCGCCGCCAGGGCATCCAGCTCGGCTGCCAGTGCATCGCCGCTCGCCGGCAGGCTGCCATTCGCGTGGTTGTCCATTGCGCTACTCCTTATGCGTCAATGCCCCGAGTTCTAGCACAACCCCATGACTTACAGGCGACAGTCGGCCTTGCCGAAGCGCTCGGTAGTAATGGGGCGGTTGCTCTGTATCTCGCTGAAGTCGTAGCGCAGCACTGCACCGCTGGCCAGCAGCTTGCGAAAGCCTGGATTGCTGCACACGCTGTTGGTCAACTGAGCGCGAACGGTATCGGGGTTGCCGCGCATTTGCGAGGCATGGGAGGGGCGGACGCTGAGGTGGTTGATCAGCTCGTTGCCCTGGACGGTGTAACCGCGGTCGAGAATGTCTTCGTTGATGGCGCGCGGCGTGCCGGCGCTGCTTTCCTTGGCCACCTTTTCCAGGGTTTTGGTGAGCTCGTAATCCTTGAGCGACGCAGCGTGAGCGGCTGGCAGGAGCAGGCTGGCGAGGAGAACGGATAGGGCGATACGCTGCATGAGCAGACTCCTGAAGGCAGTGAGCGGTAATAGACCGGGCTCTTCTGGTTATGTTCGTTCTGGCGAATACGTCGACAACCGATGATCGATGTTACCAAGCTTGTCGCCTGTGCGGCGTGCGTATTGAGCGGCACTGCATGGCCAGCACTTGGTAAACTATGCACCCCCTTGCCAGGCGACTCGGCCAGTCATGTATTTACCTGCTTTTCATCGCGTGATCTTCACCCCATCGAGCGAGCGTCCATGACTCACGCCGTTCACGCACTACGCGCCGCGCGCCTGGCGCGTAGCGTAAAACCCTTTCTGGCCCGGGGCTCGCGGGCTGCGCGTTGCCCGCAGTGCCGCCTGGCGAGTACGCACTGCCTGTGCGGGTGGAAGCCGAATGTCTCTGCCGACGCCGGTGTGTGCCTGGTGATGCATGATGTCGAGGCGCTGAAACCCAGCAATACGGGCTGGCTGATTGCTGACGTGGTGGCCGATACCTCGGCTTTCGGCTGGTCGCGAACCGAGTTCGACGCGGCGCTGCCGGCCTTGCTCGATGACCAGCAGTGGCAACCTTATCTGGTGTTTCCTGGCGAATATGCCGAACCCGAGCGGGTGGTGACGTCGGTCGATACCACGACCGGCAAGCGGCCGCTGTTCGTGTTGCTCGATGCGACCTGGACGCAGGCGCGCAAGATGTTTCGCAAGAGCCCTTATCTGGATGGCCTGCCGGTGCTCAGTCTGCAGCCGGAGGCGCTGTCGCGCTATCGGTTACGACGCTCCAAGCGTGATGATCACCTGTGCACCGCGGAGGTCGCGGCCATGTGCCTGGAGTTGGCCGGTGACGAGCGCGCTGCCGATGCCCTGAATGCCTACCTGGACGTATTCAGCGAGCATTACCTGGCCTCCAAGGCGCCCCGCGCCGTAAACCTCGACGACGACCTGCACGCGCGACTCAAGCCGTTTCTTTGATGCTCGCCGGCTTCGGCCACAGCTGGGCGAGCAGCATGCCGGCGAACATCAGCCCGCAACCAACGTAGCCGCGCGAGGAAAGCGACTCGCCCAGCAGCAAGGCCCCGGCGATGGCAGCGAACACGGCCTCCAGGGACAGGATGATCGCCGCGTGGGAAGCAATCGCATGCTTCTGGGCGATGACCTGCAAGGTAAAGCCCACCGCCACGCCAAAGATGCCGCCGTAGAGAATTGCAGGCAGCGCCTGGATGATCTCGGTGCCGGGTAGCCGTTCGTAGACCAGGGCCAGGGCGAGGCTGATCACCGCGCAGGTGATGAACTGCACCAAGGCCAGGAGCAGCGCATCATGGCGGGCTGCGAAAACGCCCACCAACAGCACGTGAATGCCCCAGACGAAGGCGCCGGCCAGCTGCAGCAGGTCGCCTGAAGCGACATGGAAGCCCTCGCCGACGCTGAGCAGGAACATGCCAAGCACTGCCAGCGAAGCACCCAGCCAGATGCCCTGCCCGGTCTTGTGGCCCAGTAGCAGGCCGAGCAGGGGTACCACGATTACATAGAGGCCGGTGATGAAGCCTGAGTTGGTGACGCTGGTGAACAGCAGGCCGACTTGCTGCAGGTTGATGCCCAGCGCCAGCACCGCGCCCATCAGGCTGCCGCCAAGCAATACCGGGCGGCTGATGGGCGAGGCCGGTTGAACGCTGCGGCGACGCAGCAGCACGATCACCGGCAGCAGCACCACCACCGCCAGGGCGAAACGCAGGCCGCTGTACAGGAACGGCCCGATGGCATCCATTCCCAGGCGCTGGGCGACGAAAGACGAGCCCCAGATCATCGCGGTGACCAGCATCAGCAAGTCGGCGCGCAGCGCGTGGTTGGGCATGGTGGTGAGCTTCCTGCAAAAAGGCCGCAGACTTTGCCGCAAAGCGCTGCGCTTGACCACCCCGCTTGCGCTCGGCATGCTGGCGGGCGCCGTACGCCGCACTGTCAGGCAGATGGGGTCTGCAGCACGGTATGCCTATAAAAAGAACAGGATCTGCCATGGTCGCTTACGAAATCCTGATAGCTGATGATCATCCGCTGTTTCGCAGTGCGCTGCAGCAAGCCTTGACGATGGGCCTCGGCTCCGGCGTGCGCCTGGTGGAAGTCGCCAGCATCGCCGAGCTGGAAGCCCGGCTGGCCGAGAAGACCGACTGGGATCTGGTCCTGCTCGATCTCAACATGCCCGGTGCCTACGGGTTCTCCGGGCTGGTGTTGCTGCGCGGCCAGTATCCGCAGATTCCGGTGGTGATGATTTCCGCCCAGGAAGAAGCGGCCGTGGTGGTGCGCTCCCGTGAGTTCGGCGCCAGCGGCTTCATTCCCAAATCCAGTTCGCTGGAAGTGATCCAGCAGGCCGTGCGCCAGGTGCTGGAAGGCGAAGTCTGGTGGCCGCCACAAAGCGAGGAAGCGATCAGCCTGTCCTCCGAGGCGAAAGCGGCCAGTGCTGGCCTTGCCAGCCTCACGCCGCAGCAGTTCCGGGTGCTGACCATGGTCTGCGAAGGCCTGCTGAACAAGCAGATCGCCTTTGAGCTGAGCGTTTCCGAAGCGACGGTGAAGGCCCATGTAACGGCCATTTTCCGCAAGCTCGGGGTGCGCACCCGGACCCAGGCCGCGCTACTGCTGCAGCAGTTGGAGTCGGTGCCGGCCGCCTGATGGGTTTGTGGCGCATTTCACGAGATTTTCACGATGCGCTCGCGTACCCTGCGCGCCTTTCTCTGCCATAGCTCATTGCCCATGTCGCCGTTCAAAGGACAAACCGGTCTCAAGCGTATTCTCAATGCCGCAGGCTACTCGCTCGATGGCCTGCGCGCGGCCTTCACTGGCGAAGCGGCATTTCGCCAGTTGGTGCTGCTCAACGTGGTGCTGATTCCCGTTGCGCTGTTGCTCGATATCAGCCGCGTCGAGCGCGCGCTGATGGTCGCCGTCTGCCTGCTGGCGCTGATCGTCGAACTGCTCAATTCGGCGGTCGAGGCGGCCATCGACCGTATTTCCCTGGACCTGCACCCATTGTCCAAGACCGCCAAGGACATGGGCAGCGCTGCGCAATTGGTGTCCCTGACGCTGATCGCCAGCGTATGGGCGTTGATCCTGCTCGGATAGCGGCTAGGGTCTGTTCCCGTTTCACGCACGGCCGCGCCGGAGCCAGTTTTTGCACGAGGCAAGGCACGAGATGCGAAGTTTGGCAGGCCAAATGAGCCATCGAGTAACGCCGCGTCGCGCAAAAACTGGCCCGGCCCTCCGGGTTGCGCGGGAAATGACCTCCGCTGTCGTTGCAGGACTTGGCAAGGGAAGACGCGGACGGCTAGTCCATTCCCTGCGTCCTGCGCCTAAGCGGAGGCCATTTCTCGCGGCAACGCGGCTCGCGCTGAAACGGGAGCAGACCCTAGCGCACCGCTGGCAAGACGATCTCGTCGCTGCGGCGAATGCCGGCGGTCAGCGCCCGGCACATGTCGAGAAATTCACGCATGGCGGCGGTCTGGTATTTCTGGCGGTGCCAGATGAAATAAAACTGCCGGCGCAGGTCCAGATCCGGCGTTTCCACGGGAACCAGGCTGCCACGGCGAAAGGCATCGCGCAGCGCCAGTCGTGAAATGCAGCTGATGCCCAGGCCGGACTCCACCGCGCGCTTGATCGCCTCGGTATGTTCCAGTTCGAGGCGTACGTTGAGCGCATCGGAGTGGTGGCGCATGGCCTGATCGAAGGTCAGCCGCGTACCGGAGCCCTGTTCACGCAGGATCCAGTCCTCGCCGCTCAATTCGCGGATACCGGCATGCCCGCGTTTGGCCAGCGGGTGCTGGGGCGCGCAGAACACCACCAGCTCATCCTCGACCCAGCTCTGCACCTCGATGTCCGGGTGATTGCAGTCACCCTCGATTAGACCCAGGTCAATCTCGTAATGAGCCACCTGCTGCACGATATGTGCGGTGTTCTGCACGTGCAGTTTCACCTGGCTCTCCGGGTGCACTTTCATGAAACCGCCGATCAGCAGGGTGGCCAGGTAGTTGCCAATGGTCAGCGTGGCGCCGACGGCCAGCGAGCCGAAGCCTGATTTACCGTTGAGCAGGTCTTCGATCTCCTTGGCCTGATCGAGGAGGGCGACGGCCTGGGGCAGCAACTGGCGGCCCAGGGCGTTGAGGCTCAGGCGTTTGCCGGCGCGGTCGAACAGCTGGCAGCTGGATTGCCGTTCCAGCTCGCTGATCGAGGTGCTGGCCGCCGATTGCGACAGGGCCAGTTGCGAGGCGGCCTTGGAGACGCTCTCCTGCTGGGCGACGGCGACGAATACCTGGAGTTGACGGAGTGTAAATCGCATATCTATATAACCGATAACCCATATCTTGATAATTCATTTAACAGATATTCTGGCCGCGATTAGAATGCCGCGCAATTGCGCTTAAGAATCAGCGCGCCCGACGTTTTCAGGAGCCCCCGTACATGAGCAACATGAACCACGAACGCGTTCTGAGTGTTCACCACTGGAATGACACGCTGTTCAGCTTCAAGTGCACCCGCGACCCGGGTCTGCGCTTCGAGAATGGCCAGTTCGTGATGATCGGCCTGCAGCAGGAAAACGGCCGTCCGCTCATGCGCGCCTACTCCATCGCCAGCCCGAACTGGGAAGAGCACCTGGAATTCTTCAGCATCAAGGTGCCCGATGGCCCGCTGACCTCCCAGCTGCAGCACCTCAAGGAAGGTGACGAAGTCATCATCAGCAAGAAGCCCACCGGCACGCTGGTGCTCGACGACCTCAATCCGGGCAAGCACCTGTACCTGCTCAGCACCGGCACCGGCCTGGCGCCGTTCATGAGCGTGATCCAGGATCCGGAAACCTACGAGCGTTTCGAGAAGGTGATCCTGGTTCACGGTGTACGCTACGTCAACGAAGTGGCCTACCGCGAATTCATCACCGAGCACCTGCCGCAGAACGAGTTCTTTGGCGACGCGCTGAAAGAGAAGTTGATCTATTACCCCACCGTGACCCGCGAGCCGTTCGAGAACCAGGGCCGCCTGACCGATCTGATGCGCAGCGGCAAGCTGTTCGCGGACATCGGCCTGCCGCCGATCAACCCTCAGGACGACCGCGCGATGATCTGCGGCAGCCCGAGCATGCTCGACGAAACCAGCGAAGTGCTCGACAGCTTTGGCCTGAAGATTTCGGCGCGCATGCGCGAGCCGGGTGACTACCTGATCGAGCGCGCCTTCGTCGAGAAGTGATCTGTTGAGCAGCTGCGCGTCGGCCCTGCTGCGTTGAAAACTGACTCAAAATGCTCATGTACAAAAGTACACTCCGCTTTTTCGCCAGTTTTCGCCTTGCATGGCTCTAGCTCGCAAGCTCCCTGAGTCACTAGTAGAAAAAACCGGAGTGCCCTTAAGGCTCTCCGGTTTTTTATGCCCAGAGCGCAGGCATAAAAAACGGGAGCCTTGCAGAGCGTGTGAAAACTCGCTGATGCAGGTAGTGATCCCATCAGACGCCCCGACATTGTTCGGGGCGTTTGCTTTTGTACGATTCGAAAGGTCGCGACCAACCTTTCAGGTGAGCA
>NZ_MSXV01000053.1 GCF_001945395.1 Pseudomonas sp. PA15(2017) | reverse complement strand
GCTGCTCACTTGAAAGGTTGGTCGCGACCTTTCGAATCGTACAAAAGCAAACGCCCCGAACAATGTCGGGGCGTCTGATGGGATCACTACCTGCATCAGCGAGTTTTCACACGCTCTGAGCGGCGCCCTTTTTTTGCCCCGGTCTCAGAGCCTATTCAAAGCCTTGTATGCGCATGAAGAGGCAACTACGAGGCAGAAGCGGCCCCTCGTCGCTTTTGCTTTTTGATGTTTCTACTGCACGGCAGTGGCAGACGACATCAATCGCCCTTTCAGGAGGCCGAATGGAATCGTTGTATAGCGGGACGAGCCGCATGGATGCGGCGAGAGGGCTAGGCGCCCCCGCCTGATGGGCCATGGATGGCCCTCCAGGCCGGCCCCCGGAACGACGATGTAATGAGGGAACCCCAGCGCAGCTGGGGCCGGATGTCGGGGCTAGACCTTTTGGTTTCTTTTGGCGGGGCCGGCTATCCGGGCAATGCCAAAAGTAACCCGCTCGTCAGAGCGGAACTGAGCGCGCGAACAACACGGTAATGCTGGCGGACTCATTGTGGGAGCGGGCGGGCACGCCCAGTCCATGCCCGTGATTTTTCGCGGGCATGGCCCGCTCCCACAGATAATCACCAGTCCATCCCACCAGAACGAACGGCCGCTACCACTTAGCCGCCAAAGTCGACGAACCTGGGCTTAAAGATTATGAACAGGCTCTCAGATCCGGAAGCTGTCGACCAGATGCTTGAGGCGCGCGGCCTGCTGCTCCAGGTCGGCGCAGGCGCGCAGGGTGGCCTGCAGGTTTTCCACGCCTTCCTGATTGAGGGTGTTGATCTCGGTGATGTCCATGTTCAGTGCCTCGATTACCGAAGTCTGTTCCTCTGTGGCCGTGGCCACCGACTGGTTCATGCCGTCGATCTCGCCGATGCGCAGGGTCACGCTGCCCAGCCGTTCGCCGGCCTGGTTGGCGACTTCCACGCTCTGCTCGCTGTAGTGCTGGCTTTCGGTCATGGTGGTGACCGACTCGCGGGAGCCGACCTGTAGCTCCTCGATCATCTTCTCGATTTCCTGGGCCGACTCCTGGGTACGGTGGGCCAGGTTGCGCACTTCGTCGGCGACCACCGCGAAACCGCGGCCCGCCTCGCCAGCGCGGGCGGCTTCGATGGCGGCGTTGAGGGCCAGCAGGTTGGTTTGCTGGGAAATGCTCTTGATCACCTCGAGAATCTGCCCGATGTCCGTGGTCTTGCCGGCGAGCATCTCGATCTTGCCGCGGGCATCGACGACCTTGGCCGACAGGTCGGTCATGGCATTGATGGCCTGCTGTACCACCTTGCCGCCGTCCTCGGCCTGATGGCGGGCGTCGGAGGCCTGGCTGGACGCATCCGCTGCGTTGCGGGCGATTTCCTGGGCGGCGGCGCCCAGTTCGTTGATCGCCGCGGCCACGCTATTGGTGCGGCTGGCCTGCTCGTCGGAGTTGACGATCGAGGAGTTGGAAGCGTTGACCACCAGCTTGGCGACTTCGTTGACCTGGGCGGTGGCCGAGGATACTTCGCGGATCGAGGCGTGGATGCGCTCGACGAATCGGTTGAACGAGCTGGCCAGTGCGCCGAATTCGTCCTGGGACTGGATGGCCAGGCGTTTGGTCAGGTCACCTTCACCGCGGGCGATGTCTTCCATGGCCTTGCCCATGGTGGTCAATGGCTGCATCAGCACGCGGATCAGCACACCAAGCAGGGCGATGATCAGGGCCACGGCGATCAGCGTGGCGATGGCGGCCGACAGGCGGAATTCATCCAGCGCCGCGTAGGCCAGGTTCTTGTCGATGGACAGGCCCACGTACCACTGCACGTCCGGCAGACCTTTTACCGGCGAGAAGGTCAGCAGGCGCTCCTGGCCATCCTGGGTGACTTCGGTGAGCTTGCTGTCCAGGCCGATGGTGGTATTTGGGTAAAGGTCGCGCAGGTTCTTCATCACCAGCTCGTCCTGGGGATGAACCAGTACGGTGCCGTCCTTGCTGACCAGGAACGCGTAGCCCAGGTCGCCCAGTTCGATGGCGTTGATGATCTTCACCAGGGTGTCCAGGCTGACGTCGCCGCCGGTCATGCCGAATGGCTTGCCATCCGGGCCACGCACCGGAGCGATTGGCGAAATCACCAGGGAGTTGGTGATCTGGTCGACGTAGGGCGCGGTAAGGATGGTGCGGTTAGCCTGGGCGGTGTCCTTGTACCAGGGCCGGGTGCGCGGATCGTAGCCAGCGGCCATCTGGGTCGGCGGGCTGGACAGGAAGCGGCCATCGCTCTGTACACCGATGTAGGTGGACAGGAAGGCGCCCTTGTACACCGGGCGCGAGATGACTTCTTGCAGGTTGCTGCCGGCAACCGCCAGCTCCAGGTTCTGGGCGAGGCTCTCGACCAGCAGAATGCGCCCGGACAACCAGCTTTCGATATTGCCGGCGGCGGCGTTGCTGGCCTGGCTCAGGTTGCTCTGGAGCGATGCCTGAATGCTGCTACGCTGGCGGCTGTCGTTGTAGAGGCTGAACAGGGCGAAGGCGACCGTGACCACCAGGGTGGCGGCCAGCAGGATCTTGTGGCTGAACTGCAGGTTTCTCGTCATGGCATCTTGCGTCCGGTAATCACTGGAACCAGTCTTGTGGGGCGTCGCCAGGTGGCGAGTGGGCAGGGCGGGCGATCGAGCGCAGGCTGAATCGGTTTTAGCCCGGCGGTTATGTCGGCCGCAGGACCGTAAGGCTTTAATCCAGAGGATGGTGGTATGGCGTTGAATCAGCAATTCGTTCTAGGCGCTGGCGGTGATGGCGAAGCCGTCGGCCAGTCACTGCGCCTGGCCAACCGGCACGGCTTGATCGCCGGCGCCTCGGGTACCGGCAAAACGGTCACCCTGCAGCGCCTGATCGAGAATTTCAGCGATGCCGGAGTTGCCGTGTTCGCGGCAGACGTAAAGGGCGACTTGTGCGGCCTGGGCGCCGCCGGTGCGCCCCAGGGCAGGGTGGCCGAACGCATTGCCAGCATGCCGTGGCTGGCGCACAGCCCGATGGCCTACCCGGTCAGCCTCTGGGATGTACACGGGCAGAGCGGCCATCCGCTGCGCACCACGTTGAGTGAAATGGGGCCGCTGCTGCTTGGCGCGCTGCTGGAACTCACCGACAGCCAGCAGGCGGCACTCTACGCGGCGTTCAAGGTCGCCGACCGTGAAGGCCTGCTGCTGCTCGACCTGAAGGATCTCAAGGCGCTGCTGAATCATCTCAAGGAGCAGCCCGAGGTACTGGGCGCCGACAGCGCGCTGTTCACCAGCGGCTCGGCGCAGGCGTTGCTGCGCCGCCTGGCCAGCCTCGAGCAGCAGGGCGGCGAGGCGCTGTTCGGCGAGCCGGCGTTGCAGCTCGAAGACATTCTGCAGCCGGATCGCGATGGCCGTGGGCGCATTCACCTGCTCGACGCCAGCCGCCTGGTTCATGAGGCGCCGAAAGTCTACGCGACCTTCCTGCTCTGGCTGCTGGCCGAGTTGTTCGAGCAGTTGCCCGAACGTGGTGATGCCGACAAGCCGGTGCTGGCGCTGTTCTTCGATGAAGCCCATCTGCTGTTCGCCGACACCCCCAAGGCGCTGCAGGCGCGCCTGGAGCAAGTGGTACGACTGATTCGTTCCAAGGGCGTGGGCGTGTACTTCGTCACCCAGTCGCCGGGCGATCTGCCCGACGATGTGCTGGCTCAGCTCGGCTTGCGCATCCAGCATGGCCTGCGGGCATTCACCACCCGTGAGCAGAAGGCGCTGCGCGCCGTGGCCGACGGCTTTCGGCCCAACCCAGCGTTCGATTGCCTGAGCGTGCTCACCGAGCTGGGTATCGGCGAGGCACTGGTCGGCACGTTGGAGGACAAGGGGACGCCGGCCATGGTCCAGCGCGTCGCTATCGCGCCGCCGCAGTCACGCATTGGGCCGCTGGCTGAAAACGAGCGCAGCGCGTTGATCCGCCAGTCACCGCTGGCCGGGCGGTACGACAAACCCTTCGATCGCGAGTCGGCCTACGAGATTCTCACCGCCCGCGCGACCCAGGCGAGCGAGCAGGTGCAGGCCGGCAAGCAGGCGCCGTCGACAGCCAGTGTGGCAGGCGAGTTTCTCGGTGGCCTGGCCAGTCAGGCGGTAAAGAGCGCCATGCGCCAGGTCGCCAATCAGCTTGGTCGGCAACTGGTGCGGGGCGTACTGGGATCGCTATTGGGCGGCAAGTCAGGTTCCAGGCGGCGTTGAGCCTGGTCGTGGGCTGCCTGGCGCAGCCCGGAAGCCGTTACGCCATCAGGCGCTTTCGGCTCTGGCCTCGGCCTTGCTGGAGAGACCTTTTTCGATCTTTTCGATTTCTTTGTCGAAGGCCTGGTCGAGCAGGCTGGCCTTCTTACGCCACGGCTTGCGCTCCGGATCCGGCTGAGCGGCATAGGTGATCACTTCACCGCCGTATACATCCTTGTAACGCTGCGCCTGGCGCTCGAGTTCGGCGCGCAGTTCGTCTTTCGTCACGATAGTACCTATGGTTTCTGATGGAGAGGGCGACACGTAAGACCGGGCTGTCTTACTGATACGGTCGCCACATCTTTATGAAGCCTATACCCCTTCGATAGTTCCGGTCATTCGCAGGTGCGGCCGAACATGGGGCAAGCGGGTGATTATCATCAACCCGCGCGGAAAGTCCAGCCCGGCAGGCCCGCAGCGTGATCCAGTCGGCTCAGTTCAGGGGCCGGTAATGCAGGGTGAAGGTCAGGCCATGGCGCTGGTTTTCGCTCAGCAGCACCAGGCCGGGTTTGCCGGGCAGGTGGTGGGCGTTGACCGGATGGCTGACCGGTTCGAAGCAGAAGAAGGGTTTGCCTTCGGGGCAGAACAGCAGGTAGATGGCCTGGTCGCTGCCGATCTCCAGGCTATACCCTGCGTCTGGCTCGACGATTCGCGCCCGGCCATTCCAGTCGATGAAGGCATTATCGGTATGGACTGCCGGCAATTGCCGCTCCTCGGCGAAATCCCAGTGTTCGGGCAGCGCGCCCAAGCCCGTGGGCAGGCTGTTGGCGTCGCACTGCCAGACCTGCCCGGCGCCGGCCTGCAGGCGCGTATGGGGCGTGCGCGGAAAATACGGATGCAGGCCCAGGCCATGCCAGATGGGGGATTTGCCGCGATGGGTGACCTGCAGGTGAATCGTCAGGCGACCACCGTCCAGCTCGAAGCGTTGCTCGGCAGTGTAGGCGAACGGCGTCTGGCTTTCGAGGCGCAGCAGCGCCGAGCGCTCGTCGTGCTCAATCACCTGCCAGGGTTGCTGCCAGGCGCTGCCGTGAATCGGCAGCGGCGAATTGTCGGTGTTGGCAGCCAGGGCCAGCCAGCCCTCTGGGTTATCGAAACCGCCCTCGGTGATGCGGTTCGACCACGGTGCCAGGGGGTAGCAGCCAAGCTGGCGCGGTGTACCGGCCTCGAGCGCCTGCTCGTCGGCAGGGCGCAACAGTGGCTGGCCGGTGGCGACCACCGTCCAGTTGGCGATAGCCCCGCCAACTCCCGGTAACAGTGTGAGCTGGGTAATACCGTCGTGCAGGTGTAGAGTGTCGTACGACATAGAGCAGTACCTGTGCAGTTATCGAGCCGTTAGGCGGAGATAAACGAAGAACGTGTCATCATACAACTCTCTGAGATATGATGCGCCTTGGCCATCCAGACGATAACGATCTTTATGGAAACTCAGAACACGCAGCCACGTGCGCGGCGCAAGCATCGCAGCCTGGCACAGGAATTGGTCGCGGAGTTGTCCCAGCGCATTCGCGACGGGGTGATCAAGCGTGGTGACAAATTGCCGACCGAGTCGGCGATCATGGAAGAGCAGGGTGTCAGCCGCACCGTGGTGCGTGAGGCGCTGTCGCGTCTGCAGGCGTCCGGCCTGGTGGAAACCCGCCATGGCATCGGTACCTTCGTGCTGGATACGCCCAATCCCGGCGGTTTTCGCATCGACCCGGCGACCATCGTCACCCTACGTGAAGTGCTGGCCGTGCTCGAGCTGCGGATCAGCCTGGAAGTGGAATCCGCCGGCCTGGCCGCCCAGCGTCGCACGCCCGAGCAACTGGCTTCCATGCGCCAGGCGCTGGATGCGCTCAACGAGGGCGCTGCCCACGAAAGCGATGCGGTGTCGTCGGATTTCCAGTTTCACCTGCAGATCGCCCATGCCACGGGCAACCGCTACTTCACCGATATCATGAGCCATCTGGGCACTAGCATCATTCCGCGTACCCGGCTCAACTCGGCACGCATCGCCCATGACGACCACGCCCATTACATGGCGCGCCTGGAGCGCGAGCACGAGCAGATCTTCGAGGCCATCGCCCGCCAGGATTCCGATGCCGCGCGTGCCGCCATGCGCCTGCACCTGACCAACAGCCGGGAGCGCCTGCGTCAGGCCCACGAGTCCGCCGAGGTAGCGGCCAAGCAGGCCTGAAAGCTGTAGGGCCGCAGAGGGCTTGGGTGCCGAATCTACCTGCGTAGATCGGCACCCAAGCCCTTTTTCGTTGCCGCGAGGCCGACGCATGGCTGAACGCCTATCGGTGCTCAGGCGTCCTTGCGATAGGTCAGCAACACGATTCCCGCCAGCACGATCGCGCCGCCGATCATCTGCATGCCGCTCAATACCTGATCCAGCAACAGCCAGCCGAACAGCAGCGTGGCAATGGGCTCCATGTTCATCACCGGGGCATTCTTGGCCATGTTCAGGCGCGGCACGCTGACGAACAGCATGCAGAAGGCGATGCCGTAAAGCAGCACCAGCGCCCCCAGGGCGGTCCAGCCGGTGGCGTTGGCCGGCAGGTTCATGCCGCCGGGAATCAGATCGGCGCTGCCGGCCAGGGCCATGCTGCTGAACACGATCATCAGGGTCAGCATGCTGCGCACCGAGCCGCGCAGGCTGGAGAGCTTGTGGTCGGTGATCCACAGTGCGCAGGCGAACACGCAGGCAGCGAGGAACGACGCGCTCACGCCGACGATCCACTCGGGGCCGACCTGCTCGCTGGCGCCCAGGCGCGCTGGCAAGTCCAGGGCGAAGACCAGGCCCAGCAGAATCAGGCCCATCAGCATTACCGTGCGGCGCGTCGGTGCCGAGCCGCCCAGTGCCCAGGTGAGCAAGGCGAGGAGGATCGGGAAGGTGTTACCGATCAGCAGCGCCAGCGCCACGGGAATGCGCGCCACGGCCGAGTACAGGCAGATGCTCTGGGTGGCGATCAGCAAACCCAGCAACAGTTGCCAGCGCCAGGCACCAGGCGGCATCTGCAGGGCCTGGCGTTGCCACAGCACGATGCCGAGCAGCACCAGCATGGTCACGCCGGAGCGGCAGAGGATGGCCAGCAGCAGGCCGGTCTCGTTGTCGAAGGCGATACGCGCGGCAATGTGGTTGCCGGCAAAGGAGCAGGCCAGCAACGCCAGGAGCATGACGGCGATGTGGCGGGGAAACAGGGCGGGGGCAGGGGACGTCATAAGGTAATTTCCATATCGAGTTGAGCCTCGAGCGCCTGACGGTTGAGCACCGTTCTGGTTGCGCTAAAAAAACGGCGGGTCGCGTCATGAACGCGACCCGCCGCGGGTGGAGCGGTATCAGAGTACGACGCTAGGCAGCCACAGCGAGATTGCCGGGATGTAGGTCACGGCCATCAGTACCATGAACAGGGCCAGGTAGAACGGCAGCAGCGCCTTGACGGTGGCTTCGATGGTCACCTTGCCGATGGCGGCGCCGACGAACAGCACCGCGCCCACCGGCGGGGTGATCAGGCCGATGCCCAGGTTGACCAGCATGATCATGCCGAAGTGCACCGGGTCGACTCCGAAGGAGGTCACTACCGGCAGCAGGATCGGGGTGAGGATCAGGATCAGCGGCGCCATGTCCATGATGGTGCCCAGGGCCAGCAGCATGATGTTCACGCACATCAGAATCACGTAGCGGTTATCCGACAGGGTCAGGAACGCGGTGGTGATCTTCGACGGAATCTGCATCAGGGTCATGATGTAGCCGAACGCGGCGGCGAAGGCGATGAGGATCATCACGATCGACAGCGTGCGCACGGTGCGGTGCATCATCTTCGGCAGTTCACGCCACTTGTAGTCGCGGTAGATGAACATGGTCACGAAGAAGGCCCAGATCACCGCCACGGCAGCCGACTCGGTGGCGGTGAACACGCCGGAGAGAATGCCGCCGAGGATGATGACCATGGTCATCAGGCCCCACAGGGCTTCGACGCAGATCTTGATGGCCTGGCGCAGCGGGATAACGTCGCCTTTCGGGTAGTTGCGCTTCTTGGCGAACCACAGGCACAGCGTGGCCATGGTGGCGCTCATCAGCAGCCCCGGGCCGATACCGGCCATGAACAGCGCGGCGATGGACACCGTGCCGCCGGCAGCCAGGGAGTAGATCACCGAGTTGTGGCTGGGCGGAGTGAGCAGCGCCTGCACCGAACCGGAAACGGTCACGGCGGTGGCGAATTCACGGGGGTAGCCCTTCTTTTCCATCTCCGGGATCAGCACCGAACCCACCGAGGCGGTGTCGGCCAGGGACGAACCGGAGATCGCGCCGAAGAAGGTGGAGGCGGTGATGTTCACCAGCGACAGGCCGCCGCGCACGAAGCCCACCAGCACGCCGGCGAACGCCACCAGGCGGCGCGCCATGCCGCCTTCGGCCATGATCGCGCCAGCCAGCACGAAGAACGGAATGGCCAGCAGGGAGAACTTGTTGACGCCACCGGCGACCTGGATCATCACGGCATGCAGGGGGATCTCGATCCACCAGGCGCCGATCAGCGCCGCGATGCCAAGCGAATAGGCCACGGGGACGCGCAGCATGATCAGGGCAATGAAGCTGCCCACCAGAATGAGGGCATCCATTACACGGCCTCCTTGGCTTCTTCAGCGGCTTCGAAGTTGACGGCGCGGCGTTTGTACTGGTCGCCGTAGAGGATCTGTTCGATCACGAACAGCAGGGTGATGAAACCACCGACCGGAATCGGCATGTAGCTGATGCCGACGCGAACCGAAGGCAGGGTGCTCAGGAACTGGTTCCAGGTCGCCATGCACAGTTTGTAGCCCCAGATCAGCATGAACAGAGCGACGGCGCCCATCATCAGGCGTACGAACAGGGTGATGACGGGCTGCGCGCCCTGCGGCATGCGGTCGGTCAGCGAAGTCACGGCCATGTGAGCCCCGGCACGGTAGCTGGCAGCGGCACCGATAAAGGTGAACACCACCATCAACATGACGGAGATGGGCTCGGGCCAGCCCAATCCTTGCCCCAGCACGTACCGGCTGAAGACGCCCCAGGGGATGATCGTGGCCATGATCACGATCGCGAGACCTGTGACGATGATGCAGGCACGATAAATGGCGTCATTGACGCCCAGAACCAGATTTTTCATGAGACTTCACCGGAAGGTGTGGAGCCGGCAGAGCGCCGGCTCCTTACGCTTGCGCGAGGGGGTTACTTGACGGCTTCGATGCGCTTGATCAGGTCGGCGTACTGCGCGCCGTACTTCTCACGTACCGGAGCGGTCGCGTCGTAGAAAGGCTTGGTGTCGATTTCGATGAACTCGACGCCTTCGGCCTTGAGCTTCTCGTTGGACGCGTTTTCCTTGGCGACCCACAGATCACGCTCTTCCAGCTGCGCTTCCTTGGCCAGTTTCTTGACCAGGGTCTGCTGTTCCGGGGTCAGCTTCTCCCAGGTGGTCTTGGACATCAGCAGCGGCTCGGGCAGGATCAGGTGGTGCGTCTGGGTGTAGTACTTGGCTTCGCGGAAGTGGTTGTGCTCGAGCAGGGTCGGCGAGTTGTTCTCGGCGCCGTCGATCACGCCGCTCTGCAGGGCGCTGAAGATTTCACCGGTGTCCATGGCGATGCCGTTGCCGCCCATGGCGTTGAGGGTGTCGATGAACAGCGGGTTGCCGATCACGCGGATCTTCATGCCTTTGAGGTCTTCGATCTTGCGCACCGGCTTCTTGGTGTAGAGGCTGCGGCTGCCGGCTTCCATCCACGCCAGACCGACCATGTTGAAGTTGGAGTTGGTGATGGCGTCGAGGATTTCCTGGCCGATTTCACCGTCCACCACCTTGCGCATGTGGTCCACGTCGCGGAACACGAACGGCATGTTGAAGACGTTGGTGGCCGGCACCACCGAGCCGACCGAGCCGAGGCTGACGCGGGTCAGCTGTACGGCGCCGATCTGGGTCTGTTCGATCACTTCCTTCTCGGAGCCCAGTACGCCACCGGCGAACATGCGCGACTTGATCTCGCCATTGGTAGCGGTATCGAGTTTCTTGCCGAGGTTTTCCATGGCCACCACGGTCGGGTAACCGGCCGGGTGGATTTCCGCGATCTTCAGGGTGATGTCCGCCTGAGCGAGGCTGGAGAGACCGAATGCCAGCGGGAGTGCGGCGATGAGCAACTTGCGCTTGAAGTTCATGTGAAGCTCCGTTTTGTTGTTGTTGGTTTGCAGCGTTGTGTAGCGGCTGGCGCCCCGCGAATCGCCGGGGCCAGGGTTGTTATCAGTACCCGAACGGGGTTTCTGCCAGGCCACTGACGCCCGGTTGCAGGGCAAAAACGCCCCCGGCCAGTGGTTGATCGTCCAGGTTGCCGCCCGGGCGAATCGAGGTAACGAACAGGGTGTCGAGGTTGGGGCCGCCAAAGGCGCACATGGTCGGCTTCTTCACCGGTACTTCCAGCGAGCGGTCGAGGCGCCCGGCCGGGGTGAAACGGTGAATCAGGCCGGCATCGTTGCCGCAGATCCAATAGCAGCCATCAGCGTCCACCGCGGCGCCATCGGGGCGGCCGGGGTAATCGTTCATGTCGACGAACAAGCGGCGGTTGTGCGGGGTGCCGCTGTCGATGTCGTAGTCGAACGCCCAGATGGCCTGTACCGAAGGGTGCGAGTCGGAGAGGTACATGACGCGGCCGTCCGGGCTGAAACCCAGGCCGTTGGGCACGATCAGGTCGTCGAGCAGCACCGGCAGGCTGGCCTGGCCGGCGCCGTCGTAACGGTACAGCACGCCGACGTTGGCGCCCGCGGCCATGTCCATCAGCATGCTGCCGGCCCAGAAGCGCCCCTGGCGGTCGCAGCGGCCGTCATTGAAGCGCATCTGCTCGCGAGCATGGCTGACCTCGACCAGACGCTCGCCGCTCAGGCGACCGTCGTTGCCGGCAGTCAACTGGAAGATACCGCTCTGCATGCCAGCGACCCAGCTGCCATCGGCACGCTGGGCGATGCAGGCGAGCATTTCGTCGGCTTCCCAGCTTTGCGTGCTGGCGTCCTTGAGGTTCCAGCGGTACAGGCGCTTATTGGGGATGTCGGCCCAGTACAGGGCCTTGTCGCGCTCGCTCCACACCGGGCTTTCGCCCACGGCGTTGCGAGCGTCGAGAATCAGTTCGGCTTGCTTGGGCATGTCCGACCTCTTGTTATTGTTATCGAGGGGCGCGCGGTCTCAGTCGTCGCCGAACGGACCGGCTGCCGTGAAGGCACCGCCGTGATAGAGCGCATTAGGGTCATCCGCCGGCACTGGAGGCTGGGCCTCGACCTTGTCACGGAAAACTTCGGAGGTGTCTTTGGGCTCGAAACCAAGGTGGGCGGCCTTGCTGTTGTCCCACCACAAGGTCTTGTTCGCCGAGGCGCCGTAAACCACGGTGTGCCCGACGTCAGGCGTGGCGAGGCTGCGTTCGATCAACTGCACTAGGTCGTCGTAGCTGAGCCAGGTGCTCATCATGCGGCGGTTCAGCGGCTCGGTGAACGAGGAGCCGATGCGGATGCTGACGGTCTCGATGCCGTAGCGATCGAAGTAGAAGCTGGCCATGTCCTCGCCGTAGGACTTCGACAGGCCATAGTAACCATCCGGGCGCCGCCGGGCGTCGGCATCGATGGTGTCGGTCTGCTTGTGGAAGCCGATGACATGGTTGGAGCTGGCGAAGATCACGCGTTTGACGCCATGGCGACGCGCCGCTTCGTAGATGTGGAACACGCCGCTGATGTTCGGACCGAGGATTTCCTCGAACGGACGCTCCACCGATACGCCACCGAAGTGCAGGATGGCGTCGACGCCTTCGACCAACTGGTGAACGGCTTGTTTGTCGGCCAGATCGCAGATCTGCACCTCGATGTGCGGGCCTTCGGCCGGCGCCATTTCGGCGATGTCGGAAAGACGCAGGATCTCGGTCAGTGGCTGCAGGCGCTCGCGCAGCACCTTGCCCAATCCGCCTGCCGCGCCAGTGAGCAGCAGGCGATGGAAGGGCGGTTGCGCATTGGAAGAGGTAGTCATGGCGGAAGCGGTCTCTGGTTTGTTTTTATGGAGAGCTTGTTATCGGTTGTCGTATGACGTGAGAGGATTATCAACAGCCTCGGATTGTGCTGTCAACGCGACACCAGAAAAAACCTCGGTAATCCATCTGGTATGCCAGAAACCGCAGTAGCGGTGCGTTTGCGCATGGTTTCTCGCCATGCCGATAGCAAGGAAATGACTGTTCGGTCACGGTAATTTCTTGCCCGCTAGCTGCGTCTTCAGCAACGACTTTTGCAGACCCTTGGCGCATAAAAGGTCGCAGAGGGGATGGTTTTAGTTATTGTCGTACGATAACGTATCTCTACAGCCAGCGGCTGCCTCTTTCCACATGCGCTACAGGTGTTCGAAGAATGACCCCACAAGAATTAAAATCCGTCCTCTCCTCCGGTCTGCTGTCTTTCCCGCTGACCGATTTCGATGCCCAAGGCGAATTCAATCCTGAAGGCTACGTGCGCCGCCTCGAGTGGCTGGCCCCGTACGGCGCCACCGCACTGTTCGCCGCCGGCGGCACCGGTGAGTTCTTCTCCCTGGCCGCTGACGAGTATTCGTCGGTGATCAAGACCGCCGTCGACACCTGCGCGGGCAGCGTGCCGATTCTCGCCGGTGTCGGTGGCTCCACCCGCCAAGCCATCCAGTACGCACAGGAAGCCGAGCGCCTGGGCGCCAAGGGTCTGCTGCTGCTGCCGCACTACCTGACCGAAGCGTCCCAGGAAGGCGTTGCCGCTCACGTCGAGCAGGTGTGCAAATCGGTGAAGATCGGTGTGGTGGTCTACAACCGTAACGTCTGCCGCCTGAACGCCGATCTGCTCGAGCAACTGGCCGAGCGTTGCCCGAACCTGATCGGCTACAAGGACGGCCTGGGCGACATCGAGCTGATGGTTTCCATCCGTCGTCGTCTGGGTGATCGCTTCAGCTACCTGGGCGGCCTGCCGACCGCCGAAGTCTACGCTGCGGCCTACAAGGCTCTGGGCGTGCCTGTCTATTCCTCGGCGGTGTTCAACTTCATCCCGAAAACCGCGATGGACTTCTACCACGCCATTGCCAAGGATGATCACGCCACCGTCGCCAAGATCATCGACGACTTCTTCCTGCCGTACCTGGACATCCGTAACCGCAAGGCGGGCTACGCGGTGAGCATCGTCAAGGCGGGCGCCAAAATCTCCGGCTACGACGCCGGCCCGGTCCGCGCCCCGCTGACCGACCTGCTGCCGGACGAGTACGAGAAGCTGGCCGCGCTGATCAAGAAGCAGGGCGCTCAGTAAGCTTCACCTTCGAGCGGCAATACGGAAAGCCCAGGCCTCGTGCCTGGGCTTTTGCGTTTTGGGGTGGCTGTTGCAAGGCAGCAGCCATTGATGCAGTACCTGTGGGAGCGGGCGGGGACGCCCAGTCCATGCCCGCGATTTTTCGCGCGCATGGCGCGCTCCTACAGTGGATCGGTGAACGATCGCTACCGCCACTTGGCGGCCAAAATCGGCGAACCTGAGCCGAAAGATTATGAACAGGTTTCTAGCGCCTGTGCAAAGTCTTGCATGCGCATAAAGCGGCAATCACGAGGCAGAAGCGGACATCGTTGTTTTACCTGTGGGAGCGGGCCATGCCCGCAAAAAAATCACGGGCATGGCCCGTTCCCACAATGGATCGGCGAACGTCCGCTTGCGCCACATTGCAGCCATCGATCCGGCAATTACAGAACGCTTGCCCGCCTGCCGAGCAACAGATTTTCGCGCCCACAAAAAAGCCGCTGCACCCTTGAGGGCGCAGCGGCTTGGTGTTTCCTTGTCGCTTAGCTGCTGGTGATCACCTGCCCGTGCGGCCGGCGGATTTTCGTCCATTCCTTGTAGGCGGTCAGGATCACCACGATCACGGTGGCGACCAGTACCGTGCCGGAGATCGGTTCGGTGATGAAGGGCATGAAGTCGCCCTGGCTGCTCATCAGGCCACGGCGCAGGTTGGTCTCGATGATCGGGCCGAGAATGAAGCCCAGCAGCAGTGGGGTGATCGGCAGCGAGGCCTTTTTCATCAGCCAGCCGAGGACGCCGAACACCAGCATGCAGCCGACGTCGAACAGGCGGTTGTTGATGCCGTAGGCACCGATCACGCAGAGCAGCATGATGATCGGCAGGAGGATGTGCTTGGGCACCGACAGGATGTGCACGAAGCCGCGCATCAGGCCGAACAGGGCGATGATCATCGCCAGGTTGGAGACCACCAGCGCCGCGAAGATGCCGTACACCAGCAGGCTCTGGGTTTCGAACAGCATGGGGCCAGGGGTGATGCCGTGGATCATGAAGCCGGCCAGCAGGATCACCGAGGTGTTGTCGCCGGGAATGCCCAGGGTCAGCAGCGGCACCATGCCGCCGCCGGTGGAGGCGTTGCCCGAGGATTCGCTGGCGATCACGCCGTCACTGACGCCGGTGCCGAACTTTTCCGGGTGCTTGGAGCGCTTCTTCGCCGCGCCGTAGGCGAGGATGTTGCACACCGCGGCGCCCAGGCCCGGCAGTACGCCGATGCCGGTGCCGATCAGCGAGGAGCGCAGCCAGTTGGGAAAGTGGGCGATGGTGGCCTTCACCGAAAAGCCCAGGTTGCTCAACTTGTAGCTGAGTACCTTTAGCTTCTTCTGCGGTTTGCGTGATTCGGCTTCTTCGAGGATCTGCGACACCGCGAACAAGCCGATGAGTGCCGGCAGCAGGGTGATGCCGGCGTCCAGCTCGTGCCAGTCGAAGGTGAAACGTGGAAATGCGGTGATCGGCGCCATGCCGACGAAGGAGACGGTCAGGCCGATACCTGCCGCCGCCATGCCCCGCGCCAGGGAGCCGCCACTCAGGCCGGCGACCAGGGTCAGGGAGAACAGCGCCACGGCGAAATATTCGTAGGGGCCGAACTTGAGCGCGACTTCGGCCAGGATCGGCGACACCGCAAACAACACCAGCAGGCTGAACACACCGCCCAGGAACGACGAGATGATCGCCACCGACAGCGCCTTGCCGGCTTCACCGCGCACCGCCATGGGATAGCCATCGAAGGTCGTCGCCACCGAAGCCGGGGTGCCGGGAATGTTCAGCAGGATGGACGGAATCAGCCCGCCCGATGTGCCGCCGATATACAGGCCCATGAGCAGCGACAGGCCGTCTACCGGGCTCATGGCGAAGGTTACCGGCAGGAACAGGGCCACGCCCATGGTCACCGTCAGACCGGGAATGGCGCCGATGATGATGCCCAGCACCGTGCCGCCGATGATCAGAAACAGGGTCTGGAAATTGAGAATCGACAGAATGCCTTCGATTAACATGATGAAGCTCCTCTCAGCGCGCTAGCCCAACAGCCCGGCGGGCAGGCTGATGTCGAACACATTGACGAACAGGTAATAGGCGGCGATGGCCGTGAGCACGGCGCAGAGGCCGAACAGCCCGTAGCGGCGGTTACCGTCCTTGGTCAGCACGATCATCTGGGCGAAGGCGTAGAGCACCGACGACAGCAGAAAGCCCAGCGGGTCGAGCAACGCCAGGTAGATGAACATCAGCACGATGCTCAGCAGCACCGCCGGCAGGCCGCCAAACACACCCGGCTCTGCGGCGTCGGCCTTGAGCGGCTCGCGGTTGCGGCCACCAGTGCGCCAGGTGGACGCGGCGATCACCAGGCCGACGATGAACAGCAGCAGGGCGGTCAGGCGCGGCATGAACGAGGCGCCCACGCCAATGGCGGCGAAGTCCTTGAGGTTGGCGGAGGCGACGAACATCGCTACGGCGCCGAGCATCACTGCCGAGCCAGTGACCAGGTCGCGGTAATCACGAAGGGTAAATTGAGGCATGCAGACTCTCCCGCGCCGCTCAGCAACGCCGCGCGGCGGATGGAAATAGGCGAGGGCGCCGCCTGGCGACGCCATGGTTGCCGAGCAGGCAGGCCTACTGGCCGCGCAGCAGGCTCTGGTACTGCTGCAGGGTTTGTTGCTGGGCCTTGGCGAACGCGGCACCTTCTTCGGGGCCGAGGTAGGTCGGGGTCACCAGCATCTTTCTGGCTTCTGCCTGGTACTCGGGGTTGTCGACCACCCGCTTGACCGCTGCGGAGAACTTCTCGACCACATCGGGCGGTGTTTGCTTGGGCATGGCGAAGAAGAAGAACTTGCTGAAGCTGGCCGGGAAGCCTTGTTCGGCGGTGGTCGGCTCGTCGGCGATCAATGGGTTGCGCTCATCGGCGAGCAGCCCGAGGCTGACGAAGCTGCCCGCCTTCAGGTAGTCGCGCACCAGGTTGTACTGGACGTTGACCAGGTCCACGCGGCCGCCGCGCAGGGCGACAATCTTCGCGGTGTTGCCGCCCACGTCGATCAGATTCATCTTCACGCCCAGTTCCTCTTCCAGCGCCACGCCCACCAGGTGCGGGTAGCCGCCGGTGAGCATGCCGAAGCGGGTTTTGCCGGGGTTGGCTTTGGCGTAGTCGACGAAGGATTTCATGTCTTTATAGGGCGCATCCTTGCCGGTCACCAGAATGGTGGTGTCGTCTTCCATGGCCACGGCGACCATCTGAAAATCGTCGATATCGATGTCCGACAGGCCGGCCAGCTTCGGCACCATGGCTTCGCCGTGGAAGAACAGCGCGGTGTAACCATCGGGCTTGGCCGACATCACGCGGCGCATGCCGATGGTGCCGCCGCCACCATCGACGTTCACCGCTACCAGCGGTTTGCCCAGCTCCTTTTCCAGGTAGCGGTTGAAGACCCGGGCGTTGACGTCGGTGTCTCCGCCTGGGGCGATGGGCAGTACCATCTGAATGGCCTTGTTCGGGTAGCTGTCATCAGCTTGGACGTGAGTGGCAGCGGCGCTCATGCAAAGCGCGGCGACCAGGCCGAGTGCGGTGCGTAGGGAGGTTTGTGGCATGCAGTGATTCCTTCTCTTGTTGTTGTGCATGATGGAGTTCGGCGCGCAATGAGCTGCCGATTTCGACGCAGCCGGTCAGGGCCGCGTCGGTGCGGGATATCGCGACGAAGAAGGGCGCAGGCTCAGCCGTATGCTGGCGGCGACCTGGCGCAGAGCGCTGGGCTGAACGAGGCGGGCATCCGCAAATGCGTCGCGCCTGCGGGAGAGGGCCGTGGCCGGATGGGGCGGGTAGTGGGTGTCGTCATGTAGCGCACCTTTGTCATTGTTCGAATGTCGACGCCTTTCCAGTGATGTCATCGTACGACTTGGCTGCCAGCCATTCGAGGCAGATTCCTATCCGCGGCAATCTCTCCGGCAGGCTGGAAAGCGAATTTTCTTCAATCTAAAGCATGGAATTAGCCCTGTAATTGGAGAATTATTGAGGTTTTGGCTAATTTTTGGACAATTCGGGGCTTTGTACCCCGAGCCAGCCGCTGGCATCGGTCACGAAGAAAAATACCTCGAGATGCTTGGATTTTTTATAGTTGTACGATAACGTATGACTTCAGTTGCCGATAACGGCCTCCATGTCCTCATCCAAGGGTGTAAGAAGAATGACTCCACAAGAACTAAAAACCGTCCTCTCCTCCGGCCTTCTGTCGTTCCCGCTGACCGACTTCGACGCTGCCGGTGAATTCAACCCGGCAGGTTACGTCCGTCGCCTCGAGTGGCTGGCCCCGTACGGCGCCACCGCACTGTTCGCCGCCGGCGGCACCGGTGAGTTCTTCTCCCTGGCCGCTGACGAGTATTCGTCGGTGATCAAGACCGCCGTCGACACCTGCGCGGGCAGCGTGCCGATTCTGGCTGGCGTCGGTGGCTCCACCCGCCAGGCCATCCAGTACGCACAGGAAGCCGAGCGCCTGGGCGCCAAGGGTCTGCTGCTGCTGCCGCACTACCTGACCGAAGCGTCCCAGGAAGGTGTCGCGGCTCACGTCGAGCAGGTGTGCAAATCGGTGAAGATCGGTGTGGTGGTCTACAACCGCAACGTTTGCCGTCTGAACGCCGATCTGCTTGAGCAACTGGCCGAGCGTTGCCCGAACCTGATCGGCTACAAGGACGGCCTGGGCGATATCGAGCTGATGGTGTCCATCCGCCGCCGTCTGGGCGAGCGCCTGACCTACCTGGGTGGCCTGCCGACCGCCGAAGTCTACGCCGCGGCCTACAAGGCCCTGGGCGTACCGGTCTACTCGTCGGCGGTGTTCAACTTCATCCCGAAAACCGCGATGGACTTCTACCACGCCATTGCCCGCGAAGATCACGCCACCGTCGCCAAGATCATCGACGACTTCTTCCTGCCGTACCTGGACATCCGTAACCGTAAATCCGGCTACGCGGTGAGCATCGTCAAGGCGGGCGCCAAGATCGCCGGCTACGACGCCGGCCCGGTTCGCGCACCACTGACCGAGCTGCTGCCAGGCGAGTACGAGCAACTGGCCGCGCTGATCAAGAAGCAAGGCGCCCAGTAAACGCTTCGCCTTCTCAAGGCATTCAGAAAGCCCGGGCCTCGCGCCTGGGCTTTTTCGTCTGTCGGGCAACACGCGATTACAGCTGTGTCTCCAGTTACCGCCCGGCCGGCTGGTAAGATGCGTGATCCTTCACGCAGCCAGCGGCCCGTCATGGCAAAGAAATCTCGCGCTTCATCTTCTTCCACGCCTGCGAACAAGGGCGCGAGCGTGACGCTGATCGACGTGGCCAAGGTGGCCGGCGTTTCGCCGATTACCGTGTCCCGCGCCCTGCACCGGCCCGACGTGGTCAGCGAAAGTGCCCGCAAGAAGGTGCTCGAAGCCGTGCGGGTGACCGGCTACGTGCCGAACATGCTGGCTGGCGGCCTGGCCTCGAACAAGAGTCGTTTGGTAGCCATTTTTGTGCCGACCATTGCCCACTCGATCTTCGCCGAAACCGTGCAATCGCTGATGGATCACCTGACCACCGCGGGCTACCAGACCATGATCGGCCTGACCGGCTACTCGGCCGAGCAGGAAGAGCGGCTGCTTGGCGCGGTGCTCGGTCGGCGCCCCGATGGCATCGTGCTGACCGGCACCCTGCACACCGAGGAAAGCCGGCTGCGTTTGCAGGCGGCGGGCATTCCGGTGGTCGAAGCCTGGGACCTGGGCGCATCGCCCATCGACATGCAGGTAGGGTTCTCCCACGAGAAGGTCGGCCAGGCGATTGCCGATCATCTGCATGGCAAGGGCTATCGCCGCTTCGCCATCGTTTCGGTCGATGACTCCCGGGCGCTCAAGCGTGGCAGTAGCGTGATCGACCAGCTCAAGGCGCTGGGCATCGACGAGGTGCCCATGGCGGTGCTTGCCGCGCCAGCCACCCTGCAGAGCGGCAGGGAAGGGCTGCGCCAATTGCTTGCCGACGGTCACGCGCCGCAGGTGATCGTCTGCAGTTCGGACACCGTGGCCCAGGGCATCCTGGCAGAGGCAGCGAGCCGGGGTATCGAGGTGCCCGGTCAACTGGCCGTCATGGGCTTCGGGGATCTGTCCAGCGCCGCCCATCTCCATCCTGCGTTGTCGACGGTAAGCATCGATGGTCGGCGCATGGGCAAGCACGTCGCCAGTGCTCTGCTGCAGCGTTTTCGCGACGGTGACGAGCAGCAGCCGGTGCGTCTGGACACCGGCTTCACGCTGATCGACCGCGAAACCACCTGACCCGAACCGGCCTCTCATCAGACAACTGACAACTCAACAAGAAATTGCTTGAATGATTGCGCAATCATAGTAAAGTCGGCCGTGTAGCGAACTGCGTAGTGCCACATCGAATGCTGCATTGATTGCGCAATCATCAATTGCCGATCTGTCAGCCAGGCGCCGTCAGCCAATAAGGATAATAAAACCGTGAAAAACAGTATCCGCACGTCCTCTCCATGCCCCAACACGGGCAGTTTCCGTTCGTCCCTGTCTGCGTCCAACGCCTCGAGACCCTATCCGGGTGTCGCGACGGCTCCTGCCACGAGCTAGCCGGCCAGATACCACTCCGTTTTCAGACTTCACGACCCCGCCCCTGGGCGGCTGGCGTGTCCGCACGCGCCTGTCAGCAATAAAAATAACATTGAGGTGAGATCTCCATGGGAGACAAAAAGAAAACCCACGTCCGTTACCTGATACTGCTGATGCTGTTTCTGGTAACCACCATCAACTACGCCGACCGCGCCACCATTTCCATCGCAGGCTCCAGCATGCAAAAGGATCTGGGTATCGATGCGGTAACCCTCGGCTACATCTTTTCCGCCTTCGGCTGGGCCTACGTGATCGGGCAGATCCCGGGTGGCTGGCTGCTCGACCGCTTCGGCTCCAAGCGCGTGTATGCCGCGGGCATCTTCATCTGGTCGCTGTTCACCCTGCTGCAGGGCTTCGTCGGCATGATGCCGGTGGCCTGGGCCGTGGTGACCCTGTTCGTGCTGCGCTTCATGGTCGGCTTCGCCGAAGCGCCGTCGTTCCCGGGTAATGCCCGTATCGTCGCGGCCTGGTTCCCGACGGGCGAGCGTGGTACCGCCTCGGCGATCTTCAACTCGGCGCAGTATTTCGCCACCGCGCTGTTCGCGCCGCTGATGGGCTGGATCGTCTACTCATTCGGCTGGGAGCACGTGTTCGTGGTCATGGGCGTGCTGGGCATTGTCTTCGCCGGCATCTGGATGAAGACCATCTACAACCCCAAGGAGCACCCGCGCATCAGTGCCGCCGAGGTCGAACACATCGCCAGCAACGGCGGCCTGGTCGACATGGATCAGACCAAGGGCAGCGGCGGGCCGAAGTGGCATTACATCACCCAATTGCTGACCAACCGCATGATGGTCGGCGTTTATCTGGGCCAGTACTGCATCAACGCCATCACCTACTTCTTCCTCACCTGGTTCCCGGTCTACCTGGTGCAGGAGCGTGGCATGACCATCCTCAAGGCCGGCTTCATCGCCTCCTTGCCGGCGATCATGGGGTTCGTCGGCGGCGTGCTCGGCGGGGTGATCTCCGACTGGCTGCTGCGCCGTGGCAACAGCCTGACCCTGGCGCGCAAGCTGCCCATCGTCTGCGGTCTGCTGCTGTCGACCAGCATGGTGCTGTGCAACTACGTGTCGGCCGAATGGATGGTGGTCGGCTTCATGACCCTGGCCTTCTTTGGCAAAGGTCTCGGCGCCCTCGGCTGGGCCGTGGTCTCGGACACCTCGCCCAAGCAGATCGCGGGCCTGTCCGGCGGCCTGTTCAACACCTTCGGCAACATCGCCTCGATCACCACGCCCATCGTCATCGGCTACATCATCAGCGCCACCGGCTCGTTCAAATGGGCGCTGGTGTACGTTGGCGCCAACGCCCTGGTCGCGGTATTCAGCTACCTGTTCATCGTCGGTCGCATTCAGCGCGTGGTGCTGAAGGATGAAAACGGCCAGGCGCTCGGCGAACAGGCTTCGCCCGCTCCGGCAACCTGACCGCTCGCGGCCTCGCCTGGCACCGGCAGGCGAGGCCATGACCGTGCTTCTACAACAAGAAAAGGATTAGCCCCATGGATCTCATTCAACATCAGGACTCCCCGCGATACATCCGCCTGCATCCCGATGACAACGTCGGCGTGGTGGTCAACGAACAGGGGGTGGCGGCCGGTGGCCGTTTCGCCGACGGCCTGGAGGCGCTGGAGGGCATTCCCCAGAGCCACAAGGTGTCGCTGGTGGCGATTGCCGAAGGCGGCAACGTGGTGCGCTACGGGGAAGTCATCGGCTATGCCCTGAATCCTATTGCTGCCGGCACCTGGGTGACCGAGGCGCTGTTGCGCATGCCCGAGCCACCGGTGCTGGACAACCTGCCCAAGGCGACCATCAAGGCTCCGACACCCGAACCGCTGGACGGCTACACTTTCGAAGGCTTCCGCAATGCCGACGGCACCGTCGGCACACGCAACATCCTTGGCGTGACCACCACGGTGCAGTGCGTGGTCGGCGTGCTCGACCACTGCGTCGAGCGCGTGCGCAAGGAAATCCTCCCCAGGTACCCGAACGTCGACGACGTGGTGCCGCTGTCGCACAGCTACGGCTGTGGCGTGGCGATCAACGCACCGGACGCCGTGGTGCCGATCCGCACGCTCTACAACATCAGCCGCAACCCTAACCTGGGCGGCCAGGCGCTGGTGATCAGCCTGGGCTGCGAGAAACTGCAGGCCAACCAGCTGATGGACGGTGACGCCCTGACTTGCGGCCAGGACGAGGAAGAGTGGCTGTTCCGCCTGCAGGATTCGGGCACCGGTTTCGCCGGCATGATCGAGCAGATCATGGGCATGATCGAAGATCGCCTGAAGGTGCTCGATCAGCGTCGCCGCGAAACCGTGCCGGCTTCCGAGCTGGTGGTGGGCATGCAGTGCGGCGGCAGCGACGCCTTCTCCGGTATCACCGCCAACCCCGCGCTGGGCGTGGCGGCCGACCTGCTGGTACGGGCCGGCGCCACCGTGATGTTCTCCGAGAACACCGAGGTGCGTGACGGTATCCATCTGCTGACCCCGCGTGCCTCGACCGTTGAGGTGGCCGATGCGCTGATCCGCGAAATGGACTGGTACGACCGCTATCTCGAGCGTGGCATGGCCGATCGCAGTGCCAACACCACGCCGGGCAACAAGAAAGGCGGCCTCAACAACATCGTCGAGAAGGCCATGGGCTCCATCGCCAAGTCCGGCAACAGCCCGATCGTCGGTGTGGTCTCGCCCGGCGAGCGGATTCGCGGCAAGGGCCTGTGGTTCTGCGCCACCCCGGCCAGCGACTTCATCTGCGGCACCCTGCAACTGGCCGCCGGCATGAACCTGCACATCTTCACCACCGGCCGCGGCACGCCCTACGGTCTGTCCATGGTGCCGGTGATCAAGGTGGCCACCCGCACCCAGCTGGCCGAGCGCTGG
Organism: Pseudomonas sp. PA15(2017); assembly: GCF_001945395.1. Classification (GTDB taxonomy): domain Bacteria; phylum Pseudomonadota; class Gammaproteobacteria; order Pseudomonadales; family Pseudomonadaceae; genus Aquipseudomonas. The sequence continues at coordinate 97,589 of NZ_MSXV01000053.1, read as the reverse complement.
CCGGACCTGATCGACGTCGACGCCGGGCAGATCACCTCGGGGCGCATGTCCCTCGAGGAAATGGGCTGGCACATCTTCCAGCTCTATCTGGACATCGCCAGCGGCAAGCAGCAGACCTGGGCCGAGAAGCATCGCCTGCATAATGATCTGGTGCTGTTCAATCCCGCCCCAGTCACCTGAGAACCCGCCCCAAGTCAGCTGCGCGTCGGCCCTGCGGCGTTAAAAACAGGCTCGGAGGCCGCTTGCGGCTAACGCGCTTTAGCGCGGCTCTGAAGGAGCGAGCGGAGCGAGTCATGCTCATGTACACCAGTACAGTCGGCCGCGACCCCGGCCGCTTCCTCGCCTGTTTTTGCCTTGCAGGGCTCTAGCTCGCAAGACTTGAAGCGGGTTCTTTTCTGAAGAGATCCCGAGCCGCGGTGCGCTCGCCCGTGCCGCGGCAGGTATCATCCACACTTCGATATCCACGACAGGAGAGCTGCATGAGTCGTCCCACCGTGCTTCAGGTCGGTCGTTTTCCGCCACGTTTCAATGAGCGCCTGCAGCGCGACTATCAACTGATCCGCCTCTGGGAACAGCAGGAGTTTCTCGCCGAGCGCGGTGCCGAGATCGACATCGTCGTGACCTCCGCGCGCTACGGCTGCTCGGCCGAGCAATTGGCGCAGATGCCCAACCTCAAGGCCATCTGCAGTTTCGGCGTTGGCCATGATTCGATTGCCGTCGATGAGGCCAAGGCCCGTGGCATCGTCATCAGCACCACGCCGGACGTGCTCAACGAATGCGTGGCCGACACGGCCATTGGCCTGGTGATCGACACCGCCCGGCAGTTCGCCGCCTCCGACCAGCACGTGCGCCAGGGTAAATGGCTCAAGGGCCAGTACCCACTGACCCGCAAGGTCAGTGGCAAGAAGCTCGGCATCGTCGGCTTCGGGCGGATCGGCAAGGAAATCGCCAAGCGCGCCGCGGGCTTCGACCTGAACGTCCGCTACCACAACCGCCGGCCTGACCCGAGCACCGATTACGCTTACGAGGCCGACCTCAAGGCACTGGCAAGCTGGGCCGACTTTCTGGTACTGGCCTGCCCGGGCGGTGCGTCCACCCATCACCTGATCGACGCCGAAGTACTCGCCGCTCTGGGCGCTGACGGCATTCTGGTCAACATCTCCCGCGGTAGCGTGGTGGACGAGCAGGCGCTGGTCGCCGCGTTGCAGGCCGGCACGCTCGGCGGCGCAGGGCTGGACGTTTTCGAGGACGAGCCGCGGGTGCCCGAGACGCTGTTCGCCATGCCCAATGTGGTGCTGTTGCCCCACGTGGGCAGCGCCACCGAGGAAACCCGGCTGGCCATGGAGAACCTGGTGTTCGATAATCTCGATGCCTTTATTGAACGCGGTGAGCTGATCACCCCGCTCTGAGAACATGTTCACGATCTAGCGAGCTAGAGCCCTGCAAGGCAAAAACAGGCGAGGAAGCGGAGTGTGCTGGTGTACATGAGCATTCTGAGCCTGTTTTTAACGCCGCAGGGCCGACGCGCAGCAGATCGTGAGCATGTTCGAACCGAATAGGCGAGCCGTGCAAGCGGCTTCGCTTATACGCGCCGGGCCACAAGCCCGAACGCGGTTTCTACCCTCGAGCGACACCCGGTGCGCCACAAGCGCACCGGTTCTCTAGGCCACCGTGGCCTCACGCCTTGCAATGAAAGCCGTCATCAGCTGGTTGCCATCGAGAATATCGGTGCAGATCGCCTGGCGTGCCGTCGCGCCATCACCCTTCTGCAGGGCATGGAAAACCTCCCAGTGATGCTCGATCGCCATGCGTTCGTTGAAGTCGCCATAGGCCCGGGCGATCAGCGGCCCGGTGCGCATCCACAGGCTGTCGAGCACATCGCGCAGCAGTGGCATGCCGGCGATATCGGCCAGGGCGAAGTGAAACGCCTGGTTGAGCTTCAGTGCCGCGATCAGGTCGCCGTCGTGCACCGCCTTCAGGTTGTCGCGGATATTGCGCTCGAGCATCTGCAACTGTTCGGCGCTCACCTTGCCGGCCGCGGTTTCGGCGGCCAGGCCCTCGAGCGCCAGGCGGATGCTGCGGATTTCCGTGTACTGCTCCAGGGTCAGCACCGGCACGCGGATGTCGCGTGGGGTCTTCAGGATCAGCGCCTTTTCCTTCGCCAACTGCAGGATCGCGTCGCGTACCGGGGTGACGCTGGTGCCTAACTGCTCGGCCAGGTCGCGGATGCGCAGGCGGTCGTCCGGCTGAAAACGGCCGGTGATCAAGGCCTCGCGCAGCAAGGCATAAACGCCACTACCCAGGTAGGTGTGGCTGAGACCGTCGATGGGGTATTTCATGGTGGTGACTTCCAGGGCGCAGGCCAGGCGATTCTACCTTGCGAGGCCTCATACGTGCTGGCCACCGTTGACGTGAATTTCTGCGCCATTGACGTAAGTTGCCCCGGACGTGCAGAGAAAATACACCAGCGAGGCGACTTCCTCGGGTTTGCCAAGGCGATGCATGGGAATGTCGCGCTCGACGATCTGCTCGGTACCCGACGACAGGATCGAGGTGTCGATTTCGCCCGGCGCGATGGCGTTGACGCGCACCCCGTGGCAACCGAATTCGTGGGCCATCTCGCGGGTCAGTGCTGCCAGCCCCGCCTTGGAGGCGGCATAGGCAGAGCCGGCGAAAGGATGCACCCGTGACCCGGCGATGGAGGTGACGTTGATGATGCTGCCCTGGGCCGCCTTCAGTTCCTCGAACAGCCCGCGGGCGAGCAGGGCGGTGGAGAACAGGTTGACGTTGAATACCTGGGTCCAGGTGGCGTAGTCACTGCCCAGCACGCCCAGGCGTTCGCCCTCGCTGCCTTTGGGCGACACGCCGGCGTTGTTGACCAGTGCATCCAGCCGCCCGCCGAGCTTCTCGCGGATCAGCGGCAGGCTCTCCTGCAAGTGCTCGATGTCCGCGAGGTCCAGATGAATATGGTTGAGCTGGCCCTCGGCCCAGGGACATTCGCTGACCCAGTCATGGCGCGAGGCAGTGAAGATGCGCCAGCCCGCCGCGTTGAAGTGTTTGACCGTCGCATGGCCGATGCCGCGGCTGGCGCCGGTCAGCAGCAGGGTTTTCTGATCGCTCATGGCATTTCTCCGCAGTGGTGGGGCTTGCGCAAGCACTGTAGCTGGGCAAATCATCGCTTAGTAAAAAATATGATGCATCATAAATTTCAGGGTGCTTTAATGATTCCGCCGTGCACGCCAATAACAACAAATAGATGGCCTGGTGGACCTGCTCAGCTCCTCAGCGCCGTGCCAGTGGTTCTTGTCGGTAAAGCACCGGTGTTTCTTCCTTGAAGCTGCCCTTACCCAACCAGAGCCTCGGCCCTGCCAGGAGCAACCCTCAATGTTCAAGAAAACCGCACTACTGATCGCACTCACCTGCAGCGCCGCCACGGCGCAAGCAGCTGAAAAACTCGCCGTGGTGTCCTTTGGCGGTGACAACAAGGTGGTTCAGGAAACCGCGTTCTACAAACCCTTCGAGGCGCGCGAGAAAGTGCGCATCGAAGCCTCCGCGTACAACGGCGAGATGGCCAAGATAAAGGTCATGGCCGATACCGGGCAGGTTTCCTGGGACGTCGTTGAAGTGGAGACCCCGGAACTGATCCGTGGTTGCAGTGAAGGGCTGTTCGAGCCGCTGGACTGGGCGAAGATCGGCAAACGCGAGGATTTCATTCCCGAGGCGGTGAGCGATTGCGGCGCCGGGATCTTCATCTGGTCGACGGTACTGACCTACGACAGCAGCACGCTCAAGGGTGCTCCGGCGGGCTGGGCGGATTTCTGGGATGTGCAGAAATTCCCGGGCAAGCGCGGCCTGCGCCGTGGCGCCAAGTTCACCCTGGAATTCGCCCTGCTTGCCGATGGCGTAGCGCAGGCCGATCTGTACAAGGTACTGGGCACAGAAGAAGGCGTCGAGCGGGCGTTTCGCAAGCTCGATCAGCTCAAGCCCAACATCCAGTGGTGGGAAGCCGGCGCGCAGCCGCTGCAATGGCTGGCCGCCGGTGACGTGGTGATGACCTCGGCCTACAACGGCCGCGTGACCACGGCGCAGAAGGAAGGCCGCGACTTCGTCATGCAATGGAACGGCAGCCTTTACGACCTCGATCACTGGGCCATCGTCAAAGGCAGCCAGAACAAGGAACCGGCCGAGAAGTTCATCGCCATGGCCAGCACGCCCGAGTTGCAGAAGGTCTATGCCGAGGGTATTCCCTATGGCCCGACCAACACCCACACCATGGCGCTGATCGACCCGGCCATACAGGGCAGCCTGCCGACGGCGCCGCAGAACCTCGAGAACGCCCGCGCCATGGATATCGAGTTCTGGATCGACCATGGCGAAGACCTGGAGCAGCGTTTCAACGCCTGGGCCAGTAAGTAGCCGACAACCCAGAGCCCGGCAGTGGGAGCGGGCCATGCCCGCGAAGTCTTCGGCATGGCCCGTTTGTACTAGATGAGTTGCGGCAGCAGGCAGTAACGCGAATTGAACGATAAGCAGATTCTTGGCGGAGTGTATGGATGTGTCGCTGAATACCCAGGTTGTGCATGACCCCTTACTGCAGGCGCAGCCGGCGCAGGTCAGCGCGGTGCGCGCCGGTATCATCGCCAGCGAGTGCTTTGGCGTGCTGGGCGGCGTTCGCCCGTTGGCCGGTGAACGCGACCTGAATTTCCAGCTCGCCTGCGCGGACGGTACGTCCTATCTGCTGAAGATTTCCCATCCGCTGGAAAACCCTCAGGTGGTGGATTTCCAGAACCAGGCGCTGCTGCAGATCCAGCGTGCCGATCCCGAGCTGCCGGTGCAGCGTGTGTGTGCCGCGCGTGACGGTCGCTATCAGGCCGCGGTCGATATCGATGGCCAGACCATGCTGGTGCGTCTGCTGTCGTTCGTCGAAGGGCTGCCTTTGCATCAGGTCAGCGCGCGTAGCGCCGGATTGCGCCAGAACCTGGGCAGCGCCATGGCGCGGCTCGACAGGGCGCTGGCCGACTTCCGACATCCGGCATCTGAACACGAGCTGCTCTGGGATATGCAGCAAGCCGCCCGGCTGCGGCCGCTTTTGGCGCATATCGATGACCAGCCGTTGCGTGCGCTGGTGGTCGAGGCACTGGACGCCTTCGAGGCGCATGCCTTGCCGCGTTATCCGACCCTGCGCCGTCAGGTGATCCACAACGACCTCAACCCGCATAACGTCATCGTCGACCCCCAGCGGCCCGAGCGCGTGCTGAACATCCTCGATTTCGGCGATATGGTCGAGGCGCCGCTGATCAACGAGGTCGGCGTCGCGGCGGCCTACCAGCTTGGCCGCGGGACAGACGTGCTGGCGCCGGCCCTGGATTTCGTGGCCGCCTATCACCGCCGTAACCCGCTGCGTGACGAAGAGCTGGATATTCTTGGTGAGCTGATCGCCACGCGGCTGGTGATGACCATCGCCATCACCGCCTGGCGCGCCAGCCTGCACCCGGAAAATCGCGACTACATTCTGCGCAACGTGCCCCAGGCCAGCGCCAGCCTGCGCGGTCTGGCGGCCATCGAACCGGCGCAGGTGCGCCAACGAATCCATCAAGCCTGCCAGGGAGCCTTGCAGCCATGAGCATGATCAACGGGTTCAGCGCGGCGGATGCCGAACGGCTGAGTGAACGGGAGCGCAGCCTCATCGAGCGTCGTGACCGGCTGCTCGGCCCGGCCTACCGGTTGTTCTACGAGCGCCCGCTGCACACCGTGCGCGGCGAGGGCGTATGGCTCTACGACGCTGCGGGGCGGCGCTACCTGGATGCCTACAACAACGTGGCCTCCATCGGCCATTGCCACCCGCGGGTGGTGCAGGCGATTGCCGAGCAGGCGGCGCTGCTCAATACCCACACCCGTTATCTGCAGGAAGGCATTCTCGATTATGCCGAGCAACTGCTGGCGACCTTCCCGGCCGGGCTCGAACAAGTGATGTTCACCTGCACCGGCAGCGAGGCCAATGACCTGGCGTTGCGCATCGCTCGCCACTACACTGGCGGCACCGGAGTGATCATCACCCGTTTCGCCTACCACGGGGTGACCGGCGATATATCCGCGCTGTCTCCATCGCTCGGCGCCAGCATCCAGCTTCCCGGCCATGCCTGTACCGTGCGCGCCCCGGATGTCTATCGCCTCGGGCCAGAAGCGGGGAGGCTGTTCGCCGAAGACGTGCGCGCCGCCATCGCCGATCTGCGCGCCCACGGCATCAAGCCGGCGGCGCTGCTGATCGACGGCATCTTCGCCAGCGATGGCATCTTCGCAGGGCCCGAAGGCTGTATTGCCGAAGCGGTCGCGGTCGCCCAGGCAGAGGGGCTGCTGTACATCGCCGATGAAGTGCAGTGCGGCTTCGCTCGCACTGGTTCGCACATGTGGGGTTTCCAGCGCCATGGCGTGCAACCGGACCTGGTCAGCCTCGGCAAACCCATGGGCAACGGCCAGCCGATCGCCGGCGTGGTCGTGCGCCCCGCGGTGCTCGAACCCTTTGGTCGCAGCATGCGCTACTTCAATACCTTTGGCGGCAACCCGGTGTCCTGCGCCGCTGGCCAGGCCGTACTCGACGTGATCCGCGACGAGAGCCTGCTGCAGCGCTCGGCGCAGATCGGCGATTACCTGCTGGCCGGTATATGCCGCCTGGCCGAGCGCCACGAACTGATCGGCGATGTGCGCGGGGCGGGGATGTTCATCGGCGTCGAGCTGGTCAGTGATCGCGCCAGCAAGGCGCCGGCGGCCGAGCAGGCCAAGCGGGTGGTCAACGGCATGCGCGAGCGCGGCGTGCTGATCAGCGCGGCCGGGCCGTTGGAGAACATCCTGAAGATTCGGCCCTTGCTGGCATTTGAGCAGGCCCATGCGGATTTGCTGATCGATGCATTGGAAAAGGCCCTGCGGGCCTTGGTGTAAGCCGCTCAGGCCCGCTGAAGAAATTTGGCGGGCACCGCTTCGGTCAGCCAGACGCCGTTGTCGGCCTGGAAGAACATGAAGCCCTGTTCGTGCATGCGTAGCGCGTCGACCTCGAGGATCACCGGGCTGCCGTAACGCTTACCGACCTGCAAGGCAGTTTCTTTATCCCTAGACAGGTGTACATGATGCCGCGCCCCGGCGATCAGGCCCTGGCGTTCGATGGATTCCAGAAAGCGACTGGCGGTGCCGTGGTAGAGACGCTCGGGTGGCTGTTTCCGTACGTGCTGGAGCTGCACCTGGGAGGTCGAATGACCTTGCGCAGCGCGGATTCTGCGGCCATCGGCCGATAGGCTGAAACGCTTCTTGTCGCTGCTGGCAACCACGTCATGGATGGTTGCGAGGTCGAGTTGACGACCACTGCGGGCGGCACCCTCGATCAGCGCGTCGAGGCTGGCCCAGCCGTCGCTGTCCAACTGCAGGCCAATGGCCTGCGGTTCGTGGCGCAGTACGTAGCTGAGGAATTTGCTGGTTTCGTCGCGGCTCATCTTTCAATTACATCCATGTCATGAAATGGGGCTCAGGCGCCCGGTTTGCTGTCCAACGCCTTGCAGCTGGCGGCATAGTTCTGTTTGCAGGCGCTCTGGAACAGGCGGCGGGCCTGGTTCGGGTCGCGCTGAACGCCGTCGATGCCGCGCATATAAAGGTTGCCGAGAATATGCTGCGCCATGGGGTTGCCGCTACTGGCGGACTGGTTCAGGTACTTGAGCATGGCGGGCGGGTTGCGAAATTCCGGGTTGTCCCGACCGGTGTAGAGGTAAGCCAGACTGACGGCGGCCTCGGCGTGGCCGCGGTCGGCTGCCTGTTTCCACCAGTATTCGGCCTGTTTGAGGTCCTTCTGCGGCTTGCCGACGAAATAGAAACTGCCCAGCTTGAACTGGCTGTCCAGATCGCCACGTTGTGCCAGGGCGGTCAGGCGCTGGAAGTCACCCTCAGCGGCCTGCTGTTCAGGGGACGCCGTGCCTGTCGCGTTCTGGTTCGCAGGCGCCTGAGTTTCATCGCGGTTGGCGCAACCGGCGAGCAGGGCGAGAACGCTGGTGATCAACAATGGCGTGGTGAGTGCGGACAGTCGGGTCATGCTTGGGCTCCGGGAAGGACGGCTTGCGCCTCATGTCGAGAGCCGTCGGTGCTGCGATTATTGTCGAGGTTCGACCTGCTGGCCGGCGAACCGTTCGCCTGCAGGCGAACGAAGTTGCTTGGTTATGTGAAATTAATCGTGTATTTTTTCATGAAATAATCACCTGATAATTTCACTCCATGTTTCGGCAGTCCCCTCGGCATCTGTCCACCTACTATGCAGGCTGTTATCCCGGCCCCATCCCCGAGCGTGCTCGTCTCGAAGAGGACTTGAACTGCGACGTGGTGATCGTCGGAGGCGGCTTCAGTGGTTTGCATTGTGCTCTGCGCCTGGCCCAGGCCGGCAAGCGCGTGGTGGTACTGGAAGCCAGCCAGGTGGCCTGGGCGGCTTCGGGGCGCAACGGTGGGCAGGCGCTGCTGGGCTGGTCGTGCGATATGCCGCCGTTGGAAAAGGCCCTTGGTCTCGATGGTGCCCGCCAGCTGTGGGACAGCATGTGCTGGGCCGCCGATGAGCTTCGCGAGTTGCCGGCGCGCCATGGTTTCGAGGTGGATTACCGTATTGGCAGCCTGTGGACGGCGGTACTACCGCGCCGGGTCGGGCAGCTTCGCGAGGCGCAGCATGAGGCGCTGCACAAATGGGGCTATCACGACCTGCGGCTGATCGAGGGCGCCAAGCTGCGCGAGTGGATCGACAGCCCGCGTTACGTGGCGGCGCTGCATGACGCCAGGGGCGCTCACCTCGACCCGCTCAGGCTGGCTCAGGGATTGGCGGCTGCTATCGAGAAGGCCGGCGGCCGCATCTACGAACAGACCCGCGCTCTGGCCTGCGAAACCCTACCGGAAGGCCATCGCGTGCGCACCGCGCATGGCGACGTGTGTGGCGACGTACTGGTACTGGCCTGCAACGCCTACCTCGACGAGCTGGACGAGTCGCTATCCCGGCGTGTGCTGCCGGTCGGCTCCTATCAGGTGGCCACCCAAGCGCTCGACCCACAATTGGCGCACTCGCTGCTGCCGCACAACAGCTGCGTGATCGACAACCAGTTCGTCCCCGATTACTTCCGCCTGACCCCGGACAACCGCCTGTTGTTCGGCGGTGGCTGCACCTACCTCGGCGGCTTGCCGAAAGACGTGCCCGCGGCGACCCGCCCTTATCTGGAACGTGTATTTCCCCAGCTCGAAGGGGTGGCCATCGAGTACGGCTGGGGCGGGCATATCGACGTCACCATGAAGCGCACCCCGGATGTCGGGCGCAGCGGCCAGCGCTACTGGCTGCAAGGATTCTCCGGCCACGGTGTGCTGCCGACCCTGGCCGCGGCGCGGGCGGTGACCGATGCGATTCTTGGCAACGACCAATTGCTGGCGCTCTACCAGCGTATCGGTAATCCGCGCTTTCCCGGCGGCAGCTGGCTGGCGGCGCCGCTGGAGGCCGCAGGCAAAGCCTGGTATCGGCTGCGTGACTTTTTATGAAGGGCTCGACCGGCATGGACATGCAGGAAGAAATCGAAGGTCTCGCGATCCTGATCCGCGACCTGCGCAAGCACAAGAACCTCACGCTCGGCGAGCTGGCCGCGCGCATCGGGCGCTCGGTGGGCTTCCTGTCCCAGGTCGAGCGTGGCCTGTCCAGACCGACCGTGGCGGACCTGACCGCCATCAGCGAAACCCTGGGCGTATCGACCACCTATTTCTACAGCCTGGAAAAACCCAGGGCGGTGCCATGGGTGACCCGCCCGGGCGAGCGTCGCACCCTTTATTACGCCGGCGGCATCACCGACGTGCTGGCCTCGCCAAGCATGTCAGCCGGCTTCTCCATGCTGGAAAGTCACCTGGCGCCTGGCGCCACCAGCGGCGAGGGCCACCTGACCGACAGCTCGGAGCAGGGCGGCTTCGTGCTCGAAGGCCAGTTGAGCATCTGGCTGGACGATCAGCCTGAGCCGGTGATCCTCGGCCCCAACGACAGCTTCCAGCTACCGCCGCACAGCCAGTTTCGCTACGCCAACCTTACCGACCAGCCCGCACGGGTACTCTGGGTGTTCCGCTAGCCGGACACGGGAAAACACACATGACCTTCACCAGCCTGTCCGACGAAGTCCGCGCCTTTCGCGCCGCTCACCCCGACGTGCGTTATGTCGACCTGATCTGTCTGGACATCCCCGGGCATTTCTACGGTAAGCGCTACCCCATCGATATGCTGGAGAAGGTCGCCGCTGGCAGCCTGCTCAAGCTGCCGCAAAACTGCGTGTTGCTGGGTGCCCAGGGCGGTCTGCACGAGATCGGCGACTATTGCTTCAATGATGGTGATCCGGATGCCACGCGGCGGCTGATTCCCGGCACGCTGAAACCCGTGCGGTGGGAGCAGCAGCCACTGGGGCAGATGCTGATCAGCTCGGATGGCACCGAATCGCCCATCGAATTCGAGCCCCGGGAGGTGCTGGCCCGCGTGCTGGCGCGCCTGGCGGCCAAGGGCATTCATCCGGTGGTGGCCTTCGAGCTGGAGTTCTATCTGTTCGACCGGGCGCTGAATGACGGTTTGCCGCAATTCCCCCGCGACCCCTTGTGCGACGACGAGGACGACCAGCCCAACCTGCATATCGAGCGTTTGTCGCGGTTCTCCCCGGTGCTGCACGAGATCGTCGATGTGGCCAATGAGCAGGGCATCGACGCCAACGTGATCACCGCGGAGATCGGTCCAGGACAGTTCGAGATCAACTTTGGTCACTGCAAGGACGGCCTGCAGGCGGCCGACTGGGCGGCACTGTTCAGCCGTTTGACCCGCGGCGTGGCGCTCAAGCACGGTCACCGGGCGAGCTTCATGAGCAAGCCTTACCTGGATGCGCCGGGCAGTGGCATGCACGTGCACGTCAGCCTGTACGATGAACAGGGCAACAATCTGCTGGCATCGGACGGCGGCAAGCCGCTTCGTCACGCCGTGGCCGGTTGCCTGGACTGGCTGCCGCACTGCATGCCGATTTTCGCACCGCATCACAATGCCTATCGCCGCTACGGTTCGCGAGTGAACGCCGCCAGCCGCGCCAGCTGGGGATTCGAAGATCGCGATGCCTGCGTGCGAATTCCCGACTCCGACGCCAGTAACCTGCGCATCGAGCATCGCCTGGCCGGCGCCGATGCCAACCCGTACCTGGTGCTGGCAGCGATCCTGGCAGCCATGGACGATGGCCTGCAACAGCGCGCCGAACCCATCGCCCCGCTGAACGAGAATCGCCAGAGCGGCATCGACTTTCCCATGGACATGCTCGGTGCCGTGGCGCAGATGCGCCACCACCCGGCGCTCAATGCCGGGCTGGGCGAGGAGTTCGTGATGGTCTATTGCGAAAACAAGCGCCAGGATCACCTGGCGTTCATGGAGCACATCAACGCCCGTGAGTACCGTTGGTTTCTTTGACTATCTTTGCGCACCAAATGGAAAACCCGCCAAAAGGCGGGTTTTCTCCATGCTGTGCAGGATCAGCGGAACAGCGACCAGCTCACCGCATAGTCGTTGAAGCCCAGGCCCCACAGCGCGACGGTCAGCGCCAGCAGCAACTCCAGCACCAGCACGCCGATGGCCAGCGTACCGCCTGAGATGGTCAGCCCCTCGTTGACCGGGATGCGCAGGAAGGCCGGCATGCCCACGTAAAGCAGACGCGCACTGTAGGCCAGCGCAACGAGGCCGACGACCAGCAGCAGCCAGGCCTTCGGATAGAGCAGGGCGATACCGGCGATGAACAGCGGCGTGGCCACGTAACCGGCGAAGACGATGCAGCGGCGACGGCTAGGGCGGCTGGCGAAGGAGTCGGACATCCAGTGGATGACGTTACCCATGATGGCCACCCCGATCAGCATCAGGATGTAGAACACGATGCCCAGCGCCGCGGCCGTCGGCACCGCGACCTTGTAGGCTTCGCCGCCCAGGTGCCAGCCGATCTGGGTAGTACCGATGAAAGCGCTGACGACGGGGATGAGCGCCATCAGCAGAACGTGACGAGCATAAAGGTTGGTGATGCTTTCCTTTTCCCGGTCGATGTTGCGCCACTCGCGGCCCGGATTGGCCAGCAGCCCCCAAATGTGATTGATCATGACTCTTCTCCTCTGGCTCCAGCATCGCGCCGGCATGAGATACCCGAGAGCTGATCAGCCTGGATTGTGCGGCAAGTGCCATTCAATTCAGCCCTCACAGGTATGAGTGAAGTTCACCGCAATAGGTTTGACCAGAAATTCGCCGCCGGCGCGCGCGCGGCCTTTTCATGGTTGCCAGCGTGCCGCCCCGTGCCGCGGCTGACGGGCTGCAGCGGTGTTCGTGAGAAGGCTGCCAGGGCTCGTAACCGGGTATGTCCAGCGCGGTCGGAAAAACGCCTACCGCTGCCATGCAGCGCCCAGCAGCTACGGCTTCTGGAGGGGCGGCGGGGGAGGGCAGGGCGTATATCCCTAGATTTTTTGTGTGCTCTTTGGCCCCTGCCTCGGGTGGGGTAAAAGTGCTATGTTGCGCACCCTCTCAGGCAGGGCCAGAACATGAGCGACGACAAGGCACTTAATCGATCCCTCGAGCAACCGGACGACGGCAAGCGCGGCGGTTGTCTATGGCTAACCCTGCTGGGGCTCGGCTTCATCGTCCTGGTATTCGGCATCATCATCTTCGCCATCACCCGTGAACAGACCGCCGACGTACAGGCCAACGAGCAGCGCGCCATCCAGGCCTGCTGGGTCAAGGCCAACGATCCGTCCGCCACGCCCACGTCGCGTGCCTTCGCCACCGACAGCTGCAAGGAGATGGAGAAACAGTTCCGCATCAAGTACGACCGGGATCCCCAGTGATGAGCCAGGAACAGGCCGCGCCGTCCAAGCGCTTTCTGCTGATCCTCTGCCTGCTGGTGCTGGTCATCGTGGTAGCCACGGCCGCCTGGGCGTGGAGCCGCTTCGGGGTGTCTTACCTGCGGCCGTTCGGCGACCAGGAGCAGCAGGCGGTGTTCTTCCAGGGCGGCGGCCTCAAGCTGCCTGACGAACTGGCCGGGCCGGGCAAGATTCGCGTGGTACATTTCTGGGACCCGCAGTGCCCATGCCACAAGGAAACCGACGCGCACCTCAATTACCTGATCGGTCTCTATCGTTATTCCGGCGTCGAGTTCTACAGCGTGCAGAAGCCGGGCAGTACCGGCGAAATGCTGCCGTTCTTGCGAGGCAAACTGACGGAGCTGGAATCGATCGAGGGCATCGAGTCGATTCCGGCCAGCCCGGCTATCGCCATTTGGGATCAGAAAGGCAACCTGGCCTATGCCGGTCCCTATAGCGAGGGGTTGGTATGCAACTCCTCGAACAGCTTCGTCGAGCCGATTCTCGACGCGCTGTCGGCCAACCGCAGCGTCTCGGCCGCCAACACCATGGCGGTGGGCTGCTACTGTGACTGGCAAGCGGACAAGGGGCGCTGATTCACCGCGGTAATCCATGAGGTCTTTGAGGCTATTGCTGTGCGACATATTGCCGCGCAGCTGCGCGGATATGAGCCACTATTATGAGTCGCAACGCTCCCGGTGATTCGCGCTCTGCCTGCGAGCGATCCTTCGCTCTCGGGCTACAGCTGCGGTCAGGTGGGGCTTTGCGAGTTGAGCGAGCTGTCACCAGCTGCAGGGTAGCGGCTGGGTTGGCTGGGTCGGGGCAGGCCGGGGCGAGCAATACACCCCGACTATTTGTGGGCCCATCGTCGTTATGCGGTTGGTTTTTTTGGCCGCGTAACCGAAAATGTCGCCCCCTCCGTTTAGTAGTTTCGAAGCTGAAACGATTTCGGTGCCTCGGCGCATCGTTTTCCTGCATGCCTTGCGGTATCGGGCATCAGGCTGAACAGAACGCTATGTGGGATATCACTTTGCTGAAGGTCGTGAAATGAGAGAAGAGAAGTACCACCGCTTGTTCCGCACGCTTCTGACGATTGTCGTGGCCGTCTCCCTGAGTGGCTGCGACTGGGTTCTTTTCGATTCGAAAGGCCAAATCGGCATCGAGCAGCGCAACCTGATCATTACCGCCACTCTGCTGATGCTGATCGTGGTGGTACCCGTCATTTTCATGACCATTCTGTTCGCCTGGCGCTACCGCTCCTCGAACAAGGACGCGACCTACGCGCCTGAGTGGGCTCACTCGCACAAGATCGAGGCCATCGTCTGGGGCGTCCCTTGCGTGATCATCATCGTGCTGGCGGTGATCACCTGGAAGACCACCCACTCGCTCGACCCCTACAAGCCCATCGAGCACGAGAACAAGCCGCTGACCGTCGAAGTGGTTTCTCTGGACTGGAAATGGCTGTTCATCTACCCGGAGCAAGGCATCGCTTCGGTCAATGAACTGTACATCCCGGCCAATACGCCGATCAGCTTCCAGATCACTTCGCAGACCGTGATGAACACCTTCTTCATCCCGCAACTCGGCGGCATGGTCTACGCCATGGGCGGCATGCGCACCCAGCTGCACCTGATTGCCAACGAGCCGGGCGAGTTCTTCGGCGTCTCGGGCAACTACAGCGGCCATGGTTTCTCTGGCATGAAGTTCCAGACCCATGCCACCAGCCAGGAAGAGTTCGAGCAGTGGGTGGCCAAGGTCAAGCAGTCGCCTAACACGCTGGACTTCAACGGCAGCTACCAGATGCTCGCCAAACCGAGTGAAAACAACCCAGTCGAGTACTTCAATGCTCAGCCAGGTCTGTTCCGGCAGATCCTCGGCCAGTACATCGATTACAAGAGCAACCCTGTGAGCGAAGCCGCGCACGCTTCAGGTGCGGAGGAATAAACGATGTTCGGAAAGCTGACACTAGATGCAATACCCCTGCACGAGCCCATCCTCGTCGTCACGATGATTGCCGTCGTGCTGGGTGGTCTCGGGGTAATGGGTGCCCTGACCTACTTCAAGAAGTGGGGCTACCTGTGGACCGAATGGCTGACTTCGGTCGACCACAAGAAAATCGGCGTGATGTACATTCTCGTCGCCCTGGTCATGCTGCTGCGTGGCTTCGCTGACGCGATCATGATGCGTACCCAGCTGGCGATCGCCACGGGTGGCTCCGAAGGCTATCTGCCACCGCACCACTACGATCAGATCTTCACCGCTCACGGTACGATCATGATCTTCTTCGTGGCCATGCCACTGGTGGTCGGTCTGATGAACATCGTCACGCCGCTGCAGATCGGTGCGCGCGACGTTGCCTTCCCGTTCCTCAACTCCCTGAGCTTCTGGCTGTTCGTGGTTGGCGTGCTGCTGACCAACATCTCCCTGTTCGTGGGTGAGTTCGCCATGACCGGCTGGGTCGCGTATCCGCCATTGTCGGGCATCGAGTACAGTCCGGGGGTCGGGGTCGACTACTACATATGGGCGCTGCAGATATCCGGTATCGGTACGCTGCTCACTGGTGTCAACTTCTTCGTGACCATCATCAAGATGCGTGCCCCTGGCATGACCCTGATGAAAATGCCGATCTTCACCTGGACCATCCTGTGCACCAGCGTGATCATCTGCGGCGCGTTCCCGATCCTGACTGCCGTACTCGGCATGCTGACTCTGGACCGTTACCTGGATTTCCACTTCTTCACCAACGAAGCAGGTGGCAACCCGATGATGTACGTCAACCTCCTGTGGGCCTGGGGCCACCCTGAGGTGTACATCCTGATCCTGCCGGCCTTCGGCGTGTTCTCCGAAGTCACTGCGGTATTCGCTCGCAAGCGTCTGTTCGGTTACGCCTCGATGGTCTGGGCTACCGTGGCGATCACCGTCCTGTCGTTCGTGGTATGGCTGCACCACTTCTTCACCATGGGCTCTGGCGCCAGCGTCAACGCCTTCTTCGGTATCGCGACGATGATCATCGCCATTCCGACCGGTGTGAAGATCTTCACCTGGCTGTTCACCATGTACCGCGGTCGTCTGGAGTTCACTTCGCCGATCCTGTGGACCCTGGGCTTCATCATCACCTTCTCCATCGGTGGTATGACCGGCGTACTGCTGGCCGTTCCGGGTGCTGACTTCCTGCTGCACAACAGCCTGTTCCTGATCGCCCACTTCCACAACGTGATCATCGGCGGTGCGGTATTCGGCTACATGGCCGGTATCACCTTCTGGTTCCCGAAAGCGTTCGGCTTCAAGCTGCACGAAGGTTGGGGCAAGGCGTCCTTCTGGTTCTGGATCGTCGGCTTCTACTTCGCCTTCATGCCGCTGTACGTACTGGGCTTCATGGGCATGACCCGTCGTCTGAACAGCACCACCAACCCCGAGTGGGAACCGTGGCTGTACGTGGCCGTGGTCGGCGCCGTGATGATCGGTATCGGTATCCTGTGCACCCTGATCCAGTTCGCTGTATCGATCATCAAGCGCAAGGAACTGGCCGACGTGACTGGCGACCCATGGGATGCTCGCACCCTGGAGTGGTCGACTTCCTCGCCGCCTCCGTTCTACAACTTCGCCGTCACCCCGCGTGGTGATCGTATCGACGAGTTCCACGAGCAGAAGCGTGACGGCCTCCAGCCGGCGCCGAGCAAGTACTCGCCGATCCACATGCCGAAGAACACCGGTGTTGGCCTGATCATGTCCATTGGCGCTCTCGCCTTCGGTTTCGCCCTGATCTGGCACATCTGGTGGCTGGCTGCGGTGAGCTTCGTCGGTACGTTCCTGGTCCTGATCCGTAACAGCTACAACACGGATGTCGACTACTACGTGCAGCCCGACGAGATCGAGCGCATCGAAAAGGCACACATTCAAGCAAAGGCTAATCAGGCGTAAACCATGTCCAGTGAAGTTTTGAGCAACCACGCCGCTCATGACGATGATCATGAGCACGAGCATCACCACGACGCGGGTGAAATGAAGGTCTTCGGGTTCTGGATTTACCTGATGACCGACTGCATCCTGTTCGCGAGTATCTTCGCAGGCTTCGCGGTGCTCAGCACCGCGTACGCCGGCGGTCCTACTCCGAAGGATCTGATCGACCTGAAGCTGGTTCTGGTCGAAACCTTCGCCCTGCTGTTCTCCAGTATCACCTACGGCATGGCCATGCTGGCCATGTACCGTGGCGACAAGGGCAAAGTGCTGTCCTGGCTTGCCGCGACCTTCCTGTTCGGTGTGGTGTTCATCTCGATCGAGCTGTACGAGTTCCACCACCTGATCCACGAAGGTGCCGCGCCGCAGGTCAGCGCCTACTGGTCCGCGTTCTTCACCCTCGTCGGCACCCACGGTCTGCACGTCAGTGCCGGCCTGGTGTGGATGGCCGTGATGATGCACCAGGTCGCCAGCCGTGGCCTGACTCCGGTCACCCAGACTCGCCTGAGCTGCCTCAGCCTGTTCTGGCACTTCCTCGACGTGGTCTGGATCTGCGTGTTTACCGTTGTTTACCTGATGGGGGCTCTGTAATGGCTCATGATCACCACTCTGTCGCTGGCGAGAGCCATGGCAGCACCAAGGATTACGTCGTCGGCTTCGTGCTGTCGGTAATCCTCACCGTGATCCCGTTCGCGATCGTGATGAACCCCGTCATGTCGAAAGCGGCCACGTTGTTCACCATCGTCGCGTTCGCGGTCGTGCAGATCTACGTGCACCTGGTGTACTTCCTGCACATGAACACCTCGTCCGAGCAGCGTTGGAACACGGTTGCCTTCGTGTTCACCCTCCTGATCACCATCATCGTCGTAGCGCTCTCCATCTGGATCATCTGGAGCATGCACTACTACATGATGGCCAATTAAAAGAGAGCAGCCTGATGTTCAAGCAATACCTGCTCCTGACCAAGCCGGGCATCGTCTTCGGGAACATGATTTCCGTGGCCGGTGGCTTCTTCCTGGCTTCGAAGGGGGATATCGACCTGATGCTGTTCTTGGCAACAGCACTCGGCGTCGCTCTGGTGATTGCTTCCGGTTGCGTGTTCAACAACTACATCGATAGGGACATCGATGAAAAGATGGAGCGGACCAAGAACAGGGTGCTGGTAAAAGGCCTGGTTCCGCCGACTCATGCCATCGTTTACGCCTGCATCCTCGGGATTGCAGGCGTTGCCTTGCTCTATAAAGCCACGAATCTGCTTGCAGTCGCCTTGGTCCTGATGGGCTTCGTCGTCTACGTCGGGCTGTACAGCCTGTACCTCAAGCGTAATTCGGTTTATGGAACCCTGGTTGGCAGTCTGTCGGGCGCCGCTCCACCCGTTGTGGGCTATTGCGCTGTAAGCAACGAGTTCGACATGGGGGCAGCGATTCTGCTGCTGATCTTCAGCCTCTGGCAGATGCCCCACTCGTACGCTATCGCCATCTTCCGCTTCAATGACTACCAGGCCGCCAACATTCCGGTGTTGCCGGTGATCAAGGGCGTTCCTGCTGCCAAGCGCAGCATCGTCCTGTACATCGCCGCGTTCCTGGTCGCCACGCTGATGCTGACCATCAGCGGTTACGCCGGCTACAGCTACTTCGTGGTAGCGGCAGTCAGCGGCGCCTACTGGTTGTGGATGGGGGTGTCGGGTTACAAGGCCGTCGATGACAAGGTCTGGGCACGCAAGCTGTTCGTGTTCTCCATCGTCACCATCACCGCCCTGAGCGTGATGATGTCGGTGGACTTCCAGGCCACGCCGAGCCAGATGCTGATGACCTCGGTCAATCACATCTGCGGTGGCGATAACGTCAGTGGTTTCTGTGCGGCATTTGCCTCGCGCTGAGCCTTGACGAGCGAATCGAGCGGGCCCCGTCATCACTGATGACGGGGCCCGTTTTCGTTGTGGGGGCTATGAGGCTTCTAGCGATTTGGAGATATGACGTGAACGAGCAAGACGCCTTCATCACCGGCCTCAAGGATCGCCTACCCGAGGATCTCAAGGATTCCTTCACCACCGAGCAGCTCGCCGCGCTCAAGGTGGCCTTTGGTGCACGGCAGTGGGGCCGCCACCCGGTAGACCTGCGCGGCACGCTCAAGCTGTGGCGCTGGCGCTACTATTTCGTGTTCTTGGCCGGTCGCAACAAGCGCGATCTCAGTCGCGCCCAACAGGAGCTGTCGCTGACCGCCAAGGCGCTGGGGGTCAGTCTGTTCCTGATGATTTCCCTGGCGCTCGGCCTGCTGTTCCTCTACCTGATCAAGTCGGCACTGGGCATCAACCTGTTCTCCGGCTTCTCCCTGGGGCTATGGGACTGGTTCAACCGCGCCTGAACAGCAAGACCTTGAGCCCGCCTTCGGGATTGGCATCGGGGAATTCCGGCGGGTTGTCCAGGCGCCGCTCGAAGCGCAGCTCGGGTGCTTCGCTGGCCATACTGGCGATCAGGAAGTCACTGGCGGTATCCGGGTCGTTGACGCACGCCAGCACGCAGCCTTCGGCGCTGAGCAGTTCGGGAAGCCTGCGCAGAATCTTCCCGTAGTCGCGGGTCAGGGCGAAGCTGCCTTTCTGGAACGAGGGCGGGTCGATGATGATCAGGTCGTACGGGCCGTGGCGCTTGACCTTGCCCCATGACTTGAACAGCTCGTGGCCGAGAAAACTCACCCGGCTCAGATCGTGCTCGTTGAGGCGGTGGTTGTCGCGGCCGCGGCTCAGCGCGGCCTTGGCCATGTCCAGGTTGACCACGTGCTCGGCACCGCCGGCAAGCGCGGCCACCGAGAAGCCACAGGTGTAGGCGAACAGGTTGAGTACCCGCTGGCCTTTGGCCTGTTCGCGCATCCAGCGCCTTCCCAGGCGCATGTCGAGAAACAGGCCGGTGTTCTGTTTGCGGCCCAGGTCGAGCAGAAAGCGCAGGCCGTCTTCCTCGATGACCCACTCGTCCGGCAACTCGCCGACCAGGCACTGCATCGGGCTATCGAGCAGATAGCGCTGCTGCAGCAGCAGGCTGTGGGCGCCGCTGCCGCGCCACTGATCCGATTCGCTCAACTGCCGCAGCATGGCCTGCAGGGCTTGCAACTGATCGGCCTGGGGTTCGCGAAACAGGCACACCAGCACGATGCCTTGCAGCCAGTCGACCGTGATGTGCTCCAGCCCCTCCCAGCAGCGACCGCGCCCGTGGAACAGGCGGCGCGTTTCCCTTGGCGGGTTGAGCAGGGCGTCACTCAGATGTTGGCGGAGCAGGGCGAGGTGGCTGGCGTTCATGATGCGCAGTTATCGGCAGGCGGGGCGCGGCAGTGTAAAGCAAAGCTGTCGGTGACTCATGGGGAGGGCCGTTTCGTGGCCCATAAAAAAGCCCGTCACGAGGACGGGCCAACTATGCCACTGGAGTCAGCGATGTGATGTAGCTGTTACAGGATCGACAACGGGTAGTTGAAGATCAGGCGGTTTTCACTGGCGTCCTGGCCGACGTCACGGCGGACGCTGGAGTTACGCCAGCGGATGCTCAGGTTCTTGAAGGTGCCATCCTGCACGGTGTAGGCCAGCTCGGATTCGCGCGCCCATTCCTCGGCGTCGCTGCGGCCAGCGGTATGGATGTTCGAGCCGCTCATGTAGCGGTTCATCAGCACCAGCCCGGGGATGCCCACGCCTGCGAAGTTGTAGTCGTGACGAACCTGCCAAGAGCGCTCTTCAGGGCTGTCGAAGCTGGTGGTGAAACCATCGTTGACCAGCGTTCCGCCACTGGCACCGTCCACGCGCATGAACTTGGTATCGCCACCCATGCGCTGATAGCCCACGAGGAACGTATTGTTGCCGTGCTTGGCGGACAGAGCGGCCTGATAGACCTTGTTGTTCAGATCGCCGGCTTTGGCCGATCCCTCGTCCTTGCCGGTGACATAACCGAGGTTGGCGCCCAGTACCCAGTCGCCAACCGGCTGGCTGTGCGTCAGCTGCAGGTAGCTCTGCTTGTAGATGTCTTCCAGGCGAGCGTGCCACAGGCCGATCAGGGTGTTGTTGCCGTTGAACTTGAATTCGCCGCCGCCGAAGTTGAAGTCGTCACCGGAAATGCCGTTGTAGGACATGTCTTCACGGCTGGCGTCGTTGCGCTGGCTGTTCTTCCAGAACTGGCCGCCGAACAGCGTCAGGCCATCGATTTCAGCGGAAGTGATCTGCGCACCCTGGAAGGTCTGGGGCAGCGAGCGACCGTCGTCGGCACGCAGGATCGGCAGCACGGCGAACCACTCGCCGACCTTGAGTTCGGTCTTGGAGATCTTGGCCTTGGCGGCTACCGCGGTACGGCCGAAGTCGTCAGGGACATTGCGATTGCCAGCGGGGCCATGCTCTGGCAGCAGGCCGCTGTTGCTGGTGTTGGCATTGCCGTCCAGCTTGACCGAGTAGAGGCCCAGCACATCGATGCCGAAGCCCACGGTGCCGGCGGTGTAGCCGGAGCGAGCATCGAGAATGAAGCTCTGCGTCCAGCCCTCTGCCTGGCCTTGGCGCTCGCCATTGATCACCGGGTCGGTACCGTTGAGGTAGTTACGGTTGAAGTAGTAGTTACGCAGGTTCAGCGACACCTTGGCATCGTCCACGAAGCCTTCGGCATGGGCGGCGAACGGCACGGCCAGGGCCATGGTTCCGGCGCCGATCAGGCCCAGCGAGATGATTTTGCGTGCGGTCATTGTTGTTGTGCTCCCGATTTTTGAACAGCCCGCCCTCTGCCGATCGCTGATCGACATGCCGTGAGGTCGGTGTGGAATGCCCCTTACAGGGCGCAGACCTGCGCCATGGCGCAGGACTCTGCCTCAGGCCCTAGCCATCGGCGAATAAGTGGCGCGCAGGTATCGAGATGAATGCGACGGATCGGGCGCGGGTGCCCGGAAGACGGTATGCAGGTGACGTGAGGCTGGCTTCATGATGCGACCTTTTTTGTTTTTATAAGGCTTTGTTGTCATACAACATTGGCGGCGATTATCGACAGCTCCCAATCGGCTTGTCAACGCAAGCCGATGAAAAGATCACCTGATATTTCCATCTGAGCCCGGCCGATACTTGCTACCTATAGCAAAAGCCTTGTGGAAAGAGGCTTTCAGGTTATAGCGGCACGCTCTGGAAGGTTTTTCCACGTCGCTGCTCGGATGATCTACAGACGCCCTCGTCAGTGGAACAATGTTATGCGATAACTGATGACGACATCAAAACAAGAGAAGCGACATGCCACATTGCCTGATCGAAGGTTCCCGCTCCCTGCTGCAAAACGTGAGCGGTAGCGAATTGGTAACCAGGGTTCACGCGGCCGCCATGGGCAGCGGATTGTTCAAGGAGGGCGAGGTGAAGGTGCGACTAAGCCTTTACGATCACTTCACGGTTGGCGGTAGCGAGGAGGATTTCGTGCACGTGATCGTCTATCTGCTGGCCGGTCGTACCGACGAGCAGAAGAAAGCGCTGTCCATGGCCATCGTGCGTGCGCTGCTGGAATGCCTGCCGGCGGTTCAAAGCCTGTCGGTAGATGTACGCGACATGCGCCGCGAAGCGTTCAGCAACCGCCGCAGCTGCCTGGACGCTGGCTGAGCGTAAAAGGGCGGCAGGGATTGCCGCCCCGCATGGCTTAACCGCGGTAGTAGCGCTGGGCCACGAATGGTGTCTTGGCGACCTTCATGGCGACACGCTTGCCGCGCACCAGGGCCCAGACCTCGCTGTCCACGGCGACATGGCTACTCGGCACGTAACCCATGGCCAATGGAGCACCCAGGCTCGGGCCGAAGCCGCCACTGCATACCAGGCCGATGACTTCGCCCTCGGCGTTCACCAGCTCGGCACCTTCGCGTACCGGGGTACGCTCCTGGGGCAGCAGGCCCACGCGCTTGCGAGCGACGCCATCGCGCTGCTGGGCGAAGAGTCGTTCTGCGCCCGGAAAGCCGCCGGGGCGAGCGCCGTCGGCGCGGCGTGCCTTGGAAATGGCCCACAGCAGGCTGGCTTCGATGGGCGTGGTGTCGGCGCTCATGTCGTGCCCATACAGGCACAGGCCGGCTTCCAGGCGCAGGGAGTCACGGGCGCCAAGGCCGATGGGCTGCACTTCCGGCTCGGCCAGCAGGCTGCGCGCCAGTGCTTCGGCGTGACTGGCGGGTACGGAAATCTCGAAACCATCCTCGCCGGTGTAGCCGGAGCGGCTCACATAGCAATCGACGCCGAGCAGGCGCACGGGCTTGAACTGCATGAAGGTCATCTTGGCAACTTCCGGCGCCAGGCGGGTCAGCACCTCGACCGCCTTGGGGCCTTGCAGGGCGAGCAGGGCACGCTCGAAGCGCGACTCGATCTGGCATTGGTTGGCGATGCGCTGCTGCAGGTGCATCAGGTCCTGATGCTTGCAGGCGGCGTTGACCACCAGAAACAAGGTGTCATCGCCCAGGTTGGCGACCATCAGGTCATCGAGGATGCCGCCGTTTTCATCGGTGAACATGGCGTAGCGCTGCATGCCCACGGGCAGGTCGACGATATCCACCGGCACCAGGCTTTCCAGTGCCGCGGCCGCACCGGCGCCACGCAGGATGATCTGGCCCATGTGCGAAACGTCGAACAGGCCGGCGGCTTCACGGGTATGCAGGTGTTCCTTCATCACGCCGAGCGGGTACTGCACCGGCATCTCGTAACCGGCGAACGGCACCATGCGTGCACCCAGTTCCAGGTGCAGGGCATGGAGCGGGGTTTTCGCCAGGATTTCAGTGGTCATGGCGCTCTCCTGTAAGAGGCTGTGAGCGGCCCGCGCAAGCGCGCGGGCGTCGTGAAAGAGGAGGCGGCTGCCGGGCGAGCCGGCAGCCGGAGCGCGATCAGGCGTCCTGATAGGCTTCGATGGGCGGGCAGGCGCAGACCAGGTTGCGGTCGCCGAACACGTTGTCGATGCGACCCACGGGCGGCCAGTACTTGCCATCGATCAGGCTGCGGGTCGGGTAGACCGCCTGTTCACGGCTGTACGGATGCGTCCATTCACCCACCAGTTCGGCGGCGGTGTGCGGGGCATTCTTCAGCGGGTTGTCGTCGGCGTTCAGCTGGCCGCGCTCGACCGCGCGAATTTCCTCGCGGATGGCGATCATGGCGTCGCAGAAACGATCCAGCTCCTGCTTGGACTCGCTCTCGGTCGGCTCGATCATCAGCGTACCAGCCACCGGGAAGGACATGGTCGGAGCATGGAAGCCGAAGTCGATCAGGCGCTTGGCCACGTCGTCGACGCTGATGCCGCTGCTGTCCTTCAGCGGGCGCAGGTCGAGGATGCACTCGTGGGCCACCAGGCCGCCTTCGCCGCTGTACAGTACCGGGTAGTGCTCTTCCAGGCGGCGAGCGATGTAGTTGGCGTTGAGGATCGCCATCTGCGACGCCAGGCGCAGGCCGGTACCGCCCATCATGCGGATGTACATCCAGGTGATCGGCAGGATGCTGGCGCTGCCGAACGGCGCGGCGCTGACTGCACCTTCCTTGCGGGCCATGCGGCCATGGCCGGGCAGGAACGGCGCCAGGTGGGCCTTCACGCCGATCGGGCCGACGCCGGGGCCGCCGCCACCGTGGGGAATGCAGAAGGTCTTGTGCAGGTTCAGGTGCGAAACGTCGCCGCCGAATTTGCCCGGTGCGCAGAGGCCGACCATGGCGTTCATGTTGGCGCCGTCGATGTACACCTGGCCGCCGTTGTCGTGGACGATGGCGCAGATCTCGCGGATGCCTTCCTCGAACACGCCGTGGGTGGACGGGTAGGTGATCATGATCGCGGCCAACTGATCACGATGCTGCTCGGCCTTGGCGCGCAGATCCTCGATGTCGACGTTGCCGCGGGCGTCGCAGGCCGTCACCACCACGCGCATGCCGGCCATGTGGGCGGTGGCCGGGTTGGTGCCGTGGGCCGATTGCGGGATCAGGCAGATGTCGCGCTTGTCGTCGCCGCGGCTGTGGTGATAGGCGCGAATCGCCAGCAAACCGGCGTATTCACCCTGGGAGCCGGCGTTGGGCTGCAGCGACACGGCGTCGTAGCCGGTGGCGGCGCAGAGCATGGCTTCCAGTTCGTCGGTCAGTTGCTGATAACCGGCGCTCTGCTCGGCGGGGGCGAAGGGGTGCAGGTTGCCGAACTCGGCCCAGGTGACGGGGATCATCTCGCTGGCTGCGTTCAACTTCATGGTGCAGGAGCCCAGCGGAATCATGCTGCGATCCAGCGCCAGGTCCTTGTCGGCGAGCTTGCGCAGGTAGCGCATCAGCTCGGTTTCCGAGTGGTAGCGATTGAACACCGGGTGCTCGAGAATCGCCGACTGACGCAGTTGCCCGGCGGGCAGGCCGTTGTCGGCCTGAGTAGCCAACGCAGCGAAGTCCGGCGTCGGCTTACCGTCTGCGAGCAGCGACCAGAGTTGCTCGATATCCGCCTGGGTAGTGGTTTCGTCGAACGACAGGCCGAGGCGTTCGGCATCCACTTCACGCAGGTTGATGCCGGCGGCGCGGGCTTTGCTGTGCAGCGCTGCGGTCTGCGCGCCGGTACGCAAGGTGACGGTATCGAAAAACGCCTGCTGTTCGACAGCAAGGCCGAAGCTCTGCACGCCGCGGGCGAAAATCACGGTCAGCTGGTGGACGCGCTGGGCAATTCGCGTCAACCCCTGTGGGCCGTGGTACACGGCGTACATGGCGGCGATATTGGCGAGCAGCACCTGGGCGGTGCAGATGTTGCTGGTGGCCTTCTCGCGACGGATGTGCTGTTCGCGGGTCTGCATGGCCAGGCGCAGGGCCGGGTTGCCGAAGCGGTCTACCGACATGCCGACCAGGCGACCCGGCATGTCGCGCTTGAACGCATCACGGGTGGCGAAGTAGGCCGCATGGGGCCCACCGAAGCCCAGTGGCACGCCGAAGCGCTGGGCGCTGCCCAAGGCCACGTCGGCGTCAAACTCGCCCGGTGCCTGCAGCAGGGTCAGGGCCAGCAAGTCGGCGGCAACCGCCACCAGCGCATTGGCCGCGTGGAAGCGCTCGACCACTTCGCGGTAATCGAAGATGTCGCCATTGCTCGCCGGGTATTGCAGCAGGGCGCCGAAGAAGGCGCTGGCATCGTCAATGGCCGCTTCGTCGCCGACCACCACCTCGATGCCCAATGGCTCTGCACGGGTGCGCAGCACGTCGAGGGTCTGCGGGTGGCAATGCTGGGAGGCGAAGAAGGCGTTGGCGGCCTTGTTCTTCGACAGGCGCTTGCAGAAGGTCATGGCCTCGGCGGCGGCGGTGCCTTCGTCGAGCAGCGAAGCGTTGGCGATCGGCAGGCCGGTGAGGTCGCTGATCAGGGTCTGGAAGTTGAGCAGCGACTCCAGGCGGCCCTGGGATATTTCCGGCTGGTAAGGCGTGTAGGCGGTGTACCAGGCCGGGTTTTCCAGCAGGTTGCGCAGGATTGGCGAGGGCGTGTGGGTGGCGTAGTAACCCTGGCCAATGTAGTTGCGAAACAGCTTGTTCTTGGCGGCGATGGCCTTGATGGCGGCCAGGGCATCGGCTTCGCTCTGGCCGTCGCCGGCTGGCAGTACGCTGGTGCCCTTGATGCTGCCCGGAATGACGCTGGCGGTCAGTGCTTCCAGGTCGCTGTAACCCAGGGTTTCCAGCATCGCGGCGGTGTCTTGATCGCGGGGGCCGATATGGCGGGCGATGAATTCGTTGCGGGTGTTCAGATCAGTCATGGCTTTCTCTCAAGCGTCGGCTTTGGCGTTGAGCAGGCGCTCGTAGGCGTCCTGGTCGAGCAGGCCGGCCAGGGCGCTGGCATCGGCCGGGCGGAAGCGGAAGAACCAGCCCTGGCCCAACGGCTCGGCGTTGACCAGCTCGGGGCTGGCCTCGAGATCCGGGTTCACTTCGACCACTTCACCATCGAGTGGCATGCCGATGTTGCTGGCAGCCTTCACGGACTCCAGCACCGCCACCTCGGCACCGACGGCATAGGCCCGCAGCTCGGGCAGCTGCACGAACACCACATCGCCCAGTGCATCTTGAGCGTAGGCGGTGATCCCTACGGTGACCAGGCCATCGGCCTCCTGGCGCAGCCATTCGTGCTCGACGGTGAAACGCAATTCGCTCATGGGGGCTCCCTCATTGGCCGTAGTGCCCATCTGGGTGGGCGTGATTATCGGGAGCCAACTTGCAAACTCGATGCCATATAAAAATATCCAATAAAATCAATAATTTAATCTAAGTTAAGATTAAGATTCCTCGGGTTTGTATTGATTTCGATACGGATATTGCGTGCCGAGGGCGCTAATGCCTAGCGGGCCCCCATGTGTCGCCTTCGGCTACGAGTGTGTCGTATTGGATACGGTGTATTTAAATCAATACGGATGACCGAGGCCAGCAAGCGGCCTCAATGAAGGGCCGGCTGTGCGCTGGATTGGCGCAGGCGCTCACCGAGTTTCAAACGAAGTGCAGGGTCTTCGCACAACAGCAGGGCGCGCTGTATGTCGAAGCGCTCGGCATGGGAGCACTCCAGATGCCCGTATAGATCGGCCCTGGCGAGGTGGTCATTGACGTTGGGCGGCGCCAGTTGCAGCACGCGTTCGGCGTCCTTCAGTGCGCTCAGGTAATCCTCGGCCTGGGCGTGCAGGTGACGAAGATTGCGCGACAAGCGCACGATCATGCTGCGGGCGTCGCAGCTCAGCATGTGTTCGGCGCTCAATTGCGCATGGGGGCCAAGGTAGCGCACCAGCAGTTCTCGGCAATCGCGGGTATAAAGACGCCGCCCGCCGCAGGGGTCGAGCAGGTGATCGGCGCCAGGCACGCGCAGTAGAAAGTAGCCGGGAAAGCTGACGCCCTGCAGCGGAATTTGCAGCCGACGTGCCAGCTCCAGGGCGATCAGCGCGATGCTCAGCGGCTGGCCGCGGCGTCGCTGCAGCACCTTGTGCAGCAGCGCGGCTTGCGGGCGCAACGGGCTGTCGTCATCGTCATGAAAATGCAGATCACTGAGGTGCCGCAACAAGGGTTGCGCCAATTCCTGGGGCGGGAAGTTGGGCAGGCGGGCACTGACCTGATGCCTGAGGTTCTCAAGCTCGTGCATGACCTGCTCGGGCTGTACCGAGAAGTCGTGCTCGGCAGCGACCCAGAGCGCGGCTTCGAACAGCGCCGGCTGTTCGCCGTTCAGACAGGCAAGGCAGTGATCGCGCGCGTTCATGGTCACCTCCCGGAGGATGAGCCTGTTGTAACTGCGCGCGCGTCGGCCGTCCAGCCCGAAAGAGCGAAGAGATATTAATGGGCGTGCGGGGCGGTCACTCCGCTTCAGCCTGGGTGCTCAGTTCGCCGAGGGCATCGGGCTGGTTCTTGAACGCCTTGGCGAATACATCGCGATTTCTGGCCATGTAGATACCCAGCTCCTCGCCCTGATCCTCGCTGAGCGACGGTACCGCGTTGCGCAATACATCGCTGAGCAGTTCGGCCAGCTCCAGCATCTTGTCATGACGATCTGCTTCGGCCTTATCCATAAACAAACGCTCCGGGTCGCGACTGCTGCGGTACACCACTTCGACGGCCATTCATCACCTCTACGCCTTCGCTGATAATCAAAAATACTGTTCATGCATACAGTTTCGGCAAGCATAATCAACTGTGCTGCGTTTGAACAGCGTAAACCTGAGATGCCGACCGTGCGCGACATCCGGTCGCGATCACCCGGGTCCATGTGCCTTGTCCGCCTCGGCAGGCTTCTGTATGCCATCGCAGCCGGCTTGCTGGTCTCGTTCCTGCATGGGAATGTCATGCGGGCGCGTCATGATCACGGCGCCAGGCTGCATCAATCGGAAAGGGGAATGCCATGAAGTGGGTGGACGATAGCCGCAAGCGGATGCACAGGGGCGCGAATTCGATCGGTAATCTGTTCGTCGAAGGTTTTCATTATCTGGGGCTGTTCGCCATCGGCGCGGCGACCGCCTGGGCGTCGGTCGCCGCGTTTATCGGCATGGTGGAAAAGGGCAGTGCCAGCGTGGATGACATCCTGCTGCTGTTCATCTACCTGGAGCTGGGAGCGATGGTCGGCATCTATTTCAAGACCAACCACCTGCCGATCCGCTTTTTGCTATACATCGCCATCACTGCGCTGACCCGCTACCTGATTGGCGACGTATCCCACCACAAGGCGCCGGACATCGGCCTGCTGTACCTGTGCGGCGGCATCTTCTTCCTGGCGCTGTCGGTGCTGGCAGTGCGTTTCGCGTCCTACAGGTTCCCGTCCAGCAAGGCCATCGATTCCACCGGCGAGGTGGTGGGCGACAACTATTCCGAGCGTTAAGGGTGGTAGGGCCTGTTAACACTGCCGCGCAAGCCGCGTTACTGCGAAAAATCTTGCCAGGCTAGGCGGAGGACGCAGGGAATGGTTGTTCCCTTGCCAAGTCCTCCAACAACGCATGGCGAGATTTCTCGCGCAACCCGAAGGGCCGGGCCCGTTTTGCCGCAATGCGGCGTTTCTCGCCGGCTCATTTAGCCCGCTAAACTTCGCGGCTCGTGCCTTGCCTTGCGGCAAAACGGGCTCCGGCGCGGTCGTGCGGAAGTGTTAACAGGCCCTAATCAGCCAGTGGCGCGAACAGCGCCTGCAGGTCGTCTTCACTGAGCTGCCAGCTGCTCTGGCTGCCGCCTTCTTCGAGCAGGCCGTGGGCCAGGTTGGCCTTGGCCTGCTGCAAGTGCTGGATCTTTTCTTCCACGCTGCCGCGGGCGATCAGCTTGTAGACGAACACCGGCTTGTCCTGGCCGATGCGATAGGCGCGATCGCTGGCCTGGGCCTCGGCTGCCGGGTTCCACCAGGGGTCGAAGTGGATCACGGTATCGGCGGCGGTCAGGTTCAGGCCTGCGCCACCGGCCTTGAGGCTGATCAGGAAGACCGGAAACTGTCCGGCCTGGAACTGTTCCACGGGCGTGCGCCGGTCACGGGTGCTGCCGGTCAGTTTGGCGTAGCCGATGTTGCGCGTCTGCAGCTCGCTTTCTATCAGTGCCAGCATCGAGGTGAACTGGGAGAACAGCAGCACGCGGCGGCCTTCGCCGATCAGTGCTTCGAGCATGTCCAGGAGGCTGCTGAGCTTGCCGGAGTCGCTGCTGGTCAGTTCGGCTGGTGCCTCGTCGAGCAGGCGCAGGTCGCAGCACACCTG
Organism: Pseudomonas sp. PA15(2017); assembly: GCF_001945395.1. Taxonomy (GTDB): domain Bacteria; phylum Pseudomonadota; class Gammaproteobacteria; order Pseudomonadales; family Pseudomonadaceae; genus Aquipseudomonas. The sequence continues at coordinate 67,598 of NZ_MSXV01000053.1, read as the reverse complement.
GCGCAGGCGCAGCAGCGCCTCGAGGATCACGATCTGGCTGCGGGCCAAGCCTTGGCGGGTGATCTCCTCGCGCACCTTGCGATCCATGGCCAGGCGCAAGATCTCGTAGCGGTCGCGCTGGGCGGGCGTCAGTTCCACCCACTGGGTGATTTCGGTCTTGGGCGGCAGCTCGCGGGCGACCTGTTCCTTCTTGCGGCGCAACACGAACGGTTTGATCCGCCCGCGCAGGTGCGCCAGACGCTGCTCGCTGCCGTGCTTCTCGATGGGAGTGCGATAGTCGCGGGTGAAGCGCTTGGCGTCACCGAGCCAGCCCGGCATCAGGAAGTTGAACAGCGACCACAGCTCGCCCAGGTTGTTTTCCAGCGGCGTGCCGCTCAGGCACAGGCGTTGTCGGGCGTTGATCTGGCCGGCGGCGAGGGCGGCCTTGCTGCGCGGATTCTTGATGCTCTGGGCCTCATCGAGAATCAGCAGGTGGAAGCGTTGGGCGATGAGCGTCTTGAGGTCGCGCGGCAGCAGCGCATAGGTGGTGAGCACTATATCGTGCTCGGCGATCAGCTTGAACTGGCTACGCCGTTTGCTGCCGTGCAGGGCCAGCACCTTGAGGGTCGGCGCGAAACGCGCGGCCTCGTCCTGCCAATTGGGGATCAGGCTGGTGGGCATGACGATCAGCGCCGGCTGCTGCAGGCGACCGTTCTGCTTCTCCAGGAGAATGTGCGCCAAGGTCTGCAAGGTCTTGCCCAGGCCCATGTCGTCGGCCAGCACGCCGCCAACCTCCAGCTCCCGCAGCGCCTGCATCCAGCCCAGCCCCTGAAGTTGATAGGGGCGCAGCTGCGCGGCCAGGTCGTCGGGCGCGCTCACCGCCTGTTGGCTGGTGTGCTGCAGGCGCCTGGCGAACTCGCGCAGCTCGATACCGCCGTGCCAGATCAGCGCCGGCCCCTGCTGCAGGGCATTCAGGCGCGCGGCATCGGCACGCGCCAGGCGTACGCGCGTGCCAATCTCGTCGGCATTGCTGATGAACAGCTCGCCCAGTGCGGCCAGCAAGGGTTTCAGGCGTGCGTAGGGCAGGGCCACGCGGCGCTGGCTGTGGGGCAGGCTGACCAGCAGCAATTCTTCGTCCTGGCGCTGCGCCAGGACGTCACCGGAAAGCAGCCAGGGCGAGCGGCGGATGGCCTGCAGCAACACCGGCAGCAGGCTGATGCGCTGGCCTTCCACCTCGATGCCCAGCTCCAGATCGAACCAGCCCTGTTCGGGCAGCTCGTCGACATCGGCGTACCAGTCGTCGATCTCGGCCAGGTTGTACTGGAAGTCGGGCTGGATCTCGACGCGCCAGCCTTCGGCGCGTAGCGCCGGTACCTGCTGCTGCATGAAACTCAGCCAGGCAGCATCGCCCTGCAGTTCGAAGTGCTCGCCAGGGTGCTGGGCCAGGGCTTCGCTCTGCCTCAGGGCGATGCGCAGGCCGGCGGCTTCCAGGCGACGCCGTAGCTCGGCTTCCCTGGCCGTGTCGCGGGTGATGCGCAACTGGCGATTGGGCCCCAGGCGTACCAGCAGATCCTTGGCCGTTTTACCCACCGCGCTGTGGCCCTGGTAGTCGAAGGCCAGGGCGGCACGGTGCTGGGTCTGTTCCAGCATGCGTCCCTTGCGCGCATCGAAATGCACGCGCACGTGGCTGCCCAGGGTCAGGATCGGCTGCGGCTGCACGTCGTCCAGCACGGTTTCGTCCACCGGTTTTTCGGTGACGATCAAGGTACCCAGGTCATCGCCAGCACGCTGCCGTGCCTCGAGGGTGAGCAGGGCGGCCACCACATGCTTGCAATTGAAGCCTACCGGGCAGCTGCAATGGCCGGTCACGCTCCAGCCCTTGCCGTAGGCGTGCAGGGTAATGCGCTGCTGGTAAGGGCGCTCGCCGCTGCCCAGGCAACTGGCGAGCAGGCTGTGACCCTTGAGGCTCAGCAGACGGCTCAACCCACGGGTGGCGTAGTCCTGGCCGCGGCGCAGCGCGCCTTCGTCGAAGTCGCCGCGCCAGTCGGCCTGCTGCAGGTGCAGGATGTCAGGCATCGGGCGGGCTCTCTGGCATCAGGGCGAGGTTTGGCATGGCTGTTGGAAAACGATGGCAAGCCGCCGATGGTCTCACAGCTCGCCCTTGAATGGCAGCACCGCGACCGCTCAGGCGCGTTCGGCTGGCGTCTCGGTCTTGATGGCACCGCGAATGTTCATCGCCCCCAGGCACAGTTGCAGCACGATCAGCGCGTAGGCGTGGCTGTAGAGGCCCCAGGCGATCCACAGCAGGTTGCTGGCCATAAATACCCAGAAGCCCAGGTTACGGCGGCGGCGCTGCTTGGAAGCGACCAGCCAGGCGGCGATGACGGTGATCAGCATGGCTGGCCATTGCAGCCAGTCGAGGTACTCCATAAGGTATCCGGAAACTGGAAATGACTGAGTAGCGACCGGCATCCTGGTGCGGACGTTCGACCTTTCAGACCGGATTGCTTTCGCGCTGCGCCTTGTCGGCATACATCTCGGTGTCGGCCATGCGCAGCAGTTCGCTGGCGGTACTGCCGTCCTCCGGCGCGATGGCGATACCGATGCTGATGCCCACCTGCAAACTCTGCCCACTGAAGGCGATAGGCTCGCTCAGCTCGTCCTCGATGCGCTGGCCCAGGCGAATGGCCGCAGCCCTGTCGAGACCGGGCAGTAGGGCGGCGAATTCGTCGCCGCCCAGGCGCGCCGGCATGTCGATACTGCGCAACAGGCCGCGCAGTCGACGGGCGCTCACCTTGAGTACCTCGTCGCCGGCAGCATGGCCGTAGCGATCGTTGATCTGCTTGAAGTGGTCCAGATCGATCATCATCAATGCCAGCGGCGCCGAACGGCTCTTGGCCAAGGCGCTGGCGACGCTGTGGTCGAACACGCGACGGTTCGGCAGTTCGGTCAGCGGGTCCTGGTGGGCCAGGGTGTTGAGCGGTCGCAGCAGATGCCGGCCGATCAGTACCACCACCAGCGCCGACAGCCCCAGGCTGGCCAGCAGCAGATAGCGCTGGAAGCGTTCGATGCGCTCGTAAGCGGCCATGTTCTGGCTCAGCGACTTGCCGGCGATCAGTAGCACTTCGCTGGCCTCCTGGGCGTTGAAGTTGCTCAGCGCCACCGAATGCATCAGGTATTCGTCGCGCTCGTCCTGCAGCGTCCATTCGGCACCGTCGACCAACGCCGCCGGGTTGCCCAGCAAGCGCTCGAAGCTGCTGCTCAAGGTATTGCCGTGCAATTGCCAGGCGCCATTCTGGCCCCGGGACAGGAACACGAAATCGGTGTCGGTGACTTGCTTGAGGGCTTCGGCGAGTTCGTCATCGATGGCGAAACCGAGCGTCAGCTCGGCCTGGGGCGTGGGCATGCTCACCACGCTGTGGATGAGCTGATAGAGCACGCCGCTCTGGCTGCGCAGCAGGCTGACCGGCTGGGCGTCGGGTCTGGCGGACTGCGCGGCCGCCTTGAGCAGCGGCGCGATATCGGCTTGCTGCAGCTCCCGCGGTACGCTGGCGATCAACTGCCGGTCGAGGGTGTTGAGCAGCGCGATGTCGGCCTTCAGCCGCTTACCGTGATTGCCCAGCATGGATTCGATGGTCGAGCGCTCGCCCGTGGCGATGGCCTCCTTGAGGCCGTAGTCGGCGGCCAGCACCGCAGCGCCCTGGGCCAGTTGCCGCTGGCGCAGTTCGAGCAGTTCGTCGACCACCTGAGTGGTGGTCTGCAGGCTGCTGCTGATGGTTTCCTCGACGATGCTGCGGTTGGTGCGGGTACTGACCAGGTAGATCACCACCTGCACGCTCAGCAACGCCACGAGCAGCACCACGATGATGCGTCGCTCCTGGGTCTTGATGTGCCGGCTGCTTCTCATCGAGGTTCCAAATCGTTCTCTGTCATCGAGTGTAGAGCAGCGATCGGCCGGCAAGTGCCAGCCGATCAGGGCGTGCGCTTGAAGATGCGCTCCGAGAACAGCAATTGGGCGAGTAGCGGATAGGCGAGGTAATGCAGGATGAAGATCACTATGCCCATGGGGCTGGGCTCGTCCTGCAGGGTCATCATGGTCAGCAGCCCGGCGTACAGCAGCGCCAGCATGCCGCCGTACAGCCACACCAGGCGGCGTCGCTCACCACGCGTGGGCGGGCGGCGTTGCTGCCAGGCGAACAGCAACGCCATCAGCGCCGCGATGCTGGCAGCGATCACCAGGGTGGCCAGCACGCCGCCGAGTTTGACGAAGCTGCGCAGCAGTACGTTGAGTAGCACCGCCGCCGCCACACCGAAGAGGGCATAGCGCAGCATGGCGACAGGCTGATGGGAAGGCGACATGGCGACAGGGCTCGGCGATGGCGATGGCGATGAAGCTTGGAGTCTCGCCCGTGACGTCAGGTTCTACAAACGGCGATCCAGGCCGAAGCGGCGGCTCAGCACGCGGTCGAGCAAGGCGCCGGGCAACAGCGCCGAAAGCAGCGGCAAGGCCCGGCTGCCGTTGCCCAGGCGCAGCACCCGCGGGCGCTTGGGGCTGGCTACGGCGGCAAATACGTTGCGTGCGACGTGGCTGGCAGGGGTCGGGTTATCCTGGGAGGCGATGGCGCGGGCGCGGATGCCGTCGCGCACCGGCCACCATGGTGAATGCTCGCCAATCAATTGCTCGGCCTGGCGGCTGGCGTGGGTGCCGAAGCTGGATTCGATGGCGCCCGGCTGCACTTCCATCACGCCGACGCCGAATGGCGCAAGTTCCAGGCGCAGGGCGTCGCTGACGGCGTGTACCGCGGCCTTGGAGGCACAGTAAGCGCCCGCGAACGGAGTTGCCAGCACGGCCGATACGCTGCCGATATTGATCACCAGGCCCTTGTTCTGGCGCAGCAGCGGAAACAGCGCACGGGTCACGTTGACCAGGGAGAACACGTTGGTCTCGAACTGCTTGCGCATCGCCGTGGCGCCGCCATCGAGCAGCGGGCCCATGGCGCCGTAACCGGCATTGTTGATCAGCACATCGAGCCCGCCGCAGCGTTCCTTGAGCGTGGCGGCCAGTTGCTCGACCGCGGCAGCGTCATTCACGTCCAGTTGCACGGCATGAAAACCGGCTTCGCTCAGGCGTGCCACGTCTTCGCTTTTGCGGGCGCTTGCCCAGACCTGATAACCCTGCTGCGCGAAGGTGTCGGCCAATGCCCGGCCGATGCCACTGGAGCAGCCGGTGATCAGAACCGTAGGGTGGCTCATGGATAATCCTTGTGATTGTTGTTGTGTGGATCGTGAAACAGCGCCTAGCGACTGAAGGTGCCTTGCAGTTGTTCGGCACGGAATTCCAGGGTGCTGGCGCGATAGCCGCTACGCAGGGTAGGCAGCGGCAGGCAGGTTTGCCAATCGGCACCGGGCAACAATTCGCCGGGGCCGCTGTAGCGCGGTGCCTCGTACAGGCGCTGCGCCAGATTGACGCTGTCGCCCGGCCGATAGGCGGTGATCTGCCAGCGCAGCTCCTGCAGGGCAGCCTCGCTGCCATTGTGCAGGTGCAGGCTCAGCGGGCGATCGGCTGGGCAGCTCTGCGGGGCATGGGTGATGCGCAATTCCAGATGAGCAAGGTCGCGGTTCTCGCGGCTTTCCTGCCACAGCACCCAGCTCGTCACCAGGCCCAGCCCGGCCAGTGCGGCCAGGGAAATGGGCAGGGCCTTGGCCGGGTAGCGGATCAGCAGGATAAACCAGCTGAGAACCAGAATCGCGCCAAAAATCATGACTGGACCTTGAATGTCGAGTGTCCGCCAATCCTACACAAGGCCGACGGCCTCGGCACCCGCTCAGGGATTGGCGAATGTTTCGCAAGGGCCCGTTTCTCGCCGCGACGCGGCTCGCGCCGAAGCGCCTGAGCCCTTACTCAGGCGCGTGATCGCGCAGGAACACCAGTTTGTCGGCGCTCGAGTCCTTTGCCGAGAAGCGGTAGCCCTGGTCGTCGAAGTCCTTGAGGTGCTGCGGGTCCGTCACCCGCTCGCGGATCACGTGGCGGGCCATCAGGCCGCGGGCCTTCTTGGCGTAGAAGCTGATGATCTTGTACTGGCCGTTCTTCAGGTCCTTGAATTCGGTGTCGATGATTCGCGCCTTCAGCACCTTGCGCTTGACCGCCCCGAAATATTCGTTGGACGCCAGGTTGAGCAGCACATCGTCGCCCTGGGCGGCCAGCGCCTGGTTCAGCCACTCGCTGATGTGCTCGCCCCAGAATGCGTAGAGATCCTTGCCGCGGGCGTTGGCCAGCTTGGTACCCATCTCCAGGCGGTAGGGCATCATCAGGTCCAGCGGGCGCAGCAGCCCGTACAGGCCGGAGAGCATGCGCAGGTGCTGCTGGGCGAAATCGAAGTCGGCCTCGGTGAAGCTTTCCGCGTCCAGCCCGGTGTACACGTCGCCCTTGAAGGCCAGCAGCGCCTGCTTGGCGTTCTGCGTGTCGAATACCGGAGTCCAGCTACCGAAACGTGCAGCGTTCAGTCCGGCCAGCTTGTCGGACAGGTGCATCAGTTCGGCGATCTGCGCAGGTGTGAAGTCGCGCAGCTGGGCGACCAGCTCCCGGGAGTGATCGAGGAATTCGGGTTGGGTGAAGCGCGAAGTCACCGGTGCGCTTTCGTAGTCCAGGGTCTTGGCAGGTGAAATCACCATCAGCATGAGTCGTCTCCTTCGGCGGAGCAGCGATTCTAGCCGATTCGGCAGGGCCCGCGTGTTACACGGCAGGGGGCTGGACTCATGACTCTAGTGCCCGGCGAGCGCCGCTGCCAAGGTCATTCGTCCAACCGAAAAATAAAAATAAAAAAACTGAAAAGATCATTTGCCTGTCACATTTTTTGGAGTATCAACGAACTGTGGTTTGCGACGAACCGGGCATGATGACCGGCACGCGCAGACCACGCTTTGAAAGACCGCCGAACCCTGCAGACAGGTGGCGGCCCTCGGCCCTCACCCGTTTGCGGCGCTCCTGATCGGGAGTCGGTGGTCCTGTGTGGCGGAGCGCCGTCCTGGCATTCCGTCGCTGGATCCGACAAGAGGTGACGAGTATGGATGACCACGGACGCATCAAGCCCACCGCCCCAACCTTGTACGCCCTCGACACCAATGTCCTGATTCACGATCCCAACGCGCTGCTCAATTTCCAGGAACACCACGTCGCCATCCCGATGACGGTGCTCGAGGAACTCGACAAGCTGAAAACCGGCAAGCAGGGCGTCGCCGCCGAATGCCGGCAAGCGATCCGCCTGATCGACAAGATTCTCGGTGGCGCCACCCCCGAGGAGGTCGAGCACGGGGTGCCGATCCAGCGGGACAAGAGCGGCCCTTGCGGTTTTCTGTCGATTCTCATGAGCAAGAGTGCGGCGCCGGTCACCTGGCTACCGGAAGACCTCAACGACAACAAGATCATCAACCAACTGGTGGAATTGAAGTCGCGACGCCCGGGCATGTCCGTGGTGCTGGTGACCAAGGACATCAACATGCGCCTGAAGGCGCGTGGTTGCGGGCTGGATTCCGAGGACTATCACACCGACCAACTGGTCGACGACGTCTCGCTGCTTTCCAAGGGTTACCACGACGTCAACGGTGCCTTCTGGGACCGCGTCGCCAAGGTCGATACCCGCCAGGGCCATGGGCGCACCTGGCACCGCGTGCAGCTCAGCGAAGACTTGCCGGCGGTCAACGTCAACGAATTCATCATCGACGAGCAGGGCTTCGTTGGTTGGGTCAAGGAGGTCGAAGGCAACGAGCTGCTGATTCTCGATCTGCACCAGGAGCCGCTGCTGCATCAGGAGGCCTGGGGGCTCAAACCAAGGGACATCCACCAGGCGCTGGCGCTCTACGCGCTGCTCGACCCGGACATCCATCTGGTCAACCTGACTGGCGCCGCCGGCTCGGGCAAGACCATCCTGGCGCTGGCCGCGGCCATCGAGCAAACCATGGTCAGCAAGCGCTACCGGCGCATCATCGCCACCCGCAGTGTGCAGGGCCTGGATCAGGAAATCGGCTTTCTGCCCGGCACCGAGGCCGAGAAGATGGAGCCCTGGCTGGGCGCCATCACCGACAACCTCGAAGCCCTGCACATGGATGACGAGAACACCCACGGCAGCGTCGACTACATCCTGCAGAAGGTGCCGTTGCAGTTCAAATCCCTGAACTACATTCGTGGGCGCAGCTTCCAGCAGAGCCTGATCCTGATCGACGAATGCCAGAACCTCACCCCGCACCAGATGAAGACCATCATCACCCGTGCCGGCAATGGCTCCAAGGTGATCTGCCTGGGCAACCTGGCGCAGATCGATACCCCTTATCTTTCGGCGCCCAGCTCGGGGCTGACCTACCTCACCGAGCGCTTCAAGGGCTTCGAGCACGGTGTGCACATCACCCTGCAGGGCGTGCCGCGCTCGATCCTCGCCGAGTACGCCGAAAGCCACATGTAACCCATCGCCACGGAGCCGCCTGGCGGCTCCAGGCATGCATTGCGGCGCCCATGGTTTGCAGGGGGCGGTGCGGGGCCTACAATCCCCAGGTTTTCTACTTGGAGATTGCCCGTGCTGACCCATCTCGACTCCCAGGGGCGCGCCAATATGGTCGACGTCAGCGACAAGGCGCAGACCGTGCGCGAAGCCGTGGCCGAGGCCCGGGTACGCATGCTGCCCACCACGTTGCAGATGATCGTCGACGGTGAGCACCCCAAAGGCGACGTCTTCGCCGTGGCGCGTATCGCCGGCATCCAGGCTGCGAAAAAGACCTCCGATCTGATTCCGTTGTGTCATCCGCTGATGCTCACCAGCGCCAAGGTCGAGCTTCAGGCTGATGGCGACGACGCCGTGCTGATCCGCGCGCGCTGCAAACTCACCGGCCAGACCGGCGTGGAGATGGAAGCGCTGACCGCCGCCAGTGTCGCGGCGCTGACCATTTATGACATGTGCAAGGCGGTGGATCGCGGCATGGTCATCGAGCAGGTGCGCCTGCTGGAAAAGCTCGGTGGTAAGAGCGGCCACTTCCTGGCCGGCGAGGACGAGCGATGATCCGCGTGCAGTACTTCGCCCGTTATCGCGAAACCCTGGGCCTGGATGCCGAGGAGCTGCCGGGCGATTTCGCGACCCTCGATGAACTGCGCCTTCGCCTGCTGGCCCGCGGCGGCGCCTGGGAGGTGCTCGCCGAGCGCGGCCTGATGTGCGCCCGCAACGAAGAGCTCTGCGCGTTGAGTGAGCCGCTGGTCGACGGTGATGCGGTGGCGTTCTTCCCCACGGTCACCGGAGGCTGAGATGGCAGTTCGCGTCCAGCAGGCCGTTTTCGATCCCGGCTCTGAAACCAACGCCGTGCATGCCGCCAACACCGGCGTCGGCGCCGTGGCGTGCTTCGTCGGCTACGTGCGTGATTTCAATGACGGCCAGGACGTGGCCGGCATGTTTCTCGAGCATTTCCCGGGCATGACCGAAAAGGCCCTGGCAGGCATCGAGAGTCAGGCTCGCGAGCGCTGGCCATTGCTGGGCGTCGAGGTGATTCACCGCGTCGGGCGGCTGGAGCCGGGCGAGCCGATCGTCTTCGTCGGCGTGGCCAGCGCCCACCGCCAGGCAGCCTTTCAGGCCTGCGAGTTCATCATGGACTACCTGAAAACCCGCGCGCCGTTCTGGAAGAAGGAAGACACCGCCAGCGGCCCGCGCTGGGTCGAGGGCCGGGAAAGCGACCAGGCGTCCGCCAGGCGCTGGCAAGCCGATAGCTGAAAAGCCTATCAGCCGAACTCGATGAATACCTTGAAGAACAGCGGGGCGAACATCGACAGCGCGCCCAGCCCGGTCAGCCAGATGCCCCATTCCTGTTCGCGGTTGTTGAAGCCGATGCCCAGCAGCAGAAAGCCGCTGATCAGCAGCACGATCATGATGTGGAAAGCGTCCATGGCGAAGCCTCCTCGCAAGTGTCGCGTGCCATGAGCTGCGCCGCTGCCCTGGTTGCGGAGCAGCGGTGGCCTACACCTTCAGCGTAGTCCAGTGGTGGGGCGTCGGGGCTGATCCAGGGCAATTCGCGGGATCAATAATGGCCTCGCGGGAAGCCATTCGGATAACGGCGAAAGCACTGCACGTCGGCCGGTCTGCCGATTTTGGTCGCGGTCGCGGCCGGGCGTGATTAAAATCGCCGCCTGAATTCTCCTGCTACCCAAGGATCCTGTTATGCCCCGTATCGGAACCCCCCTGTCGCCCAGCGCGACCCGTGTGTTGCTGTGTGGCTCGGGCGAGCTCGGCAAGGAAGTGGTCATCGAGCTGCAGCGCCTCGGTGTGGAAGTGATCGCCGTGGATCGCTATGCCAACGCACCGGCCATGCAGGTGGCGCATCGCAGCCATGTGATCAACATGCTCGACGGCGCGGCGCTGCGTGCCGTGATCGAGCAGGAGAAGCCGCACTACATCGTGCCGGAGATCGAAGCGATCGCCACCGCCACGCTGGTCGAGCTGGAAAACCAAGGCTACACCGTGATTCCCAGCGCTCGCGCCGCGCAGCTGACCATGAACCGGGAAGGCATCCGTCGCCTGGCCGCCGAAGAACTCGGCCTGCCGACCTCGCCCTACCAGTTCGCCGATTCCTTCGAAGAGTTCCAGGCGGCCGTGGGCGCCATTGGCTTCCCGTGCGTGGTCAAGCCGATCATGAGTTCGTCGGGCAAGGGCCAGTCGGTGCTCAAGGGCGCCGACGACGTACAGAAAGCCTGGGACTACGCCCAAGCGGGTGGCCGTGCCGGCAAGGGCCGGGTGATCGTCGAGGGCTTCATCGACTTCGACTACGAAATCACCCTGCTGACCGTACGCCACGTCGGTGGCACCACCTTCTGTGCGCCGGTTGGCCATCGCCAGGAGAAGGGCGATTATCAGGAGTCCTGGCAGCCCCAGGCGATGAGCGAGGCCGCCCGCGCCGAGGCCGAGCGTATCGCCCTGGCCGTTACCGGCTCGCTCGGTGGTCGCGGCCTGTTCGGCGTCGAGTTGTTCGTCAAGGGTGATCAGGTGTGGTTCTGCGAAATCTCGCCGCGCCCGCACGACACCGGCCTGGTGACCCTGATCTCTCAGGATCTGTCCGAATTCGCCCTGCATGCCCGCGCCATTCTCGGCTTGCCGATCCCGGCGATCCGCCAGTTCGGCCCGTCTGCCTCGGCAGTGATTCTGGTCGAGGGCGAGTCCAGTCAGGTCAGCTTCGGCAGCCTCGGCGCCGCGCTCACCGAGCCGGACACCGCCCTGCGTCTGTTCGGCAAGCCGCAAGTCAGCGGTCAGCGCCGCATGGGTGTTGCACTGGCCCGCGACGAGTCGCTGGAAGCAGCCCGCGCCAAGGCGCTGCGGTCGGCACAGGCGGTCAAGGTCGAGCTGTAACGCTTCGATTCAACGGCCGCAGATTGGCCGGCCTTCGGCGCCGCATCTGTGGGAGCGGGCCATGCCCGCGACTTTTCGCGCGCATGGCCCGCTCCCACAGTGGATAGGCGGGCGGCTGCTTTTGCCTTCTTCCCGTCGCGCCGTGAGGAGTGCGAACTATTGGTTACGGGCGCCCGTGAATCGCTTCTTGGCACCAGCCGCATCTTGTCGCTGGTCATGCTTCAGTGCTGCTGGGCCTCCCAGGCCCGCACTTCCAACACCCGGCTACCGCTGGCCTGGACGATTTCCAACCGGTAGCGGCCTACCTGCAAACAAACCGCGCAGTCTGGAATGTTCTCCAGCACTTCGGTCACCAGGCCGTTGACCGTCTTCGGCCCGTCGACCGGTAACTGCCAGCCCAGTGCCCGGTTCACCTCACGCAGATAGGCGCTGCCCTGGATCGACCAGGTGCCGTCGCCCATTGCGTGAAACTCACGAGGGTGCGCTGTTTCCACGGAACTCAGGTCGCCGACGATCTCTTCGAGGATGTCTTCCAAGGTGACGATGCCCATGGCCTCGCCATACTCGTCGACCACTACGGCCGTGCGGTACCTGTGCTGTTGGAAGGTCACCAGCTGGTTCGCCAGCGTGGTGCCTTGCGGTACGAAGTACGCCGCATCGCACGCTTGCAGTACCGCCGCTTCGTCCAGCTCGCTGTGACCCGCCAGGCGGCGCATGTGCAGGATGCCCTCGGTCTGGTTGAGGCCGTTGCGGTACACCGGCAGGCGGGTGTGCGAGGCGGCGCGTACCTGTTCGAGCAGCGGCGTGCTGCCGAGCAGGTCGATACCGTTGATTTCGTGGCGCGGAATCATCACGTCCTCGACGCTGACCTTGTCCAGCTCAAGCACGCCCACCAGCATGGCGCGTCGTTCGGCGGGCAGCGGCAGGTCATCGGCTTGCAGCGCGTCGCGCAGCTCGGTGAGGTTGGGCGCAGCAGCGGGCTCGGTGCTCTGGTCGGCCTTGCCGATGCGTCGGCGCAGCCCCTGGCCGATGGTCATCAGCAGTCGGGTAAGCGGAGACAGCGCCAGGCTGACCAGCGTCAGCGGCGCGCTGGCCGGATAGGCGAACAGCGGCGGCGGCAGGATGGCCAGCAGGCGACCGAACGGATGGGCCAGCATCAGCACGGCCAGCGTGAGGATGAACGGCGATGGTGCCAGGTCGCCGGGCGCGCCGTGGCGCAAGGCCAACAAGGTGGCGGCCACCGAGGCGGCCATGGTGCTGCAGATGGTGCCGATGCGCAGGGTGGCCGATAGCCGCTGTGGCTGGTCGAGCAGGGCGATCAGCCGGGCGGCGGCGCGGTGGCCCTGGCGTGCCCGGTAGCGCAGCCGGTAGCGGTTGAGGCCGAACAGCACGGTGCGCGCGCAGATGAAGAAGGTCGCGCAGCCCAGCAGGGTCAGTAGCAGGGCCAGCTGGAAAAGTGGCGAGGGCGTGTCCACGGCTCAGATATGCAGGATGAATTCACGAACCAGCTTGCTGCCGAAAAAGGCCAGCATCAGCAGGCAGAACCCGGCCAGCGTCCAGCGGATCGCCTTGTGGCCACGCCAGCCGAGCTGGTGGCGGCCCCACAGCAGCACGGCGAACACTACCCAGGCGAAGCACGACAGGATGGTCTTGTGCACCAGGTGCTGGGTGAACAGATTGTCGATGAACACCGCGCCGGACAACAGCGACAGCGAGAGCAGCGCCCAGCCGCTCCACAGAAAGCCGAACAGCAGGCTTTCCATGGTCTGCAACGGTGGGAAGTTGCGGATCAGCCCGGAGGGGTGCTTGTGCTTGAGCTGGTGATCCTGCACCAGCAGGAGCAGCGACTGGAACATGGCGATGGTCAGCATGCCGTAGGCGGCGATCGACAGCAGAATATGGGCGAGAATGCCGGGGCCTTCCTCTATCGGCTGGCTGGTGCCGCTGGGCATGAACTGCGCGCACAGCACCGTCAGCCCGCCGAGCGGAAACAGGAACAGCAGCAGGTTGTGCACCGGCATGCGCTGGCAGGCCAGCAGGATCAGCGCGATTACCGTGAAGGCAATCAGGCTGGCGGTGTTGAAGAAGTCCAGGTTCAGCCCGGTGCTGCCACGCATCTGCATGAACAGGCTGCCGCCGTGGAACAGTAGAGCGATGCAGCCTGCCAGCAGCAACACCGGTTGGCTGGGCGTGCTGCGGCGGGCCAGATGCAGGCCTTGATAGCTGGCGGCGCCAAGATAAAGGATGGCGGCGGCGAGACTGGGCAACAGAGGGTGCATAGATCCTGGATACACGGGCTCAAAGGCGCTGAGTGTGGCACACAACCGTTGTCGCAAAAAGACTGCAAGTGCTATCCGCTCTCACTAGGGTCTGTTGACGGTTCACGCGCGGCCGCGCCGGCGCCCGTTTTTTCGCGAGGCAAGGGCCGCGCCCGCTCCCTGCGGGCTTGCGGCATTTCCCACATCCATGTGGGTCACACCGCCGCGAAGTTTAGCTGGCTAAATGAGCCGGCGAGAAACGCTGCATCGCGAAAAAACGGGCCCGGCCCTGCGGGTTGCGCGAGAAATCTCGCCATGCGTCGTTGGAGGACTTGGCAAGGGAAGACGCGGACGGCTAGTCCATTCCCTGCGTCCTCCGCCTAGCGGATCGCCGCCCGGCCTGGCGAGATTTCTCGCGGCAACGCGGCTCGCGATGAGCCGTCAACAGACCCTGGGTCGCAGCGACGCCGACAAAGAAGCCTCGAAAGCGTCGCGGTCTTCGTTATAATCCGCGGTTTGCTGCCAGCCCATCCCGGCCAGACGGCCCGAAAGGAACGCGCATGTTCGAAAACTTAACCGATCGCCTCTCGCAGACTCTGCGCAGCGTCACTGGCAAGGCCAAGCTGACCGAGGACAACATCAAGGACACCCTGCGCGAAGTGCGCATGGCGTTGCTCGAGGCCGACGTGGCGCTGCCCGTGGTCAAGGATTTCGTCGCCCGCGTCAAGGAACGCGCGGTCGGCACCGAGGTGTCCAAGAGCCTGACCCCGGGCCAGGCGTTCGTGAAGATCGTGCGTCTGGAGCTGGAAAGCCTCATGGGCGCCGCCAACGAAGACCTCGACCTGAGCACCACGCCGCCGGCGGTGGTGTTGATGGCCGGTCTGCAGGGCGCCGGTAAGACCACCACCGTGGGCAAGCTGGCGCGCCTGCTCAAGGAGCACAAGAAGAAGAGCGTGATGGTGGTGTCCGCGGACGTCTACCGTCCCGCGGCGATCAAGCAGCTGGAAACCCTGGCGAGCGACATCGGCGTGACCTTCTTCCCGTCCGATATCACCCAGAAGCCGGTGGCTATCGCCGAAGCGGCGATCCGCGAAGCCAGGCTCAAGTACATCGACGTGGTGCTGGTGGATACCGCCGGCCGACTGGCCGTCGATGCCGAGATGATGGCCGAGATCCAGGCGCTGCACGCTGCGGTGAAGCCGGTGGAGACCCTGTTCGTGGTCGACGCCATGACCGGTCAGGACGCCGCCAACACCGCCAAGGCCTTCAACGATGCGCTGCCGCTCACCGGCGTGGTGCTCACCAAGGTCGACGGTGACGCCCGTGGCGGTGCTGCGCTGTCGGTGCGCGCCATCACCGGCAAGCCGATCAAGTTCATCGGCATGGGCGAGAAGAGCGAAGCGCTCGAGCCGTTCCACCCCGAGCGTATCGCCTCGCGTATCCTCGGCATGGGCGACGTGCTCAGCCTGATCGAGCAGGCCGAACAGACTCTCGATCGCGAGAAGGCCGAGAAGCTCACCAAGAAGCTCAAGAAGGGCAAGGGTTTCGACCTCGAGGACTTCCGCGACCAGCTCGTGCAGATGAAGAGCATGGGTGGTCTTGGCGGCCTGATGGACAAGCTGCCGCAGATGGGCGGCGTCAATCTGTCGCAAATGGGCGGCGCTCAGGGGGCTGCGGAGAAGCAGTTCAAGCAGATGGAGGCGATCATCAACTCGATGACGCCCGCCGAGCGCCGCGACCCCGACGTCATCAGCGGCTCGCGCAAGCGCCGTATCGCCATGGGTTCCGGTACCCAGGTGCAGGACATCGGCCGGTTGATCAAGCAGCACAAGCAGATGCAGAAGATGATGAAGAAATTCAGTGCCAAAGGCGGTATGGCCAAGATGATGCGTGGCATGGGCAACATGATGCCGGGCGGCGGCATGCCGAAGTTCTGATGGCTCTGGCAGGCCGCCTGGCGGGCTGTGGAAAAAGAGATTTGCAAACAGCCGCATAATCCTTAGAATATGCGGCCTTTCGGGCCTAGGCCCATTTTTGATGTGTGCCTCAAGTTAGCACCGACTACAGGAACGATGTTCACATGGTAACTATTCGTCTCGCTCGTGGCGGCTCCAAAAAGCGCCCCTTCTACCACCTCACCGTGACCAACAGCCGCAATGCGCGCGACGGTCGCTTCGTAGAGCGCATCGGTTTCTTCAACCCGATCGCCTCGGGTGCTGAAGTCAAGCTGTCCGTGAATCAAGAGCGCGCCACTTACTGGCTGAGCCAGGGTGCCCAGCCGTCTGAGCGCGTTGCTCAGCTGCTGAAAGAAGCTGCCAAGGCTGCTGCCTAAGCACTTCTATGAGCACGACGCCGGCCCCCGCCGAGGATCTTCTGGTTCTTGGCAAGATCGTTTCGGTGCATGGCGTCAAGGGTGAGATAAAGGTGTACTCCTTTACCGATCCGCTGGATAACGTGCTCGATTACCCTCGCTGGACGCTACGGCGCGACGGTGAGGTGAAACAGGTTGAACTGGCTGGTGGACGCTTGCAGGGCAAGGTTCTGGTCGCCAGGCTGAAAGGGCTCGATGATCGTGAAGTGGCGCGTACCTACGCGGGCTTCGAGATCTGCGTTCCTCGCAGCCAACTGCCGGAGCTCGATGACGGCGAGTTCTACTGGTATCAGCTGGAAGGTCTGAAGGTCATCGATCAGGCAGGGCAACTGCTCGGCAAGATCGATCATCTGTTTGAGACCGGTGCCAATGACGTGATGGTGGTCAAGCCCTGCGCTGACAGCCTCGATGATCGTGAGCGTCTGTTGCCTTATACGCAGCAGTGCGTGTTGTCGATCAGTCTCGAGGCTGGCGAGATGCGGGTCGATTGGGATGCGGATTTCTGACGCCATGGCGAGCCTGCGCGTCGATGTCATTACGCTGTTCCCGGAGATGTTCGCCGCCATCGGCGATTACGGCATCACCAGTCGTGCGGTGAGGCAGGAGCTGTTGCAGCTGACCTGCTGGAACCCACGCAGCTACACCACGGATCGTCATCACACCGTTGACGACCGCCCCTTCGGTGGTGGTCCCGGCATGGTGATGAAGATCAAGCCGCTGGAAGATGCCCTGGCCGATGCCAGGCAGGCCAGCGACGTTGCGGCGAAGGTGATCTACCTGTCGCCGCAGGGCCGCCCGCTGACGCAGGCGGCGGTACGCGAGCTGGCGAAGGAGGAGCGTTTGATCCTCATCGCCGGCCGCTACGAAGGCGTCGACGAGCGTTTCATCGAAACGCACGTCGACGAGGAATGGTCGATCGGCGACTACGTCCTGTCTGGCGGTGAGCTGCCAGCCATGGTGCTGATCGATGCGGTAACGCGCCTTTTGCCTGGTGCATTGGGTCATGCAGATTCGGCCGAGGAAGACTCCTTCACGGATGGCTTGCTCGACTGCCCGCACTACACCCGTCCGGAGGTGTATGCGGATAAGCGTGTTCCGGAGGTGCTGCTTGGCGGCAACCACGAACACATCCGGCGCTGGCGTTTGCAGCAGTCCCTGGGGCGCACCTGGGAACGCCGTGTCGATCTTCTGGATAGCCGCTCGCTTTCTGGAGAAGAGAAGAAGCTGCTGGAGGAATACATCCGCCAGCGGGACGATAACTAATATCGATGGCCGGCCTGACGGCCCGTCTTAGGAGCGCAGCATGACCAACAAAATCATTCAGCAAATCGAAGCTGAGCAGATGAGCAAAGAGATCCCGACCTTTGCCCCGGGCGACACCGTAGTCGTTCAGGTGAAAGTGAAGGAAGGTGACCGTCAGCGTCTGCAGGCGTTCGAAGGTGTGGTAATCGCCAAGCGTAACCGTGGTCTGAACAGCGCCTTCACCGTGCGCAAGATCTCCAGCGGCGTAGGCGTTGAGCGTACTTTCCAGACCTACAGCCCGCTGGTCGACAGCCTGGCAGTCAAGCGTCGTGGTGACGTTCGCAAGGCCAAGCTGTACTACCTCCGCGACCTGTCCGGCAAGGCAGCACGCATCAAGGAAAAACTGGTTTAATCCAGTTTTCCCCACGAAAAAAGCAGCCTCGGCTGCTTTTTTCGTTTCTGACGTGTGGTGGGCTGGCAGCCGTTTCGCAAGCCACCTGTGGGGGCGGGCATGGCCCGCTTCCAGAAAAGCAGTGCAGTGTCTGCTTTCGAATGTGTTGATAATGAATTTTTTGCGTAGTGCAGATCTGACCCCATGGCCGCTGTCGACCATCCATTGATCGAGCGTTTCATCGAGGCTTTGTGGCTGGAAAAGGGCCTGTCCGCCCATACCCAGTCGGCCTATCGCAGCGATCTGGCGCTGCTCAACGGCTGGCTGCAGGCCCGTGGCGTGGAGCTGCAAGCGGTGGGGCGCGAGGTGCTGCTCGATCACCTGGCCTGGCGCATGAACGAGGGCTACAAGGCGCGCTCCACGGCGCGGCTGATCTCCGGCATGCGCGGTTTCTACCGCTTCCTGCTGCGCGAAGGAATCATCGATGCCGATCCTACCCTGCAGGTCGACATGCCCCAGCTTGGACGGCCGCTGCCCAAGTCGTTGTCCGAGGCGGATGTCGAAGCGCTGCTGGCCGCGCCGGATCTGGACGATCCCATCGGCCTGCGTGATCGCGCCATGCTCGAGGTGTTGTACGCCTGCGGGTTGCGGGTCAGTGAGCTAGTCGGGCTGACCCTCGAGCAGGTCAATCTGCGCCAGGGCGTGCTGCGGGTGTTCGGCAAGGGCAGCAAGGAGCGCCTGGTGCCCATGGGTGAGGAAGCCATCGGTTGGGTCGAGCGCTATTGTCGCGAGGCGCGGCCTGCGCTGCTGGCTGGTCGCCCCGCGGACGTGCTGTTCCCCAGCCTGCGTGGTGAGCAGATGACCCGGCAAACCTTCTGGCACCGCATCAAGCATCAGGCCCAGGTGGCGGGCATCAGCAAGTCGCTGTCGCCGCACACCCTGCGCCATGCGTTCGCGACCCATTTGCTCAATCACGGCGCGGATTTGCGCGTCGTGCAGATGCTGCTGGGTCACAGTGATCTGTCCACCACGCAGATCTACACCCATATCGCCCGCGCCCGCTTGCAGGCATTGCATGCCCAGCACCATCCGCGTGGCTGAATCGGTTGTCGCCAGTTCGCGCTTTGCGTCTGCTGCCCGCAGCCTGGGGCCCTGGTTATGGTAGGCTCTGCTCTTTCTCTGTCACCCCGTCGCTCGATAGGAGTATTCATGCGTGTGACCCGCATCGTCGCGGCCATGGCTCTCGGCCTGGTCAGCACCCTCGGCCATGCCGCCGACCCGGATCAGGCGATCCGCAAGAACCTGCTTTCCATCCAGCCCGATCTGCCGATCGAGGCCGTTGCCGAGAGCCCGATGCCTGGCGTTTACCAGGTGCAGCTCAAGGGTGGTCGCCAGCTGTATGCCAGCGCCGACGGGCAGTTCGTGATGCAGGGCTACCTGTTCCAGTTCAAGGATGGCCAGGCCATCAACCTGACCGAAGCGGAAGAAAGCAAGGCCATCGCCAAGCAGATCAACGGCATTCCCGCCAAGGACATGGTGGTCTTCGCGCCGAAAGAGCCGAAGACGCACATCACCGTGTTCACCGATACCGATTGCGGCTACTGCCAGAAGCTGCACAGCGAAGTGGGCGAACTGAACAAGCTGGGCGTCGAAGTGCGCTACCTGGCCTTCCCGCGCCAGGGCCTGGGCAGCAAAGGTGCCAAGGATCTGGCCAGCGTGTGGTGTGCCAAGGATCGCCAGGCGGCCATGAACAAGGCCAAATCGCGCGAGTCGGTACCCGCAGCCACCTGCGACAACCCGGTCGCCCAGCAGTACCAGCTGGGGCAGATGATCGGCGTCAACGGCACGCCGGCGATCATTCTTGAAAACGGCAAGATGATCCCCGGTTACCAGCCTGCCGCGCAGCTGGCGAAGTTGGCGCTGGAAGCCAAGTGATCCGGCTCGATTGACTATCAGACAGCCGCTTCGTAATGTGCGGCTCTTTTTCCACGGCTGGCGCCCGCGTCGGCCGTTTTATGCAGTGCAGTTGGGAGTCTAGTGTGAATCCGGTCAAAGTAGGCATCTGTGGGCTGGGTACCGTCGGTGGCGGTACCGTGAATGTGCTCAAGCGCAACGCCGAGGAAATCGCGCGTCGTGCCGGGCGTGGCATCGAGGTGGCGCAGATCGCCACCCGCACACCCAAGCCCCAGTACCAGTCGACCGGCATTACCATGACCGACGATGTCTTCGCGGTGGCCTGCAACCCCGAGATCGATATCGTCGTGGAACTCATCGGCGGCTACAGCGTTGCCCGTGAACTGGTCCTCAAGGCCATCGACAACGGCAAGCATGTGGTCACCGCCAACAAGGCGCTGATCGCCGTGCATGGCAACGAGATCTTCGCGCGCGCCCGCGAGAAGGGCGTGATCGTCGCGTTCGAGGCGGCGGTGGCTGGTGGCATCCCGGTGATCAAGGCGATCCGCGAAGGCCTGTCGGCCAATCGTATCAATTGGCTGGCCGGTATCATCAACGGCACCGGCAACTTCATCCTCAGCGAGATGCGCGAGAAGGCTCGCACCTTCGAAGACGTGCTGGCCGAGGCCCAGGCCCTGGGTTACGCCGAGGCCGATCCCACCTTCGACGTCGAAGGCATCGACGCGGCCCACAAGCTGACCATTCTGGCGTCCATCGCCTTCGGCATTCCGCTGCAGTTCGACAAGGCCTATACCGAAGGCATCACCAAGCTGACCACCTCCGACGTGAACTACGCCGAGGCACTGGGCTACCGCATCAAGCACCTGGGTGTGGCACGGCGTACCGATACCGGCATCGAACTGCGTGTGCACCCGACGCTGATTCCGGCCGACCGCCTGATCGCCAACGTCAATGGCGTGATGAACGCCGTGATGGTCAATGGTGACGCCGCCGGCAGCACCCTGTTCTATGGTGCTGGCGCGGGCATGGAAGCGACCGCCTCGGCCGTGGTGGCCGACCTGGTCGACGTGGTGCGTGCGCTAACCACCGATCCGACCAACCGCGTGCCGCACCTGGCCTTCCAGCCGGATTCGCTGTCCGACCACCCGATCCTGCCGATCACCGCCTGCGAAAGCGCCTATTACCTGCGCATCCAGGCCAAGGATCGCCCGGGCGTGCTGGCCCAGGTGGCGAGCATTCTGTCGGGGCGCGGCATCAACATCGAATCGATCATGCAGAA
This sequence comes from Pseudomonas sp. PA15(2017), assembly GCF_001945395.1. Taxonomy (GTDB): domain Bacteria; phylum Pseudomonadota; class Gammaproteobacteria; order Pseudomonadales; family Pseudomonadaceae; genus Aquipseudomonas. The sequence goes on along the minus strand of NZ_MSXV01000053.1, from coordinate 46,792 downwards.
GGAAGTCGAGGAGCAGGACGGCCTGGTACCGATGATCCTGGTTACTCATCGCGTTGCCGAGCAGCGCATGAACGACGCCATTTCTGCCCTGGAAGCGCTGGCCGACGTCGTCGGCAACGTGGTGCGCATCCGCGTCGAACAACTGAATTAACCCGGGCGGCAGGCGGCAGGCGAAGGCTGCAGGCGAAAAAGCCTGAGGCCTGAAGCCTGAGGCCTGAGGCCAAAACCGAAGGTTTTGATCAATGCGCTATATCAGCACTCGCGGCCAGGCACCGGCCCTGAATTTCGAAGACGTCCTGCTGGCCGGTCTGGCCACCGATGGCGGCTTGTACGTGCCGGAAAACCTGCCACGCTTCAGCCAGGAAGAAATCGCCTCCTGGGCGGGCCTGCCGTACCACGAGTTGGCCTTCCGGGTGATGCGTCCGTTCGTGACCGGTAGCATCCCGGATGCCGATTTCAAGAAGATTCTCGAAGACACCTATGGCGTGTTCGAGCACTCGGCCGTGGCGCCGCTGCGTCAGCTGAACGGCAACGAGTGGGTGCTCGAGCTGTTCCATGGGCCGACCCTGGCGTTCAAGGATTTCGCCCTGCAGCTGCTCGGTCGCCTGCTCGACTACGTGCTGGCCAAGCGCAACGAGCGCGTGGTGATCATGGGCGCCACCAGTGGTGACACCGGCTCGGCCGCCATCGAGGGCTGCAAGGCTTGCGATAACGTCGATATCTTCATCATGCACCCGCACAACCGTGTGTCCGAGGTGCAGCGCCGGCAGATGACCACCATTCTCGGCGACAACATCCATAACGTCGCCATCGAAGGCAACTTCGACGACTGCCAGGAGATGGTCAAGGCCAGCTTCGCCGACCAGGGTTTCCTCAAGGGCACGCGCCTGGTGGCGGTCAACTCGATCAACTGGGCGCGGATCATGGCCCAGATCGTCTACTACTTCCACGCGGCCCTGCAGCTCGGCGGCCCGGCGCGCTCGGTGGCCTTCTCGGTGCCGACCGGCAACTTCGGCGATATTTTCGCCGGCTATCTCGCCCGCAACATGGGTTTGCCGGTCAGTCAGCTGATCGTCGCCACCAACCGCAACGATATCCTGCATCGCTTCATGAGTGGCAATCAGTACGCCAAGGGCGAGCTGTACCCGACCCTGTCGCCGTCGATGGACATCATGGTCTCGTCGAACTTCGAGCGTCTGCTGTTCGACCTGCACGGGCGCAACGGCCCGTCGATCGCCGCACTGATGACCGAATTCCGCCAGACCGGCGGCTTCACCGTCGAAGACGATCGCTGGACCGAGGCGCGCAAGTTGTTCGATTCCCTCGCCGTGAGCGATGAGCAGACCTGCCAGACCATCGCCGAAGTTCATGCCGCCACCGGTGAGCTGCTCGATCCGCATACCGCCATCGGTGTACGTGCCGCCCGCGAGTGCCGCCGCAGTCTGTCCGTGCCAATGGTGGTACTGGGCACCGCTCATCCGGTCAAGTTTCCGGAAGCCATCGAGAAGTCCGCCGTGGATCTGTCACCAGCGTTGCCGGCGCACCTGGCCGATCTGTTCGAGCGCGAAGAGCGCTGCACCGTGTTGGCCAACGACTTGGCCACCGTGCAGCAGTTCGTCGCCGCGCACGGCAATCGCGGCAAGCCGCTGTAAGCGGCAACGCTGCAAGGCGAAAGGCCGGTCACCGAGAGGTGCCGGCCTTTTGTATTTTCAGGCTGGCTGCACAGCGCGTTGTCGTAGCCTGGGTGGGGCGGAACGATCCCCAGGTTCTATTCGGCGCGGAGCGATCTTTCGTGGATTGCACCCGGGTTTCGCTTCGCTCTAAGAACCTGTTCATAATCTTTGAGCCCAGCTTCGGCGACTTTGGCGGCTAAGTGGCGGGAGCGGCCTTTCCCCGATCCATTGTGGGAGCGCGCCATGCGCGCGAAAAATCGCGGGCATGGCCCGCTCCTACAGGTACTTCATCAATGGCCGCTTCTGCCTTGTAGTTGCCGCTTCATGCGCAGATAAGGCTTTGAACAGGCTCCAAGCCGGCTACGACATGCTGATCGGCTCCAGCGGGTGCGCTGTCGGGATCTACCGCCGATTGGCCGCCGCCACCGGCGCCTGCTGGCAAAGTCGCTTGTCCAACTGGCCGACATAGGGGTTGCCCCAGCCCATCACGCAGCCGACCAGTTGGTTGCGTTGGCGCTCCCACTGCTCGGCGGGGTAGGTCTTGTTCCAGGCGTTGAATAGCTGGCGGTTCTGTTTCGACAGGCGCAGCTGGTAGCGGTCGCTCATGTACAGATAGGTGCGAGCGATCATGCCGCGTACCTGCTGGCGCGGCATCACCTTGCGCGCCTTGAAGTCGACCACCGTAGGGCAGGCGCCATACTGGCTCGGCTTCTGTGGTAGCCAGCCGAAGTCGTAGTTGCTGCGGTCGCCATTGACCTCGCCAATCGCCGGCACCAGGTTGTGCAGGTCGGCCTCGGCGCGGCGGAATACGCTGTCGTTCTTGCTGCAATTGTTGCGCCCGCCATGCTGCCAGCACTGGCGCTGATGGCCGATCTGCCAGGCCGGGACGATGTGTTCCCACTCGATGCGCGCTGCGCGGTTGGCATTCTTGCGTGGCGTGTAGCCGCAGCTTTTCAGGTCGACGCGGTTGCCCTTGAAACTGCAGCCGCAATAGAACTCCACCGACTGGCGTTCGTAGAGCGTCCAGCCGATCTTTTTGGCCTGGCTGAAACTCTGAGGTGGAGCGGCTTGGAGGGAGGTGCAGAGGGTGAGGCACAGTAGGGCGAGGATGCTGCGAAACGGCATGCGGCTTTCCTAAAAAGTGCCGCATCATACCGGCTCGTTGCGCTTTGCCAAGGCTGGCCCATTGATGGCGTCTATCCAAAGCCGTTCCGTCCCGCTCGGCAATGCGGCTTACGCCCGGTCAGGGCCGCACCCAGGTCGCATTCACGTTCTCTGCGATGCAGTTGGCGAACTATCGTTAGTTTCTAGGCTAAAGTTGCTCGGCTGAATTCGCTCCCGAGAGGCTTCCTGCGCCTTGCGATTGAACCCGCTCACACCTCCCGAATAAATCACATGTGATGTATTGAGTTATCACATGTGATGTTCTAGTCTGCATTTCATGGAAAACAAATCATCTGCCCACTACCAGCGTCTTTTCCGTCAGCGGCTGCGCGAGCAGGGGCTGGTGAAGAAGGAGGTCTGGATTCTGCCCGAGCATGCCCAACGGCTCTCGGCGGTCGAAAGGAAACTGCGCCAGCCCCAGCCGGAGCTGGCTTCAATGGAGGAGGGGGTGAGCATGCCTCAGGTTTGGACTGCACAAACGTTGTTCGACGCGCTGGCGGCGACAGCGCCGTTTGCCGATGGCCGCGCGGCGGTCGAGCTGATCCAGGGTGCCGACGCCAGTCTGCACGTGACCATGAAGGAGTACGGCGATCTGCCGCTGTTCATCGCCGTGTTCGGTGATCAGATCGTGGTCGAGGCGCTGCTCTGGCCGGCCAGCGACGTGCGCGACACCGCTGCCTTCAACCAGGAAGTGCTGCGCAGCCACAAGCTGTTCCCGCTGTCTTGCGTGGGGCTCGAAACCCTGCCGGACGGTCAGGCCTGCTACACCATGTTCGGTGCGCTCAGCGCCTCGTCGATCCTGCCCAACGTGGTGCTCGAGATCGAGACGCTGGCGGACAACGTCATCAAGGCGACCGAAGCCTACGAAGACTTCCTCAAGGCCAGTGCATAAAGGAGACATGCCCATGAACGTCTGGAGCAAATTGCTGACGGCGCTGCGCGGCGGTGCCAACGAGATGGGTGAGGCGCTGGTCGATGGCCAGGCGCTGCGTATCCTCGATCAGGAAATCCGCGAGGCTGACGTCGAGCTGCGCAAATCCAAGGAAGCGTTGGCCGAAATCATGGCCAAGCAGAAGCTGGCCGCCGAGCGCGCCAGCAAGTCCGCCGCCAAGATCGCCGAGTACGAGCAGTACGCGGTAAAGGCGCTGGAAACCGGCAAGGAAGACCTGGCCGCCGAAGTGGCCGGCAAGATCGCCAACCTGGAAATCGAACTGGGCAGCGAGCGCGAGCAGGCCGATGCCTACGCCGCCAGCGTGGCCCAGCTGCGTGCGGCGGTGAGCCAGGCGGAAGCCAACATCAAGCGCCTGAAACAGCAGGTCGATACCGTCAAGGCCACCGAAAGCGTGCAGAAGGCGCAGATGGCCGTGGCCCAGCGCTACGGCGGCTCCCAGGCCAAGCTGCACACCGCGGTCGAGTCGCTGGAGCGCATCAAGCAGCAGCAGGCCGAGCGTGCGGCGAAGATGGAAGCGGCGGCCGAGCTGGCCGAGGCCTCCAACCCTGACGAATCGTTGGACGCCAAGCTGCGCGCCGCCGGTATCGTCGCCGACAAGAGCAGCGCCGACAGCGTGCTGGCGCGCCTCAAGGACAAGGCCAAGCCCTGATCACGGGCTGGCTGGTAGCAGCATCGATGGTGGGGCCAGCAGGCTCCGCCATGTTTTCAGGGATAGGAAACCATGGAAATCTTCCTGCAGGTCTCGTTGGCGTTCCCGACGGTCATCTTCAGCTTCCTGCTGTGTCTGGCGGTGGTGTACTGGGTCATCGTCGCGTTCGGCCTGATCGAGATCGACGTGCTCGACGTCGAGGCCGATTCCGCTCTGGAAGGCCCGGCAGCAGCGCTCCTGTCCAAACTCAAGCTGCGTGACGTACCGCTGACCCTGGTGCTGACGCTGCTGTCTTTCTTCGCCTGGTTCATCAGCTATTTCGCCGACCTCTGGCTGCTCGGCCTGTTGCCGCTGGACTGGCTGCGTTATCCGCTCGGCGTCGTGGTCGCCGTACTGGCGCTGCTGCTCGCCGTGGCGCCCACCCGCCTGCTGTGCGCGCCGCTGCGCCCGCTGTTTCTCAAGCTGGAAGTGACCAGCAGCAAGAGCGTGCTCGGCCAGACCGCCGTGGTACGCAGCGGACGGGTGACCGCCAACCATGGCGAGGCCGTGCTGGAGGATGGCGGCGCCGGGCTGATCCTGCGCGTGCGCGCTGACGAGCAACTGGGTTTCAAGCGCGGTGACCGCGTGGTTCTACTGGAGTATCTGGAGGCGCAGCACGCCTACCGGGTGATAACCGAGGATGAGTTCCGAGGCGTCTGAGCCGTCGGTTCCGTTTGTCTCAAAGGAGATTGAGTGCAATGTACAACCTTCCCCCGTCGCTGATCCCCGTGCTGGTCGGGGTCGGCCTGGTCGCCCTGCTGATCATCGGCCTGCTGGCGCTGTTCAAGGCCTTCTACATCAAGGTTCCGCAGGGTACTGCGCTGATCGTCAACGACATGTCGTCGACGCCCAAGGTGCATTTCACCGGTGCGCTGGTGTACCCGGTCATCCACCTCAAGGAGTTCATGAAGATCTCCCTGATCACCCTGGAAGTCGACCGCCGCGCCAAGGACGGGCTGATCTGCCGCGACAACATGCGCGCCGACATCACCGTGGCCTTCTACCTGCGCGTCAACGAGACCCAGGAAGACGTGCTCAAGGTGGCCAAGGCCATCGGTGTGGAGCGTGCCTCCGATCGTGCGGCGGTCAACGAGCTGTTCAACGCCAAGTTCTCCGAAGCCCTGAAGACCGTCGGCAAGCAGTTCGACTTCGTCCAGCTGTTCGAGAACCGCCAGGAGTTTCGCGACCGCATCGTCGAGGTGATCGGCAACGACCTCAATGGTTACGTGCTCGAAGACGTGGCCATCGACTATCTGGAGCAGACCGCCAAGAGCTCTCTGGACCCGAGCAACATTCTCGACGCCGAAGGCATCCGCAAGATCACCGAGCTGACCGCTGCGCAGAACGTCATCACCAATGACCTTGAGCGCAACGAAGAGCTGGCGATCAAGAAGAAGAACGTCGAAACCCGCGAGGCGACCCTGGCCCTCGAGCGTCAGCAGGCCGACGCCGAGGCGCGCCAGAAACGCGAGGTGGAAACCATTCGTGCCCGCGAGGAAGCGGAAACCCTCAAGGTGCGCGAAGAAGAGCGCCTGAAGGCCGAGCAGGCGCGCATCCAGACCCAGCAGGAGCTGGACATCCGCGCCGAGAACCACCAGCGCGAAGTGGAAGTGGCCCAGCAGAATCGCCAGCGCGCCGTGGTCATCGAGGTCGAAAAGGTCACCCGCGCCAAGGATCTGGAAGTGGTCGCCCGCGAGCGCGAGGTCGAGCTGCAGCGCATCGAGAAGGAAAAGGCGCTGGAGGAAGAGCGCAAGAACATCGCCAGCGTGGTGCGCGAGCGCGTGGCGGTGGAAAAGACCGTCGCCCAGGAAGAGGAACGCATCAAGGAAGTACGCGAAGTCTCCGAAGCCGAGCGCCTCAAGCAGGTCACCGTGCTCAATGCCCAGGCCGAAGCCGAGCAGGAGCTGGTACGCCAGGTCAAACAGGCCGAAGCCGACGAAACCCGCTCCAAGCACAAGGCGGTGGAAATCAACAACCTCGCCCAGGCCGAACTGGAAGCCGCGGCCAAGGGTGCCGAGGCCAAGAAGAAATTCGCCGAGGGCATCGAAGCCGAGCGCGCCGCGCCTGGCCTGGCCGATGCGCGAGTGCGTGAGGTCACTGCGGCGGCCAAGGAGAAGGAAGGTCTGGCCGAAGCCCGCGTGCAGGCCGAGCGTCTGATCGCCGAAGCCAAGGGTGAGCAGGAGAAAGGCCTGGCCCAGGCCCGCGTGACCGAAGCGCAGGCCGCCGCCAAGGAAAAAGACGGCCTGGCCGACGCCAAGGTGCTGGAAGAGAAGCTCGGCGCCCAGGCGCGCGGCGAGGAGCAGCTCGGTGTGGCCAAGGCCAAGGCGACCCAGGATCTGGGCATGGCCGAAGCTCAGGTATTGCTGGAGCGCCTGAACGCCGAAGCCGAGGGTCTGGGCAAGAAATTCGGTGCCCTGGATGCGCTCAGCGACAACGCCCGCCAGCACGAAGAATTCCGCATGCAGCTGGAGAAGAGCTTCGAGGAAGCCATGGCCGCCATCGCCGCCAACAAGGACATCGCCAAGGATCAGGCCGAGGTACTGGCCACCGCGCTGGCCAAGGCGAAGATCGAGATCGTCGGCGGCGAAGGCGACTTCTTCAACTCGTTCGCCAAGTCCCTGTCGGTGGGCAAGGCCATCGAAGGCGTGGTCGGCAAGAGCCCGGTGGTGCAGGACGTGCTCGCTCGCCTGCTGCAGGGCCGCGCCGGCGAAGCCAAACCGGCGCCGGTAGGCGACGCCGACGCGGTGTAAGCCTGGGTGCCGGCGCCAGCCTTTCCGGGCTGGCGCCTGTTGCGCGATTCGACGCGGGCCAGCCCCGTGCTTGCAGGCCGCCAGGCCTGCTTCAACGACAGGGAAAGTGGCATGTCGCAATCAAGAGATCACCTGGAAATGACCTTTCGCAGCATCCAGTGCTTTGCCGATGACGGCCGCCTGGACGCCGCCGAACTGGGCGCGCTGTTGACCATCGCCGAGCGCGACGGTGTGATCGATGACGACGAGATCCGCGTGCTGACGCGCATCATCGCCCGTATCAAACCCGAAGAACTCGACCCCGCGATGCGCGAGAAACTCGCCGAGATCGCCCGCAAGATCGGTGCCTGAGCACCGCCTCATCCGTTTCGGCCCCGCCCATGACGGGGCCTTGCTTGCAGATCGCGCAGATTCAGGAAGACCATGATGTCGGACGCCCAAGCCGAAAACACCCAGCAGGACATTCTCGACAAGGCCGTGGCCGAAGGCGGTGCCTACGAGGTGCTGCACAAGCGCCTGCAGGAGCAGGGGTTGCGCCTGCGCCAGCGCACCGAAGCGCTCAACGATCAGCGCCTGCTGGAGTTCGGCAGCAGCCAGATGGAAGTGATCGGGCGGGTGCGTATCCGGACCGAGAACAACTGCATCGCCCGCGATATCGTGCAGGTCGGCGACTGGCTGCTGTTCGGCTACAACGTGTTCATGGGTCTGAAGAAGGAAACCGCGGTCGCCGACGTGTTCTCCCTCTATCGCCTGGTCGAGGGCAGCGAGGGTTATGAAGCCGAAGCGGTCGCCCTGGACGGCACTTTCCTGAGCCAGAGCGGCTTCGTCAACGACTTCAACGAGCTGTACACCTATTACAAGAACACCCGGCTGCTGCAGTTGGCGATTCGCGACGGCAAGCTGCTGGCCAGCTTCCAGATCGGCGAGCGAATCACCGACATTCGCGTGTTCCGCTGGTCGCTGTCGCTCGATGGCAAGGACGTGCGTTACATCGACAACCGCGGCGAGCGCGATATCGCGCTGCCGGCGCCGTTCGATTTCGAGTGGCAGAAAACCACCCGCGAGATGACGGTCAACGGCCGCCATCCGCACCTGAACATCCTCGACACGGTATTCGTCGAGACGGTCGGCGGCGACCTGACCATCAAGGTCGAGAACAATACCGAAAGCGGCCAGGGCATCTACCGTGAAGAGGTGATGGACAAGACCCAGTCGCTGGACGATGCGCAGATCGAATACGCCGCCCTGGGCAGCCTGATCCTGCTCAAGGTGCTGCCGTATCGCGAGGAGCAGTGGCGCTACCTGGTGTTCAACCGCCTGACCCGCAAGGTCGAGCGTATCGACGCCATCGGCCTGGCCTGTGTGCAGCTGCCCGAAGACCACGGCATCATCTTTCCCGGCGGCTACTACCTGCAGAACGGCGAACACAAGACCTTCGAGCAGTCGATGGCCGGCATGCGCTTCAAGCGCTCGGTACGCTCACCCAACGGCGAGGACGTGCAATACATCTTCTACCACCCCGGCGAAGGCCGTGCGGTGCTGCTGACCTACAACATGGTCACCCGCCAGTTGCAGAACCCGATCTTCGGCCACGGCTACGCGCGCCTGGAAGACGGGCGCATGGTGATCTTCTCCGCCGAGGGTGACGAGCCCACGCGCATCCACCCCATGCAGGTCTGGCAGACGCCGTTCGAGAGCGAGGAGTTCGCCGCCCGCCAGCCGGCGCGCAGCGGCTTCTTCGGGCGCATCGGCAACGCCGAACTGGTGCGTGGGGTGTCCGATCTGTTCAACCTCAGCCGCGAGATCGACAGCCGCGAAGTGTCGGTGGCGCGTTACAGCCTGCTGTGCCACAACACCCGTCGGCTGTTCGATATCTATCACTGGCTGAGCGACCCGCAGTGCGCCGAGCTTGCGCCGTTGCTGCGCGAGATCGCCGCCACCGGCGAGCTGGTGCTCGACGAATTCGAGAAGGTCGAGAGCATTCGCCAGCAGTCCGCCGCGGCCATGGCCGACGCCGAAAGCCGCCAGAAGTCGCTGCTCGAGAGCGTGAGGTCGGATACCTGGGACAAGGTCGAGCAATACGTCGACGCCCTCAATGCGATTACCGCTCAGCGCGGCCAGTTGCTGACCATTCGTGACTACCGCTATATCGACGTGGCACGCATCGATGCCATGGAAACCGCGCTGCTCGAAGCCCGCGACCAGACTGCCGCGGCCACCTCGCGCTTTCTGGCTGGCGATGCTGCGCTGCAGCCCTATCACCATGATCTGCAGGGGTTCGACGAGCAGGCGCAGAAGGCCGAGAGCGTCGCCCAGCTGGCCGAGCCGCTGGCCGGCCTTAACGAGATGGCCGGCAACCTGGACATGCTGTCCGGGCTGATGGCCTCGTTGCAGATCGACGACGCCACCGAGCGCACGCGCATCGTCGATGCCATTTCCGAGGTATACGCCAAGCTCAACCAGGCCAAGGCCCGCGCCGAGCAGCGCCGCAAGGGCCTGGGGTCGGCCGAGACCGTGGCGCAGTTCGGCGCGCAATTCAAACTGTTCAGCCAGAGCATCACCAACGCCCTGGCGCTGGCCCAGGACCCGGAGAAGTGCGGCGAACAGCTGTCGCGCCTGTTGGTGCAGCTCGAGGAGCTGGAAAGCCAGTTCGGCGATCACGAACAGTTTCTCGGTGACATTCTCGCCAAGCGCGAGGAGCTGCTGGAAACCTTCGAGGCGCACAAGCAGAGCCTGCTCGACGAGCGTCAACGCAAGGCCCAGGGCCTGCTCGACGCTGCGCGGCGGATTCTCGACAGCCTCGGCCGGCGTACCGCCAAGTTCTCCGAGGCCCAGGAACTCAACGCCTTCTTCGCCGCCGACCCGCTGATCCTCAAGCTGCGCGAACTGGCCGAGCGCCTGCGTGAGCTCAAGGACAGCGTCAAGGCCGACGACGTCGAGGCGCGTCTAAAGGCCGCTCGCGACCAGGCCGTGCGCGCGCTGCGCGACAAGAGCGAACTGTTCGAGGCCGGCGGCGACGTCATCAAGCTGGGGCCGCGCCACCGTTTCGCGGTCAACACCCAGGAACTCGACCTGACCCTGCTGCCGCGTGGCGACGGGCTGTTCCTGCACCTGACCGGCACCGACTTCCTCGAACCGTTGCACGACGCCGAACTCGATGGCCTGCGCGATTACTGGCAGGTCAGCCTGGAGTCCGAGTCGGCCGCTCTGTACCGCGGTGAATACCTGGCCGGCCTGGTGCTCGACGCTGCGGTGCGCCATAGCGATGGCCAGAGCCTGGATCAGCTCAAGGCGCACATGAGCCAGCCCGACGAGTTGCTCAAGCGCATCCGCGAGTTCGCCGCGCCGCGTTACAAGGAGGGTTACCAGAAGGGCATCCACGACCAGGACGCCATGGCCATCCTGCTGCGTCTGCTGGCGCTGCGCGAGGCGGCTGGCCTGCTCACCTATTCACCGAGGGCGCGCGGTTTCGCGCTGTTCTTCTGGAACCGCTGGCGCGAAGACGTGGAGGCCGCCCACTGGCCCGAGCGTGCCCGAACCTGCGCCAACATCCGCCAGCTGTTCGGCCGCGACGACGGCATCCGCCAGCTACGCGAGGAAGTGCTCAAGGCGCTGCACGCTTTTCTCGTCCGCCACCCGATGCCGTTCGACGCCGTGCTGCAGCGCGAGGCGGCCGACTACCTGGTCGAGGAACTGGCCGCGTCGCGCATCGAATTCGTGGTCAGCAAGTATGCCCGCGACCTGTTCGATGGCCTGCGCCAGCACCTGCAGGCCGCCCATATGTGGGATGGCTACCTGCAGGCCCAGGAGCGTCTGCGTGGGCGTCCGGATCAGCGCTGGGCGCTGGCCGAGAACTGGTTGCAGGCCTACTGCGAGCAGCAAGGCCAGACACATCTGCAGGCCTACGTGGCGGAGGCCGTGGCCCTGGGGTTGATCGACAGCGACCTGCCGCAGCGCGTCACCGAGGCCGACCTGCAAGTGCGCGTCGACGGGCTGCTGGGCGACCACCCACGCATCCAGGACGGTACCCTGAGTTTCGCCCTGCACGATTTCTTCCAGCGCGTGCGCCACCACCGCGAGACCTTCCTGCCCGAGTTGCAGCGTTATCAGAACCTGCGCCAGGCGGTGGTCAACCGTGAACGCACGGCACTGCGCCTGAGCGAGTTCAAGCCGCGGCCGCTGTCGTCGTTCGTGCGTAACAAGCTGATCAACGACGTGTACCTGGGCTTCATAGGCGACAATCTGGCCAAGCAGATGGGCACCGCCGGGGAGAACAAACGCACCGACCTGATGGGCCTGCTGATGCTCATCTCGCCGCCCGGCTACGGCAAGACCACCCTGATGGAGTACGTGGCCCACCGCCTCGGGCTGATCTTCATGAAAATCAACGGCCCTGCCCTCGGCCACGAGGTGCGCTCCATCGACCCGGCCCAGGCGCCGGACGCCACCTCGCGCCAGGAGCTGGAAAAGCTCAACCTGGCGCTGGAAATGGGCAATAACGTGATGCTCTATGTCGATGACATCCAGCACACCCACCCCGAATTCCTGCAGAAATTCATCTCCCTGTGCGACGGCACGCGGCGCATCGAAGGCGTGTGGAAGGGCAAGACCAAGACCTACGACATGCGCGGCAAGAAGTTCTGCGTGGTGATGAGCGGCAACCCGTACACCGAGTCCGGCGACGTGTTCAAGATCCCCGACATGCTCGCCAACCGCGCCGACATCTACAACCTGGGCGACACCCTGGGCGGCATGCAGGAAGCCTTCGCGCTGTCCTATATCGAGAACGGCCTGACTTCCAACCCGGTGCTGGCGCCCCTGGCCACCCGCGACATGGCCGATGTCTACCGTTTCGTCGCCAAGGCCGAGGGCAAGCCGTTCTCCGCCAACGAGCTGTCGCACAGCTACAGCGGTGCCGAGATCAACGAGATCGTCGCCACTCTGCAGCGCCTGATGCAGGTGCGTGACGTGGTCGGCCGGGTCAACCAGCAGTACATCGTCAGCGCCGCTCAGGCTGACCAGTACCGCACCGAGCCGCCGTTCAAGCTGCAGGGCAGTTACCGCAACATGAACAAGATGGCCGAGAAGATCAGCGCGGTGATGAACGACGCCGAGTTGCTGCAATTGATCGCCGACCACTACCAGGGCGAGTCGCAGCTGCTCACCACAGGTGCCGAGGAAAACCTGCTCAAGCTCGCCGAACTGCGCGGTAACCAGACGCCCGAGCAGTTGGAGCGGTGGACGCAGATCAAGCGCGACTTCATGCGCAACAAGGCCATGGGCGGCAGCGACTCGGATGTCGGCGCCCGTGTGGTGGCGCAGCTCAACGACCTGGTCGAGGGTGTGCGCGGCCTGGCCCGCAGCGAGCCGACGGCGCCGGCGGCTGTCGCCGTGCCCTGGCAGGAGTTGCTGGCCGGCCTGGAACGGCTGCGCGAAGTGCCGCCGCGGGTCGAGGTGGCCGTGCAGGCTGTGCCGCAGCCTGGCATCCAGGCGCTGCTCGAGCGCCTGGCCGATAGCCTGCAGGACGGCGTGCTGCCGCTGATCAACGCCATGGACAAGAAGATCGACATCGACCTGGGGACGCACAAGCGCATGGGCGACATGGCCCAGCAACTGCGTGAGATCGCCCGGATGATGGGGCAGGGCGGCGAGGCGCCGTGACGCTCTGGCTGTTGCCGCGCCTAAAACTGCTGTTCGGCATCGCTGCGGTGATGGTCGTGCTGCAACTCATCAACAGCCTGGACGGCTACAGCCTCAACCGCTTCGGGCTGATCCCGCGCGAGGTGCAGGCGTTGCCGGGCATCGCCCTGGCGCCCTGGTTGCACGGCAGCTGGCTGCATCTGTTCGGCAACCTCAGCGGCTTCATGGTGCTGGGCGCCCTGGCGCTGCTGGAGTCACGGGCCGAGTTCATCCGCGCCAGCCTGTTCATCATCGTCGTCAGTGGCGTGCTGGTCTGGCTGTTCGGGCGCACCGGCATCCATGTCGGCTCCAGCGGCTGGCTGTTCGGTTTGTGGGGGCTGTTGCTGGGCCGCGCCTGGTTTCGCCGCAGCTTCGCCGACCTGCTGCTGGCGGCCCTGGCTCTGGTGCTGTACGGCGGTTTTTTCTACGGCCTGCTGCCCCAGCAGGGCGTTTCGTTCGAATACCACCTGGCTGGCGCACTGTGCGGCGGCCTGTACGCCTCATGGCAACGCGGCGGCCAGAAACGTCGCACTCGAAAACGGACTCGACAAGGTTAAAAATGGATTTCAATCGCCTCGACCAACACCTGCGTGACAGCCTCGTCGACCTCAGGCTCAGCAACGAGGAGCGCGACGAACTGCGCGAACTGGGCAACGACCTGACGCCCGACCAGGTGCGCTACATGCGCAACCGCGCCTTCGATCTGGTGCGCGAACTGATCACCGACCCGGACAACGCCGTGTCGGCCCTGAAATGGCTGGAGCAGGTGATCAAGACGTTGGAGGTGCGCTGCTCACCGATACGTGGCCGGAGCAGTGCGCATTTCAGCCCCGGTGAAAGCTGCCGCCAGCGCATCCGCGACCTGTGCCGCAACGCCCGGGAGTCGGTGGATGTCTGCGTATTCACCATCTCCGACGACCAGCTCAGCGACGAGCTGATCGCCGTGCATCGCCGCGGGCTGACCGTGCGCATCATCAGCGACAGCGAAAAGCGCTTCGACGTCGGTAGCGACATCCAGCAACTGATCGATGCCGGCGTGCCGCTGCGCATCGACAACAGCCCGTTTCACATGCACCACAAGTTCGCTTTATTCGACGGTCGCCTGCTGCTCAACGGCAGCTTCAACTGGACGCGCAGCGCCAGTACCAGCAACGAGGAGAACCTGTTGGTGACCGACGATCCGCATCTGGTCGCCGAGTACCGCCGCGAGTTCGAGATGCTTTGGGCGCGCTACCGACCGAATTGACGGCCTAGGGTCTGTTCCCGTTTCACGCACGGCCGCGCCGGAGCCAGTTTTTGTGCGAGGCAAGGGCCGCGCCCGCTCCCGGCGGGCTTGCGGCATTTCCCACATCTATGTGGGTCACACAGATGCGAAGTTTGGCGGGCCAAATGAGCCATCGAGTAACGCCGCATCGCACAAAAACTGGCCCGGCCCTTCGGGTGGGGCCGCCTAGGTTGCGCGGGAAATGGCCCCCGCTGTCGTTGCAGGACTTGGCAAGGGAGAACGCGCACGGCTAGTCCATTCCCTGCGTCCTGCGCCTAACCGGAGGCCATTTCTCGCGGCAACGCGGCTCGCGCTGAAACGGGAACAGACCCTAGCGCCGCAGCGCCGGCAGAAATGCCAGGAGACTCGCTGGTAGCTGCTGGCGCAACGCCTCGCTCATCGCCTCGCGGCGTTTCTGGTAGAGCAGGCCGAGGCCCATCACGCCAAGGCCGATCAGGCTGACCACCACCGGGAACAGCAGCGAATCCTCGAACACGTCGTGGGCCAGGTAGCCGAGATAGCCGGCCACGCCCAGGGCGCCGAAGACCATGAACAGCGGGCGGCGCAGCAATATCGACAGACCGATCAGGCCCAGGTTGATCAGGCAGTACAGCGCCTTGCCCAGTTCGCTGCCGCTGTCCATCAGGCTCAGGCCGCCCCAGAACGCCGTCAACCCGGCCAGGTAACCCCAGAAGGCGTAATCGCGCCTGCTGCGGCCGTCCACCAGCAGGCTGGCGAGCAGAATCACCAGGCCGAACCACAGCGACACCTCGCGGCGCTGTTCCCAGCTGAAGTACTCGCCATGCAGCAGCTCGCTGAGGTCCATGGACATGAACCACAGCGCCACGGCAATCGGCATGACGATGAACGGGAAGGGCAGCAGGCGCAGCACCAGCAGGCCGACCAGCACCGTCGCCACCTCCATGACCAGCCAGCCACCCTGCACGTAGCGGTAGTAGTCGACGTAGTCCGCCTGCGCGTCATCCAGGGGCCACAGGCCCAGCAGCCTTTGTGCGGCGAACACCACCAGCGGCGTCAGGCTTACCGCTACGGCGCCGAGCAGGCCGCCGGGAATCGGCTGGCCGCGGCGCCACAGGCTGCGCCCGCCGAGCAGGAACAGCAGCAGGTAAGCCGTGCTGATCACCAGCAGCGCCAGGTCGCCGATGTTCATCCAGGCTTCGGTGAGCAGCCAGCCCATGGCGCCCATGATCAGCAGGGCGCCGAAGTAATAGGCAATATGGGAGAGCTGGAAGCTGGGGCGCTCAGTGGGCGTCTGTTGCAGAAAGGCCAGCAGGGTCTGGTCCTGGCCGGGCTGCAGGACGCCGGCCTGTACGGCGCGGCTGAGGTCACTGGAATCTATGGTCAGCTTCATGGGGTGGACGTCCTGTCTTGGTGCCGCTGCTTGAAGTTGCCGCGGCGTGCCCAGGCGTTGCGCCTGGGCGTAGTCGATCAATGCTTGCGCGGTACGGCCTTGAGCAGCTCGTCCGGTGGCATCTCGCACTGGATCTTGCGGCCGATCAGCTCTTCGATCGGTGGCACGGCGAAGGCATCGTCCTCGCCGGCAAAGCTGATCGAGGTGCCGCTGGTGCCGGCGCGGCCGGTACGGCCAATGCGGTGCACGTAGTCGTCCGGGTCTTCCGGCAGGGTGAAGTTGATCACGTGGCTGATGCCGTCGACATGGATGCCGCGGCCGGCCACGTCGGTGGCGACCATGACGCGGATCTTGCCTTCGCGGAAACCTTCCAGGGCACGAATGCGCTTGTGCTGGGGGATGTCGCCGGACATCTGCACCGCACTGATGCCGTCACGGGTCAGGCGTTCTTCGATACGGCGCACTTCGTCCTTGCGGTTGGCGAACACCATCACGCGAGTCCAGTCGTTCTGGGTCACCAGGTTGTAGAGCAGCTTGTACTTGTCCGCCGAGGCGACGGCGTAGACGTGCTGTTCGACGGTGTCGCTGGCGACGTTCTCCGGCTCGATCTCGACGATGGCCGGGTCGGTGGTCCACTGCTTGGCCAGGTTCATCACGTCTTCGGTGAAGGTGGCGGAGAACAGCAGGGTCTGGCGTTCGCCCTTCATCGGGGTCTGGCGGATGATCTGCCGGACCTGGGGGATGAAGCCCATGTCGAGCATGCGGTCGGCTTCGTCGAGCACCATCACCTCGACCATGTCCAGGTGCACTTCACCGCGCTGGTTGAAGTCCAGCAGGCGGCCCGGCGTGGCCACCAGGATGTCGCAAAAGCGTGATTCCAGCTGCTTGAGCTGCTTGTCGAAGTCCATGCCGCCGACGAAGCTCATCACGTTGAGGCCGCTGTACTTGGTCAGTTCCTTGGCGTCGTTGGCGATCTGCACCACCAGCTCGCGGGTCGGCGCGATGATCAGCGCGCGCGGCTCGCCCATGTAGCGATCCTTGGGCGGCGGGGTCTGCTGCAACTGGGTGATGATCGAGATCAGGAAGGCCGCAGTCTTGCCGGTGCCGGTCTGAGCGCGGCCGATGGCATCCTGACCCTTGAGCGTGTAACCGAGAATGCCGGCCTGGATCGGCGTGCAGTACGGAAAGCCCAGGTCGTGAATGGCGTGCATCAATTCCGGCGACAGCTTGAAGTCGTGGAAGCGTGTCTTGCCAGGGGCGGGTTCGACCTTGAAATCCTCGAGTTTCCAGGTGTCGACCGGCTTGGGCGCACGTTCACGACGCGGCTTGGCGGGCTTGCTCTGGGGCTTCTGCTCGGCGCTGGCGGCTTCTTTCGGCGGGCGCGGCTGGCGCTCCTCGCGGGGCGCTGCGGCGGGAGGCGAAGTGGCTTCGAGGGTCGGGGAGACTGAGCTGTGTGGCTCATTTTCGGCTTTGCCGAATATTTTTTTGAGTGCTTTGAGCACGGTCATCTCGTCGATTGATTAAGGAATGAACGCCAGCCAGTGTAAAGCAAGACGCGGGCAGGGCGAAGTACCCTGCTGCCGCCGTCGTGGGTGGCCGTCGATCAGTCCGCAGGCAGGCTGGCGAGCAGCAGACGCTGGACGTTGCCGCCCATGATCGCAGCGATGTCGGCGTGGCTGAAACCGGCGCCAAGCAGGCCTTCGGTCAGCTGGGCCAGGCCGGTGACGTCGAAGGGCGCATGAATGGTGCCGTTGAAGTCCGACCCCAGGGCCACGTGCTCGACGCCTACCAGGTCAGCCGTATAGCGAATCGCCTTGACGATGGCCGCCACCGAAGTGGCGCACACCGCCGTGTCCCAGTAGCCGATGCCGATCACCCCACCGGTCGCGGCGATAGCGCGAATATGCCGGTCGCTGAGGTTGCGGGTGCCGGGGCAGGTGCCTTCGACGCCGCCGTGGGACACCAGTACCGGGCGCGTGGCCATGGCCAGCACGTCGTCCATCAGCGGGCGCGAGGCGTGGGCCAGGTCGATGAGCATGGATTTCTCTTCCAGGCGCGCGACGACCTGGCGGCCCAGGGCTGTCAGGCCCCCTTTGTTCAGGCCATGGGCCGAGCCGCCGACTTCGTTATCGAAGAAGTGGGTCAGGCCGGCCATGCGAAAACCGGCGTCGTAAAGGCGGTCGAGGTTTTCCAGGCGGCCTTCCAGTGGGTGCAGGCCTTCGGTGGCCAACAGTGTGGCGACGCGGCGTGGATCCTGATTCCAGGCCTCAAGAAAGGTGCTCAGGTCGGCGCGGGTCTTGATCAGTATCATCCGGCCTTCGCTGCCGGCAGCGGCGCTGCGCAGTTTCTCGGCCTGGTACAGCGCGCGCTCGAGCAGGCTGTTCCAGGTCGCTCGTGGCCAGCGCTGGGCCATGGCGAGCAGGGTGATGGTG
This sequence comes from Pseudomonas sp. PA15(2017), assembly GCF_001945395.1. Taxonomy (GTDB): domain Bacteria; phylum Pseudomonadota; class Gammaproteobacteria; order Pseudomonadales; family Pseudomonadaceae; genus Aquipseudomonas. The sequence continues at coordinate 28,818 of NZ_MSXV01000053.1, read as the reverse complement.
TCGCTGTCGGCGCCGTTGCTTTCGTAGTTCAGCCCGCGGGGCGATTTGGTGACGGTGGAAAACACCTGCAACCCGACGCGCCCGTCGAGCATGCGCGGCAGGTCAGAGTGGCCATAGCTGTAGCGCTTGAGCAGGTCGCGCTCCCAGAGCAGGGCATCATCGTGCAGGTCGGCGATGAACAGCGTGTCATGCAGGCGCGTGGCCGCCTGGCCTGCCGGATAGGGGGCGGGGGATTCGACGCTGTTCATGCGCCGGTCGAGCACGCTGGGCAGGGTGAAGAACACCCCGGCAGCCACGCACAGGACGATGGGGATGACCAGCAGGCGCTTACGCATGACGAGTTCCAGGGGGCAGGGGAGGGCTAGGTTCTGTTGCCGTTTCGGCGCGGCCGTGCGTGAAACGGCAACAGACCCTAGCCTTCCATAGGCTCACGGCAATTCAATGACAGAGTCGGTTACGGCCGCTGTTCTTGGCCTTGTACAGGGCCTTGTCGGCCCGGGCGATCAGACCGGCCAGGCCGTCGCGGGCGGCCATCTGGGCCAGGCCCAGGGAGACGGTCACGCCCGGCTGGGCGCCCAGCGGTGAATAGAAGGAGCCGATCCGCTCCAGGCTCTCGCGCAGACGCTCGGCCACATCGGCAGCCTGCTGCAGCGCCAGTTCGGGCAACAGCACCACGAACTCCTCGCCGCCGAAACGCACCAGACTATCCCGTGCCCTGAGCTGCCGGCGCAGGGTATGGGCGACCAAGCACAGCGCGTAATCACCGGCCAGGTGACCGTGCTGGTCGTTGTAGTCCTTGAAGTGATCGACATCGAGCATCAGCAGGCACAGCGGCTGCTTGTCGATCAGGCAGCGCGCACGTTCACGCTCGAATACGTGCTCCAGCCAGCGGCGATTGAAGGCGCCGGTGAGCTTGTCGACATTGGCGTTCTGCTCGCTGTTGATCAGCTTCCGGTTGCCTTGGCGAACGCGACCACAGAGCACCTTGAGCAGGTTGTGCATCATCTGCGGGGACTGCTGGAACAGCGAGGTGACCGCGTCACGGTGCAGGCGCAGTACGCTGCTGGGCTCGGTGGCCACTACGTAGGCGCTGGGGTGCTCGTTGTCGAGGAAACTGATCTCGCCGGCGCAATCGCCCGGGCCCAGGGTGGTGACCGGCTGGTTGTCGAGCGAGCCCAGGTACACCTTGAGGCTACCGGTGACGACTATATAAAGGTACTGGTTGCGATCGAACGGCGAGAGCAATACTTCGGCCGCCTCCAGCTCGCAGGGGCGAAAGGCATCGAGCAATCGGTTCAGGCTACCGAGCGCGACGTTGTCGAACAGGCGCAGCCGGCGAAGCTGCTGCAGGTCGGTTTGCCAGTGGGCCGCCTTCATGGCATGTGCGTCCTTGCTTGAAAACGCTCAACGATCGGCATCGCCAACGCTCCCATGGATCGATGACCGCGTTCGTGATCGACGAACGAGCCTCATTACCCTGACAGTATCCGCCGTCAGGCGGGCTGACAATCGTCTTGCGTAGTGCCGACGACCGGCGGCGCGGGGACTGTGAAGGCCATCACAGGCGCGCCGCCAAAAGCCGCATTACAGACGGCTTGCGAGCCAGGCGCCGATATCGGCGATTTCTTGCGGTAACACTTCATGAGCCATCGGGTATTCCTGCCAGGTCACCGCAACACCACGGCTTTGCAGCCAGTCGTGGGCAGTGCGGCCCATGCTTGGCAGCACCACGGCATCCTGATTGCCATGCAGGCAGTAGACCGCAACGGCGCGCTGGGAGTCGCTCAACTGCAGCTCGTCCGCAAAGCTCGGCGCGTAGGTCGACAGTGCCAGCACGCCGCCCAACGGGCCTTGCCAGCGCAGGAAGGCGGTATGCAGCACCACGGCGCCACCCTGAGAAAAGCCGGCCAGGAAGATGCGCGCCGGATCGATGCCGTCATCGCGCTGCGCCTCGATCACGTCGATGACCTGCTGGGCCGACTGTTCGAGCTGCGCGCGGTCGATGGCGCGGGCCGGGCTCATGGCCAGAATGTCGTACCAGCTGGGCATTTCCCAGCCACCGTTGATGGTCACCGGCCGAGTGGGCGCCTGGGGCAGCACGAAGCGGGTGCTGCGCAATGATTGCTGCAGCGCCTCGGCGACCGGCTGGAAATCGAAACGGTCTGCACCCAGACCGTGCAGCCAGATCACGCATGAGTCGGCGGGAAGTGGGGGCTGCAGTAGCAAAGTGGTATCCATTTATTGCTCCAATTTGGGGCTTGCGCGTTACTTTGGTGCGTGACTGTTTTCCGTCACTGTACTGATCCCTGAACAAGATGTCGCAAGATTACAAGTTTGCCCCCTTGACCGCTCTCACTCACGGCTAAAAACAGAGTGTGGTATGGCCTTTGCTATAGACCTTGTGACTGATGTCGTCGGGCCAGCGTGGTAACACCGCGCCGGGCCGCGGAGCAGACGGGAAAGCCGATTTGATGGGGTTTCCAAAAGGTTCGCCGGGCGCTGCATGCCCGTCGATATACAAATTCGCGATCCGTCTCGGGCCTGTTCACCAACGGGCTGGTACGAATTTCGATGACCTGCTCTCGAATGGGTCACGGCGCACGTACCGAGGTCTGGTCACCGGTCTACACTGTTGCTGCCAATAGTGACGACATGCCCCAAAAGGGTACGGCGATCGGGCTGAGACTCCAACACAACAAAAGCAACCGGAGAATGTTCAATGAAGATGGTTAAAACCACCCTGGCGATGTTGACCGCCGCCGCCGTTCTGGGCGCCGCTGGCATGGCTCACGCGGGTGCAACCCTGGACGCCGTAAAGAAGAAAGGCTTTGTACAGTGTGGCGTCAGTGACGGCTTGCCGGGTTTCTCGGTGCCGGATGCGAAGGGCAACTACCAGGGCATCGACGTCGACATCTGCCGCGGTGTGGCCGCTGCAGTGCTGGGCGACGCGACCAAGGTCAAGTACAGCCCGCTGACCGCCAAAGAGCGTTTCACCGCCATTCAGTCTGGTGAAGTCGACGTGCTGTCGCGCAACACCACCTGGACCAGCTCGCGCGACGGCGGCATGGGCCTGGTGTTCACCGGCGTGACCTACTACGACGGCATCGGCTTCCTAGTTAACAAGAAGCTGGGCGTTGCCAGCGCCAAGGAACTGGATGGCGCGACCATCTGTATCCAGGCGGGCACCACCACCGAGCTGAACGTCTCCGACTACTTCCGCTCGAACGGCCTGAAATACACCCCGATCACCTTCGACACCTCCGACGAGAGCGCCAAGTCGCTGGAAGCCGGCCGTTGCGACGTGCTGACCTCCGACCAGTCGCAGCTGTACGCACAGCGCATCAAGCTGGGCGCGCCGGATGACTGGGTGGTCCTGCCGGAAGTGATCTCCAAGGAGCCGCTGGGCCCGCTGGTTCGTCGTGGCGACGAAGACTGGATGGCTATCGTCAAGTGGACCCTGTTCGCCATGCTCAACGCCGAAGAGCTGGGCGTCGACTCCAAGAACGTCGAAGCTCTGGCCAAGGAAACCAAGAACCCTGACGTCGCCCGTATGCTGGGTGCCGACGGCGAGTACGGTAAAGACCTGAAGCTGCCGAAGGACTGGGTCGTCCAGATCGTCAAGCAGGTCGGTAACTACGGCGAAGTGTTCGAGCGCAACATCGGCAAGGGCAGCGAGCTGAAGATCGAGCGTGGCCTCAACGCTCTGTGGAACAAAGGCGGTCTGCACTACGCTCCTCCAGTGCGTTGATTGACCTGTCGCCCGGCAGTGCACTGCCGGGCGATTTTCGTTCCGTTATACCTGGGGCATTCCCATGCAGAAAAACATTGGCGCACCGCAGGGGTTCTCCCTTAGCGATCCACGTGTGCGCGCCTGGCTATTCCAGATCATTACCGTTGTGGCCGTGGTCGCAATGGGCTGGTTCCTGTTCAGCAATACGCAGACCAACCTGCAACACCGGGGTATCACCTCGGGCTTCGACTTCCTCGAGCGCAGTGCCGGTTTCGGCATCGCCCAACACCTGATCAGCTACACCGAAGCGGACAGCTATGCCCGCGTCTTCGTCATCGGCCTGCTCAACACCCTGCTGGTTTCATTCATCGGCATCGTGCTGGCCACCATCCTCGGCTTCGTCATCGGTGTCGCGCGCCTGTCGCCGAACTGGATGATCAGCAAGCTGGCGACCGTCTACATCGAAGTCTTCCGCAACATTCCGCCGTTGCTGCAGATTCTCTTCTGGTACTTCGCCGTGCTGCTGCCGCTGCCCGGCCCGCGTGCCAGCATCAGCCTGGGTGACAGCTTCTTCCTCAGCAACCGCGGCCTGAACATGCCGGCTGCCGAGGCGACCGGTGCATTCTGGCCGTTCGCGATCGGTGTGGCAGTCACCATCGTCGCCATCGTGATGATGACCCGCTGGGCCAACAAGCGCTTCGAGGCCACCGGCCAGCCGTTCCACAAGTTCTGGGTCGGCCTGGGCATGGCCATCGTCATCCCCACCCTGGTCGCGCTGATCTTCGGCAGCCCGCTGCACTGGTCGGTACCGGAGCTCAAGGGCTTCAACTTCGTCGGCGGCTGGGTGATGATCCCTGAACTGCTGGCGCTGACCGTCGCACTGACCGTATACACCGCGGCGTTCATCGCCGAAAACGTGCGCTCCGGGATCAACTCGGTCAGCCACGGCCAGACCGAAGCCGCCCGCTCCCTGGGCCTGCGCCCCGGCCCGACGCTGCGCAAGGTGATCATTCCGCAAGCCATGCGCGTGATCATTCCGCCGCTGACCAGCCAGTACCTGAACCTGGCGAAGAACTCGTCCCTGGCCGCCGGTATCGGCTACCCGGACATGGTCTCGCTGTTTGCCGGTACCGTACTCAACCAGACAGGCCAGGCCATCGAGGTGATCGCCATCACCATGAGCGTCTACCTGGTGATCAGTATCAGCATTTCCCTGCTGATGAACTGGTACAACAAGCGCATCGCGCTGATCGAGCGGTGAGGACCTAGCGCATGAGCACTCATACTTTCAAACCGGATCTGCCGCCACCCAGCGCCAGCGTTGGCGTGGTCGCCTGGATGCGCAGCAATCTGTTCTCTAGCTGGCTCAACACGCTGCTGACGTTGTTCGCCATCTACCTCATCTGGTTGATGGTGCCGCCGCTGCTCAAGTGGGCGATCTTCGACGCCAACTGGGTGGGCACCACTCGCGCGGACTGCACCAAGGAGGGCGCCTGCTGGGTGTTCATCCAGTCGCGCTTCAGCCAGTTCATGTATGGCTTCTACCCCAGCGAGCTGCGCTGGCGCGTGGACCTGACCGCCGTGCTGGCCATCGTCGGTGCCGCGCCGCTGTTCATCTCCAAGTTTCCGCGCAAGGCCATCTACGGCATCGCGTTTCTGCTGATCTATCCGGTCGTGGCCTGGTGCCTGCTGCACGGCGGCGTGTTCGGCCTGGAAACCGTGCCGACCAGCCGTTGGGGCGGCCTGATGCTGACCCTGGTGATCGCTGCCGTCGGTATCGCCGGCGCGTTGCCGCTGGGCATCCTGCTGGCGTTGGGGCGGCGTTCCAACCTGCCGGCGGTGAAGGTGGTCTGCGTGACCTTCATCGAGTTCTGGCGTGGTGTGCCGCTGATCACCGTACTGTTCATGTCCTCGGTGATGCTGCCGCTGTTCCTGCCCGAGGGCATGAGCTTCGACAAGCTGATGCGTGCCCTGATCGGCGTCATCCTGTTCCAGTCGGCCTACATCGCCGAAGTGGTGCGTGGTGGCCTGCAGGCGATTCCCAAGGGGCAATACGAAGCAGCCGGCGCCATGGGCCTGGGCTACTGGCGGATGATGGGCCTGGTGATCCTGCCGCAGGCGCTCAAGCTGGTGATCCCGGGCATCGTCAACACCTTCATCGCCCTGTTCAAGGACACCAGCCTGGTGATCATCATCGGCCTGTTCGACCTGCTCAATAGCGTCAAGCAGGCGGCTGCCGACCCGGCGTGGCTGGGCATGGCGACCGAGGGCTACGTGTTCGCCGCCCTGATTTTCTGGATTTTCTGTTTCGGTATGTCGCGCTATTCCCTCCATCTGGAGCGGAAGCTCGACACTGGCCACAAGCGTTAGGAGTCACTTAAATGAGCGAAGCAAGCAAGCAACCCAGCGCCGAGCCGATCATTCAGCTGCAGGGCGTGAACAAGTGGTACGGCCAGTTCCACGTTCTCAAGGACATCAACCTGGACGTGCGTCAGGGCGAGCGTATCGTGCTGTGCGGCCCGTCGGGCTCGGGCAAGTCGACCACCATCCGCTGCATCAACCGCCTGGAAGAACACCAGGCCGGTCGCATCGTGGTCGATGGCACCGAGCTGACCCGTGACCTCAAGGACATCGAAACCGTGCGCCGCGAAGTGGGCATGGTGTTCCAGCACTTCAACCTGTTCCCGCACCTGACCGTACTGCAGAACTGCATCCTGGCGCCGATGTGGGTGCGCAAGATGCCCAAGCGTAAGGCCGAGGAAATCGCCATGCACTACCTGGAGCGCGTACGCATTCCAGAGCAGGCGCACAAGTACCCGGGGCAGTTGTCCGGTGGCCAGCAGCAGCGTGTGGCCATCGCCCGCGCCCTGTGCATGAAGCCCAAGATCATGCTGTTCGACGAGCCGACCTCGGCCCTCGACCCGGAAATGGTCAAGGAAGTACTCGACACCATGATCGGCCTGGCGCAGGACGGCATGACCATGCTCTGCGTGACCCACGAAATGGGCTTCGCGCGCACCGTGGCCGACCGCGTGATCTTCATGGACAAGGGCGAGATCGTCGAGCAGGCCGAGCCGAACGCCTTCTTCGACAACCCGCAGAACGAGCGTACCAAGCTGTTCCTGGGGCAGATTCTGCACTGAGGTCGGGCGGGCAGGGCGCGGACATCCGTCTGCGCAGTGACCGAGACGCCGATAAAAAACGCCGGGGCATCAGTCCCGGCGTTTTTTTGGTTATTGCCATTGTTTGGACAGCGGGCGGGTTAACACCAGACTAGCAAAAGTGTTCGCTGTTGATGACCTGGCACTCTCCATTAACCAGCCGCCTGGCATGATGGGTTTCGCCCCTTACGGGCGAGTCACTTGATTCGCTGCGCTCACCCTTCGGGCCAGCCTACGGCTGTTACTTCGCTGTGCTTCGTTGCTCTTGCTTGCCCAAGAGAAAGTAACCAAAGAGAAGGGCACCCCACCATCCGGGCTAGGCGCCCCCGCCCTGCTGCGCCGGGGTTCCCTCGCTCCATCACTGTTCCAGGGGCGCGACCGGATGCGGCCCACTGACGAAGGGCCATCCCTGGCCCATCGCAGCTCTCGCGGCATCCATGCCGCTCAACCCCTTACACAGCGATTCCACTCGGCCTCCTGAAGGGGACTTGGGCGTCGCCTGTGCGATCGCAGCCCAAGAGCAAAATCAGGCGTTTTCGAGCTGAGCTTTTGGGAATTTTGCAGGTTCGCGCCTTGTTCCCATCAGAAATGTTGCGCCCGGAGGGGTTGCAACACAAAGGTGCAGGAGGCGCGATATTGGATAGTCCTAAGTCAGTGCGCCATATGTACCTCGGTGCCGAGCGCATTCACCCCGCGAAAATTCGAAGAGTCTTTTCGGGCGAGAAGCAGATTCGGCCTGTCGGCCCCTGAGCCTCACGGCTTGTCGGGCTTCAGATAGCTGGTGATGATCGCCGAGAAATCCAGCCCGCCGTGCCCGTCGCAGCTGAAGCGTTGATAGAGCTGCTGGGCGAGGGCGCCGAGTATCACCGGTTGTTTGATCTGCCGCGCTGCCTCGGTGGCCAGGCCCAGGTCCTTGAGCATCAGGTCGGTGCCGAACCCGCCACTGTAGCCGCGCGAAGCCGGCACGTTGTCGAGCACGCCGGGGTATGGGTTGTTGGTGTCCGAGCTCCAGCAACGCCCGCTGGAGGTATTGATGATGTTCGCCAGCACCTTGGCGTCGATGCCCAGTGACACCCCCAGCGCCATGGCCTCGGCGACGCCGATCATGGAGATGCCGAGCAGCATGTTGTTGGCCACCTTGGCGACCTGACCGTTACCGCTATCGCCGCAATGCACGATATTGCGGCCCATGGCTGCGAGGATCGGCTGCGCCTTGGCGAAGTCCGCCTGCGCACCGCCGACCATGAAGGTCAGGGTGCCGGCAGTCGCGCCACCCGTGCCGCCAGACACCGGCGCATCGAGCATCGGGTTGCCGTGGGCGCTGGCCGCCCTGGCGACCTCCCGTGCAGACAGCGGGTCGATGGTCGAGGAGTCGATCAGCAGCACCCCGGGCTTCACCTTGGCCAGCAGACCGTCATCGCCGAGGTAGACCGCCTTCACATGGGCCGAGGCCGGCAGCATGGTGATGACGATCTCGGCATCCTGCAGTACGCCGCAGGCGCTGTCGGCACCCTTGGCACCTGCGTCCACCAGGGCCGCGACGGCGCCTGTGGACAAGTCGAAGACGCGCAGCGCGTGGCCTGCCTTGAGCAGGTTGTGGGCCATGGGCGCGCCCATGTTGCCCAGGCCGATGAATCCGATATGCATGGTCGTCGCCTCACTTCAGGGTGATGGTGGTGTTCACCGCGCCGCCGACGTCGCTCTCCTCGAACCAGCGTTGCGTCACGGTCTTGGTCTGGGTGTAGAACTGCACCACCTGCTTGCCGTACGGGCCCAGGTCGCCGAGCTTGGAGGCCCGCGAGCCGGTGAACGAGAACATCGGCACTGGCACCGGAATCGGCACGTTGATGCCCACCTGACCAACGTCGATTTCCTCCTGGAAATGCCGGGCGGCGGCGCCGGAGCGGGTGAAGATCGCCGTGCCGTTGCCATTGGGGTTGGCATTGATCAGTGCGATGGCTTCATCCAGGGTCGCGGCGTGCATCACGCACAGCACCGGGCCGAAGATCTCCTCGCGGTAGATGCTCATCTGCGGGGTCACGGCGTCGAACACGGTCGGGCCGACGAAGTTGCCGCGCTCGAAGCCCGTCACTGCCGGGTTGCGGCCATCGAGCACCAGGCGTGCGCCTTCGCTGGCGCCGCGCTCGATCAGGCTGCTGACCCGGTCCAACGCCGCGCAGGAGATCAGCGGGCCGACATCGGTGCCGTTTTCCACGCCGCTGCCGACCTTGAGCGTTTCGGCCTTGGCCACCAGGTCCGGCAGCCAGCCCTGCGCCTCGCCGACCAGAATCACCACCGACAGGGCCATGCAGCGTTGCCCGGCGGCGCCGAACGCGGCGCCGGCTAGGTTGTTGAGGGTCTGTTCCTTGTGCGCATCAGGCAGCACGATGGCGTGGTTCTTGGCGCCCATCATGCACTGCACGCGCTTGCCGGCCTGACTGGAGCGGTTATAGACGTGGGTGCCGACATGGGTCGAGCCGACGAAGGACACCGCCTTGATGTCCGGGTGATCGCAAATCGCGTTCACCGCGTCTGCGGCGCCGTGCACCACGTTGAGTACGCCCGGCGGCATGCCAGCTTCGAGGGCCAGTTCGCACAGGCGCATGGTCACCATCGGGTCCTGCTCGGAGGGCTTGAGCACGAAGGTGTTACCGGTGGCGATGGCCATCGGGAACATCCACAGCGGGATCATCGCCGGGAAGTTGAACGGGGTGATGCCGGCGCACACGCCCAGCGGCTGCAGCAGGGTGTAGGTATCGACGCCACCGGCCACGTTGTTGGCCAGCTCGCCGAGTTGCAGGTTGCCGATGCCGGCGGCGTGCTCGACCACCTCCAGGCCGCGGAACACGTCGCCTTCGGCGTCGGCGAGGGTCTTGCCCTGTTCGGCGGTGAGAATGGCCGCCAGCTCTTTCATGTTTTCGCGGATCAACTGCTGGTACTTGAGGAAGATCCGCGCGCGGGCACCGACCGGCGTCTTGCGCCAGGTCTTGAAAGCCTGGCTGGCGCTGGCCACCGCGGCGTCGATTTCCTCGGCAGTGGCCAGGGGCACCCGAGCCAGCACTTCCTGGGTGGCCGGGTTGACGACGTCGCGCCACTGCTGGGTGCGTGACTCGACGAATTCGCCGTTGATGAGCAGTTTCACGGTAGCGGTCATGGTTCGGTCCTTTCTGAATTCGACTGTCTGGAATCAACGGGCGCGCAGAGGCGCGGGACGTGCGGTATCCAGCGCGGCGCTGGCGCTAGGCTGGCGGGGCGGGTCGCTGCGCATCAGCGCGGTACAGCCCAGCGCAACCAGGCCCATGCCGATCAGGTAGGCGATCACGTAACGCGGGCTGCCATCGGCAGCGGCGAGCAGGCTGGTGGCGATCATCGGCGCGAAGCCGCCGCCGAGCACGCCGGCTAATTGCACCGACAGGGAGATGCCGCTGTAGCGAATCTCTGCCGGAAACTGACGAGCGAACAGCAGGGATTCCGGCGCATAGAGGATCGGGAACACCACGCCCACCGCCAGCACCATCGCCCACCACACCAGCAGCGGCTCGCGGGTGCCGAGCATGGCGAAGAACGGGTAGACGAAGGCACAGAGCAACAGCAGGCCGGTGAAGTACAGACGCTTCTGGCCGACGCGATCGGACAACCAGCCGCAGAACGGCATGGTCGCCAGCGACAGCGCGGCGCCTGCGGTGATGGCGTGCAGCACGTCGGCGCGGGGGATCTGCAGCTGGTTGGCGGCGTAGGCGAGGGCGAAGGTGACCGCCATGTAGAACCAGGCGTTCTCGGCCGTGCGCGCGCCGATGATGGTCAGGGTGGCGCGCGGGTGGTTACGCACCACCTCCATCAGCGGCAGACGTACGCGGCGGTTCTGTTGCTTGAGCTTTTCGAAGTCCGGCGACTCGGCGACCTTGACGCGAATCAGCCAGCCGACTGCCAGCAGCACCACGCTGGCTAGGAACGGCAGGCGCCAGCCCCAGGCGAGCATCTGCTCTTCGGGCAGCGTGGCGACAGCACCCATGGCCAGGGTGGAGAGTACCAGGCCCGCGCCGACGCCGGTCTGCGGCAGGCTGCCGTAGAAGCCCTTCTTGCCTTCCGGCGCATGCTCGACGGCCATCAGCACCGCGCCGCCCCATTCGCCACCCACGGCCATGCCCTGCAGAAAACGCATGACCACCAGCAGCGCCGCGGCCCAGTAGCCGATCTGCTCGTAGGTGGGCAAGAGGCCGATGGCGATGGTCGGAATGCCCATCATCATCAGGGTGAGCATGAGCATCGACTTGCGGCCGATGCGGTCACCGAAGTGGCCGAACAGAATGCCGCCCAGGGGCCGGCCGATGAAGCCGACGGCATAGGTGGCGAAAGCCGCCAGTACACCGGTGATCGGGTCGAGGGTGGGAAAGAACAGCTTGTTGAAGACCAGCGCGGCGGCGGTGCCGTAGAGAAAGAAGTCGTACCACTCGATGGTGGTACCCGCCATGCTGGCCAGGCCAGCGATACGGTAGTGCTTGCGGCCGGCAGCCGGCCCTTGAGCGTGTGAGTCGTTCATGAGTTGCCTGCTTTTGTTTTTGTCGTAGGAACTTGGAACTGTAGGCCGCTGGAATGAGCGGCCTTGGAGGAGTATAGGTATGCAAACTTTCTGTTCCAGCACCTAAAAAGACAGGTTCGTTATGCAAAAAAGCATGATGTCGGCCGGCCAGATGAACTGGGACGACCTCAAGTTCTTTCTCGAAGTCGCCCGCACCCGAACTGCCAGCAGCGCCGCCCGCCGCCTGGGCGTGGACTACACCACGGTGTCGCGGCGTATCGGCGCGTTGGAAAAAGCCCTCGGCACCCTGTTGTTCGAGCGCTCGCGGGCCAGCGGCTTCGTGCTGACCAGCGAGGGGCAGCACTTGCTGGGCTATGCCGAGGCCCTGGAAAGCACCCTGCAGACGGCTTGCGAACAGGTGTCGGGGGCCAGTCTGGCGCTCTCGGGCCACGTGCGCATCGGCTCCACCGAGGGCTTCGGCAGCTATTTCGTGGCGCCGCAGCTCGGCGGCTTTCAGGACATCTACCCGAACATCGCCATCGACCTGCTGCCAGTGCCGCACTTCATCAGCCTGTCGCGCCGTGAGGCGGATATCGCCATCACCCTGGAGCGCCCCGAACGCGGGCCCTACGTCTGCTCCCGGCTGTGCGACTACGCCCTGAAGCTCTACGCGACGCCCGAATACCTGCAGCGCCACCCGCCGATCCGCCAGGTGGAGGATCTGGGCCAGCATTCGTTCATCACCTATGTCGATGACCTGGCATTCAGCCCGGAGCTGCTGTACCTGGAAGGCATCGTGCCCAATGCCAGCAGCACGCTGCGTAGCACCAGTGTCGTGGCCCAGTACCAGGCCACCTTGCAAGGGCGGGCGCTGGCGATCCTGCCGTGCTTCTTGGCAGGCCCGGATACCCGGCTGGTCGAAGTGCTGCTGGGTGAGGTGAAGGTGATCCGTCAGTTCTGGCTGTATTACCGGGAAGACCTGCGCAAGCTCAAACGCATCACCCTGGTGGCCGATTACCTGCGTGCCTGTGCCGAGCGCAACCGGGCTTTTCTGCTCGGTGAAGCGGCCGCAATGGCGTTTGCGTGACTTATTTGCCCATGGCGGTCACGCGCGGCTCAGGCGATACTGCGGCCCATTGCCAGGAGGCCATGCCATGTCCACAGAAAACGCCCAGCTGATCACCCGTTTCTACGGGGCTTTCCAGCGTCTCGACGCCGAAGAGATGGCGCGTTGCTACGCGCCGGACGTGCGTTTCAGCGACCCGGCCTTCGGCGAGTTGAACGGTGACGATGCTCGCGATATGTGGCGCATGCTGACCTCCCGTGCCAAACAGTTTTCACTGACCTTTGCCAACGTGCAGGCCGATGCCACCGGCGGCAGTGCCAAATGGGTGGCCACCTACCTGTTCACCCAGACCGGGCGCACCGTGGTAAATCGCATCGACGCTTCGTTCGTGATCCGCAATGGGCTGATCGTCGAGCACCGCGACGACTTCGACATGTGGCGCTGGGCCGCCCAGGCGCTGGGCTTTCAGGGCATGCTGATCGGCTGGACGCCACTGCTCAAGAGCACCGTGCGCAAGCAGGCGCGAAGCGGCCTGCGCCAGTTCCAGGCAGCCCGTGCGTCCGACCGGCTGCACGGTGGAGAAGCGCGCGGCTGAACGGAGTGGTACGCTCTCCGGTCAGAACTTCAGCGATGAATGGCCGGGTGCATGTAACGGCCCCATCCATCGTGTGAAAGCCCGTCCGCCAGAGTATTTCGATCATGAGTGTTATGTCCCTATCCCCCCGTAAAGCCAAGGCCTGGAGCGTGCACGCGGTAACCGCGAGCGGAGTCATCCTCGGTATGCTGGCGTTGCTTGCTCTGATCGAGGGGCGGGCGGAAAGCTGCCTGCTGTGGCTGGGGCTGGCGCTGCTGGTCGACGGTCTGGACGGCACCCTGGCGCGCAAGTACGACGTGAAGGTGGTGCTGCCGCATTTCGATGGTTCCACCCTCGACCTGGTGATCGACTACCTCACCTACGTATTCATCCCGGCGATCTTCGTCTACCGCTTCATCCCGCTGCCCGAGTACACGCTGCTGCTGTCGGTGGGCGTGATCCTGCTGTCGTCGTTGTTCTGCTTCTGCAACGTCAACATGAAGAGCAAGGACAACTACTTCGTCGGCTTCCCCGCCGCCTGGAACGTGGTGGTTGTTTATCTCTACCTGCTGGACTTCGAGCCCTGGGTCACCTTTGCGGTGATCATGGTGCTGGCCGGCCTGACCCTGACCCGCATGAAGTTCCTGCACCCGTTCCGGGTCAAGCAGTTCATGCCGATCAACATTGCCGTGACCATGGTCTGGATGTTCGCCTGCGCCGGCCTGATCCTGCAGTTCCCGGCGCAGCCGGTGTGGCTGCTGGTGCTGTGGGGGCTGTCCTCGGCCTACTTCGTGGGCATGTGCGTGTGGCGTTCGGCCCGCGAGTGGTTCGCCTGATCGCCAGCGATGAGCGTCACAGCGGCTAAACCCTGGTTCGTCTACCTCGTGCGCGCCGCCAACGGCGCGCTCTACTGCGGCATCAGCGATGATCCGCAGCGGCGCTTCGCCCAGCACCAGAGTGGCAAGGGCGCGCGATTCTTCTTCTCCAGCCCGGCGGTGGCCCTGGTCTACAGCGAAAGTTGCCCGGGCAAGGGCGACGCCCTGCGCCGCGAACGGGCGATCAAACGCCTCGGCAAAGGTGCCAAGGAGGCCCTGGTGGCCACCGGCAGCCTGATGCATGTGCTTGATGAGCTGCCATCAGTGCCACTGGAATCTACCTAACAGGCTGTTGAAAAACTATCTACGTTGCCATTTCTGCGTTAAAAACAGGCTCGATTGCGAGCCCAGTCAAAATGCTCATTTACAGCTCGTAAACTCCGCTTTTTCGCCTGTTTTTGCCTTGCACTGGCTGCCTCGCCTACGTTTTTCAACGGCCTGCTAACGCTGTCGGGAAGCTGAGTTAAGCTGGGAGCTCGTCCGTCTCCGGAGGCTTCCATGTCTGATCTGATCCTGCACCATTACCCCACCTCGCCCTTCGCCGAGAAGGCGCGTCTGCTGATGGGCTTCAAGAACCTCGCCTGGCGTTCGGTGCAGATTCCACCCGTGATGCCCAAGCCGGATCTCACCGCCCTCACTGGCGGCTACCGCAAGACGCCGGTACTGCAGATCGGCGCCGATATCTACTGTGACACCGCCCTGATCGCCCGCCGCCTGGAGGCGCACCAGCCGCAGCCGGCGTTGCTGCCGGGCAGCCAGGCGTTCGCCATCGCCGCCTTCGCCCAGTGGGCCGACTCGGTGGTGTTCCAGCATGCGGTGAGCCTGGTGTTCCAGCCCGAATCCATGGCCCTGCGTTTCGCCAAGGCACCGCCGGAGTTCGTGCAGGCCTTTATCGCCGACCGCAGCAAGCTGTTCTCGGGCGGCCAGGCCAGCCGCCTGCCGGCCGAGCAGGCCAAGCACCAGTGGCCGAGCTTCGTGACCCGCCTGCAGGCACAGCTCGATGCCAGCGGCGGTGATTTTCTGTTTGGCGCGGCGAGCCTGGCCGATATCGCCATGGCGCATCCGCTGTGGTTCCTGCGCGCCACCCCGGTGACTTCGCCGCTGGTCGATGGCTATCCGGCCGTGGCGGCCTGGCTGGATCGCGTGCTGGCGTTCGGGCACGGCAGGTCCGAAGAAATCAGGGGTGAAGTGGCCATCGAGGTAGCGCGCGCCGCTACGCCAGCGCCGCTGCCGGTGGAGGTGTTCAGCGAGCCGAATGGCTTCACGGCCGGCCAGCGGGTGGCGATTTCGGCTATCGACTATGGCGTGGAGGCCGTGGAGGGCGAGCTGCTCTTCGCGGGCGCCGAGGAGCTGATCCTGCGTCGTGAAGATGACCGCGCCGGCGTCGTGCATGTGCACTTTCCGCGTCTGGGGTTCCGCATCGAGGCGCGTTGAGCTCGATAATATCGCGGCTAAAGCCGCTCCCACAAAGGCACCAACCGTGGGAGCGGCTTTAGCCGCGAGGCCGTAGTATGGAGCGGGCCGCGCAGGCAAAACCCATCAATGGCCGATGGGGTTCACCCATCCTACGCCCGTTCCCACAGGTGCTGCGCGATGGTCTAACGCTTATCCGGTAGCAGAAAATTCCCCGGCCCTGCGTCTTCCAGGGTCGGCACTTCGGCTTCGTCTTTCAGATCCACACCCGACAGCTGGCGGCGGCAGGCTTCGCGCATCAGGTACAGCAATCGGAAGGTCGCCATGCCGTAGCTCAGGCCCTCCAGCCGCACGTTGGAGATGCAGTTGCGGTAGGCGTCATTGAGGCCGACCCGCGGTGCGTAGGTAAAGTACAGGCCCAGGCTGTCCGGTGAGCTGAGGCCTGGGCGTTCGCCGATCAGGATCACCGTCATCTTGGCGCCCAGCCGTTCGCCCACCTCGTCGGCGACGGCGACCCGGCCCTGTTGTACCAGGCTGATGGGCGCCAGTTTCCAGCCTTCCTCGGTGATCTGCTCCAGCAGCTTTTCCAGAAATGGCAGGCTGTGACGGCGCACGGCCAGGGAAGACAGGCCATCGGCGATGACGATGGCCAGGTCGTAGCCACGGCCGTTTTCCTTGGCGTAGTCGTCCAGCGCACTGGCGGATTCTTCGTCCAGGCGCCGGCCCAGGTCCGGGCGCTGCAGGTAGGTGTGCCGGTCGGCGGCAGCGCTGTGCAGCAGCAGGGTATCCAGGCCGCGGCCCTGCAGTTCTTCGCACAGGCCTTGATGGTCGAAGGGCAGGTGCACGGCATCGCGGGCCTGGGCGTGGGCGAACTGGAAATCCAGCTGCGCGGCGGTGGGCAGGCTGACCCCGGCGCGGCCCAGGGCGATACGCGCCGGGGTCAGCTGACGCAGGTGCTGCCAGGGGTTGGGCGTAGCGGGGGATTTATCGGACATGGCGACCTCTCAAGCCAGTTGCGCCAGGGCCTGGCGAAATGCCGGCGGCAGCTCGTTACCCATATGCAGGCGGCCGCCCTGTTGCTGGAAGATGCCCATGCGCGCCAGCCAGGCTTCGAACTCCGGCGCCGCATGCAGGCCGAGCACCTTGCGCGCGTACAGGGCATCGTGAAACGACGTGGTCTGGTAGTTGAGCATCACGTCGTCGGAGCCGGGGATGCCCATGATGAAGTTGATGCCCGCCGTGCCGAGCAGGGTCAGCAAGGTGTCCATGTCGTCCTGGTCGGCCTCGGCGTGGTTGGTGTAGCAGATGTCGCAGCCCATGGGCACGCCGAGCAGCTTGCCGCAGAAGTGATCTTCCAGGCCGGCGCGGATGATCTGCTTGCCGTTGTAGAGGTATTCCGGGCCGATGAAGCCGACCACGGTGTTGACCAGAAACGGCTTGAAGTGCCGGGCCACGGCGTAGGCGCGGGTTTCGCAGGTCTGTTGGTCGACGCCATGGTTGGCGTTGGCCGACAGCGCGCTGCCCTGGCCGGTCTCGAAATACATGAGGTTGTTGCCCAGGGTGCCGCGCTTGAGGCTCAGGCCGGCTTCGTAGCCTTCCTGCAGCACCTTGAGGGTCACGCCGAAGCTGGCGTTGGCCGCCTCGGTGCCGGCGATCGACTGGAACACCAGATCCAGCGGAGCACCGCGCTCGATGGCGGCGATGGAGCTGGTGACGTGGGTCAGCACGCAGGATTGGGTGGGGATCTCGTAGCGCTGGATGATCGCGTCGAGCATGTCCACCAGGGCGCGGATCGAGCTGGCGCTGTCGGTGGCCGGGTTGATGCCGATCATCGCATCGCCGTTACCGTACAGCAGGCCGTCGAGGATGCTGGCGGCGATGCCTGCCGGATCGTCGGTCGGGTGGTTGGGCTGCAGGCGCGTGGACATTCGCCCGCGCAGGCCCATGGTGTTGCGGAATTGGGTGACCACGCGGGTCTTCTGGGCAACCAGCACCAGATCCTGCACGCGCATGATCTTCGACACCGCCGCGGCCATTTCCGGCGTCAACCCCGGTGCCAGGGCGGTCAGGCTGGTTTCGTCGGCGGCATCGCTGAGCAGCCAGTCGCGCAGCCCGCCGACCGTCAGGTGGCTGACCGGGGCGAAGGCGTCGGCATCATGGGTGTCGACGATCAGCCGGGTGACTTCGTCCTGTTCATAGGGAATCACCGCTTCCTGCAGGAAGTGCTCCAGCGGCACGTCGGCCAGGGCCATCTGCGCCGCGGCGCGCTCGGCGTCGCTCTGCGCGGCGACCTCGGCCAGGTAATCACCGGAGCGGGCCGGGCTGGCCTTGGCCATCAGCTCGCGCAGGCTGTCGAAGCGCCAGGTCATGTGGGCGATGGTGTGAGTGAATCCAGCCATGAATCATGTCTCCTGTCGCGGCCGCCTTTCAGCGGCCGCTGCAAGGGGTTAACGCAGTGACTGCTCGGCAGCCTGAATCGCCGCGAACTCTTCCTCCGGCGTGCCGGACACCAGGTGGTGACGGCTGTACAGCGCGAAGTAGGCAATGAACAGAGCGTAGATGACTGCCGCGCCGATCACGACCCGCAGGTCGACCAGGAAGCAGGCCACCAGCGCTACCGCTGCCAGCACCAGAGCCACCGACGAGGTCAGTACGCCACCGGGGGTGCGATAGGGGCGCGGCATGTCTGGACGACGGCTGCGCAGGGTGATGTGCGCCGCCATCATCAGTACGTAGGACAGCGTGGCGCCGAATACCGCGACCAGAATCAGCAGGTCACCCTGGCCGGTCAGCGACAGGCCGAAGCCGATGATGCCCGGGACGATCAGGGCCATGACCGGCGCCTTGTTGCGGTTGGTCAGCGACAGGCTGCGTGGCAGGTAGCCGGCACGCGACAGGGCGAAGATCTGCCGCGAGTAGGCGTAGATGATCGAGAAGAAACTGGCGATCAGACCGGCCAGGCCGACCAGGTTGACGAACTGGCTCATCCACGTGGAACCGCCGTAAACCTTGACCAGCGATTCGACCAGCGGGTTACCCGATGCCACCAGCGACTGGGCACCGGCGGCGCCTGGGCCGACCAGCAGAATCAGCCCGGCGAACACCAGCAGCACCAGCACCGCGCCGATCAGGCCGCGTGGCAGGTCGCGCTTCGGATCCTTGGTTTCCTCGGCGGCCAGCGGCACGCCTTCCACTGCCAGGAAGAACCAGATGCCATAGGGCAGGGCGGCCCAGATGCCCAGGTAGCCGAAGGGCAGGAAGCTGCTG
This sequence comes from Pseudomonas sp. PA15(2017), assembly GCF_001945395.1. Lineage (GTDB taxonomy): Bacteria > Pseudomonadota > Gammaproteobacteria > Pseudomonadales > Pseudomonadaceae > Aquipseudomonas. Next base: position 10,213 of record NZ_MSXV01000053.1, on the reverse strand, counting down.
GCGCCATTGGCGTCGGTGGTGGGAATGTCGAACAGGTTGGCGACCTGGAAGTGCGACGCCATGGAGACGATGTACACGCCCAGGGCGATGGCGGCGACGGCGGTGATGGCGAACATCAGCTTCAGCGCTTCCCCGGCACCGAGGATGTGGATGCCGATGAACACCACGTAGAACACCAGGTAGATGATCCAGCCGCCGACGCCGAACAGCGACTCGCAGTAGGCACCGATAAAACAGGCGATGGCCGCCGGCGCGATGGCGTATTCGATGAGGATCGCCGTGCCGGTCAGGAAGCCGCCCCAGGGCCCGAACGCGGTGCGGGTGAAACCGTAGCCGCCGCCGGCGGTGGGGATCATCGACGACAGTTCGGCCAGCGAGAAGCACATGCACAGGTACATGGTCGCCATCAGTAGCGTGGCGATGAACATGCCGCCCCAGCCGCCCTGGGCCAGGCCGAAGTTCCAGCCGGCGTAGTCGCCGGAAATCACGTAGGCCACGCCGAGGCCGATCAACAGGATCCAGCCGGCGGCGCCTTGTTTCAATTGCCGGTTGGCGAAGTAGTCGGCGCTGACCGCTTCGGTTTCCACACCGCCTTGCGAGGGTGTGGCGATTGTCTCTTTGGACATTTTTGGGACTCCTGCACGCCCCGCCGTCAGAAGGCGGGGCGTCGCTTTAGTTGGCTGCGTTCGATGGCATTCGGCAGTTTCAGAAGAAGCCCAGCGGGTTGATGTCGTAGCTTATCAGCAGGTTCTTGGTCTGCTGATAATGGTCGAGCATCATCTTGTGGGTTTCGCGCCCGACCCCGGACTTTTTGTAGCCGCCAAAGGCAGCGTGCGCCGGGTACAGGTGGTAGCAGTTGGTCCAGACACGTCCGGCCTTGATGCCGCGGCCCATGCGGTAGGCGCGACTGATGTCGCGCGTCCACACGCCGGCGCCCAGGCCGAACTCGGTGTCGTTGGCGATGGCCAGGGCTTCGGCTTCGTCCTTGAAGGTGGTCACGCCGACCACCGGGCCGAAGATTTCTTCCTGGAACACACGCATCTTGTTGGTGCCCTTGAGCAGGGTCGGCTGGATGTAATAACCGCCGGCCAGGTCGCCCTCCAGCTTCTCGGTCGCGCCGCCGGTGAGCAGCTCGGCGCCTTCCTGCTGGGCGATCTCCAGGTAGCTGAGGATCTTGTCGTACTGCTGCTGCGAGGCCTGGGCGCCGACCATGGTGTCGGTGTCCAGCGGGTTGCCGCGCTTGATCGATTTGATCTTCTTCATCACCTCGTTCATGAACGGCTCGAAGATCGACTCCTGCACCAGTGCCCGCGACGGGCAGGTGCACACCTCGCCCTGGTTGAAGAACGCCAGCACCAGGCCTTCGGCCGCCTTCTCGATGAACGCCGGCTCGGCCTGCATGATGTCTTCGAAGAACAGGTTCGGGCTCTTGCCGCCCAGCTCTACGGTGCTTGGGATGATGTTCGCGGCGGCGCATTTCATGATGTGCGAGCCGACTGGGGTGGAGCCGGTAAAGGCGATCTTGGCGATGCGCGTGCTGGTGGCCAGGGCTTCGCCAGCTTCACGGCCGAAGCCCTGGACGATATTGAGCACGCCTGGGGGCAGCAGGTCGCCGATGATCTCGGCCAGCAGGGTGATCGACAGCGGCGTCTGCTCGGCTGGTTTCAATACCACGCAGTTGCCGGCGGCCAGCGCGGGAGCGAGTTTCCAGGCGGCCATCAGCAGCGGGAAGTTCCAGGGGATGATCTGCCCGACCACGCCCAGCGGCTCGTGGAAGTGGTAGGACGCGGTGTGCTCGTTGATCTCCGCCGAGGTGCCTTCCTGGGCGCGGATGCAGCCGGCGAAGTAGCGGAAATGATCGGCGGCCAGGGGCACGTCGGCGTTCAGGGTTTCGCGCACGGCCTTGCCATTGTCCCAGGTTTCGGCCACGGCCAGCAGCTCGAGGTTGGCTTCGATGCGGTCGGCGATCTTCAGCAGCACCAGCGCGCGGTCCTGCACGGAGGTCTTGCCCCAGGCATCGGCGCCAGCGTGGGCGGCGTCCAGGGCCTTGTCGATGTCCTTGGCGTCCGAGCGCGGGAATTCGCCGATGGCCGAGGCATCCACCGGGCTGGTATTGGTAAAGTACTGACCGCCCACCGGCGCGACGAACTCGCCGCCGATGTAGTTGCCGTAGCGCGGTTTGAGGGTGACAACGGCGCCTGCGGTACCGGGTTTGGCATAGATCATTGACGTTCTCCCATTACGAGTTCTTGTAGTTTTCAGGGGCGGGTCGCGAGCACGACCGGGGCTCGTGATGAACTATGAGACGAATTCATGTGGCCGACTTGACGCTAGGCGAGGCTGGCTGTTCTGCAAAGTCAAATTTCGACGGTGGCCTATGGCGTGTCGCGTCGGGTCAACTGGGAGCGCTCGATTTCGGTGCGAGTGTTTCCGGATGACCCGTTTCAGGGCTTTTGCAGCAGGGCTTTTGAATGGCGTGAGACGAGGAGCCTGACAAGGAGCGGTTGTTGGTGGTGCATTCAACAACCGGCGTGTTTCTTGCTTCCAGACACAAATTGTCACCAAGGAGGCGCCATGAGCCCCGTTCTCGTCCAGCCCGACCTGTCTGCCGGCTTGCCGCTGTCGTCCGGCAGCCCCTCCAATACCGGCGTTCTGGCTGCAGCGGCCAGCGGCTTGTGCGGCTTCATCGAAAAACACGGCGGTGATCCGGATCGTATCCTTGGCGTATCCGGCATCGACCCCGAATCCCTGCGCCATCCCACCCTGAGCCTGGCCTTGCCCAATTATTGCCAGGTGCTGGAGGAGGCGTCGCGCCAGTCTGGCTGCGACAACTTCGGGCTTTACTACGGGCAGCAGTTCAAGCCCCAGGCGTTGGGGCTGCTTGGCTATATCGGCCTTTGCTCGGCGACCGTCGAACAGGCGCTGATCAACTTCGCCCGTGCCTTTCCGCTGCACCAGCGCAACAGCCTGATCCGCCTGGTGGACGAGGGCGAGTGCTACCGCTTCGACTACCAGGTGCGTCACGGTGCGATTCTCTGCCGTCGGCAGGATGCCGAGTTGACCCTGGGCATGGCCCTCAACCTGGTGCGCCACGTGCTCGGCCCACAGTGGGCACCGCGCGCGGTGCACTTCGAACACCCACGCCCGGAACACTGGCACGAGCACTGCAAAGTCTTCGACGCGCCGGTGTACTTCGAGCAGCCGTTCAATTCGCTGCTCATCCCCAAGCGCGGCCTCGAGCGCGCCATGCCGCAGGGCGACCCCATCCTGCTGCTGGTGATGCAGGATTCGCTCAGCCAACTCAGTGCCCTGAACGGCCGAGGCGAGCGCGACCTGACCGATGACGTGCGCGAGCAGATTCGCCAGCAATTGCTGATGGGCGAGCCGGTACTGGAATTGGCCGCCGAGCAACTGGGCATGAGCAGTTGGTCGCTACAGCGCCGTCTGCGCGACCAGGGACTTACCTTCACCGCGATGGTCGACAAGGTGCGTTGCGAACTCGCCACCCACTACCTGCGCCAGCACCAACTGCCCATCTCCAACCTGGCGCCACTGCTCGGCTACTCCGAAGTCAGCGCCTTCTCCCGCGCCTTCCGCCGCTGGTTCGGCGTCAGCCCACGGCAGTGGCGGCACGAGAGTGATGGGGTAGGTGGGCGGCGGCACTAGGTGACTGGCTACGTGATCGTCCAGTGACCGTTGTGCAAGGTACTACGCTGGTTTTGGCTGCTGTTGGTCGAAGGCCAATACGCAGGCCCTCTATTGCACTCATCACAAGCGGTGCACCTGAACAGGCTCCACCAGGCCGGAAAACGGAGTTTCCATGCTCTCGGGTCTGAAGCCCTAATAGGGTGAGTGTCGGCAGCAGGTCTTGACTGAGGTGCACGGTTGTACATCGGGCTCTAGCGACGCAGTGTCCGTTTCAAGCCGATCATTTGCAATACCCCACACACCGTGCATCGATACCCCGGTGCGCTGCACGTGAACGAGCAACAAGCGATGGGCTACCTACTGCAGCCCATCGCCCTTGGCTTACAACTGCAGCTCCGTCCGTCTGGCCAAGTGCCCGCCACCCAAGGGCGAGCACAGGCGTTGGTGAATACGGCTGAGAAAGCCCAGCTCGAAGGCGTGGCGCTGCGCACCGGGCGGGAACTGCTGGCGTTCCAGCAGCAGGCCCGTCCATAGCCAGCCGCTGTTGCCGTCGTCCAGCCAGGCCTGCGCCTGTTGGGCGCCATGGGTGAAGCTCGCCTGGCAGTTCTCGCTCAAGCCGAAGGTGGCCGCCCCGTGCCCGTCATGGGCTGGCAGGTAGGCGAGGTGCTGTTGGCCTTCACTCATGTCTGGCCCTCCCCTGTGCCTGGTTGATGGCCTTTCGGTACAGCACCACCAGCTCGCTGAGCATCGCGTTGCTGATATCCGCTAGCTCCTGCTCTGGCATACGCCTGAGCAACTTTGCCAGCAACGCAGCCTGATACTCGGCGGCGGCCAGCACCGAATAATCATCGGCCACCTGGCTGAGCAGTGGGTTTGGCGGAGTAGGGAAGGGGATAACGACGGATTCAGATCGGTTCATGCGGCACCTCCAGAATGGAAGCGGACAAGACGGCTTGCAGCCCAGGGCGGTGCCCTCGGGTAAAAGGGGGATAGTGCATTTTCCTTATGCTCCTTCGTGAATTTAAGGAGCCGCGTTCCATTCGCTACCACACGATATGGAGGCGGACCGTGCAAGGGTGGTAGACCGACTCACGAAGGAAGGCCGGCCAGGCCGAAGCCTGCCTCACACGGCCCGCCATAACTGCACGAGAAAGCAACAGACACAAAAAAGCGCCTGCTCTCGGCTATGGCGCTACCGCGCCTTCGTGTGAATCGGGCTACCACACCCGGTCACGGGATTTACCGTGACGGGCGGGACTTTAGCGCGAGGTAAGGGTGACGGCAAGTTCGGGAACAGCAAGGCGGGTTAGCGGCCGATCCAGTCCATAGATAACTTGCAGACCCTGCTGCATATTGACGGACAGGGAATCGGCAGAATTGGATAGATCTATGGCCGCTGCGTCTAGCCTACGACAGCTCAATCCAAATTCTCGTATTTGATAATTCTCGGTTAAATGGCGATTTGACTTTCAACTAATTGCAGTTTGCGCCGAGCCAAAGCCAGGTTAGCTTTTGAGCGATCCAGCACGTAATACATGAACAGTTCCTTAGTGCTCGTGAGTGGACGGATCAGATGGTACTGCGTGCCGAGGGTGATCAGGATATCCTCAATGTTCTCGTCGAGGCCCAACATCTTCATGGTCTTCAACTTGGCACGAACGACTTCAGTGTTACCGCCTGCAGCAATATCCAAGTCGATGCCCTGCCCCACCGAACCCAGTAGCATGCCGCTGGAGTAGTCAACAACGGCCGCAGCTAGCGCACCATCGACTTCGAGCAACTGGTTGAGATTTTCAGTAATGGTAGCCACAAATCATTCCTTAACATTGGTAAATGTAGGTACGGCGCCAACTTCAATGGACGCCTGCAGTGAGGTAGCCAGGGCTCTGGCCGCATTTTTTATTGCCCAAAGAGCATGTCCGTAGGTTACGTCCTTGCTCATGATAATTATCAGCACCAGATTGCGCTTGGGTGTGTGCACCTGTCGGCATAACACCAGGCCAAACTCGCATTCCAGCACTGTGCCTTCGATACCGCCGAGGGCGAACTCCCTGGCAATCGATTTGCTTAGGCCATCAAGTGCCGCCGCCATAGCCGTCGCCTTGCGCCCCAACTGGGGCTCTGCATCGAGCAATGCGATGGGGAAGCCGTCGGACGAAGACACTGCGGCCATGACCAAGTGTTCGGTGCCATCTTTCAGCTCCTGAAGGTGCTGCACGCAAAGGCTTCGCAGCGTGGCAGTGGCCTGAGACATGACTAGAGGTTCTCCATTATTTGGTTGACTTCGGCATTGGCAATCAGCGACTCGATAAGCAGAAGTACGTTGGAGCGCTTGCGCACATCCGTATGAAACAGAGGCAGTGCTAAGTCGCGTTGGCGTAAGACCTCCTGATAAGGTGCTAATACCTGTGCTGCGGGTAGGCAGGTATGACCTATACCGATGACCAGCGCACCACGGCTCACCAATTCAGGGAAGGCGTCGAGATAGATCGCCAGTTGACCGCATGCATCCCTGTCGCCGTGATCGAGCAATAGCACAGCGCCCATAGCACCTTCGGCCAGGATCGACCACATGAAATCAAAACGCACCTGTCCGGGGATGCCGTATAGGGCAACGATCTCCCCGTCGCTCAGGTGAATCTCGCCATAGTCCATGGCCACCGTAGTCATCGCCTTGCCATTGAGTTCCAGGTCGTTGTTCTCGGCCTCGGTAGAAACCGCATCGATGTCGCTCACCGCATTGATGGCCGTTGTCTTGCCCGAGCCCATGGGGCCGATGAAAAGAATCTTCATACCTGTCTCGATTTTCCATAGCTCAAGCCAAGGCGCATACGTAAACGCTGCAACAGTGTTAGTTCAGAGGGAGCGGCGACCGTCGCTTGCTGCTCTACGCGCGCTTCCAGCCCAATGCCGCAACACTTGCAGGCAAATAGGAAAGACTGCACCTGCTCGCAGCTTGCGCCTGAAAATGCCATGCCGCGCTCAATACTGGCGAACCTACGGGTATATAGGGCCGCGAGCCGAAGCAGCGGGGGGGAGCTCTGCCATTCGCCGAGCAGCGGCCAGGCTTTTAAGCGAAAGGTCGTGTTGGCAGCGCGCAACTCGCTGTCAACACGGGTTCCGCCCCCCAGTGCTAGTGACCAAAGCAGCTTTTTGAAGGAATGCCGTATAGGAAACTGAGACAACTCGCTAATCGGAACAAGCCCTTCGGGAGCAGATACCTTCACAAGGCCAGAGAAGCGCTGCAAGGTGGCCTCGAAATCATCATGGCGGGTTAGCACCAGATCAGCACCAGGTGCGATGATCAGGTCATCACTAAGTCGGTATAGACTGCCTGCGGATAAACCTGCTAACTGCTCACAAAGCCCTAGGACGGGGGGCTCCTCAGGATGCGGCCGTTTTTCGAATTCAACCAGTAACTCAAGAAGGCCGAACAAGCGTAATGGCCACTCTATGGCGCATGCCGGGTATAGTTGGCCGTCGACAAGGTTCTGCACCTGCGCGCGGCCGCCAAGCTCGTCAGGACGACGCAGGATCCTGAGTTCAGCCTGCTCGCTCTCCCCTACATAGTCCCATCTGTACGCTGTGCGACCTTTGAGCATTTTCAGTTGCTGAGAAAGCAGTCCCTGCTCATGAGAGGTCAATCCTTTGCAAGCGATACGCAATACAAGATTCATGGTTTTATCTGATGTGAGATTCGAGGCTACCTAGTAAAACGGCCAGGATATTGAAAGCCACTAGCGAAATTCCGAATCCATAGCTGATGGGTAAACGATTAGATCTTCAGTCCACCCATAAGTGCGAACCGATTATAGGCAGGCGAAATCGCGCCAAGCGCGCCGCTGGTCGGTATGAAGGGCGCTTATGGAAACTACCTCACGTTTTCGATAAAAAAACCAACACGGTGAAACAGTTGGCTACAAAAGCAAAGAGTTGTTCTTTGCGAACAGCGTGAAGTGTTGTGTACCGCAAGCAAACATGGGTTGGGGCTAGCAAGGCTTAAGTATCGGGATATTCGGGACGATTATGAAGATGCTAGCTGGCGGCTGGCGGAGCTGGAGGATGCACCCCAGCAACTTTGCATGACTGCTGTGCTTTCGACCAGACAACAGATGTCGCACCGAATGCGCATCTTTCTCGACGTGTTGGAAGCATCCCTGAACAATTCACAATGACCGCCTTTGGCCGCCGAATAACCGCTCGTGAAATATTCGCTTATATCCCCGAGTAAATCCAATCACCAAACAATCGGCTTGTTGTCCCAGGCCCAAAAACTCCCGCTGTCGTCCGGTCCATGGGCAGCTATCAATTCGATGATGCGATCTGCCGAGAACGCCGGTTCGAATAGTTGTCCCTCGGGCACGTTCGCCTGAAACGGCTGAGACAACTGCGTGTCAGTCGTACCAGGGTGGATCGCCAGGACAGTAGAGGCCGGGTTGAGGCGTTTCAGTTCGATGCTGGCCGTGTGCAGCAGTTGGTTGAGCGCCGCTTTGCTGGCCCGGTAGCTGTACCAGCCGCCCAGGCGATTGTCGCCGATGGAGCCGACCCTGGCGGAGAGCGCTGCGAAGGTGGCGGGTTGTTTGCGCAGTAACGGCAGCAGGCGCTTGAGCAGCAGGATCGGCGCGAAGGTGTTGGTCGCGAAGGTTGCCTGCAGGCTCGCCAGGTTCAGCTGAGACAGGGCCTTTTCGGCTTTGGCACCGTCATGCTGAAGGATGCCCAGGGTGCTGATGACAAGGTGCAGGTGGTCGCATTCTCCACGCACGTCGCTTGCCAGTGCTTCAAGGGATTGCTCATCACGCGCGTCGCAATCGACCCGCTTCAGGCGCTGCCCGTACCGCTCGGCCAGTTCGGCCAGCTCCTCGCACGTGCTGGCTTGCCGGGCAACGGCCCACAGCTGGGTTACATCATCGCGGGCCAGCAATGCGGTGCACAGGGCCAGGCCGATACCTCGGCTGGCGCCGGCTATCAGCACGCATGCATCGGTAGTCAATCCGGGTATCAAACGCATCATCTACCTCGAGGACTGGCCGGGTGCTCGTATGACTGCGATTCAGAGCAGCACGTTCAGTGAGCTTGTCGACGATCACTCGGGTACGCTCCAGAGTCATCGGCGTCGGTATTGCCAGCAGGGTAGTGGCGTTCGCGGCGGGGACTGGCGGTGTAATGATCTCAAGGAAAGACCTTCTCGATCTGGTTCCGGCGCGCAATCCCCAAGTTCTGGGTGCAGATCCGGCGCTACGGTGTAGCCAGGTAAAATATTTTATCGAGCATAAGATAATATGGGTTTGTTTTTACGATTAGGGCTTGGTGGGGAGAAATATGGCCGGATTGAGAGAAAAGCAAAGGGAGCAGCGTCGAGAAGCCATTCTCGGCGCGGCCCTGGTGCTGTTCGACAGCAACGGATTTAGTACCACCACCGTTGAGCAAGTTGCCAAGGCTGCAGGCGTCTCCACACCTACTGTATTCAACTATTTCGGCAACAAGCAGGAGATTCTCTTAGCCTTGGTCGACCGAGCGGATCGTGCCGCCATCAGTGATATCCGACAGCAACTGGCACATTTCGATAATGCTGTCGACGCTTTGTGCAGTCTTCAGGCGGCAGTGATGAGACGGGAACTCGAAGCCCTTCCACTATCGATCTGGAGAGAAATCCTGGCGTTTGGGTTCACGCCTGGCATGAATGCAGTGAGCCAGCGTTTAGCTTCGCAGGTTGCTGATCTGCTCCGCGAACTGCAGGGCCGTGGCATGCTCAACCAGGATTTTGACGCGGGCTTCGTCGCTGATTTCCTGAATGATTACTGCGGGTTTCTATTCGCCAAACTCATTCAGCAAACGTCTCCCGACCTTGACGCACATGCCAGGCAAGTCCGTGGGGTAGCCGAGGTTCTATTTAAGGGTCTCAGCCCGTCGGCCCCCGCGACCGTTCCTGTTCACTAGGGTCTGTTCCTGAGGAATCCCCACAAATCTACTCCAACGCCTGAGCTTGCTGGTGTACCTCGTCACGCAGCAATAGCTCCATCCTGGCGAGTGCCGAACAAGATAAATCGCTGGCCGAGCGCCTGAGGTATTCAAGGCCTATCCGCCAGAGTGACGGGTTCTACCCCATTTCCACGGACGGTTTGAAAAGGGCTGAAAACTTCAGGTCTTGCCGGGCGACTCTACGACGCATTCGTGGGTTATGAAACCGTTCGATGTAGTCGAATAAATCTGCCCGTGCTTCATCACGAGTTTGATACGACTGATGGGCAACGCGCTCCCGCTTAAGCTGACCGAAGAGGCCTTCACAGGCAGCGTTGTCGCCGCAATGCCCGACGGCACTCATGCTGCAGACCAGCGTATTGCGATTCAGAAAACGCTGGTAGTCAGCGCTGGTGAATTGGCTGCCGCGATCCGAATGCAGGATCACCGACCAGTCACCCTGGCGCTGCCAGATCGCCATCTCCACCGCTCGAATCACCATCTGCCGATCCTGACGGTGATGCATCGATCAACCGATCACCAGCTTGCTGTACAGGTCAAGCACCACGCATAGGAAGAGCTTGCCTTCCAGTGTGGCTATTTCCGT
>NZ_MSXV01000052.1:294933-295233 GCF_001945395.1 Pseudomonas sp. PA15(2017) | reverse complement strand
CGCCCGGAGCGTGGAAGTGCTTCACCTTGCCGGGGCAAGGCATGAAGTTGTCCGGGTCTTCGGCGTTGATGCGGCACTCCAGGGCGTGGCCCAGGAGCTTGATGTCTTCCTGCTTGTACGACAGCTTGTTGCCCGCGGCGATGCTGAGCATCTCCTTGACGATGTCGATGCCGGTGACCATTTCGGTAACCGGGTGCTCGACCTGGACGCGGGTGTTCATCTCGATGAAGTAGAAACGGCCGTCTTCATAAAGGAACTCGAAGGTACCGGCACCGCGGTAGCCGATTTCAATGCAGGCAC